>DAONEP010000033.1:0-38018 GCA_035403165.1 Bacteroidales bacterium | reverse complement strand
ATACGACGATTACCAACTATCTTTATTCCCTCAATGAATTTTAAGGAAACTCCAGCAAATAGTAACAAAAATAGTTTCACCCGGCTAATTATCAGAATACTATACCGGCTGACAAACTTCGAAACGCCCCCGGGAAAGAGTTGGCTTCTTTATCGTTAATATGTAATTTCGCCGACCGAAACTGTTTACATACAAAACATGCCTGCCAACAAACTTACCGATTTGTACCGTCATAAGGGAATGAGGAGAAAACTCGTTGATTCATTACGCCTGAAAGGAATCCATGATGAAAATGTACTAACGGCCATAGACCTGGTTCCCCGCCACTTTTTTTTCGATTCTTCATTCCTTGAATTTGCTTACGAAGACAAAGCCTTTCCGATCGGATCAGGGCAAACTATCTCGCAACCCTATACAGTCGCTTTCCAGACCGAACTGTTGCGCGTTGAGAAAGGATTGAAAGTACTGGAAATCGGCACCGGATCCGGTTACCAGGCTTGCATCCTGGCTACCATGGGTGCAAAAGTTTACACCATTGAACGGCAGAAATTGCTGTATGATAAGACAAAAAGCCTGCTCAGTACACTGAAATACCATATCAATACATATTACGGGGATGGCTATCTAGGATTAAAGGCCCATGCCCCGTTCGACCGGATACTTATCACTGCCGCCGCCCCTTCAGTACCGGAGGCCCTGATAAGTCAACTCAAGCCGGGAGGTATAATGGTATTGCCTGTTGGCGCTTGCGATGTCCAGATTATGACCAGGATCATCAAGGTGTCGGAAGCGGAAGCCGTTCAGGAAAATCACGGAACATTCCGCTTTGTTCCCATGCTGGGAGAAAGGGCCCAGGACCTCTGAGCCTGAAAAGTTTTACAAATCAACCCTTTCCCCGGGGCATAAAAACCGGCAACCGCTAGCTTTCGGGTTGTTAAATTCAGGTAGTATGGAATTCAAGGATTAAACGACGACTCCACCGGAGGCGCTATTCCAGCACGTACATCTGGAGGTTGAATGTCATGGTAGAATCAATGGGGATTTCTATCTGGTAGAGCGACGGATTTTCAGGTATGCCGGAACCATACCAACCGTAATAATCGCCGGTATTCCTGGTAGTGCTGTTATCATTATCCTTCCAGATATCGAGCAGATAGGTCCCCGGCAGCAACTGATCGAATGAAAAATTAACGATAGGGCCAAAACCGCTGACCGGCGCAGACAGGGCATATTTACCCTGGTTCCAGTTTTCGTACGATGTATATAAGCGTGCATTTGCACCGGCAAGGTCAAAATCAATTGAGTTGCTAAAAGCGGCAATGCCTTTTATACTGGTTTGGTTAACCGGAGGCAACACCACCAGTACGGCACTGTCAGTGGTCGTATTTCCGGATCCGTCGGTAACCAGCAACTTCAGCGTGTAATGTCCATATATCTCAGGTGCATTCCAAAGCACGGTATCCCCGTATCCTTCTATTGATCCTCCGCTCACAGAATAGGAATAAATGATCTGATCGCCATCGCTGTCCGAAGCATTTATGATAACTTCGGATGCTTCCCCTACCCTGACCGTATCAGGATCCAATGTGATCGAACTTATTACCGGTGCGGTATCAATCTGTTCTTCGCATGCCGAAAACAATGACATTGCAGCGGCAAGCAGCAAAAAAACGGCCGGAATTACTGGTTTCATAATAAAAGGAGTTTCTTGATGAATACAGATTCTGAATAATTTTCAAAAGTAATAAATAATCTTTTAATCAACACATTGTAATATCGTTTCAATATTTTTATTCACCCCGTCTTCTCCCCTGAGCCATTGGATATTAATACCTCCCCGTTCCATACGACGGAACCACGTCATTTGTCGTTTAGCAAACTGGTGAATTGCCGTATTAAGCAACGAGATCATTTCTTCATAACGCAATTCACCCAAAATATACTGAGTTATATATCTGTATTCAAGACCATATTGCAAAAGACGCTGATCAGGCACCCCTTTTTCCCTTAGTTGTTGAACCTCCTTAACCATGCCGGCATCCAGACGGGTTTTTAAACGTATTGTGATGCGATCACGTTCGGTTGCACGATCAAACCGGAGCCCAAAGACAGGAGAGCCGGAAAAATCCCGGTCGGGTTTATTCTGCGGATGTTCTCTCCTGTAATATTCGATTTCAAGGGCCCTGATCAAACGGTCCCGTGTAACGGTATCGGTAGTGTTATGCAAGGGCTTACATGCGCCCAGCATCCTTTCGAGAGAAGCATTATCGGCCGCAGACCATTCCTTGCGAAGCTCCTCATTAACCGGCACTTCCGTCATATTGTACCCTTTCAGGACCGCTTCAAGATAAAGGCCTGTACCACCGCACATCAAGGCACGTTTGCCCCTGCCGGTAATTTCAGAAAATGCTTTATTAAAAGCTGTGACGAAATTAAAAACCGAAAATTCGGTTCCCGGTTGTGCAATATCGATCAGGTGAACCGGAATCCGTTCGTTATCAACCAGGTAATCTTCCAGGTCTTTGCCTGTACCCAGGTTCATATCCCTGAAAACCTGCCGGGAATCCGCACTGATCACCTCAGCGCCGATAGCATGCGCGACACGGGCCGCCAGTTCAGTTTTCCCCGACGCCGTCGGGCCCAGAATAGTGATCAGTTGGTCCATCACGAAAAGGATAATGACAGTATAAAAGTATCACGAATTCAGTTTACAAACTTCGTCATAATGCTGCTTACGGAAAAACGATTCAACATTCTCCAGGTAATTACGAATGGCATCCAGTTCAGATAAGCCTGAAGCCGAAAAATCAAATAGATTCAGGTCAGCCGCAGGAAGTGACTGATAATGGATAGCAAGATACTGCAATAATTCTGCAAGGTTTCTGTCATCATTCAGGTTTTCTGATTTCTGCCTGCTTTTAAGGTATTGCAGCAACCGCAGCCCGTCAGCTTTTTCATGGCACGCCCTTACAAAGTGCTTCTTTGTTTTGAAATTCGACCTTAAAGCCGGCCAGGGTAACGAGCCAAAGACCGATATGAGGAATTCATCCAACGGCGAAGGTATATCTTCGGTAAACAGTCTGTCAAAACAAAGGTATGTTTCCTGAATATCGTCATACCAGTGCATGTTATAAACCGGATAGCTATCCCAATCGCCTTCAATCCCTTTTATAAGGGCCGGACCGGTGCCGAAGAAAACCCTGTTGCTCAGGCGGGTTGCCGGATAAACTTTTTCTTCATTCCAGTTCACAACAGTACCCGTTTTTACAAGTTTCTGCATAAAGTAAAAATCCTCGCCGCTGAGTTTCGGGGTCATGCCGCCAATCATTTTATAAGCCCTCACCGGGAGAGCGATTGCTGATCCAAGCGCTGTGAAACTATACGGGCTCTGAATCCTCCAAAGGTTAATGACGAAGCTTCGCATGTAGATTTCATACCTTAACATGGCACGGTCGAGCGGTTCATTGCCGGTAAGCCTGTGATAGTATGGCACCGATATGGCATTTGCTGACGGACAGTTCATTCTGTTTTGCAGAATGCTCTCAAGGTAGCGCGGCCCAAACAGCGTATCGGCGTCGAGACTGAGAATGATATCATCCGGCAAAGCCTTAGCGGCAATTTCATCCATCAGCACTTTGCGCGCCCAACCGATACCGTGGTTTTTCCCTGTCCACCCTTTCCCCTCCGATGAGCGGTCAATGATTGTGATACGGCCATCCTTAAAAGATTCCAGAAAACTGATAGCCTGCCGGTTGTCTTCGCAAACAGTTATTTGTGACGGATCCTTCCACCACTTTTCCGGCTGGTTGATGCATACAAGCAACGAGTATTCCTGTAACGTTTGCAACCTTAACGCCTCCATAAAGGCCGGAAGCCGCTCCATTTCATTCATTACAGGAAGAGCAATATATATTGATGGTTTCAGCATTCAATAACAAGCGGTATATCTCTCTATTTTTATTGTTTACCTCAGAACCTGATCTCCTATAGTCCGGATCAGGCCTGATCCTTTCCGGCCCACCGGCTGGAAGCCAGGAGAATTCCTGCTGCTTCAAAGATTTCATTCCTGGCGATCAGTTCCCGTGCAGCGCTATGTACAATCGAGATCAGTGTTTCACGGCTTCCCTGGCTGCGTATTACCCAACGGTTAAACATTTCCGATTTCATCACTTTCAGCACTTCCGGCGCTGAAGGCAGATGGTCGCAGCTACCGAGCCTTCCAAGATCGTTTCCCGTAAGGATACTGCTCATGCGTACCTCTTCAGGAAAAGCGTCAACGCCGGCACAACTTTTACCATGCAATTCCCGGACCCTGAATAATGCTTTTCCTGATGCTTTCACATACACATCCCCTCCCATGCGGCCTACCACGTCCAGTTTGTCGGGATTGGTGCAGCCCTGGCTGTCGATCGCCGAATCATCTATGTGTATCAGCAGAACTTCACATATTATCAGCATGTCTGCCGCACCAGGTTTACCGGTTTCAACAACCTGTTTTACGGCGCATTCAAAATGAACAGGCGATTCCTGTATGCGAAACGGACGCACTTTTTCGGAAGGAAGAGCGGTAAACCCGGCTTTCAGAAAAGCATCCGTCGCCCGGGCAAATTCATGGCCTGCCAGGTTTGCCTGCTCAACCATCCGGTAAGATACTGCATTGATGACCACTTCCGGAATTTCTTTTATGTTGAGGATTGTATCCTTTGCGGAAGGATCTTTCCGGTTCCGGACTGGTGAAAAAACCAGCGTTCCCGGATCAGAGCCGGCAATAGTATAGTAGCTGCAAGGAAAAAGGGCCGGATAGCCCTGACGATTCAAAGTACTTACCAATGCAACAGGGCGGGGCATGACGGTTCCCTGCAGCAGCCGCAGCATCTGTATCGGCGTCAGGGTGGCGGGGTTATACGTTATCATGTTGCCGAAAATCTAACCTTATGAGGATAAATTTTACATCCTGCCAGTTTAAAAGAAATTTTGCCTGACTTCAATTTTTAAAAAATCAATAGCTTGCTGTACCGGCAGTATTTCAACCTCCAGAGATAATGCAAGGACATTTTGTGCAAGATCAGCCGAAGGAGCATCAGGTTTGACTTTGGCAGCAGCCGTATTGATAAGGCTTATCATTTCTTCACGTGCATTGCGTACTTTTTCCCAGGCCTGAATTGAAACATAGAGCTGTTGCGAAAGGTTATGCTCAAACTCATCACGAATACCCTGAAGCAGGGCCGTTTGAAGTTCAATGGCGTTCATACCCGAGCGGTTGTGACGCATGAGCATACCGGCCGGCTGCATCCTCTCCAAAAGCAGCATCAGGCGTTCATAAGCCTGTAACCGGATTGGGGTAACCGATTCGTGCAATTTCATTTTCATATTCATCTCCTGTTGTTCGGTTTGATGATCGAGGAATCTTTTCACCAGGTAATAGGTGACTGCCAGGACCGCGATAACAGGAAGAAAAATCTGGGAAAGCTGAAGGATAAGGTTCATGACAAAATTTTTAAAGTGCTTTCATATGTTGGCAACGTCGCAAAAATACACCATTTTCAGCTTCAACAGTTTTATATTTCCCGAGCCTCAGACGGCAACCTGCCTCAGATCATGCTTTTGTGAAACAATTAACAAGAAACCGCTTTACAGCCTTTTCAAACAATAAAGTTTTCTACTTTTGTCATTTGAAATGAAACAGAAATAAACAAGACATGGAAAATAACTTTTTATCGGATCGCATCAACGCTCTTGCTGAATCGGAAACACTGGCCATGACGCGCCGAAGCCGCGAATTAAAAGCTCAGGGCTTTGATGTTATCAATCTTAGCATCGGCGAACCCGATTTCAATACCCCGGAACATGTAAAAGACGCGGCAAAAGAAGCCATTGACCAGAATTTTTCCCACTATCCTCCGGTACCAGGTTACCCTGAATTGCGTGAAGCCATTGCGCTCAAGCTAAAACGTGATAACAACCTCGACTATAAAGCCGATCAGATTGTGGTGTCAACGGGGGCAAAACAGGCGCTGGCCAACGCCATTCTCTGCCTGCTCAACCCCGGCGATGAAGTTATTGTTCCCGCCCCTTTCTGGGTTTCATACAAAGAACTCATCAAGCTTGCCGAAGCAAAAGCCGTCTATATCAATACCACGATTGCCAGCGATTACAAGGTTACGCCGTCACAAATTGAAGCTGCCATCACACCTTCAACAAAATTGTTTATTTTCAACAGCCCTTGCAATCCCTCCGGAACAGTATATACGCATGAAGAGCTGAAAGCTTTTGCTGAAGTTTTCGAACGCCATCCGAATATTTTCATCATCTCGGATGAAATTTACGAATACATCAATTTTACAGGAAAACATTACAGCATTGCCTCGTTCGGGAGCATCCACGACAGGGTAATCATCATTAACGGCCTTTCAAAGGGTTTTGCCATGACAGGCTGGAGGCTGGGATACCTGGCCGCTTGTCGTGAAATTGCCAAAGCCTGTGATAAACTGCAGGGACAATTTACTTCAGGAACCTGCTCAATCTCCCAGCGTGCAGCCATTACAGCCATGAAGACCGATCCGGCTGAAAGCGAAGATATCAAATCCATGATCCATGCTTTTAAATATCGTCGCGACCTGGCAATCAGCATGCTCAAACAAATACCCGGGATCACGGTAAATGTACCCGATGGTGCATTTTACCTGTTTCCTGAAATCAGTCAATATTTCGGGAAATCAAACGGAAGCCATGTGATAAATTCGGGCGCCGATCTTTGCGATTATATCCTGGACACGGCGTATGTAGCTCTGGTTCCCGGCTCGGCTTTCGGCACCCCCAATTGTATCCGCATATCGTATGCCACCTCGGAGGATAACCTTCAGGAAGCCATCAGGCGTATTGAAACCGCGTTGTCGAAACTCAGTTAATTATCCTTAAAACCATTTTCACCCTGGAAAGAATGTTTAAAAACCGGGAAGAAATCAGCGATCTTTTTGAGCGATTTGCTAACCTGAACGTGTTGGTTGTAGGCGATGTGATGGTTGATGCTTACCTTTTCGGAAAAGTTGACCGCATTTCGCCCGAAGCCCCTGTTCCCGTCGTCGCCCTTCAGAAAAGGGAAAGCATGCTGGGCGGGGCTGCAAATGTTGCCCTGAATATTAAATCGCTGGGAGCAAACCCCATCCTGTGTTCAGTAATCGGTAACGATCCACACGGCAAGGAACTGATTGATTTGCTTACCGGCAACGATCTTGATACAGGCGGAATCATTCAAAGCAGTCAGCGCATCACAACTACCAAATTCCGGGTTATCGGAAACAGGTTCCAGATGATCAGGGTTGACGAGGAAATCGACAGCGACCTCACGAAAAGCGACAGCGATGCATTGCTTCTCCGGTTTGAAGAGCTGTTATACCAGGCCAAACCGGCGGTAATCGTCCTGCAGGATTATAATAAAGGCGTCCTTACTCATGGCGTGATTGATACGATCATGATCAAGGCTTTGCAGGCAGGCATCCCGGTTGTGGTTGACCCGAAAAAGAAGAATTTCACAGCATACCGTTCAGCCACTCTTTTCAAGCCCAATCTGAAAGAAATCAGGGAAGCCCTGAATACGGATATCGATCCCTATGACAAATCCAGCTTGAGTAATGCCGCCAAAAAATTACACAATCTGCTGGATGCAAAGCACATAATGATCACTTTATCGGAAAACGGGGTTTTCATGAGCAGCCGGTTCAATGGCACGGAGGACACCTTCATTCTGCCTTCCCATGTACGAAATGTTTCCGATGTATCTGGCGCCGGCGATACGGTAATAAGCGTGGCTTCGCTTTGTATGGCGCTTGGAATTGCTCCCGATAAAACCGCCTGGATATCGAACCTTGCCGGCGGACTGGTTTGTGAGGAAGTGGGCGTAGTCCCTGTTAACAGGCAGAAACTGATCAGGGAAGCCCAGTCGCTTATTTAGCAACCTTCCCATTTTTCCCAGTCATACAAAACGGGAAACCATATCCCGGCGAATCAACGAACTTACCGTGATACAGGCAGCAGGCAAAAAAGAACAGGTAGAGACGATGTTTAACGACATTGCCCCCCGTTATGATTTCCTGAATCATTTTCTTTCAGCCGGCATCGACCGCCTATGGCGGCAGACGCTGGTAAAAACCCTGGCACAATATCCTCACCGGAACATCCTTGACCTGGCAACAGGAACTGCCGACCTTGCCATTGCGGCATCCGTGCTGAACCCGGAAAACATTACCGGAATTGACATTGCCGGTGAAATGCTTAATATCGGAAATGAAAAAGTTAAAAGGAAAGGGCTTGGCAATATCATTAAACTGCTGCCGGGAGATTCGGAAAAACTTCCGTTTGCCGATTGCGCCTTCGATGCGACCATGGTTGCCTTCGGTGTCCGTAATTATGAGAACCTTAACCAAGGCCTTTCGGAAATGCACCGGGTTCTGAAGCCAGGCGGTGGAACTTACATTCTTGAGTTCTCTATGCCAACACAATTTCCTGTAAAACAAGTATATCATTTTTATTTCAATTACATACTTCCTGCGTTAGGAAGTTTCGTTTCAAAACACAGGTCCGCCTATACTTATTTACCCGCATCTGTCATTGTTTTTCCGCAGGGTGATCGGTTCCTTTCCATTATGAAAGACATCGGTTTTATAAATGTTTCAGCCCGAAAACTAACTTTCGGAATTGCCAGCCTGTATACCGGATTCAGAAAAAATGGTTAAAAAAGGCAATCTCCTTACTTTTGCATCCGCTATTGAACGGAATACTAAATCCGAAGCGCGTTCGTTTGAGTACTAAAGAAAATTTGCCTGCCTTGAAAAACTATCGGACTATATTACCTCTTATCACCATATTGGCGTTGTGCAGCATAGGCGATTTATCTGCCCAGACCAAAGTACCCAATCTGAATAACTTTGACCAGTCGCCTTACCATTTCGGTTTCCAGTTGGGTATCAACAAGATGTTTTTCACCGTTGAGACGAAACAGAATTTTCAGGAAGTAACCTATGTAAACAATAGCAATATTGACCAGATCCCTGACCTCACCTGCGACACAGCTCATCTGTTTGGCGTTCTTGCCAATCCCACCTATGGCTTTTTGATAGGCATTGTGAGTAACCTCAGGTTGGGCGAGTATTTCGACCTCCGGTTTACACCTTCGCTGACATTCGGCGAAAGGGGGCTGACTTATTCCATTCAGAACTCAGAAGGATCTTCAGAGCCCACATTGGATGAGGTGACCAAGAATATACAATCCACGTTCGTTGATTTTCCCATATGGGTCCGGTTTAAGGGGGAACGCATACACAATGTAAGGCCTTATGTTTTAGCCGGCGCCAAATACTCCCTTGACCTTGCATCAAACGCCAAAAAAAAAGACAACAGCACGGCTACACATGTGTTTCTCGACAAGCATGATGTTTATGGAGAAATCGGTGTTGGCTTCGATTTTTACAATGCGGTTTTTAAATTCGGAACCGAATTGCGCATGTCATACGGCCTGTTTGACGTCCTGAAGCATGACAAGACCATCTATACGGGCGGGATTGAGAACCTGAATTCCAAGATTTTTCAATTGGTTTTCACTTTTGAATAAAACACGGTTCCGGCCTTTCAGCAGATGCTTCATCAATAGCCGGCCCGGATCCATCGGTTTCACCTGAATTCATGAAGGATATCTATGCGCAAAGAGATTGAAATCCGGATGACTCCTCGCCAGGCTGCCGACAAGGCAAGCCAGAAAGATTTTTTTGCACAACAACTGCGCATCCCGGTCAGCCGGATAAAGTTTATCAGACCGATACAACGCTCTGTTGACGCCCGTTCCAAAAACATTAAAATCAGTCTGAAAGCTGAGGTCTTCATCGATGAATTGCCTGTTGGAGCCCTGAAACCTGTAAAGAAAAACTATCCTGACGTATCGCGAAAGCAGCCGGTGATTATCATCGGGGCAGGGCCGGCAGGGCTTTTTGCCGCCCTTACGCTGATCGGGAATGGACTGAAACCCGTAATTTTTGAACGCGGGAAAGATGTAAAATCGCGGAAATCCGATATTGCCCGGCTTAACAGGGAAGGCTTGATTAATCCCGACTCAAACTATTGTTTCGGAGAAGGCGGAGCCGGAACCTTCAGCGATGGGAAACTCTTCACCCGATCATCGAAACGGGGAAATGTGAGCGAAATTCTCGAAACTTTAGTAGTACACGGCGCCAACGAGGACATTCTTATCGATAGCCACCCGCATATCGGAACCGATAAATTGCCTGCGATCATACAGGCGATCCGGAACACCATTACCGAATCAGGCGGAGAATTTCATTTCAACTGCCGGATCACCGATATCATCATCGAAAAAGGCAAAGCCTGCGGTGTTACCGACCTGAACGGAGACCGTCACGACGGCGCAGCCGTTATCATTGCCACGGGCCATTCAGCCCGGGACATCTTCGAACTGTTACATAATAAAGGATTGCAACTCGAACCGAAAAGTTTTGCGCTGGGCGTCAGGGTTGAACATCCACAGCCGCTGATAGATTCCATTCAATACCACTCCTCTCCGGGAACATTACGCAATTCTTTTCTTCCAGCAGCAAGTTACAGCCTTGTAAAGCAGGTTGAAGGACGTGGCGTATTTTCTTTTTGCATGTGCCCTGGCGGCACCATTGTCCCGGCTGCAACCGAAAGCGGGCAGGTGGTAGTCAACGGCATGAGCAACAGCCGCAGAAATTCGCCTTATGCCAATTCTGGGATTGTCGTTTCCATTGAACAGGAAGATATTCAGCACTTCTCAAAGCACGGTCCATTTGCGGGGCTGGAATTCCAGCGTCAGGTTGAAGAAGCATGCTGGCAGGCTGCAGGCCGCACGCAGAAAGCCCCGGCACAACGCCTCGACGATTTTGTGGATGGGGTTTTCTCCTCGACCCTGCCCGAATGCTCCTACCATCCGGGTGTAATACCGGCAGCCTTGCCTGAATTATTGCCCTTTTCAGTAACGAAGAGACTTCGTGAAGGGTTCCGCCTGTTTGACCGCCAGATGAAAGGATTTATAACACGGGAAGCCATCATCCTCGGCACTGAATCACGGACTTCTTCCCCTGTACGCATCCCGCGAAATGAGCATACCCTTGAACACATACAGGTTGCTGACCTCTACCCTTGCGGTGAAGGCGCCGGGTATGCCGGCGGCATCATTTCCTCAGCAATCGACGGGGTTCGTTGCGCCCATGCGATTGCACAAAAACAATCAGGTTTGAGATTGTCACCCATATAAAATTATTATTTTCGTCATTTGAATCACTCACCTCTCTCAAGCGACTTTTAACACTTTGCAACTATGATGGATATCCTCCCCAACGAAGACCTTCTCGGAGGCCTTGCAAAAAAATTCAGTTTCAAACAGCAGGTATACCGGAACACGGCAGAAACCTTCAATTGCTTTAAAAGCATAATGAAAAAGATGTCGGATGAATTCCGTACGAAATATAACACGATGGAACCGGAGGTGCCCTTTGAATTCAATGATATCAGTGAATTCGAAGCTGAATTAAAATTTGGCAGCGACGTCCTGATTTTCATGATGCACAGCAATGTCTTCGAATTCTCCCGTGACCACGAGGTGATGAAAACACCTTATGTGCGCCAGGACCCCAACCGTTCTTACTGTGGCATGATCATGATCTTCAACTTCCTGGCCGACTCGTTTCGTTATAACCGTCTTAACGACCTGGGTTACCTGATCGGGCGGGTATTTATCAATAACGAAAATCATTATTTCATCGAAGGTAAAAGGGAAATCGGCCTGCTATACAACAGCTTCCAGAGCGCCGTTATGAATCCTGAAAGCGCCAGGCAAATCGTTGACTCGGCAGTCCGGTATACCGTTAATTTCGACTTACTGACGCCACCTTACGACAATGTAAAAGTTGTTTCAGTCGGCGATATGATGAGCGCTATCGACAGCACCAAGATAAGGACCGCCAAACGGCTTGGTTTCAGGTTCCAGGGCGACCACGAAGAGTTTGGTTCCTGACCATCCGGATATCGTAAGGATAAATGCATGCCGGGACATATTCCCGCAACGGATTAAAGCCGGTTTCTTATAAAAATTGGCTTAAATAGTACCATTCCCCAATAGCCAATACAATTACATTTGTACTGTAAATTCAGAACAGGAATATGTTTTTTCTTGGTATCGACATAGGAAGTTCCTCCGTCAAGACATGCATTATCAACGGGGATACAGGCAACGTTACCGCTTCGGCGGCCTACCCTCCTGCCGAAATGGAAATACTGGCGCCTTCACCCGGATTTGCCGAACAACATCCCGATGAATGGTACCGTAACCTTGCCGAAGCCCTTAAAGCCATCGGGTCGGAAAATCCGGCATTACTTCAGCAGGTAAAAGCCATTGGAATTGCATATCAGATGCATGGTATGGTAGCCGTGGATAAACAAGGAAAGACGGTGCGCAATGCCATTATATGGTGTGACAGCCGCGCCGTAAAAATTGGCGAAAAAGCATTCGGCGAACTCGGGCATGAATTCTGCCTGAGCCATCTTCTCAACTCGCCCGGTAATTTCACGGCTTCAAAACTCCGTTGGGTCAAAGAAAACGAACCCGATGTTTATGACCGCATCCACAAAATTATGCTTCCCGGCGATTATATTGCTTATCGGCTCACCGGTGAAATCTGTACGACACAAACAGGCCTTTCGGAAGGAATTTTCTGGGACTTCCCCAAAAATTCAATTTCAAACGAGCTGCTTGATTATTACGGGATCGATCCGAACCTTCTGGCTGAGGTTAAACCGGTCTTTGCGGCACAGGGAGTTCTGACAGCCGAAGCCGCCGGTAATCTGGGTTTAAAACCAGGCATCCCGGTTACATACCGTGCCGGCGATCAGCCCAACAACGCCTTCTCCTTAAATGTACTAAATCCCGGAGAAGTAGCCGCAACAGCCGGAACTTCAGGGGTGGTTTACGGGGTAACCGACCGGATGAAATATGATCCGAAATCACGCATCAACACATTCCTTCATGTAAACCACAGCAAGCAAGCCCCCCGGCTTGGTCAACTTCTATGTATCAATGCAACCGGCATTCTCAACGCCTGGATAAGAAACACGCTCATGCCGGCAGGAATGAGTTACGGAGAAATGAATAAAAAAGCGGCCCTGGTGCAGCCGGGAGCCGACGGATTAAGAATTATACCTTTCGGAAACGGTGCAGAACGGATGCTTGAAAACAAGAACCCCGGAGCCGTTATCGAAGGATTAAATTATACGATTCACAATAGGGAACACCTGTTACGTGCTGCCCAGGAAGGAATCGTATTTTCATTCATTTACGGGATGGAAATCATGAAACAGTCGGGACTGAACCTTTCGAAGATAAAAGCCGGCAAAGCAAACATGTTCCTTAGTCCGTTATTCTGTACAATGCTATCGGGCCTTTCAGGCGCTGAGATTTATCTATACAACACCGACGGCGCCCAGGGCGCAGCCCGGGGAGCCGCTTTGGGAGCAGGCTTTTACCGGAATGCCGGCGAAGCTTTCAACTCCCTGAAGGTGCTGGATGAAATACAGCCGGAAAAGGACAACAAGCTGTCGGACACCTATTTGCACTGGAAAAACCGTCTCGAACAAAAATTAAAAGAACTATAAAATCAGAGAACCATGAACTATTATACCGGAACATCAGAATTTTTCCCGGGGATCGGTAAAATTCCCTTCGAAGGAAAAGGAAGCAAAAACCCAATGGCTTTCAAATATTTCGACCCCAACCAGATGGTAGCCGGAAAGCCCATGAAAGACCATCTGAGGTTTTCGATGGCTTATTGGCATACCCTGTGCGGCGATGGAGGCGATCCTTTCGGGAAGGCCACCTTTAATTTCCCATGGAACCAGAGCCGCGATGCCATGGAAAAAGCTCATAACCGGATGGATGCGGCTTTTGAATTCATGACAAAAATCGGACTCAATTATTATTGTTTCCATGATTTTGACCTTGTTGAAGAAGGCTCAACCATCGCTGAATCGGAAAAACGGCTGCACGAAATACTGGAATATGCCAAAAAGCTTCAGGCTCAAACCGGTATCAGGCTCCTGTGGGGAACCGCCAATTTATTCTCACATCCCAGATATATGAATGGCGCCGCCACCAATCCCGACCTCCAGGTCGTAGCCTGGGCAGCCACACAGGTTAAAAATGCCATTGACGCAACCATTGCACTCGGCGGCACCAATTATGTCTTCTGGGGCGGCCGCGAAGGATATATTACCCTGCTCAATACCGACATGAAGCGCGAACTGGAACACATGGGCCGTTTCCTGACCATGGCCCGTGACTATGGCCGTAAAAACGGTTTCACAGGAACCTTCCTCATCGAGCCGAAACCCATGGAACCCACTAAACACCAGTACGATTTCGACGCTGCCACGGTTGTAGGATTCCTTCGCGAATACGGGCTGGAAAAGGATTTTAAACTGAATATCGAAGTCAACCATGCCACGCTGGCCGGACACACATTCCAGCACGACCTGCAGGTTGCCGCCAATGCCGGAATGCTGGGGTCTATCGATGCCAACCGCGGCGATTACCAGAACGGATGGGATACAGACCAATTTCCTATTAATATTTATGAACTGGTCGAAGCCATGCTCGTGATTCTGGAAAACGGCGGCATCCAAAACGGCGGCATCAATTTTGACGCAAAACGCCGGCGCAATTCCACAGATCCCGAAGACCTCTTCATCGCCCATATTGCCGGCATGGATGCTTTTGCCCGCGCCCTGCTCATCGCCGACAGAATCCTGACTGCATCTCCTTATCTGGCCATGAAAAAGCAACGCTATGCCTCATTCGACAAGGAAAACGGCAAAGCATTCGAACAAGGCCGGCTCAACCTTGAAGACATGCGGAAACTTGCTGCAGAAAACGGCGAGCCGGCAACAACAAGCGGAAAGCAGGAACTGCTCGAGTCACTCATCAACGATTACATTTAAAAGGTACCTTTGCACCGAAATTGCTTGCATACCCTTTAACATCCATCGTTGAATCCTCCACGGAAAATACTTATCGCGCGGCTTAGTTCGATCGGCGACATTATCCTCACAACACCGCTGGTTCGTTGTGTACGACAGGCGTATCCCGATGCTTCAATCACATTCCTGGTAAAGAAAAAGTTTTCATCACTGGTCTCATTTAATCCTAACATCAGCGAAGTAATTGAATTCGACGACGTAAAAGGGAGAAATGAGCTTCGCGTATTAGCGCGTAAATTAAGGCGGGAGCAATTTGACTGGTTCATCGATATTCATAGAAGCCTGAGAACAAAATATATCCGTTTGAACGTCCGTTTCGGAGAAGTAACATCCTATCATAAGCGCATACTTTTACGAACCTTACTGATCAAACTGGGCATCAACCGTTTTAAATCCGTAAAACCTGTTTTCCTGCGTTATTTTGAAGCCGTTGAGAGCCATGGCATTAACTATGACAACAACGGCACCGAAGTGTTTTATAGCGACGACGACCGGCAAACTGTCGAACGTTTTCTCATCCCTGAAGGCTTCATCCCGCAGCAAAAAATGGTTGTAATTTGTCCCGGCGCATCCTACAGCAATAAACAATGGCTTCCCGAACGGTTTGCCCAGCTAGCCGACCGTTTGGTGCAAAACAACGGTGTTTTCATAGTTTTCCTAGGCGGGCCTTCCGATACCGGGCTATGCGGACACATTATTACGATGATGAAAAACAGGGCTACGAATTTTGCCGGCAGATTGACACTGCTCCAATCGGCAGCTTTGCTAAATAAAAGTTCTCTCGTCATCACCAACGACAGCGGGATGATGCATCTCGCCCAATCGCAGAAAAGGCCTGTAGCAGCAATTTTCGGGGCCACAAGCCGCGAACTGGGCTTTTTCCCCTTGCCGGAAAAAAGTATCGTGGTGGAAAAAGAAATGCCGTGCCGGCCTTGTACCCATAAAGGATTGGACCATTGCCCCAGAAAACATTTCAATTGTATGCGGCTGATTACAACCAACGATGTAATAGATGCCGTTGAACAGATGCTGGCTGAACTATCCGGCTCTGTTATAAAAGGTTAAATCATTATGGAGCCCGGAAAATCCATTTGCTGTCATTCCTGACCGGTTCGCTTCCGGAGAATAAAAACCGGATTTACGGGAGATTAATTTATAAATACTTTGCCGGATAAAAATGCGCGTCATCGAGGAAACCGACACTTTACAACTGATATTCAATCTGTTAAATCGAATGTGAGATTTTTTTTGCTCCTTTTCTCCCGATGCTTGCCAATTAAAAAAATAATATTACCTTTGCAGCCTCAAAATTTGAAACGGTCCGTTCGTCTAGGGGCTAGGACGTCAGGTTTTCATCCTGGTAACAGGGGTTCGATTCCCCTACGGACTACAAACATTACAATCGCTTAAAAATGGCAAATCACAAATCGTCCATCAAGAGAATCCGCGCCAACGAAAAAAAGAGGCTGCGCAATCGCTATTATGCAAAAACCATGCGTAATGCTGTGAAAAGTTTCCGCCTCCTTACCGGGAAATCGGAAGCTGCTGAAAAGCTTCCTACCATTGTTTCCTTGATCGACAAACTGGCGAAAAAACAGATTATCCACAAGAACAAGGCTGCCAACCTTAAATCAAAGCTTGCCCACAAGGTAAATACGTTGTAATTCATCACACTTACAATATTTCCACCCCTGTTCAACAACAGGGGCTTTTTTTGCCATGTCATAAAGTATACACAACCAATTATTTGCGTATCTTGGGTGCTTTATTATTATCCGGTTTAAATTATCCCAGATAAAATGAGCGAAACAGGCAGAACACCCATCAAATTGTGGCTTGAGGACGACCGTCCCCGCGAAAAGCTTCTGATAAAAGGTCCGGCTGCATTAAGCGATGCAGAACTCATTGCGATCCTGATAAACATCGGAACCAGGGAACTCTCAGCATTGGATTTAGCGCAGGAAATACTTAACAAAGCAGAGGGAAACCTCATAGAACTATCCCGGTTATCAGTAAAGGACCTCCTGAAATTCAAAGGGATCGGCGAAGCAAAGGCAATCACCATTGCTGCGGCACTGGAACTGGGAAAAAGGCGACGCAGTTCAGAAATACTTGACCGCAGGACAATCAGATCAAGCCATGATGCTTTTGAATTGTTGCAGGAAAAACTTGCCGACCTAAACGAGGAGAGGTTCTGCATCATCCTGCTGAACAGGGCCAACAGGGTGCTGAACGTGGAGATGGTAAGCACCGGCGGATTTGCCGGAACTGTCGCCGATCCGAAAAAAATCTTTAAAATTGCATTGGATGCAAAAGCCTCCTCCATCATTCTCGGGCACAATCATCCCTCGGGAATGACAAAACCCAGCGAAGCCGATAACAAGCTTACATCGAAACTGAAAAGTTCAGGCGATATTCTTGACCTTCCGGTACTCGACCATATTATTGTCGGAGATGAAAAATACTTCAGTTATGCGGACGAAGGAATGATGTAATAACAATAATTGCAGGTTAAAACAGTTACTAAAGAAATTTTGAGGCTACAGCAACCGGAACCGCATCTCATGAAGATAATTACAATAGTAGGGGCCAGACCGCAAATCATCAAAGCAGCCGCGTTAAGCAGGGCAATCAGGGAACAATTCAATGCCGAAATCGAAGAAATCATTGTTCACACAGGCCAGCATTACGACAAGAACATGTCGGACGTTTTTTTTCAGGAACTGGATATTCCCAGGCCCCACCACAACCTGAATATTGGTTCGGCAAGCCAGGGAAATCAAACGGCCAGGATGCTGCTGGGGATTGAAGATATCCTGATGCAAGAGAAACCGGATTTCCTGGTGCTATTCGGTGATACCAATTCCACGATTGCAGGCGCATTAGCCGGGGTAAAACTGCACGTCCCTGTCGTCCACATTGAGGCGGGGCTGCGGTCCTTCAACAAAAATATGCCTGAAGAAATCAACCGCATCGTGTGCGATCAGTCCTCAACGCTTTTATTTGTACCAACCAGGGCCGGGATCAGCAACCTGCAGAAAGAAGGTTTCCATACCAACAACGAAGCGCCATTCAGCCTAAACCACCCCGGAATATTCCATTGCGGCGACATCATGTTCGACAACCTTGTTTATTTCGCCGGGATAGCTGAAGAAAGGACAACCATACTCCGTGAATTATCCCTGAAGGACAAGCCGTTTGTCCTGTGCACCATTCACCGGGACAACAATACCGACAATCCCCAACGGCTGAATGCAATTTTCAGCGCCATTGCAACAATTGCTTCGACAAGAAACCTGGAAATTGTGATTCCGTTGCATCCCAGAACTGCCAGATTACTAAAAAGCCAGCCCGGGCCGGATCTTTATCACAGACTGATAAATGACCGGCGTATACGCCTCATTCCGCCGGTATCCTATCTTGAAATGGTTGCACTCGAAAAAAACGCATCCCTTATCCTTACCGATTCGGGCGGTGTACAAAAAGAAGCTTATTTTTTTAAAAAGCCGCTGGTAGTGGCACGTCCCGAAACCGAATGGGTTGAAATCATTAAAAACGGAGCCGGTATCCTTGCTGATGCTGATGAGAGGAGGATACTGGAATCGGCTGACTATTTTTTTGGGGAAGCCGCGCCGAATTTCCCGGATGTATTCGGCGACGGGCATGCCGCTGAATTTATCTGCCGTACAATGCTTGAAAGCATTTCGTAGGCAAGGAGCATGGAGCAAGGAGGGCGGAAAACGGAACACGGAAAACTTTACCTGCCTTGCGCAAGCCTGCAGATGGCAGGCAGGGGAGCACGAAGAACGGAGAACGGAGGCGAACTCAGAACCCAAAACGTAAAACTCAGAACGCTAAAAGCCAAGAGAGCCAAGAGCTAACGGCTAATAGCTAAAAGCCAACGGCCAAGAAGCAAAGTTTTACATATAGCCGGTTGTATTTCCAGAATCAAAAAATGGAAGTAATTTACTGTTTGTAAATTGAAAAGAAATTGTACCTTTGCACTCCGTTAAAAAAAACAGTTAAAATTTAACCCAAAGGAAAACAAATGGTTAATCAGTACGAAGCCGTTTTCATTATGACTCCCGTTTTATCTGAAGAACAGATGAAGGAAACGGTAAGCAAATTTCAGAAATTCCTGAAGGACAAGGGGGCCGAAATCGTCCATGAAAATAACTGGGGATTGCGCAAACTCGCATATCCAATCCAGAAAAAATCGACCGGGTTTTATCATCTCATCGAGTTCAAGGCTGAAGGCAGCACCATAGCCGATCTTGAGACCACTTTCAAGCGCGATGAACGCATTCTGCGTTTTCTCACTGTTGCTCTCGACAAACATGCGATTGCATACAATGAGAAAAAACGCGCCAACAAGCCTGCCGAGGCAGCCGAAGCAGCTCCCCAGGCCTAACCTGAAACCCTCAAACAGAAAGAATCATGGCAAATCAAGGAAATTCGGAAATAAAATACCTGACTCCCATAACGGTTGATGTCAAGAAAAAGAAATACTGCCGTTTCAAAAAAAGCGGTATCAAATACATCGATTATAAAGACGCTGACTTCCTGCTCAAATTTGTAAACGAGCAGGGAAAAATTCTGCCCAGGCGTATTACCGGCACCAGTACAAAGTACCAGCGCAAAGTTGCCCAGGCTATCAAACGTGCCCGCCACCTTGCTATATTACCATACGTTGCTGACTTACTTAAATAAGGGAGGTTAAGATGGAAATTATTTTGATGAAAGATGTACCCACTCTGGGTTATGCACACGATGTGATCACAGTAAAGGACGGATACGGCCGCAACTATCTTATTCCTCAGGGATTTGCCATTCTGGCCACCGAGTCGAGTAAGAAGATGAACACTGAAATAATTCGCCAGAAGTCTTTTAAAGATCAGAAAGCAAACGCCGACGCTTCGACCCTGGCAAAGAAACTGGAAAACATTACTGTAAAAATTGGCGCCAAGGCAGCAACCACCGGAAAAATTTACGGTTCTGTCAATGCAATACAGATTGCCGACGCCATTAAAGAACAGTTTAATTACGACATCGACCGCAAGAAAATTTATGTCGATGGCGAATCGATCAAAGAATTAGGCACCTACAAGGCAGCTATCAAACTGCACAAGGATATCCAGGTTAGCATTAATTTTGAAGTTGTCGCCGAATAATTTCTGTTGACGAATACGTAAAATTCTACTACCTTAATCCCGAATTAATTCGGGATTTTTTTATGCTATCGAAAAACCAGATTAAATATATCAATGCCTTAAAAATCAAGAAATTTCGCCAACAGTACGGAATTTTTCTGGTTGAGGGAGAAAAATGCGTTGATGAACTGCTGCACAGCAGCCTTGAAATCACAGGAGTTTATGCTCTTCCGGACTGGCTTCAGGAACACAGCCGTCTTTTGAAAGCAAGAAGCATCAGCTTCACCGAAATTGATGAAACCATCCTGGAGAAAATCAGCGACCTGACCACGCCCAATAAAGTGCTGGCGCTTGCTAAGGTCCCTGAACCGGCCATGCTTCCCGACGTATATAACAGCTACTGTCTGGCGCTTGACAACATTAAAGATCCCGGAAATATGGGCACCATTATCCGGACTGCTGACTGGTTCGGAATACGCCGGATTATATGTTCTCCCGGCTGCGTCGACGTATTCAATCCCAAAGTAATTCAATCGACGATGGGTTCATTTACCCGGGTAAGCGTCTTTCAAATGGATTTAATCCAATTCATAAAACAAAGGCCAAAGGATACACCTGTGTACGGAGCATTGCTTCAGGGAAGGAATCTCCATCAGGTTGCATTTAACGAAGCCGGAATTGTTGTAATTGGAAGTGAGTCACACGGAATTTCCGCCGGTTTGCTGCCACTTGTAACGCAAGCAATATATATTCCTCCGTTTAATATAAACGGCGCAATCAGCGCTGCAGAATCGCTTAACGCATCCATAGCAAATGCAATCATCTGTTATGAAATCAGCAAACAGCTTTCTGAAAAAAAATCTTGATTATTTTCGGGCAAATGTGCTGAATTCAGCTAAAAAATAGCTAAATTCGCAAATTATTGTCAAACCTAAAATAAAAAGCCGTGGCACCATTATCAAACCTCATCAATTACCACATTGAGGAGCTAAAAAAAATCAACAACCTTTCGGAGCGGACAAAAAATGTTTGCCTTGAGGGTTCTTTGGACACACTTTATAAAATCCTATATTACTACCTCGAACGTGGTACGTTCCGCGATATCAGAAATTGCGGACTCAAGACTGACCTTGAACTCATCGGGCTTTCGCAGAAATACCTTGAAATATCAGGATTGACGCTTGAGAGTCTGAGAATGAATGAACCATTGCTGGGTTTTGAAGATTTCAAACTGTTTTGCTATGTTAACTTCAAAGTACCTTCAGAAGTTACCGAAGTTTACAAAGAACAGTTTATCAACAAGGAATTCCAGTTTTTCAAATACCTGAAAACGCTCATCAGTTATGTATTAAACGAACGCGAGCAATACATATTCATGAACAATTTCGGGTTCTTCAACAATTCACAGAAACGTACGCTGCAATCCATCGGAGACCAATACGGTATCACCCGTGAGCGGGTACGTCAGATCGCCCAGAAAATACCTGAAAAACTCGAAAACATTGTCAGCAAAATTTCGCAACGCTTTACCACCATTGAAAAGCATTTCGATTACGGACTTGATCTAAAAAAAGAATTACTGGTTATCGACAACGACCTCGTCCAGAAAATAAACAAACTGGAAGGCGTAAGTTTTACCGGCAAGTTTTACTGCCTTGTATTTGCCGGAACCTTCCAGCGGTATTACATGTCGTTCCAGGATTTGGAGGAAAATTACAATTATTATTACCTGGTAAGCCGCAAATACAAGGAAATCTTTGATTTCAAGAAATACTTCGCCGATATCGAAGCTACCAAAGAAACCCGAATTGAAAAATCATACCAGGTTGATGCCCAGGAATATATAAATAAATTTATGTATCCTCATCAAACTGGCAGCGACAGGCTGAAACAGATCTGCCGCCGTATGGCTACCGAAGAGTTTGGCCTCGGTTTCGACCGTTCAACCATCACTTTCAACCGAAACACGCTCATCAAGCTTTCGGAACATATCCTCAAAATACTTGAAGATGTCGGGCACCCGATGAAGCTCACGGATATATGCAAAGAACTGAAAAACCGTACAACCCGTATACCGCCGAACATTGAATCGCTGCGTTCCTCCATTCTCAGCATTGACGAGGTGGTTGCTATCGGAAAAACCAGCACGTATGCCCTAAAAAAATGGCAAGCAGTAAAAACCGGCACTATAAAGGAACTGGTAAAGGAATTGCTCGAAGCTTCCGATGAGCCTAAACATATTTCCGACATAACTGTTTACGTATGTAAGTTCCGTAATACCTCCGACAAAAATATCCTGTCGAACCTGAAACTCGATAAAACCAATACTTTCGTATTTTTCAGGAAGAGCTACATCGGGCTGAAATACAAACAATATACAAACATTCCGACGGGAAGCGATAAAGCCGGTCGCGGGAGGAAACCCAAGATCAGCCAGTAAAACCATCGGATAAGAAGTTGACACCATGCTGAAACTTGTTCTGGCGGCCATTGTTCTGGTCGGATTGGCTTTCGCCGGTATTGCCATAAGGATGTTTTTCATCCGGGGCGGCGAATTCAGGAAATCGTGCAGCAGCAGGAATCCTGAAACCGGCGAGCGCATGGATTGTTCCTGCGGTGGCGATAGCGCCAGATGCAACAACAGCTAAACAACGAATGACTTTCCTGTTAAAAGTCCCGGCCAGTTTTGACCGGGACTTATTTTTACTGCAGATTACAGTTCTTCTTCGATAAGCTTTTTAAAACCCGGCGAAAACCAGGTTTTCATCTGTCCGGTAGTATCGGAATATATAAAGTAAGCTTCCACATCCGGATGCGCCTGAAGGAAAGGCTTTGAATCTTCCAGCCCTTTAACCATCATTACCGTAGCATAGGCGTCGGCCGTCATACAATCGGAAGCCAGCACCGAAACACTTAACAGGGTGTGCTTTACCGGATATCCGGTGGCAGGATCAATAGTATGTGAGTACCTGACGCCGTTTTCTTCGTAATACTTTCTGTAATTGCCGGAAGTCGACAACGCCTTGTCGCGCAACGACACGATGGCTTTTACCTGCCTTTCGGCCAGTGAATCGGCAGCCGGTAACTCAATTCCGACGTTCCACTCACCGCCTTCGGGTTTGGTTCCTTTTCCCAGCACTTCACCGCCAATATCAACGAGGTATGACTCTATATTTTTTGATTCCAGGAATTTTCCCACCAGATCCACCGCATACCCTTGAGCTATAGCATTGAAATCCATCTGCATCCTTGGATCGGATTTGGCAATCTTTTCGTTTACCAATTTCAGTTTTTTGTAGTTCACCAGTGGAAGCAGGCTGTCAACAACATGCTTATCCACCTTCATCCTGCTGGTAAAGCCAAATCCCCAGGCTTCTACCAGCGGCCCCACTGTGATATCAAAAGCGCCATCGCTTTGCTCCGACACCTCCATCGATTTCCGGAAAAGAGTTTTAAGTGTTTCATCCGCTCTTACGGTCGTGTCATTTCGGTTAATCCTTGATAGCAGCGAATTTGGCTTCCACATCGAAGCCGAAGAATCAAACCGGTGTAAAAGGGAGTCTATCTGTAACTGATAATTTACACCATCCTTCGCATAATATGTAATGGCATAATACGTCCCCTGGGTTTCACCGACAAACTTCACAAGTTTTGGTTTCGCCTTGCACCCCGAAAGGACGCAGGCCGCTAATATTGCCCCAACAACAAGGGCTGACAGTTTTTTCATACCAGGAATAGTTTTATTTAAACAATGGCAACGATTTCCGCCACCGTTTAACAAACGAAATTTAGCAAAAAGGAGTATTCCCGGACCCGGGAATACTAAAAAAACCGATTTCAGTCATCCCGGAATTCAGAATTTATCCGCCAAAGTCGTCAAAGGCTATATTTTCGGGCGGAACGCCAAGGTTGTCAAGCATCTTGAATATTGCAGCGTTCATCATGGGAGGACCACAGAGGTAGAACTCAATTTCTTCAGGTTCAGGATGGTTGCTCAGGTATTTATCGAGTACAACCTGGTGGATAAAACCCGTATATCCTTTCCAGTTGTCTTCGGGAAGCGGCTCGCTTAGCGCCAGGTTAAAGCTGAAATTCGGATTTTTTTCCTGAATATCCCTGAACTCGTCGTCGTAAAAGGTCTCCCTGAGAGATCGCGCCCCATACCAGAAGCTGACCTTACGATCGGTATGCTCGGTAAAGAAAAGGTGAAAAATCATAGAACGCAGGGGTGCCATGCCGGCTCCACCGCCAATAAAAACCATCTCTTTCCGGGTGGGTTTGATATGAAATTCACCGTAAGGCCCGCTGACCGTAACCTTATCACCGGGTTTGCGTGAGAAGATATACGATGAGCAAATGCCCGGATTTACATTCATGAACTGGTTTTTAGCCCTGTCCCACGGCGGCGTTGCGATGCGGATATTCAGCTTTACTATGTTTCCTTCGGCAGGGTGGTTGGCCATGGAGTATGCCCTGAATACCGGTTCCGGATTTTTCATCTTCAGATCCCACATTTTCAGCTTATTCCAATCTTCCTGGTATTCAGGCTCAACCTGGATATCCTTATAATCCACTTCCATTTTCGGGACGTCTATCTGGATATATCCTCCGCTTTGGAAATCAAGGGTTTCACCTTCCGGCAACCGGACAACAAATTCCTTTATAAAAGTGGCAACATTATGGTTTGATATAACTTCGCATTCCCACTTTTTAATACCGAACACTTCTTTCGGGATAGTGATATTCAACGGTTCGCGCACTTTAACCTGGCACCCGAGCCTCCAGTCGCTGAGTTGCTGTTTCCTAGAAAAAAATCCCACTTCGGTTGGCAGGATTGAGCCTCCGCCTTCATGCACCTGGCACTTGCACATTCCGCAGGTGCCTCCGCCGCCGCATGCTGACGGAAGGAACAATTTTTCATTGGCCAGTGTGGTTAGCAGACTTGAACCGGCATTAACCGTAAGTTCCTTCTCTCCGTTAATGGTGATTTTTACCGGTCCCGAGGGGGCCAGTTTCGCTTTGGCAACAAGAAGCATCGTTACCAGTAAAAGAGTAACAAACAGAAATACCGATGTTCCGATCAGCAAGGGACCGGCGAGTTTACCCAACAATAAAATTACAGATGTTATCATTTTTCGGACAATTCCAAATTATTAGACAGTCGTTTCAATGGCTATCAAATCTTGATCCCCATAAAACTCATAAAGGCAATAGCCATGAGGCCGGTAAGAATGAATGCTATTCCCAGTCCGCGAAGCGGTTTGGGTATTGCCGAATAACGTATTTTTTCGCGGATGGCAGCCAGCGAAACAATAGCCAGTAACCACCCCAACCCGGAACCGACGGCATAAACAGTCACTTCTCCGATTGATGTATATTCCCTTTCCTGAACAAACAGCGCGACGCCAAGAATGGCACAGTTCACGGCAATCAGGGGAAGAAAGATGCCCAGGGCATTGTAGAGCGATGGTGAAAATTTCTCAACTACCATTTCTACAAGTTGCACCATGGCGGCAATTACAGCAATGAAGATGAGGAAACTAAGGTAGCTGAGATCCAGGTCAGCAAGTGAAGGGCTGAGCCATGCCAGCGCCCCCGCTTTTAACATATAGGTATCGATGAGCCAGTTGACGGGAGCCGTGATCAGTAGTACGAAAGTAACTGCCACTCCCAGCCCCAGGGATGTTTTTACGGTTTTCGATACAGCCAGGTAGGAACACATCCCAAGGAAATATGCAAAAATCATATTATCGATGAAGATGCTTCTTACAAACAGGTTGAATAAGTTATCCATTGTTCAGTGTTTTTGCTGTAAAATGAAATTCCGTTTTTAATTTTTCTCCTGTAGTTCAGGCTTTTTCCAGCGCTGTATCCATATAATGATGCCGATGGTTATCAGGGCCATCGGAGGGAGTATCATCAAACCGTTATCCACATATCCGGCTTTATAGAAAGCTTCCGGAATGACTTTCATGCCGTAGAATTTTCCAGATCCGAGCAATTCGCGGAAAAAGGCTACCGTTACAAGTACCAGGCCGTACCCCAATCCGTTCCCGATACCGTCGACAAATGATGGCCAGGGTTTGTTCGCCATCGCAAATGCCTCGAGCCGCCCCATGAGTATGCAGTTGGTGATGATCAGTCCCACAAAAACCGAAAGTTTCTTGCTTACATCATAAACATATGCTTTCAGTATCTGGTCGACAATGATAACCAGGGCTGCAACTACTACCAACTGAACGATAATGCGGATACGCGACGGGATTGAATCACGGATGAGCGCGATAATAAGATTTGAAAACGCGGTGACGATGGTTACACTCAGGGCCATCACGATGGCCGGCTTCATCTGAACCGTAACAGCAAGCGACGAACAAATACCCAGCACCTGCACTGTAACAGGATTTTCGATATTCAAAGGCCTTTTCAGGAGCGAAAGGTTCTTTGCCGAAAACCAGGGATCTTTTTCCTTCCTTAATTTTTCCTTGTTCATTGTTTAAGATGCTTTTTGAAGTAAGCCTGATAACCATCCAGGTTATCCTTGATCATTTTTTGAACTCCTTTGCTGGTGATGGTACCACCCGAAATGGCGTCAACATCATGGGTATCGTCCTTTGGATGTCCTTTCTTGACGACTCCTACAGATACCAAACGGCCCTGATCGTCAAAAATCTTCTTACCGGCAAAAGGTTTCTGGAACCATGGCTGATTGATTTCAGCGCCGAGACCGGGGGTCTCACTCTTATGGTCGAACATACAACCTGTTACCGTATTAAAATCGGTTTTAAATGAAAGATATCCCCAAATCGCCCCCCAAAGGCCTTTACCACGCAACGGAACGATGTAGGCTGAATCGCCGTTATCCAGGACGGCAACAAATACCGGAAGCTGTCTTTGCGATGGCTCTTTCTTCAGTTCATTGGCCATTTCAAGTTTAAACACCTTTTCGGCATCCGTCTCCGTCACGTCGCCGTTTACATTCACGGCAAAAGCAGTTTTCACATATTTGTTATAAACGTCGATCACCTGTTTCTTAGGTATTTCGGCGACCGGCACATTGACCGAAGACAGTATATTCTGCATTTTTTCGATGCGTATGTTGTCATCCTGTGCCGGTTTTAGCTGAACGGCAACAATGGTCAGCGATACAGCTACCAGCACAACCATCACCAGGGAGTAAACGAAAATATATTTATTGCTGTGTTCCATATCTTCTCTTCCGTTTAGGATTTTACAACGGCTTTGGCCCTCTTCAATCTGCGTTTTATATTGGCTTCAATCACATAATGGTCGATCAGCGGGGCGAAAGTGTTCATCAGCAGGATTGCAAGCATGGTTCCTTCGGGGTAGGCCGGGTTGAATACCCTGACCATAATGGCAAAAGTTCCGACAAGGAAACCGTATATCCATTTGCCTTTATTTGTCTGAGCCGCCGTAACAGGATCGGTAGCCATAAACACCACACCAAACAGGAAACTGCCCATCATGATCTGGGTCAGCGGATCGATGGCCATGAACTTGTTTGCAGCAAACGCATTAAAAATCAAGGTCATTACAACGCCGCCGGTCAGGGCAGAGAGCATGATACGCCAGCTTCCGATACCGGTAATCAGCAGGAGGGCAGCGCCCAATAAAACGGCAAGCTTTGAAGTTTCACCGATAGCGCCCGGAATGAAGCCGAAAAACAGGTCGGAAAGGGGTGGAATTTTATCTATTGCTTCGGTTGCTGCATTGGCAAGGGGGGTTGCGCCGGAATATCCATCAACAATACCAGTGCCCGAGGCAAGCCCGGCTATCCATGTATTGTCGCCGGTCATGAAGGCCGGGTAGGCAAAGAAAAGAAACGCGCGGGCCAGCAGCGCCGGGTTGAAGACATTCATGCCGGTACCGCCGAACGCTTCTTTTCCGAGAATCACTGCAAAGGCAGTCGATACAGCCACCATCCATAGCGGGATATCGGGAGGCATAACCAGGGGAATTAACATTCCCGTCACAAGAAAGCCCTCGTTCACTTCGTGTTTGCGATACTGGGCAAATGCAAACTCTATAATGAGTCCTGTAACATAGGAAACAACAATAATGGGCAATACTTTTAAAAGCCCATACCCGAAGAACTGCCAAAAACCTCCCTCCTGTCCTGTAGCGCGGAAATGCTGGAAGCCAACATTCCACATACCAAAAAGCAGGGCCGGCATCAGGGCAAGAATTACGACCGTCATGGTGCGTTTCATGTCGATGCTGTCACGGATATGGCTCCCTTTAAAGGTTGTTTTGTCGGGGACAAAAAGAAAGGATTCAAATGCATCGAAGGTGGAATGGAATTTTTCGAGTTTTCCACCCTCCTGAAACCTTGGTTTGATTTTGTCGAGATAATTGCGTAGAGCTTTCATTATTAATCCCTGAATTCCCTTAAAAGGGGAAATTGTAAAGTTGAAAAGTCGTTGCTTACAAGAATCTTTGATGAATTGATTTCCTGATGTATGCTCAGGAAATCCGGCGACCGGAAATTAACTCATTTCCTTCCTGATCAGATCAATGCCCTTGCGGATGATGGATTGAATCTCTGTTTTTGAGGTGTCGATATACTCCACCAGGGCAAAATCTTCTTCATCCACCTCATAGATACCAAGCTTTTCCATCAGTTCAACATCTTCGAGCAGGCATGCCTTGATAAGCTGCATAGGCAGAATATCCATAGGAAGCACCTTTTCATACTGGCCTGTCATCACATACGATCGTTCACCGCCATGGAAGTTTGTATCGAGTTTGTACTTTTTATCCTTATGAGCCCATGAGAAGAAAGTCTTTGAAAAGCTGAACTTACCAAAACCAGGCATCGCCCAACCCATGAACTCGAAGTAATTCCCTTCGGGAATAACGGTAAACTGATTATGGTAAAAGCCCAGGTAGCCATTGTGACTGATCCTGTCGCCAGTGAGCACATTGCCGCTGATGATACGCTGGGTATCGCCTTTCAGGTTTCCGGAAATAAGGGGTTTGACCGAAATCCCTTTGCGCACCTTGTAATATTGCGGTTCCCGCACTTCAGACCCCGCCAGGGCAACGGTGACGGAGGCATCATAGCGGCCTGACGAAAACAGCCGGCCTATAACGACAACATCCTGCGGATTGACCGTCCACACAATATCACCTTTATTTATCGGGCGGATATGATGAATTTGAATTCCGACATTACCGGCAGGGTGCGGCCCTTTGAAACAGGTTATTACGGCATTCCTTATCCCTGCCAGGGGATGATTGAATTCCGGAATGCCAATATACACTTTCCCACTTGTCAACCGGGCAAGTACATCTACTCCTGCCTGGAAACCGGCCAGCTCATCTTTCAGGATAAAGGCATAATCGGGAGAGAGCGGCGCCGAATCAAAACCGGATATAAATATTGCCGCGGGAGTATCGTCCGGGTTAGCGATCACGGTATAGGGCCGCTGACGGATTGCCGGCCATACCCCGCTTAACAGCATCTTATCGATAAGTTGCCTGCGGCCGAGACTTGCCATATCTTCCCTTCCGAAATCTTCAAATACAATATCCTTATCAGCCTGGATACCTACTTCCAGTAAAACCCTTTTATCACCCCGCCTGATTTCGGAAATTTTACCGCTCACCGGAGAAGTAAACTGAACTGATTCGCGGTATTTATCACAAAAAACAGGGCTCCCTGCCTTTACAATATCTCCTTCTTTTACCAACAGCCGTGGAAATACCCCGATAAAATCAGTTGGCTTCAGGGCAAAATCATCGGTCAGAATTTCGGTAACTTTATTTTGCGCCTCGCCTAACAATTTGATATCAAGGCCTTTTTTTATTTTAATAAAACCATCCATTTCACTCTTGCTACACTTCGATGTAATTCTGAAAATTCGCACCAAATATATAAATTCCTAGATATTTGCAGGCTTTCTTTACTGCAAAATATTTATTTTTTTTTTTGACGTATTACAAATATAAGACATTTGCCTCTCTTTTGGAATAGCCAGCCAGAATTGTCACATTCCCAAATACTATTACTTTTGTAAAAATCTTACATCATGAACAGGTTCAGCATAACCATTTTCTTCCTTGCGCTGACTTCCATAATACAGGCATCCTGCCTTATGGCCGGGCCTCTTTACCCGGCGCCTGCATCCTCAGGCAGTCAGGAAGTAAAACCAGCGTTACCGGACACTACCGATTATTATAGCCTGGAATTTATCCGAAACGAAGATGTGGTTTATCTGAAAAACATCCGGTCGGTGGTATTCAGGCAATCGGATGTGGAATTGTCGGCGCCTGTCATAACCCTTAACAGCGGTGAAACGCTGCACCTCGAATTTGACGACCTGAATGGCAATATCGAACCATACCTGTATACGGTTATTCATTGCGACGCCAACTGGAAAACTTCCGATCTGTGGCCAAACGAATACATCGAAGGATTACAGGAAGATAATATTGAAGATTATCAATTTTCGTTCAACACGTTACAACATTACACCCATTATCAGTTCGGCTTTCCGAACGAGAAGATGAAGATACTGCTGTCGGGTAATTACATTTTAAAGATTTTTAAACGGGAGGAAAAAGATAAAGAAACCGTGGTCCTGACGCGCCGGTTCATGGTGGCAGATCCGAAATTCATCATTGATGCGAAAATTACGCGGGCTTCAACCATTGAAGATATCGAAACGCGGCAGGAAATAGACTTTACGGTAAACTCAGCCGGATACCGGGTAGAATCGCCATATCAGGATATTCATGTTACCATTTTGCAGAATAACCGCTGGGATAACTCCCTTACCACCCTGAAGCCTTTCATGGTACGGGGCGACGTGCTTGATTATTCGTTCGACAACGGCATAAACCAGTTTGATGGCGGAAACGAATTCCGGTTTATTGACCTGAAAAGCGTAAAAATGGTTTCGGGCAATATCCGCAGTATCAACATGAACGATACGACCTATTTGGTAACCTTATGGGACAATGAACGGCGCACTTTCAAGGTTTATGTGAATAATTCCGATATCGACGGCCGGTTCCTCCTGAAAACCGATGATGAATCGTCGGTTGAAACGATGGGTGAATATGCCAGCGTGCGGATGTTCCTACGTTATGACGCTCCGGTTGTTCATGGGCAGCTATATGTCGCCGGCGCTTTTAACGGCTGGCAATACAACGATGAGAACCTCATGCATTACAACTATAGCCGCCACGGATATGAAGCAACCCTGATGCTCAAACAAGGGTACTACGATTATGCTTATATGTTTTTGCCCAACCAGTCCGCTACGGGCGACATTACCTATATCGAAGGCAATCATTCGCAGACGCAGAACACCTATACGATACTGGTGTATCAGCGTGAGCGCGGAACGACTTATGACCAGTTGGTTGGAATGGGAAATTACACTTCCAGGGGAAAATAATCAATCTTTATTCGTACCTCAGCGAATCGACGGGATCGAGATTAGCCGCTTTGGTAGCAGGCAGGATGCCGGATACCAGGGCAACCAGAAAGCAGAGGGTAACTCCCAGGCCAATCCAGGACCAGGGAATGATAAAACTGCTCCCGATTGCCATCGAAAGAGAGTTACCGATAGCTATTCCGAAAATAATACCCAACGCCCCTCCTATCTGGGCGATCACGATGGCTTCGACCAGAAACTGGTTCCGGATAGTGTGGCGTTTGGCGCCGATGGCTTTCCGGATGCCAATCTCCCGGGTGCGTTCGGTCACCGAAACCATCATGATATTCATCAACCCGATGGCCGCACCGATAAGGGTAATAATCCCGATGATAGTGGCTGCCAGCCGAAGATATTTTAAATTTTCGAAGAGCATATTGGCAAGGTTGTCACTTTTCGAAATATCGAAACTATCTTCTTCGCCAACCGATTGTTTTCGGATAATACGAAGCAGCCCGGCAGCTTCTCCTTCGGCAGCATCCAGCAATGAGTTGTCATTTGTTGTAATGTTGATGGAGTAACTTGCGCGGGCGCGGGAAAACTTTTGGCGGACATTATTGATTGGCAACAGGCAAATGGCATCCGGGTTGGAACCGAGGCTGGAACCTTTTTCTTTCAGCACACCGATCACCAGGTATCTTCCCGGACCAATGCTGATAAATTTCCCGACAGGGTCCTCCTTGTTTTTAAAGATCCGTTTTACGACATCAGTTCCGATGATAGCCGTATTTGAACCATAATAAATTTCAGAAGGAGTAAAATTGCGTCCCTTGTCCATTTCGTAACCGGATGTTGCCAGGTAACTGTCATCGGTACCAAAAACAGGCATATTCGGGTTCGTTTTATTCGATAAATATTTTATGGTTGCAGTTCCTGTGGCGCGAATAAAAACCGAGACATTTGCCGGGAAAGAATATTCCTGTTTGAAGCGCATGGCTTCATCAAAGGTTATTTCCCTGAAGAATTTTGGCCTGGAACGCTCCCCCCCCATATGGACCTGTAAAGTCCTGTTGCGGATAGTGAGCGTATTGGCGCCCATCATCTGGAAATTTTCGTTCAGGTAATACCTGATCGCGTCGATAGAAGTAAGAATCCCGACCAGCGCCATGATACCGAAAGCTATGATAAGGACGGTCAGGATAGTACGAAGCATGTGGCTGCGGATAGATCCCAGCGATATGCGGACATTTTCGTAAACGAGCCCCGAAAAAAACGAACTGGCCATCAAGCAGATTTTTTACTATGGATAATCCAGGTACAACCAATGCGGATAAAACATCCGCTTCATCTCAAATGAAATGTAAAATTAAACAAAAAAAGGTAATGGGACGGTTTTTAAAAACAAGCCATTCGGGTGACGTTGTTGTTCTCCAACGTTCTGTCACATCAGGGATCAACTGAATGAATGGTTAATCGTCAGAAAAGGGCAATTGATGTTGAAATGACCAGCGACCATGCCACCACGCTGGCTGAAAGATAGACCGGCAGGTATTTTTTCCCGGCATATAACCTCATTACGATTAATGTTCCAAGGGGAACGGAGAACAACACCGGTGCCAGGATAATAACGCCGGTGAAACCTAGACGGCTCCTGATCCATGCAATAATTTTATTCTGCCGGGTAAACACCCTGGTTTGCTTCGGCAGATAACGTTCAGCGATATGCCGCTGGCCAATTCTGCCGGCAAGTTGAAGTAGTCTTTCCCTGAATGATGTCCTGAAATATTTCACATAAATATTGATCAGGATCTTGCTCAGCATGAAGAAAAAAAGAACGCCAAGCACGCCTCCCACTGATGTGAAAGCCCAGGTTTGCAAAAAGCCAAATCCAAAACCATATGACAACGGCGGTGCAAATAGGAATTTAATGCTGCTTGTAGCCAGGATCAGAAGAAATTTCACAAAAGATGTCATGCAGGATTTTTATAGTAATTCAAACGCTTCCTTATCGGAAATGTTGCAGGCTGAAGAAATTAATTAACAGGGAATCAACCGGAATGATGATCAAAAATCATGCCTTTTCCCATAGGCAAGATCGCCGGCATCGCCAAGCCCCGGCACAATATATCCGTGAGCAGTAAGTTCATCGTCAATGGCTCCTACCCAGATGGTAGTGCCGGTTTTGGGCAGCGAACTTTTCAGGTATTCAATACCCTGTGCACTGGCCACAACAGAAACAATATGCGTATGAGCGGGTTTCCCGATGCCGATCAAAGCCTTGTACGTCTGAAACATCGAATGGCCGGTAGCCAGCATGGCATCGGAAATGATCAACGTTCGTCCGGTAAGTTCAGGAGATGAAACATATTCAACATCCACCATAAACTGATCCTCTTTGCTGTGATCATGATATGCCGATACGAAAGCATTTTCAGATTTATCAAAGATATTCAGCAATCCCTTATGAACAGGAAGCCCGGCACGCAGTATGGTTGCAAGGATCGGGAACTCCTTCAGCACCGGCACGGTCGCGGTTCCGAGGGCAGTAACTACCTCCCTGTTTTCATAATGCAGCTTTTTACTGATCTCATAAGCGAAAAATTCACCGATCCTTTCCAGGTTCCGCCTGAAACGCATGCTGTCGCTCTGAATTTTGGCATCGCGTAATTCCGAAACCAGTTGACTGACAAACGATTGCTGATTCCCAAGGTTGATAACCATGATGATCCAGGTTTGAGATAAATAAAAACTTTCTGCAGATTACCCGACAAAGGTACTGATTTAGTGTAACATGGAAACCATATAAAAAATGAATAATCAGAAAATATTCCTTATCCTGCGGACAACCGGCAGGGCGATCTTTACGGCCAAAGGCAGCCTGTTAATGACGAGGCGGGGATATATCAGCCTGGAAGAACCGAAACCGGCATAAAACCTTGCCAGCCCTTCATTGTTCGAACCCTCGAAATCAAGCGTAAGCCGGCTGCCGGCATGTTCCCGGATAAAGTTATCAATCAGGAATGGCATGGCGCCTGACAGGCGTCCTTTATCGGACAAACCTGAAAACAGGAAAATCGCCTTTTGATGACTAAAAACCCATATCGCCCCCGCGCAAAGTTCCAGATGCCTGTCGTATACGCCCCATACAACGGCCATTCCTCTTGAGAGGCATTGATAAACCAGACGCAGCAAGGTGGCATACTGCTTATCGCCAAGATTTTTATACTCTTTTCCGCTTCCGTTTCGGAACAATTTTACCACATCGTCAGGTTTGATGCCCGTTGAAAGGACAAGCCGGTTTTCGGCCCCTTTCCTCAGGTTGCGGCGGGTATTTTGAGAATAACCAGATTTCAGCTTTTCATAATCATCAGCCATGTTCAGTTCATAATCAGCCATCGGAAAAAGCTTATAATTCCCGGGCTGCAACTGGTTGTGAATATTGAGATTATAGTCAATCAGGAGAAATTCGTCAGGAATGGCTTTGATAAAATTTTCGATAAGATCAGGTGTAAGTTCATCTTTAGAAAAAACGCCCAGTTGCTGGGTAAAAACAGGTTGCATGCTGTATACAGTGGCACATTTTCTGAAAAAGGGCAGCGGCATGACACGGAGATAATCGTCTTCAACGAGGGCGCCCCAGGCCGGGCAAACGATATCGAGATACCATGAATAAGCATAGACACACCCGTTGAAAGCGCCTGCAATACAATCATCCCAGCGATTCTTCCTGATTTCTCCGTGTTCAATATATTTTATCACGATAAAGATTGCTTTATTTACCTTTCACGGCCAACCTGATCATATCCTCGTATACCATGAGCCATCCTTTCCAATGCCGCTGGTCGTTGAGTGTACTGTTATGCCACAAACTAATGAATGTTCCCCCAACCGCTTTCACTTCCTTCATCAGGTTTGAGATCAGATCCGAAGCCTGCACTGGCGTAAGGTCCATATAATCGTTGAGCGTACCGTCCATCAAGGCAAACGGGAATATTCGCAACGGAGTTTTCCGGTCAAGATCGAGATCGAAGAAGTTGTAAGGGCTGCAGATGGAAGCCCTGAAGCCGGCTTCTTCAGCATAACCCATGGTATAGTCTTCGGCAATGTCGCAGTTGATGAGGTTGCGGTAGGTTGTCGGCATTTCGAGGCGCAGAAAATGCTGCCGGCTTTTTAAAATATCACGGTGGAGAATACCCGAAAGCCTTGAAATCTCTTTCTGAAGAACGGCTGCATTCCCGGATGAAGCATACGACGGATGGATGCCGACATCTGCATAGTCGGCAAGTTCGCGTATGATCTGCCTGAAATACCGGTTTTGGACCGGAAGGTTTTTATCGTTGACACCATAATCGGCAAGCAGGATGAAAAACAACGTTTTTAAAGAATATTTCTTTTGAAGCGCCATAATAACCTCATAGGTATCAAACGGGTCGGCCCTCCTTCCCAGGAGCACTTCAATCCGTTCCCTGAGTTCCTGGTAATCGCTTCGGTTGATCGCCTTGAAGAATCCCCCCACAGCGCGGGTCATGCCTTTATGTTTATAGGCAAATGCCGCATCCACATCAATTGTAGGAATGAATTTGAATGACGGCAGGCTGAATTCAAGTTCCGGGAACCTGTCCTGAAGCACTTTTTTGAGTTCCAGGGCCCAACTATTCACGAGAGGCTTTCGCAGAAACCCGTTACGGTACGCTTCACTTTGCATGGCCCTGAAACGGCCGTGTTCATCGCGCATCTGCGGAAGATACTCCTCGTAACGCGATACCAGGAAAAACGAGGCTGCGAAAACATCGAACGGCATGGCCGACGATTTCTGGTAAACGGCAAAAAAAGCCTTGGATCCGGCATAATCGAAACAAGAAACTTCGCAGGAAGAAATGCCCGTTTCGAAAAGTAAATGGTTTGCCGCAAAAAACAGCGCATCACTTTCCAGGCTTACCCCGTACGAAAACTTAGCCCCTTCATAAGTTGAAAACTCGTCCAAAGAGGCAGTGAAACAGGTTTCAAGTCCCAGTAAATCATTCAGCAACAGGTTAAAGATATACCTGAGCCGGTTAGTGATTTTCGGGGCAAGAACCAGGAGCACGGATGGGGATTTTATAAGGCAAATGTAAGGAAAAGAGGTATAGGTGTAATATAGGGGCAATGCGTTTAGCCCGCGCAGATGTGATAATAATAAAACGCGTTAACGTACTGAACAGAAATATTGTTCCCCTGGATCAATTTTTCCCCGAATAATCATTTGACCGGTTTACAGTTGATCCTTCTATTGTGTAGATGCTGCCGTCGACAGGATATTCCTCTGCAATTATTTGCAGGCAATCTCTTCCCGCCAACTCCGGCTTGCAGGTTGACAAAGGACCGTTTTGGATGATGTGCCCGGCTGCGACAAGTTAGTTTTGAAGAAAATAAAATTACCTCATGAAAAATTGTCTTTAATATTGCAATTTAAGTTTGAGAAATGAACGAGTTTTCTATAGCGATGACCAAATTGTAGAGTATGTGATTTTAAACCTGCCTGATGTGATATCCAAGGTATCTAAGTTATTTTCAGTATTCACAAATATTAAATTAAAAGCACCTTCTATCAAATCGTTATCGAGCGGCGTCACAATCAATTCGCCTGAAATTGATGTATATGTAGTCACGATTTGGCTATCCGAGCCAATAATGTTTAATTTACCAATAAAATCATCGGTATTTAAATGAGTAGTAGTGTTTACATCAGGGATATTCCAAAAATAAAACTTTTCAGCAGAAGAGATTGACTTTGTATGAATTACAAAATTTGTATCACCACTTGAGGTAATATTCTTTGTGGCTACCCCTGTCTCTTCAAATTTTTTATCATTGATAAAGGCGCTGAATTCATTGTGGTTTTGTTCCCCTCTTTCGCAAGAAGTACATTGTAAAACAACGGCAATGCTAAACAAGAAGATGCTGTATGAATTGATAATCCTATCATTTAAAGCCTTCATAAAAATCAAGGTGTTTAATTTATAAGTCTGCTCTGAAATTCTATACCAAATTATTGATTTTTCAACAAGCTGTAAATACTAATCAGTATTTCAGTATAATTGCTTTTCAGAATAAAGTTTCTTAATTGTCAATCTAAAGCAAATGTACTGTTAATTTGGATGCCGTCAGGTACGGCAGCAAAATTTCCATATTATAACCGCATGACCGATTTTCTATAACTTGAAGTATCCTATCATTCATGTATACAAACCATTCCGAACAGAATTTAAAAGGACAAATATCAATCCGGTCTTTAGTTACCTCGTTCCGGTTTCCAACCAACCTATCCATTAACATATCAGTTGATAGCATCAGTAAACATGCCGGTTATTCTTTTTTTTCATGCACTTCCATGCCCTGTTTTAACCAGAAACCGGTGAGGTTGCCCCAC
>DAONEP010000032.1:0-39432 GCA_035403165.1 Bacteroidales bacterium | reverse complement strand
ATTCCGTTTATGTGATACAAAAATAAGAGTAACCTGTTTTGATATTTGTATTTTTAGCTATAAAGACTATTTAATTTTTCACGTATTGAGCAGATTATCCATTTTTTCGCCGTTGTTCCAGTTGCAATACGGGTTTATTGAAAGCCCGGAATTCAGGTACCGCGGATCGCCCGTCACTTCGTCGGAAACCCAGGGAGGCAATTCGACCGGTTCGTCAGGATCAGTAAGTTCTATCTCGGCAATCCACAACCCGGCGTTCATCTCCTGGAATTCATCCAGTTGCCAGCACTTTCCGTGACAGAAGATTTCCCGCCTGATTTTCCTGATGATGGGGTATGGACTCATGCTATTGATCATGAAAATAGCATCGTCAATGGGAACGGGGTACTCAAATTCAGGTCTTGATAACTTATCCTGAAATCCTTTAACAGTTATGTATGCCGATTCACCCTCAATCCGTGCCCGTATAGTTACCTGTTTACTTACATGCAGGTAAGCCTGCACAATCTGCTTCCCGTCTCCGAGGGGCGGCAGCAAACAGGTGCGGACCAGGTACTTGCGTTCGGTTTCTATGGCCACATTTTGATATTTGACGGATTACGATAAAAGCCCCCGGCTGTCATGGCTTACGCAATATACAGCTATCAGCCGGCAACAGTACCCCGATACCCGGCATGAGGCAGTGTTGAGAGTAAGTGCAGGCAGTCTTGACAGGAAAAGGCAGGTTTTACTTCATTTATTCTTTCAGCGTCAACTCATCAATCAGGTTCTTTGCCCCGGCAAATTTATCAATGATAAACAGCACATATCGGATATCGACGCAAATGGTCCGCTGGAGGTCAGGTTCGAAAGCATAGTTGCCGCTCATAGCCTCCCAGTTGCCGTCAAAAGCAAGTCCAATCAGTTCACCATCGGCGTTTAATACCGGGCTTCCTGAATTTCCGCCCGTGATATCATTATTGGTGATGAAACCAACCACCATTTTCCCGTTTTTACCATACCTGCCGTAATCTTTATCCTGATATAACTGCTTGAGTTTTGCAGGAACCACAAATTCCCAGCTTGAGGGATCTTCTTTCTGCATGATCCCGTCGAGGGTTGTGACAAAATCATAATCAACGGCATCCTGGGGACTGTAGTCGTCAACTTTCCCATAAGTGAGCCGCATGGTGCTGTTGGCATCGGGATAAAAACTTTTATCGGCTTCCATTTGCCGGAGTCCTCTCACAAACAACCGTTTGCCTCTGGATAACAGTTCATCGGCCGGCCTGGTTAGGGAGTCGATTTTACCGGCGTTTTCGGCAAAAGCTATTTGTAAAGGCCATATCGGGTCTTTCTGCAATTTTTTCAGGTTGGGATTTTGCAGAAAAGCTTCGAGTTTTTGCTGGTCGGCAAAGATTGATTTGCTGAATACCCTGGCTGCATAATCCGAGAAGCTGTTAGTCTTCTTACTGTATAAGGTTTTCAGGTAAGCCGGTTGCTGATCGCGGGGAACGTTGGTAAAATACAGGTTAAGCATGGCTGCCAGCAATTGCTTATCTGTGCCGGCATTATAGTTTTTAAAGTACTGATCCGACGATGTCCGGCATCTCCCGATTATTTTTTCAATGGCTTCCTGGTCCGGATTTTTGGCTTGCAACTCTATTGCCAGTGAATTAAACTGACGGCTGAATGAAATAATCTCGCAACCGCGGTTGATGGCTTCATTATTATAGGTCATGGCCAGTTCATACCGGTTAAGGGTTTCGTAGGCTTTTGAAATGCTGTAAAGGGCATCGCGATACAGCAGGTTCCGGTCGCGATTGGCATTGATCCACTCCGAGAAGCGTTCCTCGGTTTCTCGCTTGCGTTGTTCAACATCAAGGCGTTTCAAACCTTTGTTCTGTCCGATATAAAATTTCCAGTAGTTTGCCGTTCCTGCATATTTTGAAGCATATTTGATACGGACTGCCGGATCGGCATCCATATCCTTTTTCATGATACCGAGCTTCTCGGTGCGGATTTTTACAACGGCAGGATTGTGTTTATTAACGGCCCAGTCGATGGTATACGAGGTGGCAAACCGGTCGGTCGATCCCGGGTAACCCATGATCATGGAATAATCTCCTTTGTTGACGCCTTTGAGGGAAACAGGCAGGTAGTGTTTGGGCTTCATCGGGACATTATCTGGAGAATAGTCGGCAGGCGAACCGTCTTTAGCCGTGTAAACCCTGAAAATGGAAAAATCACCGGTATGGCGCGGCCACATCCAATTGTCGGTATCGGCACCGAATTTTCCGATGGAAGAAGGCGGCGCCCCTACCAGGCGGACATCGCGATACACCTCATACACAAACAGATAGTACTCGTTACCGTTGAAGAAAGAGGATACACGGGCGTTGTATTTTGTGCCTTTGGAAAAGTTTTCTTCAATTTCCCGGATAGCTTTTTTAATCTTTTCGTTTCGTTCGCTTTCCGGCATATTGTCATTTACGCTACCCAACACGGTGGTAGTAACATCCTGGATGCTGATCAGAAACCGTGCCGTCAATCCCGGGTTGGGCAATTCTTCTTCTTTGCGAAAAGCCCAGAAACCGTCGGTGAGATAATCATGATCAACGGTGCTGTGCGACTGGATGGATCCGTAACCGCAGTGATGATTCGTGAAAATAAGGCCTTCGGGAGATACTATTTCGCCGGTGCAGCCTCCGCCAAACATAATGATGGCATCTTTCAGGCTTGAATGGTTCACGCTGTAAATTTCTTCAGCCGTAAGATGCAACCCTTCCTTCTGCATATCAACATAGTTGAGACGTTCGATGAGCAGGGGCAACCACATGCCTTCGTCGGCAACCGATTTCATTTGCAGCGATACAAGAATCGCAAGGAGTAGTAAGTACTTTTTCATGAGGCGTTTAGTATGGATATCAGGTTATTATAGTCAGGATGAAGCGGCGTTTTTGCAGATTAAACATATTTCTCGCCTTTGTCATGGCGGATGGTGTCAACAAATTCGCGGATACGCTGCTCGTCACCGCGGCGGCAGATAAGTAACAGGTTATTGTCCTCGGCAACGATATAATCGTTTAAGCCGTCGATTACGGCCAGTTTATTTTCCGGCATGAGAATGATGCTGTTTTTCGTGTCCCACGTCAGTATGTTGCTTCCTTCGATGGAGTTGCCGTCTTCATTCTTTATGCGTGCATCAAATAACGAGCCCCAGGTTCCCAGGTCGCTCCAGCCGAAATCGGCAGCCACTACATATACATTGTCAGCTTTTTCCATTACACCATAGTCAATAGATATGCTTTGGCAAACGGTATAGGCTTTATTGACAAATTCTTTTTCGGCAGGAGTGCCGTAAACATTTTTCCCTTCACGGAACAGGGAATCTACTTCGGGAAGATGCTGCTCAAATGCTTTAAGAATACTTTGAACCGACCAGATGAAAATTCCTGAATTCCAAAGGAAATCACCACTTTGAAGGAAAGAAACAGCCAGGTCGTATTGCGGTTTTTCGGTAAAAGTTATCACCTTGTTCAGCCTGCCGCCTGGGCCGTATGTTTTGCTGTCGTTAAACTGAATGTATCCGTATCCGGTATCGGGACGGCTTGGAGTAATGCCTAATGTGATGAGCCAGTCGTTGGCGGAGGCGGCTTCAAGGGCGGTATTAATCACATCGGTAAAAATATCCTCCCGCAGGATAATGTGGTCCGAAGGGGCAACCACGATGTTGGCTTTACTATTTTCGGCAGCAATTTTATGGCAGGCATAGGCAATACAGGGAGCTGTATTGCGCCTTACCGGTTCATACAGCACTTTTTGAGGATCGGCATTCGGAAGTTGCTGCAAGACCAGTTCCCGGTAATTTTCGTGGGTTACGATATAAATATTTTCCGGAGGACAGGAAGCCGATAATCGCCTGAAAGTTTGCTGTATAAGTGTTTCACCGGTCCCCAGAATGTCGATGAATTGTTTGGGGCGATTGGTACGGCTCAGGGGCCAGAAACGAGCGCCGACTCCACCGGCCATAATGATGCAATAGTTGTTTTGATTCATAATCAGGTATTAACTGAATAATAAGTTGTAATCCATTGAATTAAAACCCATGAGGCAAATATAGGCATTGCCGCACTAATGGGTATCGCTTACCGGAAATATTTGGGCGTTGCAGGCAACATCATAGTATCGTTTGTTGTCGAGGCACAGGCAACGGCAACGTGTGCGTTTCATTTCCAGCTTAACGAAACGTTTTCCGTTCGAAAGGGCAAAAATGGCATCTACGGGGATATCAGTCAGCGTATCCACATGGCCTTTGCCATCCAGCCGGTTGATTACCCGGAGGAGTTCCGTTTGCCGGATAAAAGTTGCCGGGGTTGTGATGAAATATTGCTGCAGAGGCGCTGTCAGGTCAGGAGGGAGTTGCCGGTTATCCATCAGGGGAATGACGAGGCGCCTGAAAGCAGCTTTCCATTCCTCACCATGCGACAAAACGCTGCGTCCGTATTTCTGATGAATGATCAGGTGGGCGATTTCGTGCATGAATACCAGGAAAAACATGTATTTCCCAAGATCGGCGTTGACGGTGATCAGCGGATTATTGATTCCGGCAACAGGGTGAAAACTGCCCAGTTTGTTTTTTCTTGGTCTTGAAATACGTAAATCGAAGCGATAATTTCTGAAACACGCTTCTACACTCTTGAAAGTTTCGGGAGGGAAATACTGCCTGATTGCCTGCAGCGGATCAACCTTTTTGTACATGAAAGCAGGCGTATTCTATTTGATTAACATGTTTTTCAGGGAGGAGGCAACCGCAGCGGTTCCGGCCTGTACTCGGCGGAGTACGCATGTATCCCCGGCTCCTGCTGTTGTAATGATTAGCAGCGCATGACTGAAGTATCACCAGCAGAAATATTATGGCCGGTAACAGGCATCGACGTTTCTTTGAAAAGTTGATTTTCAGCATTTTAACAAATTGATGATGAGTATCCGGACGCAAATATATCGGACAAAAAGCAATCTTCATAAGATTTACGCTAATTTAGCGCTAATTATTGTTCGCAATGAACTTTTTCTATCATTTGGGCAGATATATGCAAATGTTGCAGCAGGCATTTCAAAAGCCTGAGAAGCGGTCGATCTATTACCGCCAGGTTCTTATAGAGATGGAGCACCTGGGGCTGGCATCGGTGGGCATTGTCGCCATTATTTCGGTTTTCATGGGCGCCGTGCTTACCATCCAGCTTGCCTTCAACATTGATACCCCTTTTATACCCCTATATACCATAGGTTTTTCCGTCAGACAATCGGTAGTGCTGGAATTCTCCCCTACCATTATAAGCCTGATCCTTTGCGGGAAAGTAGGTTCGCGTATTGCATCGGAACTTGGCACCATGCGCGTTACCGAACAGATTGATGCACTCGAAATTATGGGCATCAATCCGGCAACATACCTGATACTTCCTAAGATCATCGCCTCCATGATCATCAATCCCATCCTGATAGCGCTCAGTATGATCGTGGCCGTTTTCGGGGGATGGCTTTCAGGGATACTGACAGGACTTGTGCCATCGTACCAGTATGTGTACGGGATTCAGTCGTTCTTTCACATGTACGATATCTGGTATGCCATCATCAAAACCATTGTTTTCGCTTTTCTGATAGCATCCATTTCGGCCTATCACGGGTATTATACCCGGGGCGGCGCCCTCGAAGTGGGCGAAGCCAGTACCAACGGCGTGGTACGAAGCAGCATCGCCGTGATCTGCATGAACCTGGTGCTCACCCAACTGCTGCTTTCATGATTGAGGGAATCAACATAAACAAGAAGTTTGCCGACCGGGTGGTACTCGAAAATGTGAACGTATCCTTCGATAAGGGGAAAACAAACCTGATCATCGGCCAGAGCGGGATGGGAAAAACGGTGCTTGTCAAATGCCTGGTAGGGCTTATTGAACCGGATACCGGAGTTGTACGTTTTGACGGGCGGCCGTTTTCAAAGATGTCCTATTCGGAGATGAAACAGATACGGCAGGAAATCGGCATGCTTTTCCAGGGAGGCGCCCTTTTCGATTCAATGACGGCCGTGGAAAACGTGATGTTTCCCCTCACCATGTTTACTGCCATGACGTATGAAGAAAAACTGGAACGCGCCAACTGGTGCCTTTCACGCGTCAATTTGGTGAATGTGAATAAGATGTTGCCTTCGGAACTGAGCGGCGGCATGAAAAAGCGTGTTGCGCTGGCGCGGGCAATCGCCCTGAACCCGAAGTATCTGTTCTGCGATGAGCCTAACTCAGGGCTCGATCCGGTGACGGCCTGCCTTATCGACGAGCTTATCGGCGAGATAACACATGAATCGGACATCACAACTGTTGTTGTTACCCATGATATCAGCTCGGTGCTCAAAACAGGCGAAAAAATATACTTTATGTACGATGGCCGGATTACCTGGCAAGGCGACCGGAACAACATCCTGCAAACCGACAGCCCCGAACTTCAGAACTTTGTGTTTGCCTCCGAACTTACCCGGAGATTAAAGCCCCGCCAGTAAATCCGTTCCTCTTCTCCCCCGCCCGCTTTCTCATAGCCTGCTGTTCTCTGTAAATTAATCCGGCAAATTAAAAACCAGCATGAATATCCTCGACATCATTATCCTTGCTCCTCTTGCCTTTTTTGCCTATAAAGGATTTGCCAGGGGTTTCTTTATCAGCGTAGCCATGCTGGCAGGCCTGCTGTTCGGCTTTTATGCTGCCATAAATTTTTCGGAATTTATGGCCGTTTTCCTGACCAATAAACTGAACCTTGCAAGCAGTAATATTAAGTTTATAGCTTATATAACAACTTTTGTGCTGGTAATCGTGTTGGTTTACCTGCTGGGCCAATTCTTATCCAAAATTGCCAGAACGGCAGGATTGGCCCTGGTGAACCGGCTGGGAGGTGCAGCAATTGGAGCAGCGAAAGGACTTATTATTGTAAGCGCTTTTCTGCTGGTACTGGTTAAAATTGATCCCAAAGCCCACCTGGTGAGCCAGCAAACCCGCAATGAGTCGATATCTTTCAAGCCGGTCCTTTCCATTTCCCCGGCTATTTATCCCATGCTGAAAAAATATTCCGGCAAGGTGCTGGACATGATGAACCACGATGATGCCGGAAGTGAGAAAACGTCAAAAGTGCCTTAATGCCGGAATTATTTTATGAAAATCTTCCTGTCCGGCTTGGCCGACATGTAATAAACCAGTTCGCCCCCACCTGTTATTTCAGCGTGCGTCAGGGTTCTGCGATTTAATTCTTTCCCATTCAGCAGGATTTTCTGAACATACACATTTCCGGCTTTCTGGTTCATGGTTTTAATGACCAGTGATTTTCCGTCTTCCAGATTGATAACAGCATTTTTGATCAGCGGGCTGCCGACGGCATACTGGTCTGATCCGGGGATAACCGGGTAAAATCCCAGGGCGCTGAAGATATACCAGGCCGACATTTGTCCGGCATCGTCGTTCCCGCAAAGCCCGTCAGCCTTGTTTCCGTACATGGTACTCATGATCATACGGACCCTTTCCTGGGTTTTCCATGGCGCACCGGCCCAATTATACAGATAGGGAATGTGATGCCCCGGTTCATTGCCCTGAACATAGTTACCAATAATGCCATCCCGGGTGATGTCTTCGGTTTTTTCTATGTATTTGTCGTCGAGTTTCATGGTAAACAGCGAATCAAGATGGGCGATGAATTTCGCGTTGCCGCCGTTCATTTCAATCAGCCTGTCGATATCGTGCGGAACGAAAAGGCTGTATGTCCAGGCATTGCCTTCGATGTAACCCTGGTCGTGCGTATCCAGCGCATCAAATGGCTGCTTCCAGGAACCGTCGGCCAGCCGCGGACGCAGAAACACGGATGCCGGGCTGTAATGGTTTTCGAAATTGTGCGAACGTTTCCGATATTCCTGGCAGTACCTTTCGTTGCCGTTTTCTTTGGCAATTTGCGCGATACACCAGTCGTCGTAAGCGAATTCTAGGGTTTTCGATACCGAGGATGAGCTTTTATCTTCGGGGACATAGCCTTTGTTCATGTAATAATCCAGGCCGTCGAAATAGCCGCGCGTTGAAGTGCTGACAGCCGCTTCAAGGGCTTTTTTCCTGTCGAAGCCGGCGATGTCTTTGGCCATGGCATCAGCAAGCACCGAAACGGCGTGGTACCCTATCATGCACCAGTTTTCATTGGCATAATGGCTCCATATGGGCAGCATATGGTGAACGCTCTGGTCGTAATGCGCCAGCATGGAGTTGATCATATCGGCATTGCGGGCCGGCTGAATAATGTTAAAAAGCGGGTGGAGGGCCCGGTAAGTGTCCCAGAGCGAGAAAATGGTGTAGTTGGTAAATCCGTCAGAAGTGTGAATTTCCTGATCCAGGCCGCGGTACCGTCCATCCGCATCTTCGAAGATCACCGGGCTGAGCATGGTATGGTACAGGGCGGTGTAAAATGTCACCCTGTCTTCGGGCGTAAGGGTTTCAACCTGCACTTTCGAGAGTTCGCGGTTCCATTTGGCGCGGCTTTCGGCTTTCGTTTTTTCGAAATCCCAATGAGGAATTTCGGCTTCGAGGTTTTTCATGGCCCCTTCAACACTTACTGCCGACAGGGCAAATTTCACCCTGATCTTTTCGTTCCCTGAGGTCTTAAAATTGAAATAGGCCCGAATCTTCCGTCCGGCCATTTCGGGGAAGTTTTCATTTTCGTTGAAACGTCGGTAAAAGCCGGTATACGGAACTTTATCGTATTTTTTATGACCATACGAAACGAATGGCTTCGAAAATTTCATTACAAAATAGAGCGTCCGGGTGCGAGCCCAGCCGCTGGTGGTCCGGAATCCTGTGACGGTGGAATCGTTTTCCACACGGACGAATGTCCAGACATTCTTTTCATCGTAAGGATAAATATTTGAGATCAGGTCGAGGATGATGTGGGCGCTGTCGGTTTCAGGGAAAGTGTACTGGTGAAATCCCACACGTTCGGTGGCGGTAAGCTCTGCCCCGATGTTGTAATCATCGAGATGGACGCTGTAATAACCGGGTTGAGCCGATTCCTTCTCATGGGAATATTGCGAATGATACCCACTGTGCGGTTTTGTTGCATCGCCGGGTTCGAGGTTCAGCTTGCCGGTAGTGGGCATCACCAGGAAATCGCCGAGGTCGGAGTGGCCGGTGCCGCTGAAATGGGTGTGGCTGAATCCGAAAATAGTACTGTCGTCGTACTGGTATCCCGAGCAGTATTTATAAACGTCGGCATTGTATTTCCCGTTAATGTACATCGGCGGATTATTGGTTTCGGGGCTGAGCTGCACCATGCCGAAAGGAACGGTTGCGCCGGGAAAGGTATGCCCCATCCGAAGGGTGCCGATAAAGGGGTTCACATAATTGCAGTAATCCTGAACACCAGTGCTTGTTTGAATGGTCGCAGATTCAGATTGGGCAAAGCCCGATAATGACATGAAGCTGATCAGGACTGATAGTAGTAAAAGGTTTTTCATTGAGGCATTGTTGAACAGGTTCAAAAGTATGAACTTTCACAGTGCAGGCAAAAAAAGAGAGGCTGCCTGAATTTGAGACAGCCTCCGTTTTTCATTGCAGGTTATTGTTAGTCTTCGAGTATGGCTTTTACGCCGGGGAGTTCTTTTCCTTCGATGCTTTCGAGCATGGCGCCACCGCCGGTCGAAACATAGCTGACTTTATCGGCCAGGTGGAATTTGTTGATGGCAGCCACCGAGTCGCCGCCGCCGATGAGCGAGTAAGCGCCTTTGCCGGTGGCATTGGCTACGGCCATAGCCAGTTCTTTGGTGCCTTCCTGGAAGTTGTCCATTTCAAAAACGCCCATTGGTCCATTCCACAAAATAGTCTTTGAGTTATTGAGCACTTCGCTGAACAGCTTAACCGTTTCGGGTCCTATATCCAGGCCCATCCAGCCGTCGGGGATTTCGCCGGCTTTTACCAGTTTCCGGTCGGCATCGTTGGCAAAAGCGCTGGCAGCAATGGCATCGACGGGAAGAATCAGGTTTACGCCTTTGGTTTTGGCGCCGGCAAGTATTTCTTTAGCTAATTCCAGTAAGTCGGTTTCAACCAGTGAGTTTCCCACTTTACCGCCTTGCGCTTTGATGAAGGTAAACATCATACCGCCGCCGATGATGAGGTTATCGACTTTGCCGAGCAGGTTGTTGATGATCTCTATTTTACTCGAGACCTTGGCCCCGCCAAGTACGGCTGTAAAAGGCCGCTGACCTTCGTGCATCACTTTCCGGATGCTGGCAACTTCGTCGCGCATCAGGTAACCGAACATCTTGTCGTTTGGGAAATATTTGGCAATGAGCGCGGTGGAGGCATGGGCGCGGTGAGCCGTACCGAAAGCGTCGTTCACGTAACAATCGGCCAGGGAAGCAAGCTTCTTAGTAAATTCCTTCTGCGATTCCTTCACTTTCGCTTTTGCGGCTTTCTTTTCTTCGTCGGTAGCAGTATCGGGAAGGTTGGGCTTGCCTTCTTCTTCTTCATAAAAACGGAGGTTTTCGAGCAGGAGAACTTCGCCGGGTTTCAGGGCGGCTGCCTGATCGGCTGCCGACTGCCCGATACAGTCATCGGCAAATTTTATATCCCGTCCCAGTTTTTTACTAAGGTAAGGAAGGATATGCGTGAGTGAATACTTTTTCGAAGGGCCTTTGGGCCTTCCCAGGTGCGACATCAGGATAACGGCGCCGCCCGAAGCCAGTATTTTACTGATGGAAGGAATGGCAGCGTCGATGCGGGTGGTATCGGTTATATTGAAGTTTTCGTCGAGGGGAACGTTAAAATCTACACGTACGATGGCGCGTTTCCCCGTAAAGGTATAATCGTCAATGGTCTTCATGATGAATGAATTTAATTTTCCGGGAATATTTCCGGCCACAAAATTATGAAATTAGGGCCCTGATTCCTAGACAGTAGTTAAAATGCCGGGATAAAGCATTCAGTCACAGGATATCAGACGTGCAAATGTAAAAAGTGTAACGACTGTTTACCAGGGCACCTTTTCTGACACATGAAGGCTTGCAGGAGGGTCATGTCATATTGGACGTGGACTCGCAGGAGCCTTAGCACCCCGCAAGGCGCCATTTTTCTTACTTTTGTGCCGGGAAACCAAATTCAGGACTCAAACCCGGTTTTCGGCATTTCCGCCGGATTCCCCGGCATTGGGCCTGTCAAATATTTCGTTCTATGGATAACCTTTCAATTACCCTTATACAACCTGACCTTGCCTGGGAAGACAAGCCCGGGAACCTTGCGAAATTCGAAGGGATTATCTCGAAACTGAAAACCAAACCCGACCTGGTGATCCTGCCGGAAGCATTCAGCACCGGTTTTGTGGTTGAGCCGCATTCAGTTGCCGAAGAGGCGGAAGGCCAGACTTTCCGGTGGATGCAAAAAATATCGGCCGACCATGGATGCGCCATTACCGGGAGTTGTATCGTGAAATCGGGCGATGATTATTATAACCGGTTGATCTGGATGCGACCCGACGGCAGTTCGGAATATTATGATAAGCGTCATCTTTTCCGTTTTGGTGACGAGCACCTGCAATTTTCCCCCGGCGACCAACGGATGGTTGTGGAACTGAAAGGATGGAAAATCCGCCCTCTGATCTGTTACGACCTGCGTTTCCCGGTATGGAGCAAAAACAGGTATTTCAACAATTCCTATGAATATGACCTGTTGATCTACGTTGCCAACTGGCCCGGCAAACGAAGCTATGCTTTCAGGCAATTGCTCATTGCGCGTGCTATCGAAAACCAATCGTATGTGATCGGGGTAAACCGGGTGGGCCGGGATGGCAAGGGCACCCTTCACCAGGGAGATTCGGCAGTACTCGATTACCGTGGAAAACCCATAATTGAAATACCTCCCGATGTGGAGGATGTGGAAACGGTCCAACTTTCGTATGAAAAACTGCACGAATACCGGGAAGGTTTTAAGGTGGCCCTTGACTGGGATGATTTTTCGATCGGTAAATAAAGCCTTATCCTGTAAAAGTAAATGATGATTTGTGCCGGATTTATTCAATTTCCGGATAAAACCAAACACCAGTCCTGTGAATTCTGATACCCCTTCGTTAAAAAGGATTTGGGAAATAGCATGGCCCATCATGATCAGCCTGCTGGCCCAGAATATTGTCGGCGTAACCGATACCGCTTTCCTGGGGAGAGTGAGCGAAGTAGCGCTGGGCGGCTCTGCTATCGGGGGGCTGTTCTATATTATCCTGTTTATGATTGGTAACGGTTTTGTTACAGGAGTACAGATTTTGATCGCCCGCCGTTTTGGGGAGAAAAATTTCGGGGAGATCGGAAGGATTTTCGACAACAGCTTTTATTTTCTGGCGGTTACCTCCATCGTTGTTACTGTTTTTATATATTTCCTGGGGTCTGTCATCCTGAAACCCATTGTTTCGTCGACGGCAATTTTTGAAGCTGCATCAACCTATCTTCAATACAGGGTCTTCGGATTGTTTTTTGCGATGATCGGATTGTTGTACCGGTCATTTTATACCGGTATCACTTATACACGGTACCTCAGCATCAGCTCGGCCATCATGGCTGTGGTAAATATTGTTCTTGATTACCTGCTCATTTTCGGGAAAGCCGGTTTCCCCGAAATGGGACTCACCGGGGCCGCCATTGCTTCGGCAATTTCGGAGGCGGTGGCGCTTGTTTTTTTCATCATCGCCACCAACAGGTCCGAAAGGGTGAAACCTTACGGTTTATTCAGGTTCCTTAAACCTGATCCGGCTATCATCCGGAATACGCTGGGCATTTCCATTTTTGTGATGATACAGTTTGTGCTGTCGCTCGGAATATGGTTCGTATTTTTCCTCATCATCGAAAAAATGGGCGAACGGCCGCTGGCGGTTTCAAACATTGCCCGGTCGGTATATATGTTCCTAATGATTCCCGGCTGGGCGCTTTGTTCGGTTACCAATACATTGGTAAGTAACGCTATTGGCGAAGGAAAGCCCGGGCAGGTGTTACCGGTTACCTATAAAATCATGCGGTTCAGCGTTGTCATGTTGCTGGCCGTTGTTTCTGTTGCCGCCTTCTTGCCTGTACCAATCCTGGGAATTTTTACCAACGATGCCGGACTCATTAAGGCTGCCATTCCCACCTTTTACATCGTTCTCGTTGCCTTGTTCTTCTTTTCGCTGGTAAGCGTTTTGTTCAATGCCGTTTTGGGAACGGCCAATACAAGTGTCAGCCTGTTCATCGAAATCATCACCCTCACCTTTTATGTAGGGTACACCTGGCTGATGGCCATCAGGCTTCATCAACCTGTCGAAGTAGCCTGGACAGCCGAATGGGTGTATGCTCTTTTCGTCGGTGTACTGTCCTTTGTCTACCTGAAATATGGAAAATGGAGGCAGAAAGTTGTCTGAACATTGACATATAACTCAGCGCAGCCTGGGAATCTGAATCCATATTACCTGAACTGTCACCCGCAGGCTATATCATCCGGACCTGCCTGATCCTATGGTTGTTCCGGATTGTTATTCTGTCAGTAAGATTCCGGCATGCTGAGAATGCAACCTTTTTTTTATTTCTGATAACCGATGTTTTTTTACTTTTATCGCCCGGGAATACTATATTTTCCTGTAAAGTGCCGGATAACCCGGCAGGATTTCAAACAATGACCGATGGATGTTGAGTGGTTTGTAATTGTTAATCCGAATGCCGGCAAACGGAAAGGCCAGCACGACTGGCTTTCGATAGCGCATTTGTTGGAGGAGGCCGGTATTGGATATACCAATATCTTTACCGAACACAGGGGACATGCCATGAAACTGACCCGAAGGTATATCGAGAATGGTTTCAGAAAAATTATCGTGGTTGGCGGTGACGGCACGCTCAACGAAGTAGTAAACGGCATCTTCACCCAGGATCATGCCAATCCCAGGGATATTACCCTGGCCATGATCCCGGTGGGTACCGGCAACGACTGGTGCCGCATGTTCGGAATTCCCCTCAATTATAAAGATGCCATAAACCTGATTGTCAGGGGGAAAGTGTTCCTTCAGGATATCGGGGTAGTTGAATATATTTCGAGCGAAGGGCTGCAAAAGAAACGACATTTTGCCAACATGGCCGGGATGGGTTTCGACGCACTGGTCGCAAAGAAGACAAACATACAGAAGGAAGCTGGCAAAGGCAATCCATTATCCTATTTTGTAAACATCTTTTCAAGCCTGTTTTCCTTTAAAGTAACCCGGACCCAAATTACCCTTGATGACCGGGAAATCCGTTCCGGCGTGTTCAGCATGAGCGTGGGAATATGCCAGTTCAATGGCGGAGGAATGAAACAATCGCCTTTTGCCGTTCCCGACGATGGATTATTCGACCTTATCATCATCAGTCCTATCGGTAAATTCAAGGCTATCCGGAATGTGCTGAACCTGTTGGACGGTTCTTTTACCAAGCTCCCGGAAGTTAGTTCGTTTAAATCGGCATTCATCAGTATTGAATCCGATCCGCCTTTATATCTCGAAGTCGACGGCGAATCGTTGGGGCATTCGCCTTTTGAGTTCAACATCAAAAAGCAAAGTCTTCATATCATTACGGGGAAATAAATACTTCTGATTTCTTCGGCCGGTAGTTAAAAATCATAACCATGGTTGCCCGGCTACATCAGGAATTCTCCGGTTCTTTCCAGTCGCCCGACTCTTTGATGAGGTTTATCAGCATGTTGAGAGCCTCCGTTTCGGGGATGTTTCGTTTGACGACTTCCTTTCCTTTATACAGCGTAATGGCGCCCCTGCCGGCTCCCACGTAACCGTAATCGGCGTCAGCCATTTCGCCCGGGCCGTTTACGATGCAACCCATCACGGCAATTTTCAGGCCTTTCAGATGTCCGGTTTTCTGTTTGACCTGTTGCAGGGTTGACGCGATATCGAAAAGTGTTCTTCCGCAGGATGGACAGGAAATGAATTCAGTACGTGTAATACGCGTCCTGGTGGCCTGGAGGATTCCGAAAGCCATGCGCGTTGTTTCTTCGCCGGGTATGTTGGGCGCTACCGGCCAGATGGCTTCGCCGATCCCTTCAATCAGCAGGGAACCAAAATCGATAGCGCTGTCGATCGTAAAGCTTTTAAGGTCGTTGGTCTGATATTCCTTTGTCAGGACGACGGGGCGCTGGTCGGAAACCGGGAGGCTCAGAATTTTGGACCGGAATGCCCTGACCTCTTCCTCCTGAACAATCAGGCCTGAAAATGCCTGTTCCGTCACAGCGCCCGTAGCGGAGTCGTATTCATCCACCAGGCTGAGGATCCCGTTTTTTCCGGCAAGCACCTGAACGGGCCTGTTCCCGCCGATATTGCCGGTTGCAATGGTTTCCCGTTTCCTGAAACTGAAAGGATTAAAAGAGCATTGATCAGCCCCTACGCTGTTCCGGTTTTCCGGTTTATGATGACTCAAAGCAACGCAGGCAGGGCTGTTCATTACATTATACCGTTGGGCGATAGCGTGTGCTGCCGGGATTTCCTGCAGCGGGTCGCCGGTAAGGGACACACGGATGGTATCGCCGATGCCGTCGTTGAGCAATGAACCGATGCCTGCCGCCGATTTGATAATGCCGTCTTCGCCGTCGCCGGCCTCGGTAACCCCGAGGTGCAGCGGGAAAGCCATGCCTTCGGCCATCATCCGGTCGACCAGCAGGCGGGTAGCATGGACCATCACCCGTACATTGCTCGATTTCATGGAGATGACCAGGTTGCGGAACCCGGCATCTTCGCAAATGCGCGCAAATTCAAGCGCCGACTCAACCATGCCTTCGGCCGTGTCGCCGTAACGGCTCATGATACGGTCGCTGAGAGAGCCATGATTGGAACCTATCCGCATGGCCGTGCCGTTTTCCTTGCATATTTTCAGGAGGGGATGAATGCGTTCGGCGATGCGTTCCAACTCCAGCCCGTATTCCCGGTCGGTGTAATGAATATGAACATCATGACGCCGGTCGGCATAGTTGCCCGGATTAATCCTGATTTTTTCAACGATGGATGCTGCCACTTCGGCGGCCCGGTGGCTGAAATGTATGTCGGCAATCAGCGGAACCCGGCAACCGCGTGAATGGAGCGTTTTTCGGATAACGGCAAGGTTGGCGGCTTCCCGTTCGCCCTGGGCTGTAATGCGGACATATTCGCAACCTGCGTCGGCCAGTTGCATGGTCTGTCTAACCGTAGCTTCAATGTCGTTGGTATCGGTATTGGTCATCGACTGTATCCTCACGGGGTTGTTGCTTCCCAGGGGCACATCGCCGACAAACACTTCGCGCGTCTGAAATCTGAGCCTGACCGGCGAAAAGAAAAGATCCTCAAAATTGCTCATGTTCGGAAAATGGGGTTCAAACTGCAAAGTTCTTGTTTCCGGCAATATCAGGTGAAAAGTTTCGCGTGTTTTTAATTATAAGGAATCCCGGCATCCGGGAAGTCGTTATCAGTAAAACAGAGAAATCCGGTAACTGCTATTTCATCGAACGGATTGCCGGGTCGTTTTCAACCAGCTTGCGAAGCGCCTCCTTGCAGAGGTATTTCTTGGTTTTGGCATAAAGTTCGGATTTGTAGCCCATTTCATCGGCGATTTCCTTCAGCGACATCTTGCCCAGGAAAAGGTGGAGAAGCTTTTTACAATCTTCGGAAAGGTTTTCGAACTGTTCAATAAAAACACGGTATTTTTCTTCGTATTCTATATGCACTTCCACGCCTGTATCAGGCGATGAAAGAAAATGCACAAGATCGCTTTGGTTCTTTTCATGCAGCCTTTTTCTTTTTAGCCGCTGCAACCAAAGGTTTTTGCTGATGGAATACAAATAGGTCAAAAACGAGGAATTTAATTCAAAATCTTCTTCCTGGATTTTCTTCAGGACGATATACAAGGATTCCTGGAAAATATCTTCCGCGTCCTCGTCAAGGCCTGCATTGTTTTTTATCAGGTAGCGTATGGTGGGGAAAAACTCCTTATAAACATACCGGATAATGAAATCACTGTTGAGCCTAAGCCCCTCAATTATCGCAAAATCCGAATAGTGAATCATTACCGTTGTGTTTGATAGGCCGGTTGACAATTTTAGACTTCCGGTACCGGAAATCAGTTCCTGAAATTTTGGTGTGAAGATATACAAAATATCTTCGTTTGGTCACAATTATTTCCTGAAAATTGTGTGTCGCTTTCACTCAGGCAATTAATACCATACTTAAGGAAAACTATTTTACCGCTTTTTTCGGGAGTGATGTGTGGATGAAGAAACGTATCTGAAATGGCCCGGGCCATTTTAGTACCCATATTAAACCCGTCCGATCAGCGAAGATAAAAGCCTTATTCGTGATTATATCCTGACGCTGTCGACGCATATATCTTTTTATTCGTATTATTGCTTTTTATTTTCCCGGGTTATGCAAAAACTTTCCATTATTATACCGGCCTATAACGAAGGAAAAACGATTCATCTGATCCTTGATCGTATTCGCCGGGTTGAACTGATTGAGGGTATTAAAAAAGAGGTTATCGTTGTCAACGATTTTTCGAAGGACAATACGGAAGAAGCCGTTCTGAACTACAAAGCGGATCATACGGACCTGGACTTACAGTACTTTAAACATGAGGTAAACAAAGGGAAAGGGGCGGCCCTGCATACGGGTATCCGTGTCGCTACGGGCGATTTTATAATTATACAGGATGCCGACCTGGAATACGATCCCAATGAATATAATATTTTGCTGAAACCTGTAACTGACGGGGCCGCCGATGTCGTTTACGGTTCGCGGTTCATGGGCGGCAAGCCCCACCGGATTCTTTTTTTCTGGCATACCATCGGCAACAGGTTCCTTACGCTGATAAGCAACATGTTTTCAAATCTCAACCTCAGCGATATGGAAACCTGTTACAAATTGTTTAAAAGCGATATTATCAAAAACATTTCCCTGCACGAAAACCGTTTTGGCTTTGAGCCCGAAGTGACCCAGAAAGTTGCGCGTATCAAAGGAATCCGTATTTATGAAGTCGGAATTTCCTATTACGGAAGAACTTATGAGGAAGGCAAAAAAATAAGCTGGAGAGATGGTTTCAGGGCGTTATACTGCGTAATGAAGTATGGAATGTTTAAAAGAAATAATAAGCAGACAAAAAGCGCCGGCACAGCTTCCCGGTAAAGACCCGGCCAACGGAAACCTTTCGCCGGATATCCGGGATATTTGCCGCGCACAAAGGCTGAACAGACAAAACGGTATTCCTAAACCTCAGCAAAACGGATTATATGACTGTGACAAATCCTTCAGGGAATGCTGAAGTATACTTTTAGTCTTGCACAGACAATAAATCCGGATATAAACGAGTTAATTAAGAATCATGTATCAATACTAATTTCATGCTGATGTTTTCCGGTAAAATTCATGCATTCATCCTGGTTATCTCTCTTTTTATTGCCGGCGCCCTGAGCGCCCAATCCTCAGGAATCGGGGAATGGCAGGATTATCTTCCTTATAATAACTGTAAAGCGGTTGTCCAGGGAGGGTCGCGCATTTATTGTGCTACGCCTTACAGCCTTTTTTATGTCGACAAAACCGATAACAGCATAACGCGGCTTAATAAAGTGACCGGTTTATCGGATGTTGATATTTCGGCCATCGCTTTCAGCAAATCGCTGAACACATTGATAATTGCTTATGCCAATGCCAATATCGACCTGGTGAAGAACGATGTTGTCATCAATATTCCGGATATCAAACGCAAGCAAATACTTGGCAATAAAACCATTAACAGCATCACGGTAATTGATAATTATGCCTACCTGGCCTGCGGGTTCGGCGTCGTTGTGCTCGATATTGACCGGGAGGAAATCCACGACACCTGGTACATTGGCCCCGAAGGAGACCAGATCAATGTGAATGCCATCACCTTCGCTTTCGACAAGTATTTTTATGCTGCCACCGACGCAGGTATCTATCATGCAGACGCTTCCTCAAACCTGGCGTATTATATCAACTGGACAAAGGACAATTCAATTACGGATCCTTCAGGGAAATATAATTATATCGCCTGGCATGGGGGAAAACTATATGTGAATTCAACCCCGGATTTCTCATCTTTCAGCAAAGATACCATGCTGGTTTACGACGGAAGCCACTGGGAATATTTCCAGCCCGCTAATCATTCCACCAGGGCCGGATTCAGGGTGATGAACGACAGGCTGCTGGTATGCAACTACCTGGCTGTTGATGCTTTTAAACCCGACGGAACACTCGACTACCGGATGTATAGTTATAATCCGGGTGCTATCCGGCCAAACGACGCCATTCTTGATGATGAGAATAAAGTGTGGATTGCCGACAATGACAATGGATTATATAAGATGACCGATCAGTGGAATGGCGTGCAAATCCTGATCAACGGGCCTGTAAGTGCGCTGGTTACGGCTATGGATGTAAGCGGAAACGACCTGTGGGCGGTTCCCGGAGGCCATGACAACGGGTTTGGCAATTTGTACAACCTCGCCCGTTTCTATTATAATATTGATGGAAACTGGAGCTCATTCTCATACCTGAACGCCGATTTCCTCAAAGATATGCGGGATATCGTATGTGTGGCTGTGGATAAAAAAAATCCCCGCCATGCGTTTCTTGGTACCTGGGGGTACGGCCTGATAGAATTCAACGACGGGCAGCTTGTGACCATTTATGATAAAAGCAACAGTTCCCTTCAGGGTTCGGTATACGACACCAGCCTGGTATTTGCCGGAGGCATAGCCTTGGATAAGGATAACAACCTTTGGGTTACGAACAATACTGCCCCCGAAATCCTATCGGTGCGCAAAGCCGATGGCACCTGGCGGTCGTTCAATCCCGCCCCCGGCTCCAGTACTTATTATACCGGCGGAATTGTTATTGATAAAGCCGGACAGAAATGGCTGCAGATGCGCGACCATACGCTCGTGGTTTTTAATGATAACGGTACAATTGACAACCCTGCCGATGACCAGGGCATTTTCCTGACCGGTACCGCCGGTAACGGAGCCTTGCCGGGAACGGGGGCAATCCTCAGCATGGCGGTGGATAACGACGGGCAGCTCTGGCTTGGCTCCGACCAGGGAGTTGCCGTGATTTATTCACCCGAAAACGTCTTTAACGGGGGCAACTACGATGCCCAGGTGGTTCAGGTTGAAGTGGACGGATACCTTTATAACCTCCTGGAAACGGAATCGATAACCGCCATTACCGTCAACGGCGACAATGAGAAATGGATCGGCACCGGGAAAGCCGGCGTATTCCTGATGTCCGCCGACGGATCAAAGGAAATCCATCATTTTACGGCTGAAGACAGCCCGCTCTTATCCAATACGATTACAAACATCAGGATTGCTGCCGATGGCGAAGTGTTTTTCGGCACCAGCCAGGGCATCGTTTCATACAGGGATTACAAGATAGCTCCCGATTCATCGCTGAATTCGGTGATCGTTTATCCGAACCCCGTGAAGGAATCATATACGGGAAATATTGCCATCAAAGGATTAGTGAAAGATTCCAATATCAAGATCACCGACATAAGCGGCAGCCTGATCTGGGAAACGCAGGCCGAAGGCGGACAGGTGATATGGGATGGGAAAAACTTCAGCGGACGGCGTGCCAGCACGGGAGTTTACCTGGTTTTCATCTCCAATCCCGACGGCAGCCAGACGCAGGTGGCCAAGATTCTTTTTGTGCACTGATTTCTCTGCTTCAGGGGGCAACGGCACTCCTCAATAATTTATGGGGTGATGCGCTTTAATGAGAAAGGCGCACCGACCAAGGCAAGTCCGCCACCTGTTTTCGCTGAATCATGTGCAGCAAGCCGGAATACAACGGATCAAAGCTTTTGATCCTGAATTTATGCTGATTCAATACCTTTGTATCAAATCCGGCACGGACTTATGCTTATCGTCACCAAAGGGATCGTCCTTCATACCGTCGATTATTCCGAAACAAGCGTCATCGTTAAGGTTTTTACCGAACAGTTCGGTATGCAGTCGTACCTGGTAAAGGGTGTGCGCAAAGCTAGGTCGAAGATCAAACGCAACCTTTTCGGGCCGTTGTCGCTGGTCGAAATTGTGGCCTATCGCAAAGAAAATACGGGGTTGAGCGTTGCCCGGGATGTCACCTGCCACGTTCAGCTTAACCATATTGCCAGCGATATCAGGAAGATGGCTGTCGCCGTTTTTATCAACGAATTGGTGTACAGATCAATACAGGGGGAAATGCCTGATCAGCAATTATACAATTTCCTTTACCGGACCGTGCTCGACCTCGATTCGGCCGATATTTCCGTTGCCGGATTCCACCTGGTATTTGCCATGCAACTGGCGCATCACCTGGGATTCGGGCCTCACGACAATTATACGCCGGCAAACAATTTTTTTGATCTTCAGGAAGCGTATTTCCGGGATCATCCGCCCGATCATCCCTATTACCTGGCTGAGCCGCTCAGCCGTTTCTGGCACGAATTGATCGGCTTTCCGGACGGCCGGGCTTTACCGCAGGATTTTACCTATTCTGTCCGGAAAGCCTTGCTAGATAGGCTGATGGATTATTTCAGGCTGCATGTCCCGGCTTTCGGCGAAATGAAATCGCATCACGTGCTGAACGAGGTTTTCAGGGATTGAAACTTTTCAGCCGGTATAACCCGAAGGTCTCATTCGACCACACAGAATCGACCCGTTCATTCATCACCCGAAGATACCGTTTCGAGGCTTCACTGCTGATGTCATTGTTCAGCAGGAAATAATTCACGCCGGCATCCACCACCTGTTTATGGAACTTCGTCATGTCGGTCTCCGCCGGATCGGCAAAACCAGCCCTTCCGGCATACAGCGACAAAGCTCTTGGCTTTACAAACATGATGACGGCATTCTCCGGAACATTTTCACGGATATAGTCAAAGGCCTGTTCCGATTCCGCCTTTTGCGGACCGGCCATGATGATATATTTTGTGCTGATAATATCCCGGATCCCCGGCATATAGAAGGCCAGCATGAGAATTCCCAGGATCGCAGCTTTCAGGTTCCCGCTTACGGACGGAAGAACGGATAACGATCGGAATCCTGTTGCCACATACAATAACAGCAGAAAACTAACCGGCACCATAAGCCTGAACGCAGAGGCGTTGTTCGGGAAAACCAGCAGGATTACCAGGTATATCAGGAAGAAAATATCGAGGAATTCTATTCGGGTCGTAAACCTCTTTAAAAGGCCGACCATAGCCATGGCCAGGAAAAGTACGCCTGACAGCAGTGAAAATCCATCGTAATCGCCCAGCGACGGCGTGTAGAAGTTTTGGAATACTTCGGAATAATGACGGAGGTTGGTCAGGATGGTGCTGACGATTTCACCGCTTCCGAAGTAGGCAAGGTAGTTGTTCAGGCCGCCGCCCGAAGGTATCCTGAAGATCGCCACATTCAGCAGCAGGTAGATGCCCGACGTAAGCAAAACAAATACGGTCGCCACAACCAGTTCGTAAAACTTTCTGCGCCGGCTGCAATCTTCCTTCAGCAGCATTACCACCTGGTCGATCAGCACGGCTATCAGGAAAACAAAACCTATCGGCCTCACCGTGATCATCAATCCTGCTATCAGGACAAGTATTATTTTCACCGTGTTATTTTTCCTGAAATTCATATAAAGCAACATCGAGGCGACCAGTAATACCGTAAACGGGAGGTCCGACATCACTTCCTGCTTAAACAGCATCATCTGCGGATTATAAAGCAGGATCATCGCCAGGACAACCGATGGGATCAGCGAAAAATACTTCCGGAAGAAAAGCACCAGCAACAGGGCAAGTATGAAATAAAACACCGATATGTAAGTGGTAAATGCTTTCATGTTGTTGCCGAAAACCGCGTAAACCGGCGACAGCAACAAGGGGAAACCGACGGGGTAAGCTTTCGGCCCAATGAAGTTTTCCTGGCTGTAAACGAACCCCGTTTCCGACTGCGGGATGCCCTGCACGATGTTCTTTGCCTGGTGAATATACTGGGCAAAGTCATCGCCCCAGTCGTGGCTCCGGCGATTGCTGATGAACAGCAGCGGTATAAACAGCATGATCATTACGATCCACCGGAAGTATGTAGTTTTAAAGGAATCAGTAAGATGTGAAAATTTCATTTGCCTGATAAATTTGTCCAAAAATAGCAACTTATGTCATTGCTCATGTTTTGAAACTTATGACCATAGCGGATCCGACGGGTTTTAATAACGTGTCAGATCACATTTCCCGCAATTTTTTACATTTCAGTATCTTTGCAAAAATTTTCTCAATGGCTTTCGAACTTAGTGAACAGGAACAAATCAGGCGCAATTCGCTGCAGGAACTTTACAAACTCGGTATCAATCCTTATCCCCCGGAGCTTTTTCCGGTAAATGTCACCTCTGCCGAAATCCTGGGGAATTACCCCGGCGATCCTGCTCTTTACCAGGATATTTATATTGCCGGACGCATCATGACGCGTCGTATCATGGGCGCTGCATCGTTTGTCGACCTTCAGGATTCGGCCGGACGCATCCAGCTTTACGTGAAACGCGACGAAATATGCCCCGGAGAGGATAAAACCCTGTACAACACCGTTTTTAAAAGACTTACCGATATCGGCGATATCATCGGGGTCCGCGGCTATGTGTTCGTCACGCAGATGGGTGAAATCTCCATCCACGTGAAAGAATTTAAAATCCTCAGTAAATCTCTGAAGCCGTTACCCATAGTAAAGGAAGCCGACGGCCAGACCTTCGACGCCGTGACGGATGCCGAGTTCAAGTACCGTCAGCGCTATGTCGACCTCGTGGTGAACCCTTCGGTGAAAGAGGTTTTTATGAAACGCACCAGGATGATCAATGCCATCCGCGAGTTTCTCAACAGCCAGGGCGCCCTCGAGGTGGATACGCCGGTCCTGCAAAGCATCCCCGGCGGTGCGGCGGCAAGGCCTTTCATTACGCACCATAACGCCCTCGATATTCCCCTGTACCTCCGCATTGCCAACGAATTATACCTCAAGCGGCTGATCGTCGGCGGTTTCGACTGGGTTTACGAATTCGCACGCGATTTCCGCAACGAAGGTATGGACCGCACCCACAACCCCGAGTTCACCATCCTCGAGTTTTACGTGGCTTACAAGGACTATTTCTGGATGATGGAGCAAACAGAGAAGATGCTAGAAAAGGTTGCTATGGAATTGCACGGCACCACCGACGTGGCCATCGGCGATAAAGTGATCAGTTTCAAAGCGCCGTTCCGGAGAATCGGCATCCTCGATGCCATTAAGGAACATACCGGCATGGATGTTTACGGCATGGACGAAAACGCTTTACGCGAGGTGTGCGGTAAACTCGAAGTCGAGATCAACGAAACCATGGGCAAAGGCAAGATGATAGACGCCATTTTCGGTGAGAAATGTGAAGGCTACTACGATCAGCCCACCTTCATCATCGATTATCCCGTGGAGATGAGCCCCCTCACCAAGAAACACCGCAGCAAACCCGGGCTGGTAGAACGTTTCGAACTGATGGTGAACGGCAAGGAAATCGCCAATGCTTACAGCGAGCTAAACGACCCCATCGACCAACGCGAACGTTTCGAAGAGCAGGTAAGGCTCATGGAACGCGGCGACGACGAGGCCATGTTTATCGATTACGACTTCCTGAGGGCCATGGAATACGGCATGCCGCCCATGTCGGGAATCGGCATCGGCATCGACCGCCTGGCCATGCTCATGACCAACCAGGCTTCGATTCAGGATGTGCTGTTGTTCCCGCAGATGCGCCCCGAAAAGATCGCGGCGCCTGTGGACAACGACAATGAATTCCTGGCACTCGGTATACCGGCGGATTGGGTTCCGGTGGTGCGTAAAGCCGGGCTTAAAACGGCAGCCGACGTAAAAGCTGCCAATCCCAATAAATTACTCAACGACCTCAGCGGTTTGCGCAAAAAGCTGAAACTGGAGATTCCGGCTTTGAAGATTGAAGAGGTGAAGGCGTGGTGTGAATAATTTTCTTATCCATTCCCGGGGCGGCTGAGATGTTCAGCTTGCGGTTGAAAAGAATAAAGCTATACGGGATTTGAAAAATGCAGGTACGGCCTGATGATATGGCTGTAAGAGTCCTCGCCGCCGCTATCGTCTGTTCGCTTCAATTTTAACCGTACCTGCTCCGCTATCCTGAAGACGGCCGTCTCCGGACCGGCATCACATATCTGACAATTTTATTCTCTCTGTAGCGCTTTAAGGGAAGAACCAACTGTTTGTCTGAGGCTTTCAGTTGACAGTTTTAAAACCGCTTATCTGTTTTTTTTTGACTTTTCAAATTTTCTTTAACCGCTCTGTTGCTTTTTTCAATTTTTATACTATCTTTGGTTAAGTAAACTGATTTTGAATCGTTCAGGAAGTTATTGTGAGGAAATTGATACCATTTATACAATAAGGTTCATAAACAAAAACATTAAAGTTACCATACAACAAGTACCAAAACGCCGGCAGGGTGACTATTTACCGGATTATATTATTGAAGCGATTGCCTTTTGCCGTATAGAACTTTGAATACCCGGGGTCAGCCTCCCCAACACAAAAAAGCCTCCCCGGAAGATTTAAGGTAAACGCAAAATAACCAGGTACGAACCAAAATAAATAAAACCTGTATTAAGAAATGACCCAAAAACGGACAAATTGTTTATTGGTTTGACAGAACAATGGTCTGCGCAGGTTTTGTACACAGCCATGTGCATTGTTTGACTGCGTATGTGGGAAAGCATCTCCGCTTCAGTCTTGCTCATCGATTGGTTCAATATGCTAAAGAAGAGTCCCTGCGATTTTAGCCGGCGAAAAAAAGGGAGCAGAACAGGCTATAGAACTTTTTACGGAACCTTTAAATAATATGAAAATGAGAAAAACGACTGTGATACTGGTTGTAATGTTCTTACAATCATGCATGGTGATGATCAACGAGAATGATTACAGGATGTTGCAGGAGACAGATAAATCCATGTTCAAACCATATAGCGCTGTTTCTGAATCCGGATCAGGGAATACAGGAGATTTATTCCTCTATGAAATCAATACGCCTCAAATGCTTCAACGGATGAAGTACAACCATTACACATGGATACATTTATGGAGGCCTTACTGTACCTCAGATTATTGCACCCATATTGATTACTTCTTCAACCTTGCCGGCAAATACACCTTAAAAGGCCTTGATCTTTTATTTATTTCTGAATGTTATGGTGTAAGAAACATTAAACAAAAACTGGCGGATACTGCGTCGCATCATACTTTCTATGTCCTGGAAGACAAATATTATGGCCATAAATTGAATCCCGCAAGGCAGAAATTCATGAAAGACCTGGGTATCGAGATCACGAAACAAAATAAATGGGGCTATGATGATTACATTTTTAAAGATACCACATTGATTTTCAAAGGCGACCACATCGGCGAAACCACGATCGACAGCTTAATCAGCCTTTACCACTGAAATAAACAAGAACCATAAATATCTGATATTCTATTCATTGCTGCGCTGACAAGCGCTTCCAAAGTCGTTATGTTCATATCACAGGATCACTCGTTTTTCGAAATCCAGCGCCGGGTGGTTGGAATACCTGTCGGCTGATCATCCTGAATATAAGGCTTATAGCCTCGTATTGCCCGGGCTCCCGCAATACGAATATAAAAATTCGGGATGGAAAGGATGGAACGACTGGCTGGGATTGAATACGGAATTCAAAGATTATGAAACAACCCGCAGGTTTGTGATATCGTTGAACCTGAAATCGAGCCGTGACTGGAAAAATTACAGTCAGGCCAAACGCCCGCAACATCTTTATGCCTATCCTGATATTGCCTATCAGAACCGCGGATGGCGCGGCTGGGATCATTGGCTGGGACTGGATTCGGTTACCGACAGGAAATCGCATCCTGTCCCCGATATTCCCGAAGGCGCCCGCCCGTGTCGTTGTGCAGGGTTAAATGAGCATTGCACCGATTGCGACGGGAAAGGCTACTATTTTTAGTCTTTGCCCCTGCAAATGCCTAGGGCGCCTGAGCAACACGAAATTTCGCGAAGCGTTTTCGTGGTAATCCGTGCCTGATCTGAGCAATTCGCGGTCAGATCATGCCGGCTCTCCGGCCACTGCCAGGACCAACCGCGTGAAACTAGGCTACGTTACTGGCTGCAGGCGCGCAACCAAAGCTTAAGATACGCTTCAGGGCGGTTATATCCTTGGCCTTCAAGTCGTTTCCGGCTGCCTTAATTTTCGTTTTTAACCGTCATTTTTTCATGAAATGCCGCAGGCTGTAAATCTGAGAACAGAATTACATATTTTTGCATACTAATCTGTAATTATTAATAGATTTCAGGGCTAATATCTCCTTATGAAAAATATCTCCCGATTTGTCAGACCAGCTTTACTGCTTGCAGTAATGAGCCTGGCGCTGTTTTCATGCGTTCCGCAGAAAAAGATACGTTATCTTCAGACTGCTGAGGGCGCCGATACGGTCCGGGTTTTCCGCAATGTGTCAGCCGCATACCTTTTACAGCCGGGCGATTACCTTTACATTCGGATATTTACCCTTGACGAAAAGAGCAATACCCTTTTCAACAGCATTTCCGGTTCTTCCTATATGGGAGGTTCCTATACCGATCAGTATACCTACCTGACCAGTTACATGGTTAACGATTCGGGATATATCAATTTCCCGGTGGCCGGTTTCATCAGGGCAGCCGGGCTTACTACGGGGCAGATGGAGCAGGAACTCCATAAAGAATTGACGGAATACATCAAAGAAGCCACCGTTGTTGTGAAACTGGTCAGCTTCAAGATTTCAATGTTGGGTGAAGTCGGGCACCCGGGGCAGTTTACCATTAACCGCGACCGGATCAATATATTTGAAGCCCTGGCCATGGCAGGCGACCTCAATACCTTCGCCAACAGGCAGAAAGTGCAGATCATCCGGCAGGACAAACAGGAAACGAAAGTGGTGACCTTCGACCTGACCAGAAAAGATATATTAAACTCAGAATATTTTTACCTGAGGCCCAACGATATCGTATATGTTGAACCTTTAAAAGGAAAGCAGTTCGCTTTTGAAACCTTTCCTTACAGCCTGATCTATTCTACCATTTCGCTTGCTTTCCTGGTACTTACATTCTTTAAATAACACCCATGAGCAACCCGATTCAGAATTTTCCGGAACCTGATTTCCAGGAACAATCCATTGACTATAAAGCGATTTTCTTCCGCTTTTATAATTACTGGTATCTGTTTCTGATCACTATTTTCGTGTCGCTCCTTATTGCCTTCCTGTTTAATAAGTACACCAGGCCTGAATATAAGGTAAAGGCAACTGTACTCGTGAAGGATGAAGGCGGCGGAATAAGCGATGCGCAGGCTTTGCTGGGCTTCGGGTCCATAACGAATACCCAGAAGCTCCAGAACCAGATCGGCATTCTGAACTCACGTTCGCTGAAAACCAGGACATTAAAAGCATTGCACTTCGAAGTTACCTACTCCAGGGAAGATAATTTTATCACCAACGAGATATACACCGAATCGCCGTTCCTCGTCGAATTTGATACGGGACATGTGCAGCCGGTCAGCAACATGAAATTTTATGTTACGCTTCTTTCGAAAGACGAGTATGAACTATCATGCGAAGGACAGGATGTAGAACTATACAAATACAACAATTACACTGATGCCGGCAAGAAAGAAGGATTGGTCAAATTTTCGAAAAAAGCCCGGTTTGGCGAACAGATAACCACCCCGGAATTTAGTTTCTTCCTTCGCCTCAGCAATAAATTTAAGGAACAGAAACACCTGGGGCAGCAGTACTTTTTCACTTTCAACTCGCTCAATTCCCTGATTTCGGCCTTCTCCGGCTATGAAGTGGAACCCATCAACAAGGATGCCTCCATCGTTGAAATTTCGCTGAAAGGCAATACATCTCAGAAAGCGGTCGATTTCCTGAACCAGCTTACCCGGGAGTATATTCAGCAGGGCCTTGACAAGAAGAACCAGATTGCCATCAATACCATCAACTTCATTGATACGCAGCTTTTGGAAATCGGCGACTCATTAAGCCATAACGAAACCCGTCTTCAGAACTTCAAGACGGTGAACGAGATCATGGACTTTGATGCGCAGACACAAGAGGCTTTTACCCATGTAAAAGATCTTGAGACCCAGAAAGCCCAATTGCTTGTCGAAGCCAAATATTACAAATACCTCCAGAATTATCTCGCCGCCAAGCAGCAGAATCTCGACAGTCTGGTAGTACCTACTTCGATGGGCATCAATGATCCCGGGCTGACAAAACTGATCGGCGAACTCACCGCTTTGTATGCCGAACGGGCTGAAAGGCTCATCAATACTAAAGAAGGTAATCCGCTGATCATGGCGCTTGATCAGAAAATCAACAACACCAAAAAATCGCTGACCGAGAATATCAGGAATATTGTCAACACATCGAATATAGCCGTCAGCGATATCAACGACCGCATCAGCAAATACTCGGGACAGTTCAGGCAGTTGCCCGCCACGCAGCGCGAACTCATCGGGATTACCCGCAAGTATAAACTCAACGACGCCATTTACACCTTCCTGCTCCAGAAACGTTCCGAATCGGCCATTACCCGTGCAAGCAACACGCCGGATAACGAATCTGTTGACATGGCGAACGATGAAGTTAAAGAAAAGGTATTTCCGAAAACATCGCTCAATTATACCATTGCCCTGGTATTGGGATTGGTTTTACCTATCCTGTATGTACTGGGAAAGGATTTTCTGAACGATAAAATTGTGGATAAACACGACATTGAAAACGCCACCAAACTGCCGCTGATCGGGCATGTGCTGCATAACCGGCGCGAAAGCACCGTAGTGGTGGCCACTTCGCCAAAATCCTCCATTGCTGAGTCGTTCAGGGCTTTGCGTACCAACCTGCAATATATTACCCAGGGGAAAGACAAGATAACCATCCTGGTATCTTCAACGTCAGTCAGCGAGGGAAAAACATTCATTTCCATGAACCTGGCGGCTGTTTATGCCCAGTACGAGCGCAAGACCCTGCTAATGGGGTTCGACCTCCGCAAACCCAAAATTTACCAGGACTTCGGTTTAACCAACACGGCCGGTATCACGTCATATCTCATCGGTAAATGCAGCCTGGAAGAGATTATTCAGAAGTCGCCTTTCGATAACCTCGATGTCATTATGTCGGGACCGGTGCCACCGAACCCTGCCGAGCTTATCGCTTCGCCAAAGACGGCTGAAATGATGGAAAAGCTTAAAGAGATGTACGACTTTATCATCCTTGATACCCCGCCTTTCGGCCTGGTAACGGATGCTTTCCTGCTGATGAAGTTTGTTGATGCCAAGATCATGGTGGTTCGCCAGAACTTAACCAATAAAAAAGTTTTTGGTTCCATCGCCGCCGACATCGAAAACCGCAATATCCCGAACATGGTGGTGTTGATGAACGACGTGAAGCCTGAAAAATCGGGTTATTACGGGTACGGTTATGGCTATGGTTACGGCTATGGCTACGGTTATGGTTACGGCTACGGTTATGGCTATGGTTATGGTTACGGCTATTATTCCGATGATGCCGATACCGAGAAAGATACATTCTTTAAACGGTTATTCCGGAAGTCGTGATCCGGAAAAAGAATAAGGGCGGTTTTCGGACCGCCCTTTTTCTTTTTGTAATCCTCAGCGATGAGTCTATTTGAAAGCTTTTTCAGTTAAGCCGTCGCCGTTCACCGAAAGCCTTTCGAGATAATCCGGAACCGGTTTCCCCAACATTTTATCGGTGTACATTTTAGCCAGGTATTGACCCAGCATGAAGCCATGTCCGCTTAAGCCGACGAGTAAACCGGCATCGACATCCACGATCATACGGGGTTCAACATAGTACCCGGCCCAAACAGCCTGGAATCCTACCGACGACAATTGCGGCAGCCATTGAACAAAAATTTCCGAAACTATTTCAAGGAAATCCTTTGAGTTGACTTTAAGGTTTTTATCAACTTCCATAGGTTCTACCAGGGGCGATGCACAGCCGATGATCTGGCCTGTTTCGCCAAGCTGCTGACCGTAAACGGCTGAAAATCCTTTGTACCTGCGCCTGTCGATGAGCATATCGAGCGGTTGTCCGTCAATCCCCATATTCGGAAGGCGTCGGGTAATAAAGGCCTGGTGTTTCACCGGATAGAAGCCCGTGTTAATGCCTAATTGTTTGGCGAATTTATCGGCTCCCGGTCCCAGTGAATTGACAAAATGGGGAGTATGGAATTCGATATAATGCTTTTCGTGATCACGGGCAAGCACAACATATTCCCCGTTTTCTTTCCTGACATCGATAAGCTGGCAGTCTTCCCAAACCTTTCCGCCTTTTTCAATCCCGATCCTTCGAACGAGGTCAATCACACGGCCCGGCGTTGCCTGCCAGCAATCGCGGGTGATGAGCGCCGCGGGATAGATGTCGCCGAGGCTTGGATTGATATTGGGAGCGATTTCTTTGGCAAAATCTTTGGGATCGACCATGTAAGCATCCGACCAGGAACGGGAATCTTCGAGCGCTTTGCAGGTGGCTTCGTCATGGGCAAAAGTCACATAGCGGGTCGACCGGAAATTAACATCGCGAATAGTTTGCAATTCCCTGAAAATATCGTAGTTATGACGGGCGATATCGGCAATTTCAGGGATACTGAATGCCGGACGGCCCCCGGCGATATTACGCCAGGATGATCCGCGCCCGTAATTGATCAGGGCAGGTTTTAAACCGGCTTCGGCCATATAGCGGAACAAAGCGCTTCCGGCCATACCGCCCCCGGCAATAACAGCCTGGACATCAACCCGCCGCCGTGCGTTTTTACCGTTGGTGATAATATTTTCGCGTACTTCCTTCGGGAACAATTCTCCCATCGACACCTGGTTGCTTAAAGGCCCGCGGGGCGTGGCATCGCCTACAATGCTGATACCCTTGCTGCGCAAAACCTGTTTGAGCCGGCGAATGCAACGCTTGCCCCGGCAGGCACCCATCCCCAGACGGGTGGTGTGCTTGATTTCATCCACCGAAATAAACTTACGGTCGCCGATAGTATTCAATATTTCGCCCAAAGTCACATCATCGCAATGGCAAACATACATCTCATGTTCCGATTCAAACGAAGTCGGCGCCATTTCTACCGGCTCAGGATAGTTTTTGCGAAGAATAAAACCTCGTACCTGCATCAGCGCTTCGCCATGAATATCATGGGCTTTCACCCTGGCGACATTGGTTTTGTTGGGTTTTTTCAGCACTTTTTCGATAACGCCGGTTCCGAGCTTTTTGCCCTGATTATCGACCAGGAACACTTCTTCGTTTTCTTCTACAAAGTATTCGATAGGCAGGAATATCCAGTCCTTTTTGGGGGCATACCCGAAAATAGCCAAACCGGGGCACTGATGTACACATTCCATACATCCGATGCATTTGCCGAAATCAATGTGCGGAACCGTACTCGTGGAAGTCTTGGTAATGGCTCCGTGGGGACAGGCAAATTCGCAGGGGTTGCAGGCAAACCCGTACAGGCAGTCGATTTGTACAAACGGCTTTTCATTGAAACGTTCGGCCGAAGGCTTGAACGGTTCCTGAATGACCCTGATCGGGTGTTGCTGCGAATCGATATATTCTTTGGAAACGGTGAGGTATTCATCATAATTGATGTTTTCGCCCATCTCCTGCAATATCTCCATGGCAACCTGCTTCCCGCGTACCACTGCGCTCGTGCCTTCACCAATGCGGATGGCATCGCCGGCGCCGTAACAATTCCTTCCGAAAATTTCATTTCCCTTGATGATGAGCTGGTCGTCCGAAACAAGGCCGGTGCAAATATTGATGGCATCGATCCCTTCAATGACCTTTTCGGTACCGGCAACCGGTTCAAAGTTTTTGCAATCGGCAATTACGGCGCCGACAATTCCGGTGTTATCATCGTTGGGAATGGCTTTCAGGAGGATACGCGAGGTGAGAACGGGAATTCCGAGCCGGCGGACACGATTTGCCTGAACCGGGAAACCGCCTTCGCCGGGCATTGCTTCGATGATCGCTTTTACGTGGGCTCCGGCCTGCATCAACTGGTATGATGTGAGGTAACCGATGTTCCCGGCGCCTACCGTCAGTACATTTTTACCGAGGAGGGTGAATTCATTGTTCATCATCTTCTGGACGACGGCAGCGGTGTACACGCCTGGCAGGTCGTCGTTTTCGAAGGTGGGCATAAAAGGAACCGCGCCGGTTGCCACAACCATGTATTCAGCATCCACATAATAGATTTCTTCGGTACGGATATTTTTCACCGCGATGCGTTTGCCTTCGAGCACATCCCACACCGTGCTGTTCAGGAAAATACCTTCGTGGCTGTCGCCGGCCAGCGTTTTGGCAATGTCGAACCCACGCATTCCGCCGAATTTCTTTTCTTTCTCGAAGAAGAAGAACTGGTGCGTCTGCATGAGAAACTGACCGCCGATTTTATCGTTGTTGTCGATAACGATGTTATCAATTCCTTTTTTAAGCAATTCTTCGCGACAGGCCAGTCCGGCAGGCCCGGCGCCGATAATGGCGACGGTGGTTTTGTATATGTTTATGGGTTTTTGGGCGTCGCGCTCCCTGATTTCGGGCGTGTAATCGCGGGGAATTTCCATCACCTCTTTCACTCCGTCGACTTTTGTGATACAGATACGACGAATCTGTCCGTCAACCAGCATTTCGCAGGCACCGCATTTACCAATGCCGCACTCCAGGCTTCGTTCACGGTTTGTGAGACTGTGGCTGTGTACCGGGTAACCGGCCTGGTGCAATGCAGCCGCTATGGTGAAACCTTTTTCACCGGTGACGGGTTTACCTTCAAATTGAAATGTAACTTTTTCGTTTACAGGTACTTCAAGAATCGGGTGGATTTCGATTTTGTTCATAACAGGAAGATATAAGCAGTTATGTTGCTGCGTGAAACACTTAAAAAAACGGAACAAAATTAATTTTTTTAGTAACCCGGAATTCTTATGCAATACATTTAGAAAGAGTATAATTAGACATCCTGATACCTTTTCATAAACGTAGTGACCGGCTCAAAAATCAATGTTTTGAGTCATAGACTTTACGGGAAGGTGAATGCAGGATTTCTATTGAGGGAGGTTGGGGGGATGTTTGTGCTTCAAACAAAAAAGCCGGCGCTCCCGCGCCGGACTTTTCAAGTCAATTCAGGCACTTTTTCATTTAAATTCAACAACGAGGTTATACTGAACTGCAACCGGCCTGGCACGCTGCATCCCCGGCGACCAGGGAGGCATCATTTCAACAACTCTCACAGCTTCCTCATCACAGCCTCCTCCCAGCCCACGAAGTACTCTGATATTTGTAATTGTTCCGTCGGGCTCGACGAGAAAACTAAGATACACCTTACCTTTTATTCCTCTTTCTTGTGCCAGGGGCGGATAAATAAGGTTATCGGCTATAAACTTTTTCATGGCCTTTTCACCTCCGGGGAATTCCGGCATGGTTTCGGCAACTACAAAAACTTCATTCTCCTTTTCTTCCTTTTCATTAATGGTAACCTCTTCACAAGCCATTCTGTCCGGAGAAGATTTCATCATCATAGGGGCCGCAGAACCCGTAATTCCGCTGACTGCATAATCGCTGACGCCCTCCGGCAAAGGCAAGGGCTGATTAATGGTTGTTGCATCACCCTCTTTGTTGCGTACCTCGCTGTCGATCGCCACAAAGGAGGTGAACCGGGTAAGCAGGTTGTATTTCAGTCCGAGCATCGTTACCGCCTCTTTTTGCTCCTCTGCACTTCCCACTGCTGCCAGGTCGTCGAGGTTGCGGATCCGCTCCCTGGCCCAGAGGTAACGAAGGGCACTGTTGGAAGCCGATGGTTTCGCTCCGGCAACATTCACCTTACGCTCAAATTTTCCCTGGCCGCCGGTTCCGTCTATTTCGATGGTTCCACCGGGAATGCCGCGGTATTTCCCGAAAATGATAACCGGACGTTCGGCAAAAACATCGGGAACGGACGACGGTTCAACATCGTAAACCTCGAAACCTTTGAAGGTGGCCTTGATATGGCTAAGTACCGGATTGCCGATATATTGCCTGAACCGTTCGGCCTGTACCGAAGCGTCGTCGGGTTTGGTGATCACAAACGGCATTCCTGAACCGGCATGGGCCATCCCCTCGATGAGGTAACGGTTTACCGAAGTCCCGATCCCGAAGGAGAAGAAATTGGCTTTATCGAGATTTTTCCTGATAAGGTCAAAGGCTTCGCGTTCCACATCCACATACCCGTCGGTGGCGATGACAAAGGTCCGGGAATAGCTTTCGGTCCCCTTCAAGGCAAGGGCGCGACGCAAAGCCGGCAGCAGTTCCGTGCCTCCGCTTCCTTGTTCCCTGTCGATAAACGCAATGGCCCTCTTCAGGTTTTCGGGGGTTGCCGGCACCGATTGCTCTGAAAACAGGCTGCTGCAACCGGCAAAGAGGATGACGTTGAACCTGTCGGACGTACGCAGGCTACCGGTCAGGTCGTGCATCAGTTTCTTCGAGATATCGATCGGGTATCCGTTCATCGATCCTGACACGTCTATAATAAAAACATACTCCCGCGGAGGGATATCGGCCTGCTTCACCTGTTTCGGCGGCTGGATCATGGCCAGGAAAAAATTTTCATCCTCCCCCGGGTACAGCAGCAGTCCTGTTTCGATGCTGTTTCCCGAAAGGCGGTATCTCAGTATGTAATCGCGGTTGCCTCCCGATTTTTCGGAAGGATCGAGCAGCACGGAAGCCGTCGAGGGGCCGTCGAAGGTTATGTTTGTCCTGTGCGAAGGGCATACAATTTCGGTGACAGGAAGCCCTGCCGCTATGGAAGTTTGGATGTTGAAGCTGTAAAATGGCTTCTCTCCTTCATGGGTGTACGGATTGGCCACCCATTTTTCATCGGCCGAAGCCAGCGCCTCCGGTTTGTTTGAATATCGCGGTCCGACCACCGTGGGATATATGAATTCATACACGCCATCCTCAGGAATGAGCAATTCGGTATATTTCATCTCCACTTTGATGTGGTCGCCGGGCATGATATTGGCCACGTTCATCCGGAATACATTGGGACGCTGCTGTTCGAGCAGCGAAGCGCTTTTTCCCTGCCGTTGCGCTTCTTCATAGTCCTTCCGCGCCTTTTCGCGTTCGGCGATCCGGGCTACAATGGTTCTTTCGCCGATCGTCATTTTCATGCTGTAAACAGCCGCCCGTGTTGATGCCGGGAAAGTATAAACGGCTTCTATAGGGCGCTTCCCTTCATTGGCATATTCCTGGGTTACGGCTACATCGGCAATTACCCCGGCAATGTTTACGCTGGCTGAAGTGGCTTTCAGCGGAAGCTGGTCCAGGGCGGGATCATCGGATTTGACAAAGAAATAGGGCGACAGCGTTTTATCCTGGCTGTCCGGTTCCTCTGCAGGAATAGTTGGTTTGACAGGAGGATACATCCTTCCGGTATTCTGGCTGAAGATCATGGTGACAGCCGAAAGTATCAGCACGGGAATAAAACCCGAAGCGATACCTATTGTCAGACGTGTTTTCATTTTCGTTTGTTTTTAAGATAAAGTGGTTTCTCAGGAATCCTTAAGCTTGAATAATATCGGCATGTTAAAACTGACGCGAACCGGTATGGTGCGCTGCATCCCGGGCGACCAGCGCGGCATGAGGCTGATAACGCGCATGGCTTCTTCATCGCAGCCGTACCCGATGCCCCTCAGTACCTTAACCTGTGAAACGCTTCCGTCCTTTTCAATGATAAAATTCACATATACGGTTCCCTGGATTCCCGTTTCCCGGGCCGCCAGCGGATAGCTGATATGGTCGCCTATGAATCGGAGCATTTCTCTTTCCCCTCCGGGGAATTCCGGCATTTTTTCGGCGCTGATAAAGACTTCTTCACCGGAATCAGGCTTCTCATCCTGCAGAACCGGTTTTGCAACAGGCGTATAGGCAGGAGCGATATCTTCCGGATTATCTCCGAAATCAGGCGGTGTTAAGTCTTCAACCTCCGTCTTGTTATCAACAAGGTTGAAGATTGTTGCCGGCTTTATCATGACAGGAGGCGGAAGAACCGGATGGGTGGTTTGGATGGACGTCAGGTCCTGATCAAGAGGAATACCCAGTACTCCTTCATAGTCAATTTTAACCCGGTCAGGGCTTTCCCATTCAAAAGCTGCCAGGGCTATTCCCAGCGAAACGATAAGACCGATCTGCAGAAAAATCAATTTCTTGTTCTCAAGGTCGGCGCGGTTTGATTTCTTGGTTTCCATAGTCTTTGGTGTTAACAGGTTAATTAAAATGGGCCCGCATTTTACCATAGGATGCACCGGGTAAGGAAATTCCATAAACCGGGAAACAATCTTTGAAATATTTTGAGTTCATTTTTATAAATGTGTGATTTACAAACCGGATTGAGACATCCAATTTCTTAACTTTGTATAAACCTTGCAGGCCGTGGCCTTTAACCTCTTCGGAAATTACCGGGATAAGAAAAAGGAATTGCAATCGCTGAGCGATGAGCAACTGGCGGCAAGGTATGCCCGAACGGGTGATACCGAATACCTGGGACAGCTTTATGAGCGGTACACGCACCTGATTTTCGCCGTATGCCTTAAATATCTCGGAAACGAAGATGAAGCCGAAGATACCGTGATGCTTATTTTTGAGAAACTGGTCAAAGAACTGAAAAACGAAAGTGTTTCCGCTTTCAAGGGCTGGCTGTACACGGTTACCCGAAACGAATGCCTCATGCAGTTGCGTCACCGTAAGACGGTGGAAAAGTCGAAGGAAGTTCTCCTGAAAGAATCGGAAGCCGGAATTATGGAAAACGACAGCGTTTTGCATCTTATAACCGGTAACAACAGCGAGGACGACCACAAACTGGAAGAAGCCATTAGTCGGCTGAACGACGACCAGCGCAGATGTATTGAGCTGTTTTACCTTGAGGAACGGTCGTACCGGGAAGTAGCCGAAACCACAGGCTTCACCCTGAACGAGGTAAAAAGTCACCTGCAAAACGGGAGGCGAAACCTGAAGATCATCCTTGAAAACGTCCGTAAACCATGACAAAGTCTAACGATAATCCAATGACCCTTTTCACCGCTTCGGGCTGCCTGACTGCCGGAGCGCTTGAACGGTATGTTTCCGGAGGATTACCGGCCGGTGATCTCAGCAGGGTGAAAGCGCACCTCGATGAATGCGAATTCTGTTCTGCGGCGCTGGAAGGGCTTACGGCCTGGCGGGAGCAGAATATTGTCACCGAATACCACCACGATGCTCCCGGGAATCATCGCGCATCGTCAGAAATACATCACAATAAGAACTTCAGTCGCCGGGTGGAGCTCATCAATGAACGGCTTCACGAAAGGGTGAAATTTCATCAGGAGACAGCTCCTGAGAAACAAAAACGGCGCATAGGACCCGTTCCGTCATGGCTGGCTATGGCAGCCAGCATCGTCCTTTTCGCAGGCATCTACCTGATCCTGCAAAATCACAAGCCCTCGCGGGAATTCGTTGCCACGGAACAATCCGGGGAAAAATCATTAATGCCACGGCCCGCCCTTGCGCCCGATTCGTTAACCACCCTCAGCCAACCCATCGTCGTTGCCGAAAATAAGCCTGCAAAAAAACGGGCTGAATCCCAGGAAAGCATGACTCCTGAAAGCATGGAAATTATTATCAATAATGATGAAATTGCAGAGGAACCTTTTGTAGCCGGGTTGGTTTCGAAGGAACAGGTTCAGCCTCCGGCAGATAAAAGTGTGTTTCCCGTTGCGGGAGTTGCCGGCAATGCCGAAACCATTTCGGAATATAGAATGCAAGAAGCCAGGAATGCCAGGAGCGGCACAGCGTGGGAACAAGCGGCACAGGAGCCCGAAACGGCAAAACGGGTAAGAGAGGCGCCTCTGTCAGCTGTGCAGGCTACCGAAAATGAGGCCAGTGAAGAGGAATCTGTTGTTTTCACGGTTGTGGAAGAATCCCCTGAATTTCCCGGCGGTGCGGATAAACTGAACCGCTATCTCTCCGAAAACCTGCATTATCCTGCACAGGCAAGGGAAAACTCCATTTCGGGAACTGTATTTGTGCGCTTTGTCGTCGATGAAAAAGGAAAAATCACCCATGCTGAGATCCTTCGCGGCATCGGGTACGGCTGCGATGAAGAAGCGCTTCGCGTGGTGAAGGGGATGCCCCGCTGGAAACCGGGGAAACAACGGGGAAAACCGGTAAAGACGATTTTCAATTTACCGGTCAAATTCAACCTGCAATAGGGGTTGAACGCTGATTCCCTGATCTTCATTTCCTGCCGCTAAGG
>DAONEP010000031.1:0-39587 GCA_035403165.1 Bacteroidales bacterium | reverse complement strand
TCGTACCGCAAAGTGGAAATATTTGATATGGCCGGCCGGAGAGTCAGTGTATCCGAAGAACAGAATTTCCCGCAAACTTACCTTATCCGCCTTGACGGGCTTTCACAGGGTATGTACGTCATCAGGGCATACTCTGCCGGACAAATCCTATCCGGGAAATTTATCCTCTAACCTTCGTGAGTTTGTTTCTGCATTCAAGACATAAAAAGAGGCCGATGATCGCGGCCTCTTTTACAAGTCATTATAAGGCGATGCTTCCCCAAAAAAAGAGAACGTCATCCCTGCATTTCTGTACCGGGTATGATCTACCTTCCTCCCGGAGGACAGTTTTCGAGTAAGAACTTCAGGCATGTGGTTTTCAGATGGTCGCGGGTGCCTTCCCCTTCATAAATGCCATGCGAGCGCATCGGATACGCCATCATCTGGAATGGTTTGTTGTACCGGATCAACTCATTGATCAGTTTTTCGGCATTGGCATAATGAACATTATCGTCGCCCGTGCCGTGAATATACAACAGGTTACCTTTCAGATTTTTTGCATGGGTATAGGGAGAGCCTTTCAGAAAATCCTCACGCGTTTCCCATGGAACACCCATATAACGTTCCTGGTAGATGTTGTCATAAGCCAGTTGGTTGGCCACCGAGGCTACAGAAACGCCGGTCTTGAAAATTTCAGGATACTGGAACATGAGGTTCAGCGTGGATGATCCCCCGCCGCTCCAACCCGTAACAGCAACCCGGCTGGTATCGCAATAGGGCCGTTTCAGGATTTCTTTAGCGCCCAATGCCAAATCACGGATATTGTTAATACCGATATTGCGGTAGATGGCTTTACGCCATTCCCTGCCCCTTGGCATTGGCGTACCCCGGTTATCAACCGATACCAACAGGTATCCGCGGTCATACACTTTATCCCCGAAAACCGAACTGCGGCCGATATAAGCGTTATCGAGAACCGTTGAGGATGCCGGTTCGCCGTATACATAAAATATCACCGGGTACTTCTTCGCGGAATCAAAATCGGCCGGTTTAACCATCCATGCGTCAAGTGTGATACCATCTCCGGTAGTAACCTGGAAAAACTCAATCTGTTTTGCCAGTGGATTTTCTTTCAGGTTTTTCGAAATGCTTTTACCCTCATCAAGCGGTTTATGGGCAGGCAACGAAACCCACTCGGCACCAGGCATAAAAACATGGCTGTTGAAAGAATGACGCGCCCATTTTCCATTCGGCGATATCATGTACGAATGCGTTCCGGGAAGCCCTTCGGGTGTCAGAAGCTTTGCCTTTCCCCCGCCAAGAGGAATGCTGTAAAGATATTGCTGCGTATGATTTATCGGCGAAGCGGCAAAATAAACAACCTTCTTACCTTCATCAATGCAGTATATCTTCATCACATCAAAGTCCCCCGGAGTGAGCAACGTTTCCCTGCCATCCATCCCGACACGGTACAAATGTCGCCACCCGTCCTTTTCGCTGCCCCAGATAAACGCCTGTTTTTTTTCAATCCAGTTCCACCCTGAATTATCGCCGTCGTTCCATGCCGATTCAACATCGATCCAGGTTGCATCGGTTTCAGAAGACAACAGGCGGCAGAAGCCGTCCGATGATTTGGCTATAAAGAGCTTCGATTCGTTCTGTTTCCTGGTAAGCTGCTGAAGGATCAATTCCTGGCTGTTTGCCCATTCCATCCGGGTAAGGTAATGCTGACGCGGATCACCGGGAATATCCATCCAGATGGTTTTTGCACTTTCAATATCTACTACTCCGATTTTTGCCGGCGACGGATCTTCCCCCACTTTTGGGTATTCAACCGGAACAGTAAACGAATAAGTTGAATCTGTCGTGTTAAGCATCAGGTAATTACGTATCTGCGAAGCATCAATATTCCAGTATGCGATCCGGGTTCCGTCGGGGCTCCAGCGGAATCCATCATAACAGGAAAGTTCTTCGGCATAAACCCAGTCGAAAGTGCCGTTGATGACCCGGTCACGGGTATCAAATGTGAGCTGCCTGGCAATGCCCGTTGAAATATCCTCAACATAAAGATTATAGACAACCTTATTATTGCTTTTATCCTGATACACATATGCGACTTTGGTTCCGTCGGGCGATAATTTAGCATGCATCAGGCCGGATGGCCTTAACGATTTACCAAGCATGACGGTCTTTTTTGTAATTGTATCGTACACCCAGACTTCTCCGGTTGTTTTATGATACTGCGTTTCGGTATTCACCATCAGGAGTACAACCGGTTTTACTGTCGACCATTCAAAAGCGTCAACATAACGGGGTTCCGGAGCATCTTGCGGGAACAACTTTTCCAGATCAATCAGCATGGTTTTCCTGAGTGAAGGAAGTTCTGTTTTCATGATATTTCCACGTTCCAATGCCGTGTAACTGTTGCCATCTGCTGACCAATTCAGATTATTCCCGCCTGGCTGAGCGAAAACACAAAAGCTTAACATGCTAAATATTAGCAATATAAGAGTTCTTTGAAGCATGACGTATGGTTTTTAATTTTTTTTTGAAAGGTAGGAAAAAATAGAAATCCGGATGTCATCACAAATAAGAGATGATCCCGGTAATTCCCGGAATCCGGAAAGCCGAAAAATATATTTATTTTGTAATCAAATACATGAACCATGAAAAACGCACTTGCCTTCATTTTTTCATTCTTTATTGTAAGCCTGGCTTTCCCGCAGCAATATCCGGATAACAGTCTGGGCGAAATCAGGAAATTGTCAAAAGGCAAAAATTCCCTGGTCATCGAAACCACGAACGGTGTAGCGCAGGTCGAGGTGTATTCGCCGGAAATCATCCGGATAAGGATCAATAAGAAACTTCCTGCCGGCGATTTTTCATATGCCGTAACGGCGGATCTGGTTCCCTGTAATGTTAAAATTCTGGAAACAGAAGGCCAGATATTGCTGATTACCGATTCGTTAAGGCTGCAGATAAGTACCACTCCCGTACGTTTTACTTTTACCACCCATGACGGAAAAACAGTGATAAACGAGGATGACGGCGCTTTCGGAACGACCTGGGTAGGGGAAGAAGTAACGACTTTCAAGAAATTACAGGAAGGAGAGAAATTTATCGGATTGGGCGAAAAGACAGGCAATCTCGACCGCCGGGGCGAGGGATTTGTAAACTGGAACTCCGACACACCCGGTTATACGGAATCCCAGGACCCTATCTATGCATCTTTCCCGTTCTATATCGGCATCCATCACAACGTTGCCTACGGCATTTTCTTCGATAACACCTTTAAAAGCTATTTTAATTTCGGAGCTTCCAACGACCGCTATTCCTCCTTCGGCGCTGATGCCGGCGAAATGAACTATTATTTTATCGGGGGCGGTTCGGTTTCGCGGATTATCGCAAATTATACCGGCCTGACCGGTCGGATGCCCATGCCGCCAATCTGGGGGCTTGGCTTCCAGCAAAGCAGGTGGAGCTATTTTCCCGATAGCCAGGTGTTAGACATCGCACGTACTTTCCGCAATAAAAAAATTCCGCTCGATGTGCTGTACCTCGATATTCATTACATGGATGCCTACAAAGTTTTCACATGGCATCCCCTGCGTTTTCCGCATCCGGAACAAATGACAAAAGACCTTGCCGGTATGGGTATTCACACCGCGGTAATCATTGATCCGGGGATAAAAGTTGAAAAAGGCTATAAAGCATATGAGGATGGCGTAAAAAAGAATATGTTCATCAAATATCCCGACGGAACGGATTATACGGCCCAGGTGTGGCCCGGCTGGTGCAACTTTCCCGATTTCACTATGCCTGAAGCCCGGAAATGGTGGGGAAATGAATTCGGCGAAATCGTTAACGACGGCGTCACAGGCTTCTGGAACGACATGAATGAAATAGCGTCGTGGGGCGCCGGGAAAACCTCTTCCATCGTCAGGTTCAACTGGGAAGGCAAAGGCGCTTCCTACCGGGAAGGAAAAAATGTTTACGGATTGCTGATGGCGCGCAGCACTTACGAAGGAACGAAAACACACATGAACAGCCGGCCGCTGGTGCTCACGCGTGCCGCATTTTCCGGGGCGCAACGTTATACTGCCATCTGGACCGGCGACAATGTTTCGAGCGATGAACACATGCTGCTAGGGTGCCGTCTGGTAAACTCGCTGGGAATAAGCGGAATGCCTTTCTGCGGAACCGATGTGGGAGGTTTTATGAACGGGGACGCCGGCAACATGCTGTTTACCCGCTGGATAACCATCGGGACCTTCACGCCGTTTTTCAGGGTTCATAAGCATTATGATTTTAAAATGTCGGAGCCCTGGTCGTATGGCGCTGAAGCGGAAAGGATATCGCGCAATTACATATCCCTGCGATACAGGCTTCTCCCCTACCTGTATTCCGCTTTCTTTGAAGCGCACACAAGCGGCATTCCCGTGAACCGTTCCCTTGCCGTCACCAATACTTTTGAAGAAAAATGCTGGTACTATGCCTACCAGAACCAGTTCATGTTCGGTCCGTCATTACTGGCAGCGCCTGTTGAAAGCACCAAAGAACTCACGAAAGTCTACTTGCCCGAAGGGGAATGGTACGATTTCTTTACCGGAAAGCGCTATGAAGGCCAACAGGAGATCATCGTCGAATGTCCCCTGGATAAACTGCCTGTGTTTGCCAAAGGAGGTAGTTTCATCCCGATGCAGAGCATTGTTCAAAACACGGCGGAAAAGCCTTCGGATACGCTGTTCCTGCACGTTTATGCCGGAAACAAGCCGGGAGAATATACCTTTTACGAAGACGACGGCACCACGTTCGAGAATGAAAAAGGAAACTTCAGGACACAAAAATTCAGCTACGATCCGATAAGCAGGAAAATTATTATGGAAGCTCCCGTTGGCCCGTACGCCGGCAGGTTCACAAAAATCGCCTTGCTGCTTCACGGCTTCGACGCATCGGAATATAAAATAAACGGGAAAAAGGTTTTCGCCGAAGAGATTACCCTGGATTTGCTCACTTCCCTTCAGGAAAACGACCCGTTATATGTATGGGGAAGGAAGTTTCCCCAACAGGTCAAAAGGATTATGACCGGCAACGTCGATGAGAAAAGCGTGATCGAATGGTAAATATCCGTCCTGCTTTTTACAACAAATGTCATTGAAATCGCGGAACACCCCCGATCATTCTTCAAAAAGCCTTCCCTGTTTGAGCTGAGCCTTGAGATCGGCCATTTCCTTTTTCAGGGATGCCAGGGAAGATGCGAATTCGTTTTTCGGCAGGTTGGGCTCCGGCAGTTCGGCGCTGATATAATGCACAAATCGCCATATCTCCCTGATATCTTTCACATCCACATAATACGGTTCATACAAGGGGTTCAGAGAGTGAAGCCGTACCCGGCCTTCGGTTTCTATCCGGTTTTCTACCACCTTGAACATAATACCGTCTTCAATGGTAAGGATGATATAGGCCAGGCCGTCGCGGACATTTTGCCAGTTCTGCACAAACTCGCCCGTTATCCACGATTTGTCGGGTATGGGAAGCATGGAGTCGCCGCTGATCTGGAACATGCGGTATTTGCGTTCGGCCGACAGGAACGGCAACTGGAAAGTGGGCAACATGCGTATAAATTCCGGATCGGCATAACCGGTACGATAGCCGGCGGATGCTTTTTGCGGCACAAGCTCGATATTCTCCCTGTTTTTACTGTCGACGGTTGTGGCCATTACCCGAAGGGCGCTTCCTTTGATAAAGACATCAAATCCCCGTTCCAGTTGCGACAACTGGCTTTCGGGCAATGCCGACAGATCCTGTTTTAATAAGGTATCCACCGATATCTTGTAGTAATCCGAAAAAGCCATCAGCAACTCTATTCCCGGTTCGGCCACGCCGTTTTCGTAACCGCTCAGGGTAGGGCGTTTCATCTGGAGGGCAACGGCAATATCGTCCTGTGTGCGCCCGCGCCTTTTGCGCAACAGCTTTATATTCTGCCCGAAAAAATTGTTAGCCATCGGTCGGTTGTATTAGAATTTTGATTATATTGTAATCACGTTTTTGATTAATTTCTAATCAAAGGTAATACGATTTTTTGGAAGATGTGCGCCGAAGGTGAAAATATTTTTCCGGCAGATGCCGGGAGCGAAGTGCCGGGGAGGGAGGCTATCGTCCACTTCGACCTTGATACCTTTTTTGTATCCGTCGAACGGCTAATAAATGATAAGCTTATCGGCAAGCCGGTGATTGTCGGGGGCTTTTCCGACCGCAGCGTGGTAGCCGGCTGCAGTTACGAAGCCCGTCATTACGGCGTACATTCGGCCATGCCCATGAAAATGGCCCGCATTCTCTGCCCCGACGCCATCATTGTGCGCGGCGACATGGAACAATACACCCGGTATTCCAACATGGTGACTTCCATTATTGCCGAACAGGCTCCCGTGTATGAAAAAGCCAGCATCGACGAGCATTACCTCGATATCACCGGCATGGACCGCTTTTTCGGCTGCATGAAATGGACGCGCGAACTGCGGCAGACCATTATCCATGAAACCGGCCTTCCTATTTCGTGCGGGCTTTCGGTGAATAAAACGGTATGCAAGATCGCCACCGGCGAAGCCAAACCCAACGGCGAGCTTGAAATCCCCCGCGACCGCGTTATCCCGTTCCTGGCGCCGCTCTCCATCCGGAAAATTCCCGGCATCGGCGATAAGACCTTCCGGTTGCTGCGTTCCATGGGCATTGCCACCATCGATACCCTGAGCCGCATCCCCCCCGAAATGATTGAAAAAGTGCTTGGCCGCAACGGGCTGGTAATCTGGAAAAAGGCCAACGGAATCGATCCTGCGCCCGTTATTCCATACTCGGAACGTAAAAGCATCAGCACCGAAACCACCTTCGACCAGGACACCATTGATATCAACATGATCAACGACCTGCTGGTGCGCATGGTCGAAAAAACCGCCTTTACCCTGCGCAAAAAGCAGAAACTCACCTCCTGCGTCACGGTGAAGATCCGCTACTCCAACTTCGACACCCATACCATCCAGCAGCGAGTCCCTTACACTTCGTTCGACCATGTGCTTATACCCGTAACCAAAGACCTGTTTCGCAGGGTTTACCAGCGCCGTATGCTGATCCGCCTTATCGGCGTGCGTTTCAGCCACCTCATCAGCGGAACCCAGCAAATCGACCTGTTTGACGACACGCCCGAACTCATCAGCCTTTACCAGGCCATGGACCGCATGCGGCTGCGTTACGGACGCGGATCGGTGATCAGGGCGGTGGGAATAGGATTTGAAGAAAAAGAGGATGAGGCCGAAGATCCCGCCATGGCTTTATAACCCTTCTATACGCTCCAATCGCTTCAATCTTTTTAGCCCTTTCCCTGGCCCGATGTACCTCAACTGTCATTCATATTACAGTCTGCGTTATGGAACGCTGCCCATCGGCCGTCTGGTGCAAACCGCCGCAGATCATGGCATTGAGGCTTTAACGCTTACCGATATCAACAACAGCATGGGCATCGTTGATTTCGTAAAGGAATGCGGCAAAAAAGGCATTAAACCGGTGGCAGGCATCGAATTCCGTGATGAAAACGAATTGCTCTATATCGGCATTGCAAAAAATAACCAGGGATTTAAAGAACTCAACGACTTCCTAAGCCGGCATAACATCGAAGGCATTCCCCTCCCCGACCGTCCGCCGGCATTTGACAACTGTTTCGTAATATTCCCTTTCGGAAAATTTCCCGTATCGGCGTTGCGCGATAATGAATTTACCGGCATCCGGATTCCGGAACTTAACTTATTGGTTTCATCGCCATACCGGTACCGTCAGGAAAAACTCCTGGCCCTTTGCCCGCTGACGTTTACCGATGAAAACGGCTACGAACTTCACCGGAACCTCCGGGCCATCGACAACAATACGCTTCTCAGCAAACTTACGCCGGTTCAGGTTGCAGCGCCTGATGAAATGTTGCTCTCTCCCGGCAGGATCAGGAAACACTTCGAAAATTACCCGGCGATCCTGCAAAACGCCATCCGCCTGCTGAACGAATGTTCCATCGGTTTCGATTTTACCACCGTTAAAAACAAAAAACTGTTCTCGGCCAGCGCTTACGATGACAAGCTTCTGCTTGAAAAACTCGCCATGGACGGGTTGGAGTACCGCTACGGCAAAAAGGACAAGGAAGCCCTGAAACGGGTGAAACACGAGCTGGAAATCATCGACCGCCTGCAGTTCTCCGCCTATTTCCTGATCACCTGGGACATCATCCGCTATACCATGAGCCGCGGGTTTTACCATGTAGGCCGGGGCAGCGGCGCCAACAGCATCGTGGCTTACTGCCTGCGCATAACCGATGTGGACCCCATCGAGCTGGACCTCTATTTCGAACGTTTCCTGAACCCGGCACGCAGCACTCCACCCGATTTCGACATCGATTATTCCTGGAAAGACCGCGACGAAGTGTTCGACTACATCTTTAAACGCTACGGACGGGAACACACCGCCCTGCTGGGGGCGACCTCCACTTTCAAAGGGAAATCCATCCTGCGTGAACTCGGCAAGGTTTACGGATTGCCCAAAGAAGAAATCGACCTGCTGGTGGAAGAGCCCAACAATCCGCTGAACAACAACGACATTGCCCGCCACATTATGAGCCTTGGCGTCAGGATGACCGACTTCCCGAACATCCGCAGCATCCATGCCGGCGGGATCCTGGTTTCGGAAGAACCGCTCACCTGCTATACGGCGCTGGATATGCCCCCGAAGGCATTCCCCACGACCCAGTGGGACATGTACGTTGCCGATGACCTGCGTTATGAAAAACTCGACATCCTGAGCCAGCGGGGATTGGGTCATATCAGGGAATGCGCGGACATCATACGGGAAAACCGGGGAATCGCGGTGGATGTTCACCAGATACAGGATTTCAAAAAGGATGAAAAAGTACGTTCCCAGTTGCGGGTGAGTGAAACCATCGGGTGTTTCTACATCGAAAGCCCGGCCATGCGGGGGCTGCTATCAAAGCTGAAATGCGATAATTACCTCACCCTGGTGGCTGCCAGCAGCATTGTCCGTCCCGGCGTAGCCCGGTCGGGAATGATGAAAGAGTACATATGGCGCTTTCACAATCCGGATAAGTTCAGCTACATTCACCCGGTGATGGAAGAACAACTCAAAGAAACTTACGGGGTAATGGTTTATCAGGAAGATGTGCTGAAAATATGCCATCATTTTGCGGGAATGGATCTTGCCGACGCCGACCTGCTCAGACGTGCCATGAGCGGAAAATTCAGATCGAGGGTGGAATTTCAGCAAATCGTCGACAGATTCTTTGAAAACTGCCGGGCCCGCGGATATCCCGAAGAAATCACCAAAGAAGTGTGGCGGCAGATCGAGTCGTTCGCCGGTTATTCTTTCTCCAAGGCCCATTCGGCTTCCTTTGCCGTGGAAAGTTACCAGAGCCTTTTTTTGAAAGCCCACTACCCCATCGAGTTCATGGTTGCCGTCATCAATAATTTCGGAGGTTTTTACCGTACCTGGGTATATGTGAATGAGGCAAGACGGTGCGGGGCAAAGATTGAGCTGCCTTGCGTAAACCATAGCCATTTCACGACCTCGCTCACCGGCATCACCGTCTGGCTTGGATTTATCCATATCGCCAACCTCGAAAACCATCTTGCTCATGCCATTGTTGAAGAACGCAACCGGAACGGATTGTTCCTAAGCCTGGAAGACTTTACAAACCGGGTAGCTGTAGGGCTGGAACAGGCCATAATCCTTATCCGCCTTAACGCTTTCAGGTTTACCGGAAAAACAAAGCAGAAATTACTCTGGGAAATCCATAACCTGTTACATAAAAATACGGAGCTGCCTTCAACGGGAACGTTGTTCACCACGCCGGTACGAAGGTTTGAACTCCCTGTACTGGTACGTTCCGATAAGGAAGACGCCTTCGATGAAATTGAGCTGCTCGGATTCCCGGTCACCATGAGTTATTTTCAACTGCTGCAAACCCAATACCGGGGCGAAGTAAATGCCCGGGAACTTTCAAGCTGCACCGGCAAACAGGTACGTATGGTGGGCATGCTGGTGACCATCAAATATGTACGCACCATCAAAAATGATATCATGAACTTCGGCACTTTCTTCGACGCGGAAGGTGAATTTTTCGATACGGTCCACTTCCCTCCCACCCTGAAAAACTATCCCTTCAAAGGCCGGGGCGTCTACCTGATCCTGGGAAAAGTGGTGGAAGAATTCGGCTTCGCGAGTATCGAAGTGGAGAAAATGGCCAAACTGCCGCTGGTGAAAGATGAGAGATATGTATAATCCGTCTTCTTCAATCAGAATTTGGTTTCCCGGACGAATAAAGGTTATGGCAGGTCGTAAACTCGCCGGATATATCAGATAAATCATCATGTTCTCTCCGGAAACATTATAAATTTGTCTGATATTCATTTTTCAACCGGAAGCCATGCCCCTCTTCGTCCGTTTTAATTCAGCAATCCTGCTTCTTGCCTGTTTCAGCGTCTTTTCCGTTGACGCCCAGCCGGCCAAAGAACATAACCTTCGGTTCGATAACCTGCCGGCCCGATGGGATGAAGCCATTCCCCTGGGCAACGGCATGATCGGGGCGCTGGTGTGGCAAAAGGACGGAAAGTTGCGTATTTCCATTGACCGCGCCGACCTTTGGGATTTAAGGCCCACAAAGGAAATTGAAAAATACACCTACCGCTGGGCTTATGAACACAGGCTTACCGGTGACTGGGACACGGTATGGAAGGTTGCCGACGAGCCTTACGACCGCGATCCCGGGCCTACAAAGCTTCCCGGCGCCTCGGTAGAATTTGACATCAGCGCCCTGGGAAAGGTAAAATCCATCGAACTGAACATTGCCTCGGCTATTTGCAGCATTTATTGGATAAATGGCGCCTCCTTCCGGATTTTCGTCGATGCCATGAATCCGGTCGTCCGCTATTCATGGGAAGGGACAGGCCCTGAACCGGTTCTTGTCCCGCCTGCTTATGGCAATTCCGATGCAAAATCCGGGAAAAACCCTGTTGTTGAAGGATACAGCCTTTCCCGGCTCGGGTATGAACAGGGTACGATCAGGAAATTAAAAAACATCACCGTTTATACGCAACAAGCCTGGAGACCGCTCAAATACCAGGCGGCGGTTGCATCGAACCAAAATCAGGGCGCCATCAGCATTACTTCGCATTACAGCGATCGCCCGAAAGCTGAGAAAGCTTCTTTCCTTGTGAAGAAGGCTGTCAAATCTACGTTTGACGAAGCAGCGGCTGCCCACAAGCAATGGTGGCGGGATTACTGGTCCCGGTCCTCAATTCAGATTCCCGACAAACAGTTGGAAAAACAATGGTACCTCGAAATTTACAAATTCGGCGCATCCTCCCGTAAAGGGGCACCGCCCGTCTCGCTGCAGGCAATCTGGACAGCCGATAACGGCCTGTTGCCGCCCTGGAAAGGGGATTTTCACAGCGACCTCAACACCCAGCTCAGCTACTGGCCGGCATACAGCAGCAACCACCTTGACGAAGGCGCCGTTTTCACCGACTGGCTCTGGAATAATAAAAGCTATTTTGAACAATACACAAAACGTGTTTTCGACACCGACGGTATCAATGTTCCGGGAGTGGCCACCTTGCGGGGACATGAAATGGGAGGCTGGCACATGTATGCCATGTCGCCGACCGTGAGTTGCTGGCTCGCCCAACATTTCTATCTGCAATGGCGGTACAGCATGGACCGCTCCTTCCTTACCGAAAGGGCTTATCCCTGGATATCGGCAGCAGCCCGTCACATCGAGCAGATCACAGAACAAAAAGACGGCATCCGGACGCTTCCCATGAGTTCCAGTCCCGAATTCCATGACGGCGGCATGACGGCATGGTTCCTGGTAATGACCAATTACGACCTGGCATTGACGAAATATATATTCAGAATTGCTTCTGAGTTGGCCACAGAAGTAGGGAATGCCCAAGAATCGGAACACTGGAAAGAAATCGGGAAACAACTGCCTGATTTTGATGTCGATCCTTCCGAAGGCCTCACTGTGGCCCCGGGCTTTCCGATGCACGAGTCGCACCGCCATTTTTCACATCTCATGGCATTCCATCCGCTGGGATTGTTAAATTATGAGGACGAAAACGACAGGCAGATAATACAAAACAGCCTGGACAATCTCGAAAAATTCGGAACCGGCGCATGGTGCGGATATTCCTTTAGCTGGCTTGGAAATATTTATGCCCGCATGAAACTGGGCGAAAAAGCCGCATCGGCCCTGAGAGAATTCGCAGCCTGTTACTGCTCCCAAAACAGCTTTCACCTGAATAACAGCCGATGCAAATCAGGATTTAAAAGTGAATTCAACGGACCTTTTACCCTCGAAGGCAACTTCGCCTTTGCTGCCGGAATTCAGGAAATGCTCCTGCAAAGCTATAACGGCTGCATCGAGGTCTTTCCGGCCATACCTTCGGGATGGAAAGATGTATCCTTTCAAAATTTAAGGGCAGAAGGCGCATTCCTGGTTTCGGCAAACAAGGAGAACGGCATTCCTGTTAACTTTCAGGTTGAAAGTAAAAAGGGCGGAAGAACCTTTATCAAATTGCCGTTCCCTACTTATGTTGTAAAATATTCACAGGGAGCAAAAATAACCGTCAACAAAAACCATCTGATGGAAGTAGCGTTTGAAAAAGGCGGTAAGATTGATATTGAGAATGGATATGAGTAATGACTCTGACGTTTGTCACGATCGAACAAAACTCAAATCAGCCTTTTTTCATTCCTGGGGATGTGTTAAAAATTTCTTCACCAAGCCCAAATGTCACGGCGTGATTTTGTACAGATTTTTATCATCAACAAATTCAGACTTGATTCTACTCCATCATTCAATTTTTTTTATTTTTGATAAAAACTATTCAACAGGAATCATTTCACATTTTTACTCACTTCATTCATCCGTTATTATGAAAAAGTTACTTCCATTATTGCTTTTTATGGGTCTGTTTATCAACGCACAAGCCCAGGAAGAAATGAGATTTCAGAAGAGAGATGCCTATTTCGGCATTGGTACCGGTCTTGAGAGTTTTTCAGGATTGATTGGCCTCACCGCCGATATGAGGATTACCGAAAAACTGTTTATCCGGGGAGGCGCCGGAATCGGCAACTGGGGTTATAAACTCAGTGCAGGCATCCGGACGGAGAAAAAAACCACGAACAGCGTCGGTTGCGGTGTTTTCGTTTCCTATGCGACGGGGCTAAACGATTTCACCACATCCCTGGAAACTACTTCGGGAAACAAGGACGTTAAACTGGACCTTCATCCGGTGATGACCCTCACCCCGGAAATTTTTTACAAATGGCTGTTCGGCCGGGGTCACCGGTTTTTCATTTCCGGCGGATATTCTGTCCCCCTTAAAACCAGCAACTGGTGGGAAGTCAGGGACGGTTCTGACCTGACTGCAACCAGCAAAGACGTGCTGAACATTATGGCTCCCGGCGGACTATCCCTGGGGTTTGGTTTCCAGTTTGTACTCTGACAGGATAATAATTTCTTTCTTTATTTCAGGATTATCTTCCTGAATAATTGCTGATTGCTTCCCGGACGATGCAAGGAAAGCAGGAATTATAGCGAAGTCCTAAAACATCAGGACAAATATTGTTGTACCTTTATCCTGCTATTTCTTCAACTTATGAATGAGATCACCAGAAAGCCTATTCAGTCGTTAGGGTATAATTTTATTCCTGAACAATATCTCCCGGAAGGAAGAGATGAATATTACCTTCGCAACAAACAGAATCATGCTGCCAATACATACCGGCAACTTACCGCCCATGAAATTGAAGTGCTTGTCCGCAACCGGAATACTACCGATGACTGGAACAACATTTTAGTCACCGAGGCCTTTAATCCCGAATTGGTAAAAAATTCAAAGTTTTTCGGATTGGTCCGCATCGGCAAACTTGAGCCCTGGTTTCTGGAGTTTCATGACCTGCAGGTTCCGGTCGGAATATACAACAGCACCATTGTAAGCTGCGATTTCGGCGACAATGTGGTGATCGATAACGTGAATTACCTCTCGCATTATATCATCGGCGACGAAGTAATCATTACCAATGTGCATGAAATCGATTCGACCAACCATGCCAAATTCGGCAACGGCATTCTTAAAGAAGGCGAACCTGAATCGGTCCGTATCTGGCTCGAGATATGCAACGAAAACGGGGGAAGAAGCATCATTCCCTTCGACGGCATCTTGCCCGGCGACGCCTGGCTTTGGAGCCGGAGCCGGCACAATAAGGAATTGCAGAACCGTTTCCGCGAAATGACCGAAAAACAGTTCGACAACCTTTGGGGATATTACAGCGCCATCGGCAACAGGGCGGTTATCAAGAACTGTAGCATCATTAAAGACGTAAAGATCGGCGACGATGCTTATATCAAAGGGGCTAACAAGCTGAAAAACCTCACGGTTAATTCATCCCCTGATTTCCCGACGCAGATCGGCGAAGGCTGTGAACTGGTCAACGGGATTATCGGCAAAGGCTGTAAGATATTTTACGGGGTAAAAGCCGTGAGGTTCGTGCTGGGATCAAATTCGCAGTTAAAATACGGAGCCAGGCTCATCAACAGCTTTCTCGGTGAAAACTCAACCATATCATGTTGCGAGGTTCTCAATTCACTGATCTTCCCGGCCCACGAACAACATCATAACAACTCGTTCCTGATCGCTGCAACCATCGAAGGGGCCAGCAATATAGCCGCAGGGGCCACCCTCGGCTCCAATCACAACAGCCGGAGCCCTGACGGTGAAATAGTTGCCGGACGTGGCTTCTGGCCTGCCCTGACAGCCAGCATCAAACATAACAGCTATTTTGCACCTTTTACGTTGCTGGCCAAAGGAGACTACCCTTCTGAACTGAATATTCCCTTCCCTTTCTCGCTGGTTAACAATAATGTTGCCGAAAACCGGCTGGAGATAATGCCCGGTTACTGGTTCATGTACAACATGTACGCCCTGGCCCGCAATTCGTGGAAACTTGCCGACCGCGACAAAAGGCCTGAAAAAACGCAGCGCCTTGAATTCGACTACCTTGCACCCGACACGGTCAATGACATGATCGGAGGCTTACGGCTTCTGGAAAAATGGACAGGCAAAGCGGCAGCCGGCATACAGTCGCCCGGGGCAACGTTTACAGAGGAAGAATACATTACGAAAGGGAAAATCTTACTTTCGGATTCTTCAAACTTTCCCGATGATCTGGCCGTGACCATCGAAGGCGCCGAGCACAGCAAACGGGATTGCCTTATACTGAAACCTTTACAGGCCTGGCAGGTTTTCAGTGAAATGATTGAGTACTATGTTTCCGAAAATGTGCTCGGCTGGATTGAAGAGCATGAAGACTGGAGTATCGTGAAACTCAATGAGATGTATGAAAAACGGCTTCCCCGGAGCAACTGGCTGAATGTGGGCGGTCAACTGATAAAATCATCCGAAGTTGAAAAGCTGAGACGGCAGATCACCGAATACGAGATTATAAGCTGGGACCAGGTCCACCGGTTTTACAATCTTCAGGGTGCAAATTATCCCCAGGATAGGTTGATGCACGCCCTGGCTTCGTTTGCAGAAACATCCGGCATCACCAAAATCGACAGTTGTGTCCTGACGAACTTATTTATAAACTACCTCGCCACGCGTACAAAACTGGTTGAAGGCATCCGTAAATCCCGGCTCAAGGATTATACGAATCCTTTCAGGAAACAGGTTTATGAAAATTCCGAAGAAATGGAGGCCGTACTGGGGAAAATTGACGATACATCGTTCATCATTAAACAGGAAGCTGAACTCCGGGATGCCATTACCAAAATCAATGCCCTGATTGAGAATATCAAGACCATGTAGAATCCCGGAAAACTGCCCTTTTCCGGCTCGGATTACTATAACCCTTTGACGGGCACTCGTACCCTGAAACTTTTTGCAGCAAATATTGTTTTAACTTCTGGTTGACTGGATGTTGAACACAATATGAAACGGACATGTTTGCAACAGCCGCATCGGAGCTTCCGAAAGCTGCAGACATGGAGTACCATCCGATCTGTTAAACTCATTACGGATGAAACATTACTCCATAAAGGACATAGAGAAAATCACAGGGATCAAGGCCCATACCATACGCATTTGGGAGAAGCGTTATCACCTGGTAAGTCCTGAGCGCACGCTTACCAATATCCGTTATTACAACGATATGGATATGAAGCGTTTGCTCAATATTGCCATTTTAAACAGGTATGGCTATAAGATCTCAAATCTCGTGGAGATGAGCGGTGAAGAAATTAACAAGCGCGTAATCGAGGTCACACTGCATGAAACTGATTTTACTTCCCTTATTGAAAGCTTCATCGTTGCCATGATCGAATATGATGAAGTGAGGTTTGAAAAAGCGCTCAATAGCGCGATTATCAGGCTGGGATTTGAGAGTGCAATTACAAATGTCATCTATCCGTTTCTTGCCAAAGTAGGTATACTATGGCAAACCGGAGTCGTAATTCCCGGGCAGGAACATTTTGTGACCAACCTTATCCGCCAGAAACTTATATTGGCCATCGATTCGCGCCAGGCCATCAAAAAAAACCATCCCCGCCGGTTTATTCTCTTCCTGCCCGAAAACGAATTTCATGAGATCGGACTGCTATTTGCCCATTACCTGTTGAAGAAATACGGCCATAATACGATTTATCTCGGGCAAAATGTTCCCCTTTCCGACGTTCAGCAACTTGTCTCCCTTAAAAAGCCCGACTTTATCCTGACATCCGTTACTACATCCCTCTCCTCCGGCGACCTGCCTGAGTTTCTGAAACAGCTCTCCCTGATACTGCCTGACGGACAAATCCTTGCCGGCGGTTCGCAAATAGCTTATTCTGATAACATCACCCCCGCCAATATCGTGACGATCAAATCCGTCAAACATCTTACTGACTTTCTGGAATCAATCCATTGAATCATTTTCTGTGTTCCCAATATCCGTCGGTCTTCTATCTGATTGATTCTGACCGTGTTTATCCTCTTAAGAATTTTTTAACATTTTTTTTAACTGAACCTATTGTTTTGTTTAGTTTTCATTGTAATTTAGTCAACAATTTAAAACGTTTCCAAATAAGGATCACTATCCTTTTTAAAACCTGAATATCAATCACTTCAGGAAAATGCACTACCCGGGAAATGTTTTAAAATTGAATTTAATTAAGTATTCAAGTACGTTTTTAAGCATTAACCAAACACTAAAAACAATGACACAGATAGAATTCTCCCACCAGCTAGTCGGTTTACGGAACAACCTGGAGTATTATGCCAACATGCTTACTTCGAATCGGGAAGATGCCAGGGATCTTCTTCAGGATACATTTCTCAAGGCGCTCTCGAACCGGGATAAATTCGCATCGGATACCAATCTCAAGGCCTGGACCTATACGATCATGAAAAATACCTTTATCAATAATTATCGCAGGAATCAAAAAGCTAATACCATTGTTGATTCTACGGAAGATTTGTTTTACCTGAATATTCCCCGGAAGAGCGACTTTCCGTCCCCGGATTCACTCATGTCGGAAAAGGAAATTAACAAAACCATCCATAACCTTGACGAAGAACAGCGCCTTCCTTTCGAAATGTACAACGCCGGCTATAAATACAAAGAGATTGCCGACCGGCTAAACATTTCCATCGGAACAGTAAAGAGCCGGATTTTCTTCACCCGCAGAAAATTGATGGATTCATTAAAAGAATTCTCAAATTAATTTTAAGTATTGTTATACTCTAATACTGTTTTTGCCTTTTGGCACCTGCAGCACCGGGGTAGCATAGTTTGTTCATTCCGTTTTCTGAAGGCTAAGTTTCAGGATGGCAAAGATCATAACGATAGCGCTGAACCATTGTAAGGGATTTAGCACCTTGCCATTGAACAGATAATCGAAGAGCACGGCCGACACAGGGAAACATAATTCACAGATTGTCGCCAGCATAGCCCTTATTTTCATCAGTCCGAAATAATAGAGAAATATAGCCCCTGATCCTGTAGTAAATGCAATGATCAGGAATATCAGCCATTCTTTCCCGTTCACGGCGCCAATTCCGGTTAAGGTTCCGGAAAACCCGGCGATAAACAACATAATCAGGGTGGTAAACCCATAGCGGTAAAAGGTGGCAGTAGCAAATGAATACTTTTGAAGGACTTTTTTGCTTAGCACCGTAGAACTCCCGAATGAAAAGGCGGCTAATAATGAATAACCGGCGGCAAGCATCGTATTGCTTCCGGTTTTAAAGTCAGGCAAATGGAACCCGAACGTAAGAAAATAACCCGCCACAACTGCCAGTGCAGCCCAAAGTACAAAGTTCGGCCGGAGCTTTTCCCTGAGCAGAAATGCTGCCAGCGCAATCGCAAATACCGGCTGGAACTTCTGTAGCAGGACTACCACGGATAATGTTTTAAACTCAACCAGAAATAAGGCCTTTACAATAGCCAGCGTCCCCAGCGCCCCTCCAAGTAAGGCCAATAAAGAAAACCAGAGAACATCACCGGCTGTAAAGTACTTCAGCCATTTATATTCCTTAAAGAGAAATAAATTCATGATCAGGAAAGGCAAGGCATGAAAAATGAAAACGACCAGCGTAATATCAAGCCTGTAAAGCCTTGGCGTCAGAACAATACCATCGAGCCCCCATAATACGGCAGCGAAACAAATAGCCATGGCGCCGGCAAAAACAGCATTGTTTATTTTCATCACGATGAATAAATTATTATGAACCAGTCTCCTGATTTAATAAATCCGGCGACTGCAAAAGTATCGAAAATTGTCAAAAACCGTTGATACCTTATCAATAGTAAGACAGGGACAATTTATGAACAATTCTGTTATTTCACTAACAATCGTTCGGCCATCATAACTTATATAATGGCAAGATTACTACCTTTGCCGAAAACTAGTAAAATCCAAAATAAATACATAACCTCATGATTACCAATAATTTCGTTCTTCGTCATAATGGTCCTCGTCCTGAAGAAGCCGAACAAATGCTTAAAACGCTTGGAGTTACTTCTCTTGACCAGCTCATTGATGAAACCGTTCCCGGTTCCATCCGACTTCCAAAACCGCTTAACCTGCCAAAAGGCATCAATGAGTATGAATACCTTGATCATATCAAGAAACTGGCTTCGAAGAACAAGGTTTTCAAATCCTATATCGGGCTCGGTTATTATAACACCGTCACGCCCTCAGTGATACTGCGGAATATTTTTGAAAACCCCGGATGGTATACATCCTATACCCCTTACCAGGCTGAAATTTCGCAGGGCCGCCTTGAAGCGCTCCTTATTTACCAGACTATGGTCAGCGATCTCACCGGGATGCCCATTGCCAACGCATCGCTGCTTGATGAAGGCACTGCCGCCGCTGAAGCCATGATTATGTTTTTCAACGCCCGCCCCCGCGAAGCCGTTAAAAACAATGCCAATCTTTTCCTCGTTTCCGATACGCTCTTCCCTCAGACCATTGATGTGATCCGTACAAGGTCCAAAGCGCTGGGTATTGAAATAAAAATACAGCCTGCCGATTCCTTTGAATTTACTGACAAGACTTTCGGCGCCATCGTTCAATACCCGGACCGGAATGGCGACATCCGTGATTATTCCCCGCTAGCAAAAAAAGCAAAGGAAAACCATATTCCGTTAGCCGTTGCCGCAGATTTATTGAGCCTTACCCTTCTGACCCCTCCCGGAGAATGGGGCGCAGATGTGGTTCTCGGATCAACACAGCGTTTCGGCATCCCAATGGGGTTCGGAGGGCCGCACGCCGCATTTTTCGCCACACGTGAAGAATTCAAGCGTTTTATCCCCGGCCGTATCATCGGGATATCGGTTGATGCCGCCGGCAACAAAGCCTTCCGCATGGCGTTGCAAACGCGCGAACAACATATCAAACGCGAAAAAGCCACTTCCAACATCTGCACAGCCCAGGCCTTGCTGGCTATCATGGCAGGAATGTATGCCGTATATCACGGTCCAAAAGGCATCCGGGAAATTGCGCGCCACCTCAATATCCTTACCGGAGTTCTGGCCCAGGAAGCAAAATCATACGGTTATACCCAACTGAACAAAAATTTCTTCGACACGGTCAGCTTCCGCATTCCGGAAACCACAACCATAAAAGAAATCCGCAAACTTGCCATCGACAGCCAGGTTAACCTGTTGTACATCGATGACCGCACCATCGGCGTCAGCCTCGACGAAACCACTTCGCTTACCGATGTAAACCTTGTGCTGCACATTCTGGCTTCGGCCAACCGGGTGGTATTCAGGGAATTTGTCTGCGATCCGGACGTTTGCGGCCTCATTCGCACCTTCGACGAAAAATTCGACAGGAAATCGGAATACCTGCATGCGCCTGAGTTTAACAGCTATCATTCCGAAACCGAAATGATGCGGTATCTCAAGAAACTCGAAAACCGCGACCTGTCGCTCAACCGCAGCATGATCCCCCTCGGTTCCTGCACCATGAAGCTTAACGCCGCCACCGAGATGATCCCCCTGAGCTGGCCCGAATTCGGTTCCATTCACCCGTTTGCCCCTGCCGACCAGACCGAAGGTTACAAGATCATGATTGATGAACTGGAAAAGGCGTTATGCGAGATCACCGGTTTTAAAGCCGTCACATTCCAGCCCAATTCAGGCGCTTCAGGCGAATATACCGGTTTGCTCGTCATCAAGGCATGGCATGAAAGCCGCGGAGAAGGCCATCGCAAGGTTTGCCTGATTCCTGCATCAGCACACGGAACAAATCCGGCCAGTGCCGCCATGGCAGGCATGGAAGTAGTTGTGGTTAAAACCGACGAATCCGGGAATATCGACATTCCCGATCTCCGCGAAAAAGCAGAAAAAAACAAGGACAGGCTTGCGGCGTTGATGGTAACCTATCCTTCAACCCACGGCGTATTTGAAGAAGGAATTCTTGAGATCGTGAAGATCATTCATGAAAACGGCGGCCAGGTATATATGGACGGCGCCAACATGAATGCGCAGGTCGGCCTGACAAATCCTGGAACCATCGGGGCCGATCTTTGCCATCTGAACCTTCATAAGACCTTCGCAATACCTCACGGCGGCGGCGGCCCCGGTGTCGGCCCCATTTGCGTGGCAGCCCACCTGAAACCATTCCTGCCCGGTCATACATTTGTTCCCGGCAGCAGCCAGGCAACACATGCCGTAGCATCGGCTCCTTACGGAAGCGCCTTCATTCTTCCCATTTCCTATGCATATATTAAAATGGCCGGCGGTAACGGCCTTACCGAAGCTACCAAATATGCCATCCTGAACGCCAACTACCTCAAAACAAAACTCGAAGGTTCTTATAAAATCCTGTATACCGGAAGTAAAGGCCGCGTTGCGCATGAAATGATCCTCGACTGCAACCAGTTTTCGAAAACAGCCGATGTTCAGGCCATTGATATAGCAAAGCGCCTGATGGATTATGGATTCCATGCACCCACCGTTGCCTTCCCCGTTCACGGAACCCTGATGGTTGAACCTACCGAGAGTGAACCAATATCGGAACTCGACCGCCTGGTGAATGCCATGATCGCTATCCGGGAGGAAATCGCAGAAATAGAAGAAGGAAAAGCCGATAAAGACATCAACCCGATCAAGAAAGCGCCTCATACCGTTGCCATGGTCACTGCCGATGAATGGACGCTGCCATACACCCGCGAAAAAGCGGCCTTCCCGATGCCATGCGACAAACAGGACAAATACTGGCCCGCGGTTACGCGAATTGACGATGCATATGGCGACCGCAACCTGGTATGCACCTGCTCGCCGGTTTCTCTTAACCAATAATAAACGGCCAGGTGGCCGAAAAAAATCAGCCGCCTTCCGCTTATAAGAATTGTTATTTTTGCAGCCCTGAATATTCAGGGCTTTTTTTTACCCTACTCCCCCTTTGAGATGAAAGCAATCCGGAACTCTCTCTTCTACATCACGACCATTGGAGTTTTCGCCCTTGTGATGTGGCTTGTAATCAGAGGGGGCCAATCCCTGGAGTCAGGCGCAAAAATCGCATCCGGACCATTAAACATTGAACAAACAGTCCAAAACAGGGATGTCAGCGGATCCACAGGAATCTTTGAGTCGGTGATGGAGTTCATCCAGAAACCCCTGGCGATTCTCATCCTTCAAATAACCATCATCCTGATTCTCTCCCGGCTTTTCGGATACTTGTCAAAAAAGATCAAGCAACCATCGGTGATTGGTGAAATTGTCGCCGGTATTGTTTTGGGGCCATCCATACTCGGGGCCCTCTCCCCGCAATTGTTCGCTTTCATTTTTCCGGTCAATTCCATCGAAATTTTACATGCCCTGAGCCAGGTCGGGCTTATCCTGTTTATGTTTATTGTAGGCATGGAACTGGATTTCAATGTACTGAAACGATCGGCCGGTATAGCCGTCATGGTCAGCCATGCGAGCATTATCTTCCCCTTCGCCCTGGGTGTCGGTTTATCATACTTCCTGTATACTGATTTTGCCCCGGCCAATGTTTCGTTTCTTGCTTTTTCGCTTTTCACCGGAACAGCGATGAGCATTACCGCGCTTCCCATTCTGGCCCGTATCATTCAGGAACGCGGACTCACCAACACCAAACTCGGAACGATGGCTTTCACATGCGGCGCCATCGACGACATTACGGCATGGGGAATCCTGGCTGCCGTGATTGCCATCGTCCATTCAGGATCATGGCTTGATGCAGGCATAACATTAATTCTGTCTGTCATCTATATTTCATTGATGGTCTGGCTGGTCCGGCCCTTCCTTAAAAAGGTCGGCAGGGTTTATATCACCCGCGAAACATTAAGCAAACAGGTGGTGGCCGTCATATTTATCATTCTCCTGCTATCGGCCTTCATCACTGAGGTAATAGGGATCCATGCGCTGATCGGAGCATTCTTTGCAGGCATCATCATGCCCAAGACCCAGGAATTTAAAAAGAACGTCATCGAAAAAATCGAAGATGTAAGCCTGGTCCTCCTGATGCCCCTGTTCTTTGCCTTTACCGGACTGCGCACGGAAATCGGCCTGCTGAACGAATGGAATTTATGGATTGTTTTCTTCCAGGTGCTGATCGTTGCCGTGGTCGGGAAATTTGTCGGGACTGCCCTGGCAGCGCGTTTCGGCGGGCTGTCGTGGGAAATTTCCCTTTCGCTGGGAACCCTGATGAATACCCGGGGGCTCATCATGCTGATTGTACTGAATATCGGCTACGATTTCGGCGTGATCTCACCGGAGATGTTTGCTATCATGGTTTTGATGGCCCTCATCACCACCTTTATGACGGGTCCTGCGCTTTCATTCATCCAGTATCTGTTCAAAAAAGCCGGACAGGCAGAGGAAGAAACGGCCATCCGCCCCTACCGGATCATGATCGCCTTCGGGCCTCCCCGCATGGGAAGCGTACTTCTCAACCTGAGCAGGATTTTTCTCCCGCAGAATAATCATGAAATTCAACCGGGACAGATTTCAGCCCTTCACCTTACTCCCAGCGCCGAAGTTCACCCCACCCAGGCCGCCGTGTTTGAGAAGGAAAGTTTTGAACCTGTCCTGTCAACCGCTAATCAGTGCGGTATTTCGCTCAATACAATCTACAAGGTTACTGACGACGTACAGTCCGAAATCATCAGGAGCGCCAGGAAAAGCCAGTGTGACCTTTTACTGCTTGGAAGCGCTAAATCCATTTTTACCTCCGACCTCCTTGGCGGGAAGATCAGGAGGACCCTTCACGAAAGCCCCTGTAATGTAGGCATCCTTGTAGACCATGATTTTAGTTCGGCAACAAATGTGATTGTTCATTACCCGGAAAGTCCTGACAGGATGTTTTTCGCTTTGGTGCAAAACCTGTTACAGTTGCCTTCTATTGACACCGTTACAATAGTACAACAGAATAATAACGCCGACCTTGAGGCGATATCAGCGCTCAACAACAGCAAAATAAGGATGACTGACATCTCCGGATTCGAAATGACCGAACCCGCCGTAGGAACCTACGACCTGATCGTTGTTCATGTAAACGACTGGAAAGATACCATTATCAGGAAGATGATGAAATTCGAAAAGCTGCCTTCAGTTTTGATCCTGAAGAGCAGAGCATGATCCGGAAGAGGGCGGTTTCACATTTGCCGGGAAGGCAGTTTAATTATCTGATTTTCAAGACCATTCTACAGACCGCAGGTTTAGATGCCTGTAAAATTCCGGATTTCGGGATCAGCCTCCGCTATCCTGAATATATGGCGGTTGCCGGTAAAAAAAACGCCTGCCTTCCACGAATGCGTGCAAGGCAGGCAGTGTTGATCTTTGCCTTTTTATGTTAATCCATCATGTCGAGGCAATGGCGTATGCGTTGCCATGTAGCTTCAATGTCATGGTCAAGGCCTACGCTGAACCTTACCAGGCCTTCCGACATTCCCATTTCATCCTGGATTTCCTGGGGAACTTCACTGGAAGTACTCCGGCCGGAATTGCTGAACAAGGTCTTAAAGTATCCCAGGCTGACAGCCAGATACCCGACGTCGTGCATCTCCATAATTTCCATGAAACGGGCTGCCTTTTCACTGGTTCCCAGGTCAACGGTCAGGATGCCGCCGAATCCGAAATCAGGGTTCATCAGCTTTTTCATCAATTCATGCCCTTTATGTTCCGGAAGGCCGGGGTAACTTACTTTCAATCCGGCTTCCTTCATTTTGCCGGCAAGGTATAAAGCGTTGCGGCTGTGCTGTTGCATACGGATATGCAACGTGTGAAGGTTTTTAAGAATGCTGGATGACCTCAGCGGATCCAGAACCGGCCCCAGCAGCATGGACGTTCCGTTGTTGACGTCGATGAGCGAGTTGATAAAGTCAGCCGTACTGCAAATGGCGCCGGCAACACAATCGTTCTTGCCGTTGATGAATTTGGTCATACTGTATACAACCACATGCGCTCCCAGCACTGCAGGCTGAACAATCATAGGGGTGAAGGTGTTGTCGACTACCAGTTTAATGCCATGTTCGTTTGCAATGGCTGCCAATGCCGGGATATCGGAAATCTGAAGCATCGGGTTGGTCATTGTTTCCGTATAGATAAGCTTTGTCTCAGGACGGATGGCTTTTCGGACCGACTCAAGATCACAAATATCGACAAAGGTGGTTTTGATATTAAACTTGGTAGCGTAATTCTGCAGGAAAGCAAAGGTTCCGCCATAGGTTGTCATACTTGAGATGATATGATCCCCGCTGCTGCAAAGCTGTAAAATGGCGCAGGTTATTGCACTCATTCCCGATGCGGTAACCCAGGCCTGTTCGGTCCCTTCGAGGGCAGCCATGGCATCGGCCAGGTATTTATTGCTCGGATTCCAATGCCTTGAGTAAAGGTAGCAGCCTTCCTGTTCGCCTTTAAAAACATCCGTCATGGTTTTGGCTTGCATGAAGGTATATGTAGCCGAATCGGTAATCGAAGGATTAACATCGCCAAATTCCCCGAACTGTTTCAGATCGAATATGGCTTTTGCAGGATCATGTTTCATAGTATTTTCAATATTTCTTGATAACGAACTGTAATTCTTTATGTCAGCGCCGGATTTCCCGGTTTTTAAGGTATGGCAAAATTACTAAAATTACCGAGCAGCGTGCGATGATTCCGGCATCCGGCATTAAAATGATTGGGCGATAGGAACAGTTTTTCAGGAAACTCCCCGGAACCGGTTCATTTTCATTCAGATGAACCGGGACAGATTAAGATTTTATTGCCGCCTTCCATAAAGAATGAATGTTTACCTTTATAAATCTAAAATCGTACATTTGCCAGTCAATTTTAAAACAGATTCCATGAAAAGATCAATTCATTATTTCGCGTTCCTCATGATTGCCATAGCGATGGTAATGACATCGTGCAACAAAGGCAAGAAAGGCGGTGCATCAGGCTACGAAATTTTCGGTGAAAAGTCAGGTATCGTCCAGTACAAGCCTTTTGACATGATGGGCGTAAAAATGACCCAAACCCTTTACTTCGACGAATACGGCGCCAAAGAAATGCGTGAAACCGTCATCGAAGGCAATATGATGGGCACCGCCATGAAACAGCACAGCATCGACATCCGGGACGGCAACATTTCATATCACTATGAACTTGAAAACAGCGCCGGAGAAGGTGATATGGCAAAAAAAGAAGCGTATAAAATGGTGCTTCCTGCCGAAGTAATGGAACAGATGAACATCAGCGGCTTTTCGGATAAAATAAAAACACACCTTGATTATAAGGAAGAAGGTAAAGAAACCGTTGCCGGTGTTAAAGGCGTTAAATATTCCATTGCCCCCGACAGCCTGAATCCCACAAACCGCATGATCGGCGTTCATTATAAAAACGTTCCGTTGAAAATTGTTATGGGACAGCTTGAGATGGTTGCCGAAAAAGTGGAATTCGACGTTAAAATCCCCGCCGAAAAGTTCAAAGTCCCCGAAGGCTATACCATCATCGATGAGAAACAAATGATGCAACAGGAACTTCCCGGCGATGTTCCCGAACCCCAGGTCGACAGTCTTGGCAAATAGATATTCATCCCCCTCGCTATACAGAAAACGGCTCAGTGATGCAGCCGTTTTTTATTTTCCCGGCAAGCCCGTTTCTGTCAGAAACAGATCGCTTGACGATACAATACTTGTTCAGGTATGTGTATAAACGGGATTATTACCCCGGAATTTGGTAATTTTGCAACCGACTGAATAAATACCTCGTTATGCATTATGACATTCTCGTCCTTGGCAGCGGTCCCGGCGGATATGTAGCTGCCATCAGAGCTTCACAACTCGGATTTAAAACCGGAGTCATTGAGAAATCGGAACCTGGCGGCGTTTGCCTCAACTGGGGCTGCATCCCTACCAAGGCTCTCCTGAAGAGCGCCCAGGTGTATCATTACGCACAGCAGGCTGCACTTTACGGCGTGAAAGTTGAAGGCACGGTCAGGCCCGACTTTCCCGAAATTGTAAAACGCAGCCGCGGCGTTGCCGAAGGCATGAGCAGAGGCATACAGTTCCTTTTCAAGAAAAACAAAATTGACCATATCCAGGGATTCGGCGTTGTAAAACCCGGAAAAACAATAACCGTAACAAGTCCTGACGGACAAGTTGCCGATTATACGGCCGATCATATTATCATCGCCACCGGAGCCCGTTCACGCGAGCTGCCCAACCTGAAACAGGACGGCAGGAAAATCATAGGCTACCGCGAAGCCATGACCCTTCCCGAACAGCCAAACCGGATGGTGGTTGTCGGCTCCGGCGCCATAGGTTCCGAATTTGCCCACTTCTATAACACCATCGGCACCCAGGTTACCCTGGTGGAATTTTTGCCCAACATAGTTCCCCTCGAAGATGAAGAGGTATCGAAACAGCTTGAACGCAGTTTTAAAAAAGCAGGCATGAAGGTGATGACATCTTCCGTTGTGGAAAGTGTTGAAATCAAGGAAGACACCTGCTTCGTAAAGATCAGGACGCCTAAAGCCGAAGAAATTGTTGAATGCGACATTGTTCTTTCGGCCGTTGGCATTACCACAAACCTTGAGGGCATTGGCCTTGAAGAAACAGGGATCAAAACCGAAAAAGGCAAAGTGGTTGTGGATGACTATTATCGCACCAGCGTCGAAGGTTATTATGCCATCGGCGATATCGTCCCCGGCCCCGCGCTGGCCCATGTTGCGTCGCACGAAGGCATACTCTGTGTCGAAAAGATAGCAGGGATGGCAGTGGAGCCTCTTGATTACGGAAATATACCCGGTTGCACTTACACGGCTCCCGAAGTTGCTTCGGTGGGCATGAGCGAAAAGGCAGCACGGGAAGCCGGTTATGATATCAGGGTCGGCAAGTTTCCGTTTACAGCTTCCGGCAAAGCAAGCGCCGGCGGCTCAAAAGACGGATTTGTGAAGGTGATCTTTGATGCCGGCACCCATCAGTGGCTCGGCGCCCACATGATCGGCGACAATGTCACCGAAATGATTGCCGAAGCCGTTGTCGCCCGCAAGCTCAAAGCCACCGGCCATGATATCATCAATGCCGTTCACCCCCACCCTACCATGAGCGAAGCCGTTATGGAAGCTGTAGCTGCCGCCTATGGGGAAGTGATACACATCTGAGAACTGAAAAATAAGCCGGAACCCTTCCCTTCATGATACTCAACCCGCTGAATTAACGTTATCCTGATACAAATGGAAATCACCAAAACCGCTATCCCCGAAGTGCTGATCATCAAACCCGACGTATTCGGCGATGACCGCGGGTACTTTTTCGAATCGTACCAGCAGGAAAAATTTAAGGCCTTCGGCATCAATGCAGCATTTGTTCAGGATAATGAATCCTGCTCGCAAAAAGGCGTTTTACGCGGACTGCATTTCCAGAAACCGCCGTTTGCCCAGGGGAAACTGATCCGGGTGATCAGGGGCGCCGTTATGGATGTCGCCGTTGATATCCGCAAGGCCTCGCCTACTTTCGGCAAATGGGTATCCATGATGCTGACGGGTGAAAACAAATGCATGTGCTGGATTCCCGAAGGATTCGCCCATGGATTTATCACACTTGAAGAAAATACCGTATTTTCGTATAAATGCACCAACTATTACAACAAGGCTTCGGAAGGATCTGTCCGGTGGAACGATCCCACGCTCAATATCGACTGGGGAACTGAAAATCCGATACTCTCCGGAAAAGACTCCGATGCGCCCCTGTTCAGCCAACTGCCCCACGTTTTCTGACCTTCTTGTTAATCTGGTACAAAACTTGTTTACTCCCGATGAAAATGAAAATTACCCCTTCATCAATTGCCGGTTTCATGAAAAAGCGGATCGTCATCATCGTTGCTTTGCTCACGATTGCGGGAGTTCACGGCTTTTACCTGTTGCGCAACAATTCTGGCGGGGTTGACGACGACAACTATCGCAAAGCCCTGATGCACAGCAACAAGGTCTTTTCGCTGGTTCTTCCGGCCAGTGTGGAATTTGCCGGCGAAGAAGCCCCGCTCAGCCTTTATTACGTACGGGAAGGCCTCGACCGCGAATTGACCGTAAATACCTACTGGCACTCCTCCACCATCCTGATGCTGAAAAAGGCGGCCCGCTATTTTCCAACCATCATTCCGATTCTGAAGAGTTATGGCATTCCTGAAGATTTCAAATACCTGGTGCTGATCGAAAGCGGCCTTACCAACGTAGTATCGCCGGCCGGCGCCGCCGGTTTCTGGCAATTCCTTCCCGAAACCGGGAAACGATACGGGCTCGAGATAAACGATGAAGTTGATGAGCGTTATCATGTTGAAAAAGCAACCCTCGCCGCCTGTAAAATGCTGAAGGATTCCAAGGCTACCTTTAAAAACTGGACACTTGCCGCAGCGGCCTATAATGCAGGCGAAAGCAAGATCATGAAAGAACTGGAACGCCAGAAAGTGGACAACTACTACGACCTGTTCCTGAATTCCGAGACGTCAAGGTATATTTACCGGTTGCTGGCCATAAAGCTGTTGTATGAACATCCCACACAATTTGGCTTTTACATCAGGAACAAAGATCAGTATCCGCCTATCCCCACTTACCGGGTTAAAGTTGATTCAACCGTCAGCAACCTTATCGACTTTGCAAAACACTTTAACATTAACTACCGCGTTCTCAAGGAATTCAACCCCTGGCTGCGGAAAGACAAGCTCACCAACACGGCGAGGAAACAATATACTTTCCTGATCCCGAAACCGGGATACAGGGTTTACGACAGCCTTGTACACAGCATTGACAACGGTGATATGATCTTTAACGATACCATCACCCTGGGAACGATCAGATAAATAAATCCGGCGGGGATAAACCTTCCGTCACCTCTCCTTCATGGAAACACTCGACCCTTCTGCCATTTCTTCTGTATCGCCCGGACGTCCTGCCGGCGAAGACAATCTCGAGATCTATGGCGCCAGGGTCCATAATCTGAAAAATATTGATGTCGTTATTCCGCGCAATAAGCTGGTGGTAATCACCGGTCTGAGCGGAAGCGGCAAATCCTCGCTTGCGTTCGATACCATTTACGCCGAAGGCCAGCGCCGGTATATGGAGACATTTTCGGCTTACGCCCGGCAGTTTATCGGCAACCTGGAACGGCCCGACGTGGATAAAATAACCGGCCTGAGCCCGGTCATTTCCATTGAACAAAAGACCACCATCCGGAATCCGCGTTCCACGGTCGGAACCATCACGGAGATTTACGATTTCCTGCGTCTTTTGTATGCAAGGATCGGCGAAGCTTTCAGCTACAGCACGGGAGAAAGGATGGTCAGATATACCGAAGGCCAGATCATAGAGCTTATCAGCAGCGAATTTGCCGGAAAACATATCCATATATTGGCGCCACTGGTCAAAGGGCGCAAAGGCCATTATCGCGAACTGCTGGAACAGGTCAGGAAACAGGGCTTTCTGAAAGTGAGGGTTGACGGGAAAATTACCGATATCGTTTTCGGGATGCAACTCGACCGGTACAAAGTTCACGACATCGAAGTGGTGGTGGATACGCTCGCCGTTTCCGAAAAAAGCGCCAACCGGATAACAGCCTCTGTACAGACGGCCATGCGGCACGGCAAAGGCGCCGTTATTGTAAACGACACGGCATCCGGGGAAGTACGGTTTTACAGCCGTCTGCTGATGGACCCGGCGACCGGCATTTCGTACGACGAACCGGAACCGAATACTTTCTCCTTCAACTCGCCATACGGATATTGTCCGCGGTGCAAAGGCCTCGGCGAGATCTCCGAAATCGATTTCAACAAGATCATTCCCGACAAGAAAAAAAGCATCCGGAAAGGAGCTATTGCCCCGGTAGGCGAGTACCGGCAATCATGGATTTTCAGGCAACTGGAAGCCATCGGTCATAAATACCATTTCACCCTCGACACCCCCGTCGAAGATATTCCCGAACAGGCATTAGAGACTATTTTATACGGTTCCGACGAGGTCATCAAGGTGCATCATGAATCGCTCGGCGTAACCACCTCCTATTCTCTGAATTTTGAAGGGATCGTCAACCACATCCTGAACCAGAATGAAGATAGCAGTTCCGAAGGTCTGAAACGCTGGGCCGTGAGCTTTATGAACACGGTCGCATGCCCCGAATGCGGCGGCAGCAGGCTGAAAAAAGAGTCGTTATGCTTCAGGGTTGACGGCAAGGATATATCACAACTCACCTCGATGGACCTGGTGAAGCTGTCGAAGTGGTTCGAAGGGCTTAACCGGCGCCTGGACGAAAAACAATCCAGGATTGCCAATGAAATAATACGGGAAATAAACAACCGCCTCGGTTTCATGCTGGGGGTCGGTCTCGACTATCTTACCTTAAACCGGAAATCGGGAAGCCTGTCGGGAGGCGAATCGCAACGCATCAGGCTGGCCACTCAGATCGGCTCCCAGCTTGTGGGTGTGCTGTACATACTCGACGAGCCCAGCATCGGGCTGCACCAGCGCGACAACCACAAGCTCATCAAAGCATTACAGGATTTGCGCGACAGCGGCAACTCCGTCATCGTGGTTGAACATGACAAGGATATGATCCTGTCGGCCGATCATGTGGTGGACATAGGCCCCGGCGCCGGAAACCACGGCGGACGGGTTGTGGCCCAGGGAACGCCCGTCCAGCTCATGACCGGTAAAAGCCTTACCTGTTGTTACCTGAGCGGAAGAAAAGAAATTGCCGTTCCGGTGAAAAGGAACAAGCCTAACGGCCATTACCTTACCCTTACCGGCGCCCGCGGCAACAACCTTAAGGATGTGAACCTCCGGATACCGTTGGGGATCTTCACCTGCATCACAGGCGTTTCGGGAAGCGGGAAGTCGAGTCTGATCAACGAAACCCTCTACCCTATCCTGAGCCGTCATTTCTACCGTTCTGAAAAAAAGCCGTTGCCGTACGCCTCTGTCGAAGGGCTCGAAAATATCGACAAGGTCATCGAAATAGATCAGTCGCCCATCGGACGGACACCGCGCTCAAACCCAGCAACCTATACCGGCGTTTTCGACGACATCCGGAAACTTTTTACCGCCCTGCCCGAATCAAAGATCCGGGGTTACAAGCCCGGCAGGTTCTCCTTCAACGTGAAAGGCGGGCGCTGCGAAACATGCCAGGGCGCCGGCGTTCGCGTCATCGAAATGAACTTTCTGCCCAGCGTTCATGTACATTGCGAGGATTGCGAGGGCAAGCGCTACAACCGCGAAACGCTCGAAGTACGGTACAAGGGAAAATCCATCAACGACGTCCTGGACCTCACCATCGAACAGGCTGTTGAGTTTTTCGCCAACATCCCTTCCATTTTGCAGAAAATCAAAACGCTGTACGAAGTCGGCCTGGGATATATTACGCTGGGGCAGCAGTCCACTACCCTTTCGGGAGGCGAAGCTCAACGCGTGAAACTGGCCGCCGAACTCGCAAAACGCGATACCGGCCGCACCATCTACATCCTCGACGAGCCCACCACGGGGCTTCACTTCGAAGATGTGAACGTGCTGCTCCAGGTGCTTGATAAACTGGTAAAACGCGGCAACACCGTGCTGGTGATCGAACACAACCTGGAGGTGATAAAAATGGCCGATCATATCATCGATCTGGGCCCGGAAGGCGGCGAACGCGGCGGGATGATCATCGCCGAAGGCTCGCCCGAAAAAATCGCAGCCATGAATACCGGTTATACCGCCCGGTATTTAAAAGAAGCGCTGTAACCTTATAAGATGAAGTTTATATACATTTGAAAGCTTTAAAACTGATGAAATATGCCAAGTGCAGAAGAACTAATTAGAATGAACGAGGAAGAACGTATCCGCGAAGCAATAGCCCCTAAGGACTGGAACGAAATTAAGAGCCACGATTCATGGTCGGTTTTCAAGATCATGTCGGAGCTGGTCGACGGGTATGAAAAATTATCCCGCATAGGACCGTGCGTCACCATTTTCGGTTCTGCACGCATAGCTCCCACCGATAAGTATTATAAACTGGCCGAAGAAATTGCCTATATCCTTACCAAAAAAGGTTTCGGCGTGATATCGGGCGGCGGACCCGGCATCATGGAAGCCGCCAACAAAGGCGCACATTTCGGCGGCGGACGGTCCGTGGGGCTAAACATCGAACTTCCCCATGAACAGCATTCCAATCCCTTTATCGATCCCGACAAGCTCCTCACTTTCGACTATTTCTTCGTCCGCAAGCTCATGTTTATGAAGTACTCGCAGGGTTACATCGTATTGCCCGGCGGTTTCGGCACTATGGACGAATTTTTTGAAGCCGTGACCCTGATCCAGACGCACAAATTAGTCCGCTTCCCCATCGTGATGGTAGGCGTTGAATACTGGCAGGGACTGGTGGATTGGGTCAAATCGAATGTTCTTTCCCGTAAGATGATCGAAGAAAAAGACCTGGAAATTTTCAGCCTTGTCGACGACGCCGTCAGCGCCGTAAACGTCATCGAGGAATATTACAACCGGTACGCCCTGAAACCCAATTTCTGATAATCAGGCATCTGCCCGGTCAGCTTTTACGGATAAATAATTTTCCCATGAGACGTTTCCTGCTTTTATGGCTGATTGCAGCGGTGTTGCCGGCATCCGGCCAGCAAAAAAAGGTGTGCATCTCCGTGGACGACCTGCCCGTGGTGAGTTACGGCATTCAGGATACCGTTTTCCGGAAGGCATTGATAAACAAACTGATAGCCTCGTTGAAAAAGAATGACATCCCGGCCATCGGATTCGTGAACGAACAGCAACTTTATGAGGACGGCCATCCCGACCTGTTCAGGTTAAGCCTGATAAAAAGCTGGGTCGATAACGGCCTCGATCTGGGCAACCACACCTTTTCCCATCCCGATTACAATAAGATCTCTTACGAGGAATACACGCAGGATATTATCAAAGGCGAAACGCTTACCAAACCGATACTGGAAAGCCGCGGCAGGTCGCTGAAATATTTCAGGCATCCATACCTGCACGTCGGCGACACGAAAGCAAAAGCCGATTCGCTGGCCGGATTCCTGAGCCGGCGCGGATACACGGTTGCACCGGTTACCATCGATAACGAAGATTACCTGTTTGCCCTGGCCTATCACCGGGCCAAGGCCAAAAACGATACCGCCCTTGCCCTTCGCATCGGCCATGATTACCTTGCTTATATGGAGCGGAAAGCCCTGTATTTTGAAAGGCAGGCAGGCCGTTTATTCGGAAGGGATATCAGCCAGATCTTGCTGATTCACGCCAGCCGGCTCAACGCCGATTATATCGATTCGCTGGCCATGGTTTTCCGGAAGAACGGTTATGTGTTCGTCAGTATGGACCAGGCGCTGCACGACGAAGCTTATCAAACGGAGGTGACCGTTTACGGCGCCTGGGGAATATCGTGGATGGACCGGTGGGCGTTGTCACAGGGCAAAAAAAGGGACTTTTTCACCGATGATCCGGAGACGCCGGAATATATCCACAAGTTGGCCGAATAATTTATCCTTTAGCATATTAACCAGATAAGATGTGGCGCCTTTTTGCCCCGTCTTTGCCTGAATACGCGCTGACTGGCGCGTTATCTCACCGTCGCCCCGCCATCCGGCAGCAAAACCATGATTTTTTTGGCTCATACCGTCGCCCGGAAATTTGAACGAATAAAAGTCCAATGGATAATTTTGATATATAAACAAAACGCGTAAATTAGCAGGGATTTATATTGATGTGCGGGAATGAGACATCATTCGTATAAAACGGATATAAGCGAAATATTGCGTATATCTACTCGTTAGCAACAAGGCGAAGAAAAAACCGACACCGAGACAATGAAGACAGAACTGAAATGGTTTGAGAATGAAAAGACAAAAGATTTAGTTTTTTTGCCGACCCGCAAGAAAGAAAAGCGGAAAGCCGACACACATTTGGCACATTGCCTTTTGCCCGACACACAAACCAACGCTTCGCAAAAGTCAAAGAGCCAAATCTTCCGACCCACGAATTAGAATAATAGAGTTTGAAATCTAAAAAATAAAAAGTATGAATAAAGATAGAATAAATGAAATGTTATCAATTTCACTCGGAATTATGAGTGTCTTTGCGATTATTGGACTTTTAATAAATAGCAATTTCGACACAAACGAATTATTAGGTTCAATTGTGAACTTTACTCAAGTTGCTATTCCTGTATTGGTTTTGCTCGTTGCGACAACTATTAAAAAAGAGAATAAAAGTTTTAGCCAAATCGGTAAAGAAGCATTATTGTTTATTCAAAAAAAGAATGAAGATTTTTTAATGGGGCCTAGATTTAATAGAGAAAACTACGACCCTGAGAAAGGCAAAGGAGTAGAATACTTATTTGTAACCAATACTGACCCCAAATCTAAATTGAGAGCCAAACTTATTCCTATTCAGCCTCTTGACGAAGGAGTTTTAGCAATTTATATCCAAAAAGGCACATTGGTTTATGGATTGAATTATTCTTCAGAACAGGCAACACCTGAAGAAATAAAGAAAATTCAAACAGAAGTTTTTAATTCAATTTCCGATTTAATTCAAAGAAAATATTCAGGTAATTTCGAGATTTTGCCAAACTCAAAAGAAGATACTGCTATCATTATAGATTTCAATGAAGAAAAGATGGGGAAGAAAAATTTTACAAAAGCAATAACCGATTGCACAGAATTGGCAATTTCGAAAATTAAAAGTCATAAAAAGTAAATGGAATATTTAAAAACAATACCAAGCGAATATTATATATACGGGTGCATTGGAATTTTGCTTCTCGGAATAATACTGGGTTTTACAAAAACAATAACGGTTTATCGGGATTTTGCCGACTTGACAAAAGTTTTTATGCTTGTCCTTGCTCCGCTTGGTTTGTTCTACATTTTAGGTGACAAAATAGACAACCGCATATTGAGAAATATCTTTGTCGGAGTTGAAGGACTTTTGCTCTTATGGATTATTGTAACAACATTTATTGACAACAGAAACATTTTTAAAACATTGTTGGCATTAATCACAAAAATTCCGTTGGGAGTAATCTTTGCAATATACCTTGTCAATCTAATTTCGCCAAGTGGCAAGAATCGAAGACAAAGCAGGGGAATTGCAGGAATAGTTATGATTTTTTTAGCCCCGATACTCTTTGGACTTGTAAAAAATCGTGTTTGGTCATTTAAAAAACAAGAGAATGTATTATAATAGAACCATATCAAAAGGACTTGCAAGTTTATTAGAAACTGGCGGTGAATTAAGGTGGCTATTTGACTTCGTCAAAATTCATAAAGAATTAGATTTCTTAATTGGTAAAAACAGTTCAAAAGAATGGATTTCAGTCTATCGTGGTCTAACTAGAATTATATCAGTTCTTCCAGTAAACAGCACATCTGTTTTAATTGATGCTGACGAAAAGTACAAAGCCATTTCGCCAAATCTTTATGGACTGAAAAATTTAAGTGAAAACTTCCAGAATGAAATTGAATATTTAATAACTCAAATCGAACAGAACAGTAAATTTGACAGGTATTATAAAAACAAAAAAGAAGGTTTTTATCAAAACGAATTGTCGAAAATATTTGGAATTTGTGGCTACCCTGATACTGATTTTGTAATTATTGACAAAGAAGCAGTAATCGGCTATTCAGACCAAGCAGAGAAAGACAATCTTTTTGGAAACCTACAACAAAAATACAAACAACTACAACGTGAAATTTCAGACCTCAATCCTGAACGATACGGAAAAGATTTAGGGGAAAAGGCAATTGGAAATGAACTTGATTTTTTAGCATTAGACAAAGACGGAAATATTTTGTTGATTGAATATAAACACGGAACAAATACCTCAGGAATTTATCTTAGTCCCCTGCAAATAGGGTTGTACAACGATATTTTTACAAGTTTCCCGAAAAAAGAGTTGGAATGTGCAGTTTTTGAAATGTTGGAGCAAAAACAAAAAATTGGTTTAATAAATCCTAATTGGAGTAAACCTAATATCATCAAAAAAATTATTCCTGTCTTGATTATTTCGGAATTTAATTATAAAAGTTCGGCAAAGACAAAGTTTGATGAAATTTTACAGTTTGCAAGAACACAAATTGGTTCAACTTTCTTAAACAACCTTCAAACATTCAATTTCACTATGAAAAACGGTTTATCAAATTGGTAATTTATGAAATTTAAAATCCATCGTGGCACAAAAGAAATAGGCGGTTCGTGTGTTGAAGTCTGGACTGAAAACACTAGAATATTGCTTGACTTTGGTATGCCATTAGTTGAAAGAGATGGAAAAGAATTTGATTTTAGCAAATTCAAAGAGTTAAACCCCCAAGAATTAATTGAACACGGTGTTTTGCCTGATATTAAAGGGCTTTATAACGAAACTGACAAATTGATTGATGGTGTAATTATATCGCATCCACATCAAGACCATTACGGACTAAGCAATTTCATTGATAAAAAAGTAAAACATTTTTTGGGTGAAGCAACACATAAAATAATTGAACTCAATAGTTTATTTACTCCGCAAGAAATAATCATTGAAAATGCTAACTACTTTGAAAAAGAAAAGGTTTTTCAAATTGGCGACTTTTCAATTACGCCTTATTGGGCTGACCATTCCGCTTTTGATGCGTATTCATTTTTAGTTGAAGCGGAAGGTATAAGCATATTTTATTCAGGTGATTTTAGAAACCACGGCAGAAAAGCAAACGCTTTTAAATGGTTTACGCACAATGCACCTCAGAATGTGGATTATTTACTTCTTGAAGGCACAACCATTGGTAGAGAAAGCAAACCGTTTAAGACAGAAACAGAAATTGAGAATGACTTAATGGAAGTCTTTCAACAGCAAAACAAAATCAATTTAATATACACTTCAGGTCAAAATATTGATAGAATTGTTTCAGTTTACAGGGCTTGTATAAGAACCAATAAAATTTTTGTCGTTGATGTTTATGTAGCAACGATTTTGAAAGAATTATCAAAATTTGCTAAAATCCCTTTCCCTTCAAAAGAGTTCGAAAATTTGAAAGTAATGTTTCCTTATTACACAAGCAGACGATTGAAAAATGAAGGACACGAACAAATTCTGTATCAATTCAAAAATTTTAAAATCACTAAAGAAGAAATTAGTAATCAGGCTGACAAGATTGTAATGATTGTAAGACCATCAATGCAAAAAGACTTAGAAAACATAAATGAAATTGATGGCGGAAACCTCATATATTCAATGTGGGAAGGGTATTTGCAAAAATCAGACACAAAAAAATTCCTTGACTATTTGACAAATCGCAATTTCACAATACATAAAATTCATACAAGCGGACACGCAGACACAGAAACATTAAAACAAATGGTTGAAGCAATAAAACCAAAAAATATTGTTCCAATTCATACTTTTAGCGGAAGCGAATATGACAAGATTTTTACAACACCAATAGTTGAAATGAACGATGGAGAAACAAAAGAAATATAATGAAATGAAAAAGCCCACAGCACATAGCCAAGCACATTGTCAGGTCGCACCAGCCAACGCTAAAACCAAAACCTGCCAAAGAGCTTGTCTATTTTGCCAGCCCTGACTTTGCCGACACTAAAAAACTAAATCTTTAAAGACAGAAAAATAAGGAATGACAGAATTAGAAATATATCTCAAACCATTGACAGACAAGAACGCCCAGTTGCTAACAAGCGGTATAAAAAATTGCCGAGTTAGTAGTAAATTCAAGGGTTGTAGCCCGCTTCAACTTTTGTGTAACTTGACAGGAAATCGCACGCAATCGGCAACTTTTCATACCGCCAACCGTTATAGGGCATTTTAAAAAGCTTGCAGACAGACACAAAAGACTTGAAAATGGCAAAACAACAAATTGAGACAGTTAGAGAATTAATTTACTTATCATACTCGAACTTGGCAATGGCTCATACCGCTGTTGACAAGAAACAAGAGAAATACGGAGAGTTTAACTACATGATTCGAGCCAGATTATTCAAAGGACTTAAAACTGGGACAATGAATATGCGGACAATTTTTGACGACGAGAAAATCAAATTACAAACTGGACAGATTTGTAATTATTGCGGCTCGTCAGACAAGTTAGCGTTAGACCATATTTTTCCTCAAAAGCTCGGTGGACGGGACGATGCAGAGAATTTAATTTTCGCTTGTAGGACTTGCAACAGCTCAAAGGGGAAAAAGGACTTAATGGAATGGATGAATTTTAGAGGACAATTTTTACCTTTAATGATTATCAGACGCTATTTAAAGCTGACTTTCAATTATTGCAGTGAGAACGGACTTTTAGACAAAAATATTGACGAGTTGAGAAACATGGAATTACCATTTAGAATTGACCTGTTACCAATCAATTTTCCGAGTCCTAACGAGTTGATATTAAACATTGAGACAAATGAAAACGCCCTATAACAAAAACTATATGTCAATTGGGGTTTCGGCGCGGACAACAAAGTTCACAGCCCGCAACAACGGCATCGGGGTTCGACAGGAAAGCAACCCGCAATCCCCAAC
>DAONEP010000030.1:0-41045 GCA_035403165.1 Bacteroidales bacterium | reverse complement strand
AGAGCACTTCCTTGGTAAGGAAGGGGTCAGGAGTTCAACTCTCCTCAAAGGCTCATCATTTTTTTTACAAAAACTAGTGCTTAAAACCATAAACATTAATTACCATGGCAAAAGAAAAATTCGATCGTTCAAAACCTCACGTAAACATTGGCACAATCGGCCATATTGATCATGGCAAGACCACGCTTACGGCTGCTATCACATTGGTGTTAGCTGATAAAGGTCTTTCGGAATTCAGGTCATTCGATTCTATCGACAATGCTCCTGAAGAAAAGGAAAGGGGAATTACCATCAATACTGCCCACGTTGAGTACCAGACGGCAAACCGCCACTATGCCCACGTTGACTGCCCCGGCCATGCCGACTATATTAAGAACATGATCACCGGTGCCGCTCAAATGGACGGCGCTATCCTCGTTGTTGCCGCTACCGACGGCCCTATGCCCCAAACCCGTGAACATATCCTCCTGGCCCACCAGGTTAATGTTCCCAAGATGGTCGTCTTCATGAATAAGGTTGACCTTGTTGATGATGAAGAAATTCTCGATATCGTGGAGATGGAAATCCGCGACCTGCTTAGCTTCTACCAGTTTGACGGTGACAACACCCCGATCATCCGTGGTTCAGCTCTCGGCGGATTAAATAAAGAACCCAAATGGGTTGATAAAATTATGGAACTGATGGACGCCGTTGATACCTGGATTCCCCTCCCGGAACGTTCCGTCGACAAACCATTCCTGATGCCTGTTGAAGACGTGTTCTCAATCACCGGACGTGGCACTGTTGCTACCGGCCGTATTGAAACCGGTATTATCCATGTTGGTGATCCCGTTGAAATCATCGGTATGGGCTCGGAAAAATTGAAATCTGTTTGCACAGGTGTTGAAATGTTCCGTAAACTTCTCGATGAAGGTGAAGCCGGCGACAACGCAGGTCTGCTCCTCCGCGGCATCGATAAGGATGAAATCCGTCGTGGTATGGTTATCGCAAAACCCGGATCAATCACTCCTCATAAAAAATTCAAAGCTGAAGTTTATATCCTGAAGAAAGAAGAAGGCGGACGCCACACTCCGTTCCACAATAAATACCGTCCTCAGTTCTATTTCAGGACCACCGACGTTACCGGTGAAATTACCTGCCCCGAAGGCGTAGAAATGGTAATGCCCGGTGATAACCTGACAATTACAGTTGACCTGATTTCTGAAATCGCCATGAACCTCAACCTTCGTTTCGCTATCCGTGAAGGCGGTCGTACCGTTGGTGCTGGTCAGGTTACTGAAATTCTTGACTAAAAGCGTTTGGGAAAATGTCCCGGTCATCGAAGCCGGGACACCTTTCCTGCCATAGTATACTTGAATTGAAAAATTAATGTTTCTGGTTGTCTGTCCTGCCGGAAGGCTGGCTAGCAAATCAGGCAAGGACTAAACGGGTGTAGCTCAACTGGTAGAGTGGCGGTCTCCAAAACCGTAGGCTGTGGGTTCGATTCCTACCACCCGTGCAAAAATATTAGATCGATGGCAAAGAGCAAATTCATTGGGTATGTAACTGAGAGTTACGATGAACTCATTCATAAAGTTTCCTGGCCTACCTGGAGTGAATTACAAAACAGCGCTGTAGTCGTATCCATTGCTTCCCTGATTATCGCCCTTGTGGTGTTTTTGATGGATGAGGCTTTTCAGCTCCTGTTGAAGCAGTTTTACCTGCTTTTCTAATCCTCTCCGGGGAAATTCAATCTGATATTTTTTGGTAATAAACCTCTCAATTTTCATCAACCGGCATGGGCGAACAAGTTAAAAAGTGGTATGTAATCCGGGCCATGAGTGGGGGCGAGAAAAAGGTAAAACAATACCTTGAAAGTGAAATAAACCGACTGGGCCTCCAGGAGTTTATTTCGCAGGTTCTCATTCCTACAGAAAAAGTCTATGCAGTACAAAAAGGCAAAAAAGTGAGCAAAGAGCGCTCCTATCTGCCGGGATATGTACTGATAGAGGCTATATTGGTCGGAGAAATACCGCACATTATCCGGAATATTCCGGGGGTGTTAGGATTCCTTGGCTCGAAAGACGAACCCGTTCCCCTGAGACCTGCCGAAGTAAACCGTATTCTGGGCAAAGTAGATGAATTATCAGAACAAGGCGCCGAGCTCAGCGTACCCTTTATTGTTGGTGAAACCGTAACTGTAACGGATGGACCATTCAACAGTTTCAGCGGCGTGATTGAAGAAATTAACGATGAAAAGAAAAAGCTGAAAGTAATGGTAAAGATCTTTGGACGTAAAACCCCGCTTGAACTATCGTTCATGCAGGTTGCCAAAGAATCCTAGTTGTTACCTGTTCCGCAATTACAAATCCTTTAAGACAACTGAAAAATGGCAAAAGAAGTTGCTGGATTAATCAAACTGCAAATTAAAGGAGGTGCGGCTAATCCATCACCCCCGGTAGGACCCGCGTTAGGTTCGAAGGGCGTAAACATCATGGATTTTTGCAAACAGTTTAATGCCCGTACACAGGATCAGGCTGGAAAGATCATTCCTGTGGTCATCACTGTTTTCAAAGACAAGTCGTTCGAATTTATTATCAAGACCCCCCCGGTTGCAGTTCAGCTCCTCGAAGCTACCAAGCTTAAAAGTGGATCGGCTGAACCTAATCGTAAAAAGGTAGCTTCCGTTACCTGGGATCAGGTTCGTGAAATTGCCCAGAGCAAAATGGCTGACCTCAATTGCTTCACCATCGAAGCAGCCATGCAAATGGTTGCCGGTTCTGCACGAAGCATGGGAATCACCGTGAAGGGTGAACCTCCAGTTGCTATGTAACGGCCGCATAGAGTTGCCGAAACATTAATCCGAAAATAAAATTACTAATTACCTGACGCGAAATGGCTAAATTGACAAAAAACCAAAAACTGGCTTTAGCTAAATACGATAAGGATGCTGCTTATTCGCTTGCTGATGCTGCTCGTGTCGTAAAGGAGATCACAACAACCAAGTTCGATGCATCCGTTGATATTGATGTTCGCTTGGGCGTTGACCCCCGTAAAGCCAACCAAATGGTGCGCGGTATTGTTACCCTGCCCCATGGTACAGGAAAAACGGTGAAGGTCCTTGTTTTGTGTACCCCCGACAAAGAAGAAGAAGCAAAAGCTGCAGGCGCTGATTATGTTGGACTCGACGAATACATTCAAAAAATAAAAGAAGGCTGGACCGATGTTGACGTGGTTATTACCATGCCCAGCGTTATGCCAAAGGTAGGTGCCCTTGGACGCATCTTAGGCCCCCGCGGCCTGATGCCGAACCCAAAAACAGGCACTGTAACCATGGATATCGGAAAAGCCGTGCAGGAAGTTAAAGCCGGGAAAATCGACTTCAAGGTTGATAAATTCGGTATTATTCATGCAGGAATTGGAAAAGTTTCTTTCAGCCAGGAACAAATTATTGATAATGCAAAAGAACTCCTTTCGACCATTATCAAACTGAAACCGGCTGCTGCTAAAGGAACTTATGTTAAGAGTGTTTTCATGTCGAGCTCAATGAGCCCAGGCATCCGTATCGATCAGAAATCGATCACAGCTTAAGACAGGTAAGTGTAACTATTTGATCCTTAAGAACAAACGTTATGAGAAAAGAAGATAAGAATCTGCTGATCGATAACCTTACCGAGGAGTTAAAGGCTACGAATTACCTTTATATCACCGATATTTCAGATATGAACGTTGAAACTACCAACCGCTTAAGGCGTTTGTGTTTCAAAAAAGATGTGAAGCTGATCGTTGTGAAGAACGCCTTGCTGCATAAAGCAATGGAACGTTCCGGCAAGGATTTCAGCCCACTGTTCGATACCCTGAAAGGACATACTTCGATCATGATAGCCAACCAGGGAAATATCCCTGCCAAGCTTATCAAAGAATTCAGGAAGAGCTCTCCCAAGCCCCTGCTCAAAGGCGCCTATGTTGAAGAAATGACCTATCTTGGCGATGCCGAACTCGACCTCCTGATCGCTATCAAGAGCAAAAACGAGCTCATCGCCGATGTTGTTTCCATGCTTATGTCTCCTGCACGCAATGTTATCTCTGCATTGCAGGGCGGTGGCCAAACCATTTCGGGCGTGCTCAAAACCTTATCAGAACGTGCTGCTTAACCAGCTGGTTACAGAAGCACAGAAAAATACTAAAATCAATTCATTGTAAAACAATTAAATCTACAAATAAAATGGCAGACTTAAAAACTTTCGCCGAACAGTTAGTTAACCTGACAGTTAAAGAAGTAAACGAACTGGCTAAAATTCTGAAAGAAGAATACGGAATTGAACCCGCAGCCGCAGCTCCCGTTATGGTAGCAGGTTCTGCAGCCGGTGGTGAAGCTCCCGCAGCCGAAGAAAAGACCAAGTTTGACGTTATCCTGAAATTTGCCGGACAATCAAAACTCAACGTCGTTAAACTGGTGAAAGAACTCACCAGCCTCGGCCTTAAAGAAGCTAAAGATCTTGTAGATGCTGCTCCTAAGGCTATTAAAGAAGGCGTATCGAAAGACGAAGCTGAAGCACTCAAAAAACAATTAGAAGAAGCCGGAGCCGAAGTTGAGGTTAAATAAATAAATGCTATTTGATCGCAATTACCAAACAGACTGCTTATTCACGCTCATCAGCATGGATAAGTAGTCTGTTTACTTCCCGATTATGCAATCGGGATTAATTGTTTAAAAATACGTTATTTAAATAATCAATTCAGGCTATATGGCAGTGGCTTCAAATAGAGTAGAACGGATCAGCTTCGGTGTTACGAAGATCCAAGCGGAATGTCCCGATTTCCTTGAAATCCAGGTCAAATCGTTCCAGGATTTCTTTCAGTTGGAAACAAATCCTGAAAATCGTGTGAATGAAGGGCTGTTTAAGGTTTTTGCCGAAAACTTCCCGATCACCGATGCACGAAATAATTTTGTGCTCGAATTCCTCGATTATTTTATCGATCCTCCCCGTTACAGCATAGAGGAGTGCATCGAACGCGGACTCACGTATAGCGTCCCCCTCAAAGCAAAATTAAAGCTGTACTGTACCGACCCCGAACATGAGGATTTTGAAACCATCATCCAGGATGTCTATCTTGGGATGATTCCTTACATGACCCCTAAGGGTACTTTTGTTATAAACGGGGCTGAACGTGTTGTGGTATCACAATTGCACCGTTCTCCCGGGGTTTTCTTCGGTACCAGTTATCATACAAACGGTCAGCAGTTGTTTTCGGCCCGTATCATCCCCTTTAAAGGAAGCTGGATGGAATTTACGACCGACATTAACAATGTGATGTATGCATACATCGACCGCAAAAAGAAATTGCCGGTAACCACATTGCTTCGCGCCATCGGGTTCGAAAGCGATAAAAGTATTCTCGAATTGTTCGACCTGGCCGAAGAAGTTAAGGTCAGCAAAGCCGGATTAAAAAAATATGTGGGACGCAAGCTTGCCGCAAGGGTGCTGAAATCATGGACCGAAGACTTCGGCGATGAGGATACCGGCGAAGTTGTAACCATTGAACGCACCGAGGTTATTATTGACCGCGAAACCGTTCTTGAAAATCAGCATATTGATCAGATTGTTGATTCCGGGGCCAAAACAATCCTGTTGCATCGCGATGATGTCAATACGCAGGAATTTGCCATAATTTTCAATACACTGCAGAAAGACACTGCCAACAGCGAAAAAGAAGCTGTTGAATACATATACAGGCAGTTGCGCAATGCCGAACCGCCTGACGAAGAAACGGCAAGAGGTATAATCGAAAAGCTGTTCTTCAGCGATAAACGGTATGATCTGGGTGATGTAGGCCGCTATCGTATCAACAAAAAGCTTGAATTAAACATTCCGCTCGAAACGCGTGTCCTTACCAAGGAAGATATCATTTCAATCATTAAGTACCTTATCGGGCTTATAAACGCACATACCGAGGTTGATGATATCGACCACCTGAGCAACCGCCGCATCCGTACTGTGGGCGAGCAGCTTTACAACCAGTTTGGGGTAGGGCTTGCCCGTATGGCCCGTACCATCCGTGAGCGCATGAACGTTCGCGATAACGAGGTTTTCACTCCGATGGATCTGATAAATGCCAAGACGCTGTCGAGTGTGATCAACTCGTTTTTTGGGACCAACCAGCTCTCGCAGTTCATGGATCAGACCAACCCCCTGGCCGAAATTACCCACAAGCGCAGGGTTTCGGCCCTCGGTCCCGGAGGTCTTTCCCGCGAAAGGGCAGGTTTCGAAGTCCGTGACGTTCACTATACCCATTACGGCCGTCTCTGCACCATCGAAACACCTGAAGGTCCCAACATCGGACTTATTTCGTCATTGTGCGTCTATGCCAAAATAAACAAGCTTGGTTTTATTGAAACACCTTATAAAAGGGTTATCAATGGTAAGGTTGAGCTTGCCGAAACGGTTTATCTGAGCGCCGAAGAAGAAGAGAACAAGATCATAGCCCAGGCTACGACAGGTATGGATAAAGAAGGCAACTTCGATAACGATCTGGTGAAAGTAAGGTACCTGGCCGATTATCCTCTGATTGAAAAAGAGAAAGTCGACCTGATAGATGTGGCTCCAAACCAGATTGCGTCCATCGCAGCATCGCTGATCCCCTTCCTTGAACATGACGACGCAAACCGCGCCCTCATGGGATCGAACATGATGCGCCAGGCTGTTCCGTTGCTGAATCCTGAAACCCCCATCGTAGGCACCGGCCTTGAAGGAAAAGTTGCACAGGATTCCCGCGTCCTTATTAATGCCGAAGGCGACGGCATCGTTGAATATGTTGACTCAACGCAGATCGTTATCCGTTATGCCCGCCTTGACGAAGAAAGGCTGGTAAGTTTCGACGATGATGTAAAAGTATATAACCTTACCAAATACGCCCGTACAAACCAGAATACCTGTATCAACCTTCGTCCTATTGTTCGCAAAGGCGATAAGGTTAAAAAAGGCCAGGTTTTATGCGAAGGATATGCTACCAAAGGCGGTGAACTGGCCCTTGGACGTAACCTGATGGTGGCTTTCATGCCCTGGAAGGGTTACAACTTTGAAGATGCTATCGTTATCAGCGAAAAAGTTGTAAAGGAAGATATCTTCACTTCGCTTCATATCGAAGAATTTACGCTGGAAGTACGTGATACCAAACGTGGCGTTGAAGAACTTACCAACGATATTCCCAACGTCAGCCAGGAAGCTACCAAGGACCTCGACGAAAGCGGCCTTATCCGCATCGGGGCTGAGGTGAACGAAGGCGATATCCTTATCGGGAAAATCACACCGAAAGGTGAAAGTGACCCGACCCCTGAAGAAAAACTTCTCCGGGCCATCTTCGGCGATAAAGCCGGCGATGTGAAAGACGCTTCACTGAAAGCGCCTCCTTCAATGAAAGGCGTCGTTATTGATAAAAAACTATTCTCAAGGGTTATAAAGGATAAAAAACTAAAAGCCAAAGAGAAAGATGTTGTCAAAGAACTGGATGACGAATTCCTGAAGAACACTGTTGAACTGAAGCAAAAGCTTGTAGATAAGCTTACCATTCTGGTTAGCGGTAAAACATCACAGGGCGTTTACAATAACTTCAAGAGCGAAGTGATTGGCAAAAAGGTGAAATTCACCCAGAAAATGCTCATGGGAATTGATTACCTCAATGTAAATCCAAGTCGCTGGACAACCGATAAAGATGTTAATGAACTGATCAAAGTTCTGATTAACAATTATATAATTAAACATAAGGAAGTCCTTGGCGTATATAACCGCCGGAAATTTGTTGCTACTGTAGGCGATGAACTGCCGAATGGTATTGTACAGATGGCCAAAGTATATGTTGCCAAAAAACGCAAATTGCGGGTGGGCGATAAAATGGCCGGCCGTCATGGTAACAAGGGCATTGTCGCACGTATTGTGCGTGAAGAGGATATGCCTTTCCTCGCCGACGGAACGCCGGTTGATATTGTCCTGAATCCTCTGGGCGTACCTTCGCGTATGAACCTTGGGCAGATTTATGAAACCGTGCTGGGATGGGCTGGTGCAAAACTGGGCCTTCATTTCAATACGCCGATTTTTGATGGTGCAACCACTGAACAGATAAACGGTTACCTCGAAAAAGCCAATCTGCCATTCAACGGCAGGATATACCTTTACGACGGAGGCACGGGAGAGCGTTTTGACCAGCCTGCAACCGTAGGATATATCTATATGATGAAACTTCATCACATGGTTGACGATAAGATGCATGCCCGTTCCATAGGACCTTATTCACTTATCACACAGCAGCCGTTAGGCGGTAAAGCACAGTTTGGCGGACAGCGTTTCGGCGAAATGGAAGTTTGGGCTCTCGAAGCTTTCGGAGCCGCTAATATCCTGCAGGAAATTCTGACGGTAAAATCGGATGATGTGGTAGGCCGCGCAAAAGCCTATGAATCCATCGTCAAGGGCGAAAATATGCCTGTTCCGAACATACCCGAATCCTTCAACGTTCTGGTACACGAGCTTCGCGGCCTTGGCCTGAACGTTACTTTTGAATAGCAAGACATCCCGGGCCTGAGTCATCTGTCAAAACAAAAGAGCCAGGTGACCCGGGCTTGAGAGGTTTGGTTGTTATGCGATAGTAAACGCATTTTTAATTAAGTTAACACGTTCTCATCATATGGCTTTCAGAAAAGAAAATACTGTAACCAACAGCTTTTCAAAAATCAGGATCAGCCTTTCTTCCCCGGAATCGATCCTTGAACGTTCGAGCGGAGAAGTACTGAAACCCGAAACCATTAATTACCGGACTTATAAACCTGAACGCGACGGATTATTCTGTGAGCGAATTTTCGGCCCCGTTAAAGACTGGGAATGTCATTGCGGGAAATACAAACGTATCCGTTATAAAGGAATCGTTTGCGACCGTTGCGGCGTTGAGGTTACCGAAAAAAAAGTGCGCCGCGAACGTATGGGACATATCCAGTTGGTTGTTCCCGTAGCCCATATATGGTATTTCCGTTCGTTGCCGAATAAAATAGGCGCTTTGCTTGGCCTGCCCAGCAAAAAGCTCGATGCAATCATTTACTACGAGCGTTACATGGTTATCCAACCGGGTATCAAGGAGAAGGATGGCATAAAACCTCTCGATTTCCTCACCGAAGAAGAGTATTTCGAAATTGTTGATAACCTCCCTAAGGAAAACCAGTATCTCGACGACAGCGATCCCAATAAATTCATTGCAAAAATGGGCGCTGAGGCATTATTTGATGCTCTCAGCCGGCTAAATCTCGACCAGATGTCGTTCGAGCTCCGCCACAAGGCCAACACGGAAACTTCACAGCAGCGTAAAGCAGAAGCTTTGAAACGTCTGCAGGTATTTGAAGCTTTCCGCGATGCCGCAACGCGCGCCGAAAACCGTCCGGAATGGATGATCGTTAAAGTAGTCCCGGTGATTCCGCCTGAACTACGCCCATTGGTTCCCCTCGATGGCGGACGTTTTGCAACTTCCGACCTGAATGATCTGTACCGCCGCGTCATTATCCGTAATAACCGTTTGAAAAGGCTTATCGAAATCAAGGCTCCGGATGTGATCATGCGCAACGAAAAGCGAATGCTCCAGGAAGCTGTTGATTCACTTTTCGACAATTCACGCAAGGCCAGCTCGGTTAAAACCGAATCGAACCGCGCCCTGAAATCGTTAAGCGATAGCCTGAAAGGGAAACAGGGACGTTTCCGTCAGAACCTTCTCGGTAAACGTGTCGACTATTCAGGCCGCTCGGTTATCGTTGTCGGTCCCGAACTGAAATTGCACGAATGCGGTTTGCCAAAAGATATGGCTTCTGAACTTTTCAAGCCGTTCATCATCCGCAAAATGCTGGAACGCGGCATTGTGAAGACAGTGAAATCGGCAAAAAAGATTGTTGACCGTAAAGACCCTGTCGTTTGGGAAATACTTGAAAATATCCTGAAAGGGCATCCCGTCCTCCTCAACCGTGCTCCTACACTGCACAGGCTTGGTATCCAGGCATTTCAGCCCAAACTAATCGAAGGAAAGGCCATCCAGTTGCACCCGCTCGTTTGTACGGCTTTCAACGCCGACTTCGACGGTGACCAAATGGCTGTTCATGTTCCGCTCGGAAATGCAGCAGTCCTGGAAGCTCAGATTCTGATGCTGGCTTCGCATAATATTCTTAATCCTGCCAATGGCGCTCCTGTTACGGTGCCTTCACAGGACATGGTACTCGGACTTTATTACATTACCAAGGGCCGTAAGAGTGAACCAGACCATCCTGTAAAGGGAGAAGGTCTCAAGTTCTATTCGCCCGAAGAAGTCATTATAGCCTACAATGAAAAGAAAGCTGACCTGAATGCATGGATATCTGTGCGTATGACGGTTACTGAAGACGGAAAGACCACTGAAAAGCTGGTGGAAACCACTGTTGGCCGGGTTCTTTTCAACCAGGTTGTGCCGAAGGAATTCGGATATATCAACCAACTGCTTACCAAAAAATCGCTTCGCGATATTATCGGCGACATTCTTAAGAAAACCGGTACTGCAAAAACGGCCCAGTTCCTTGATGATATCAAAGATCTTGGCTATACCATGGCTTTTAAAGGAGGACTATCCTTTAACCTTAGCGATGTAATCGTTCCCAAGGCCAAGGATGAACTCATTGCTGCAGCTAACGAAGAAGTTGCCGAAGTGGTAAACAACTATAACATGGGGTTCATCACCAACAACGAACGTTACAACCAGATCATCGATATCTGGACACATACCAACGCCAACCTGACCCGTAAGGTGATGGAAGATCTGAGCAAGGATAATCAGGGGTTCAACTCTGTTTATATGATGCTTGATTCAGGAGCCCGTGGTTCAAAAGAACAGATTCGCCAGCTTTCAGGTATGCGTGGCCTTATGGCCAAGCCTCAGAAATCAGGCGCTACCGGCGGTGAAATTATCGAAAACCCTATCCTTTCAAATTTCAAGGAAGGCCTTTCGGTCCTTGAGTATTTCATTTCAACACACGGCGCGCGTAAAGGTCTTGCCGATACTGCTTTGAAAACAGCAGATGCCGGATATCTTACACGCCGTTTGGTTGATGTGGCACAGGATGTTATCATCTCTGAAGAGGACTGCGGTACCTTGCGCGGACTTATGACTACTGCGCTCAAGAAAAACGAGGAAGTTGTTGAATCGCTGTATGACCGAATTCTCGGGCGTGTTACCCTCCACGATATTTACCATCCTCAGACCGGTGAACTGATCGTTCCTGCCGGTGAAGAACTTACCGAGGAAATCTGCCGAAAGATCGAAGATTCGCCCATCGAAGCCGTAGAAATCCGTTCGGTGTTAACCTGTGAATCAAAACAAGGCGTTTGCGCAAAATGCTATGGCCGTAGTTTAGCTACCGGACGACTTGTCCAGAAGGGCGAAGCTGTCGGGGTTATTGCCGCGCAGTCGATCGGTGAACCGGGTACCCAGCTTACACTTCGTACTTTCCACGTTGGTGGGGTTGCCGGCGCTAACATTGCCTCGGCATCAAAAATTGAAGCAAAATATGACGGCGTCATCGAAATGGATGAGCTCCGCTCTGTTGATTATGAGAATGAAGCAGGCCAGAAATACCAGGTAGTAATCGGACGTTCGGCTGAAATGAGGATCATGGACAAGAATACCAATATTATTCTTGCCTCTGGTCATGTGCCTTATGGCGCCAGCCTGTATGTTCAGAATGGCTCCACAATCAAGAAAGGCGATCTGATCACCGATTGGGATCCATACAATGCTGTAATTCTTTCGGAAGTAAACGGAACCGTCGCTTATGAAAATATTCTCGAAGGTGTTACTTACAAAATTGAAGCCGACGAACAAACCGGGTACCAGGATAAAGTAATTATTGAGTCAAGGGTTAAAGCGAAGAATCCTGCTATCAAGATCATTTCGCCCGATGGTGAAGAAATTAAAAATTACGATATCCCTGTAGGCTCCCACTTGCAAATAGAAGACGGCAAAACCATCAAGGCAGGCGATATTCTTGTTAAGATACCCCGCGCTGTTGGTAAAATGGGAGATATCACGGGCGGTCTGCCGCGGGTTACCGAATTGTTTGAAGCCCGTAATCCTTCGGATCCTGCCGTAGTCGCTGAAATTGATGGTGTGGTTTCGTTTGGGAAAAAGCTAAAACGCGGCAACCGTGAAGTTATCATCACCTCTAAAACCGGGGAGGAGCATTCTTATCTCATCCCTACCTCCAAGCAGATTCTGGCCCAGGAAAACGACTATGTTCGTGCCGGCACGCCGCTCAGCGATGGCGCCGTTACTCCCAGCGATATCCTGGCCATCAAGGGGCCTATGAAGGTTCAGGAGTACATCGTGAACGAAATTCAGGAAGTGTATCGTTTACAGGGTGTTAAAATCAACGATAAGCATTTTGAAGTTATCGTAAAACAGATGATGCGCAAGGTTGAAGTTGTTGATCCCGGCGATACGAAATTCCTGGAAGGCGAATTGGTCAACAAGATTGACTTTAACGATGAAAATGACTGGATCTTCGGTAAAAAAGTGGTTGAAAATCCCGGCGACAGCCAGGCTTTGAGGGCTGGTCAGATTATCAGCGCCCGCAAGCTGAGGGACGAAAACTCGGTACTGAAGCGCAGGGATAAAGCCCTGGTTGAGGCCCGCGATGCAAAACCGGCCACCGGTAAGCAAATTCTGCAGGGTATTACACGCGCTTCGTTGCAGGTACGCAGCTGGATTTCTGCAGCATCGTTCCAGGAAACAACCAAAGTGCTTACACAGGCTTCCATTCAGGCTAAAAGCGATGAACTGCTTGGATTGAAGGAAAATGTGATCGTCGGTCATCTGATTCCTGCAGGAACTGGACTGCGCGAGTACGAAAGCATCATTGTTGGTTCACGTGAAGAATATGACCGCATGATGGCATCGAAAGCCGAATAATATTCTGCTGATAAATATTTAAAGGTTTGAAGAAGGAAATCCCAGGATTCCGGCTTCAAACCTTTATCTTTACATACCGAAAAAAATCTGAAAATCAAATATTCAATACCATGGCAGATCAACCTAATCAAAACCAGATCAATATTGAGCTCTCCGATGAAATGGCTGAAGGCGTATATTCAAACCTTGCCGTTATCACACATTCACCTTCGGAATTTGTGATTGACTTTATCAAGATGATGCCGGGTGTCCCCAAAGCGAAAGTAAAAGCCCGTATAATCCTGACCCCTCAGCATGCCAAAAGGCTGTTCCGGGCTTTGAAGGATAACATCAATAAATATGAATCGGTAAACGGACCGATCAAGGAACAGGAAGGTAACGAGATGCCATATCAGTTAGGCGGGCCGATAGGGAGGGCTTAAATAAGCGAAAAATCACAGAAGAGCAGCTTTATGGGCTGCTTTTTTTTATTGAGCCTCGTCTCCATTCCGCTGAAAATCAGCATCAGGTGTTTTGTGGTTTTATAACTGTAGCATCCGGTTTCCTTATATCCGGTTTATCAGCTATAATTTGAAACAATACCCGATGGACGTTTGTCAGCCGTTTGTGTGCTTTCCTACAGGGCCGGTAATACTGATGAAACCGTTATTCCGAAAATTTGTACAGGAAATTTACCGGCCTTTTCACCGCCGCTGATTATGTATAAGATGCTAAACTGAACGATTAAATTCAATAGCGCAGCGCCGGGTCAGAAAAAGTGATAAAAATTTTTTGGTGTTTTTTGAAAAAAAATGTTAAAACCGGTTAAATTTTTAAAAAGGATATTATATTTGCATCACTGCTAAAACAATGCAACATACTACATTGAGTTATATTTGTTTTAATGCCTTAACCTGAGTTCTTAAGTTTAAAATGTCCAATAAAAATTTGCCATTTTCAAATGAAAATATAATAATGCCAGGTTATTGTCATTAAGAGGGTTGCTCAAAAAAAGTACTTATTTACCTAAATATAATTATTAAAAATCATGGAAGACAGAATTAAGAAAATTGCCATGTTCATCGACGGAACATTTTTCCTGAAGGTGAATTCCTACTATCGCTATCATCATGAGCGGAAAAGTACACTTAACTTCAACGGTTTATCGGAGTTCATCCGCGATGAAGTATCAAAACTGGAAAATTCTGATAAACGGTATTGCCAGGTAGTTGAAATACATTGGTTCCGCGGAAGGTATTCCACCAGTCAACTGGAAAAAAAATATCCTGACGATGCCTACAGGCTTACCCAGATGACCAACGAACGCAGGATTGATGATATTTTCATGTATGAAAGTATTGTCTCGCACAACTACCCGTTGCTGGTCGACACCCGTACAGGCGAAGCCGAAGAGAAAGGTATTGATGTATGGTTCTCTCTCGAAACTTATGAGCTCACCAGTATTAAGCATTTTGATGTTGTAGTGCTGATTGCCGGTGATACCGATTATGTGCCCCTGATCCGCAAACTCAACGGTTTAGGCGCACGCGTTATGGTTCTGGGCTGGGATTTCTCATACGAAACGACATCTACAGCCGGACGCAACTATAAAGTGACAACCCGTACAAGCCAGGCTCTGATTGACGAATGTGTTTATCCGATTATGATGGATAAACGTATTGATGATCGAACCAGTAAAAACGACCCTATAGTGAACGCTCTGTTCAACGTTTGACTGGCACAGTACCGCAAGCCGGCGGATGATTTCCATGCGTCGGATGGGGAAGTAAAACCGAACAATCCTATTGAGGATTAAAAAAAAGCGAGCCGTTTTCAGGCTCGCTTTCTTTTTAGATCTGATTTTATTTGCTTTTATCAGGAGGTGTTGGAATGGCCGGTTGAGGCTTATAATTCTTTAATTCTTCTTTTATTACCTCAATAGCTTTATTTAGCTGATCATCGATACCGGCATATTCCCGGGCCGGATCGTTATCTACTTCAATATCTGGCTCCACACCATGTCCCTCAATGATCCACTTGCTTTCTTCAGCCGAATAGGAGGCGAATTCCGGTTTGCGAAGATCGGCGCCGTCAACAAACGGCAGCGAGCCCCTGATGCCTACTACACCGCCCCATGAACGCTTGCCAATGATCTTTCCGATATTATGTCTCCTGAAACCATAAGGAAAGAGGTCGCCGTCGGATGCCGAATACTGGTTGATGAGCAATACTTTTGGCCCTGCCATCATCTGCTGGGGAGTATGGCTCGGAATCTGTTCGTTGCGCGACATGTTGCTGCGGGTCATCTCGCGTTGCAGGCGCTCAATGATCATAGGCGAAACATTGCCGCCGCCGTTTCCGCGATCATCAATAATCAGGGCCTTCTTCGACAATTGAGGATAGAAATACTTCACAAATTCATTTAATCCTTCGGGCCCCATATCGGGGATATGAATATACCCAACCTCGCCGTTGGTTGCTTCAGCTACCTTACGGATGTTATTCTGAACCCAGGTATAATAGTATAATTTGGATTCGTCCTTCAGAGGAACCACCAGCGCTTTCTTTCCTCCTGCTTCCGGCCTGGAATTGAGCGTTATTTCAACATTGCGTCCGGCAGTTCCGATAAGAGCCTGGTATATATCGGGCATTTCGTTAGTGGGCATTCCATTCACAGCGGTGATGAAATCGCCTTTGCCTGCTCCTACACCCATCATGGTCAGCGGGGAACGAAGGCCGGGATCCCAGTTTTCCCCCTGCAGAATGCTGTCGATTCGGTAATAGCCGCTTGCATCACGACTTAATCTGGCGCCAAGCAAGCCAAGGTCAATCCGTTCGATAGGCTTTCTTTCGCCGCCATTGATATAAGCATGGCCGACGCTCAATTCACTGATCAGTTCACCGATCAGGTAGGTGAGGTCGTTTCGGTTGTTGACATAGGGGACCATGACGGCATATTTATCGTGCATGGCTTTCCAGTCGAGCCCATGCATGTTGGGAACATAGAAGAAATCTCTCATCTGGCGCCATGCTTCATCATAAATCTGTTTCCATTCTTCGTGAAGGTTTACCCAAACCTTTACGTCGGACAAGTCGATGTATTTTTCAACATTGATTTTTGAACCTGGGAGGTCAATAATGGCATATTTGGGGCCCTGCACCAGAAGCATCTTTTTATGATTGGCGGTTATATCGAAGACCATTCCGGATGCCAGTTCGGTTTCTTTCTTGTTCTTCAGGTCAAACATCTTAAGAGACAGGCCTTTGTCTGTACGCTGGTTATAATAGACCTTATCGTCCACAGCGGCCAGGTTAAAATAGTTTGAAGCTTCCACCGGCAGTTCGATAATACGTTGCTGTATGCCGTCAGGGTCAATTTTAATGGTTACAGTCTTTTCTTCGGCCGGTTTCTTTTCTTTAGCATCTTTCTTGCCTTTGCCGGTTTTACCATCTTTTACATCCTTGGCATCAGCCGGCTGTGCGGCGCTTTCTTCAACCGAAACTTCATCGTTTGCAGGGGCAAAAGGCGAGGGCGTGCTTTTATCCAATGCCACCATGTATATCTTTGCCATATTTTCATAGGCATAGTTCCATTCAACATTGCTGTATGTGGGATTGAAAGTACGGTCAGAAGTAAAGAGCAGGAATTTTCCGTCGCTGCTGAAAGCCGGGTCGTCGCTCGTATACCATTGATCAGTAACTTCATACTTCCGGGCCGTTTCGAGGTTATAAAGCATAATTTGTCCGAAACCGTTTGACAGTTGCTGGGTATAAGCAATCCATTTACTGTCCGGCGACCATTCAAAACTGTTGAATTCCCAGATTTTTGATTGGTCGACGAGTGTAACCTCCTTAGTATCAATGTTTACAAACTGGAGGCGCATTTTTTTATCATTCCACATGATTTTCTTGCTGTCGGGCGACCATTCAAGGCTGAATTTGTAAGTATCAGCGCCTGTGGTTACCTGTACTGGATTTTCGCTGCCATCTTGTTTCCGGATATAGATTTCATATTCTCCGTTTTTATCGCTGAGGTAAGCAATCCATTTTCCATCAGGTGACCAGTAAGCTTCGCGGTCGTGGGCATTGCTGCTGGCAGTAAGGTTGCGGGTAATACCTTCCTTAGCAGGCACGGTAAATACATCTCCACGGGCGCTAAGCACGATGCGGTTTCCGTCGGGAGATGCATTTACCGATTCGGTGAACCTTGTTGCATCTTTCAGTTCAGCCCGGCTGTCGTTAAAATCGCCTGACAGGAAAATGTCAAGTTTACGGGTTGTTTGTGTTGCAACATCGAAAATGTGAATATAGCCTCCCTGTTCAAAGATGATGCGATTGTCGCCGGCCGATGGGAACTTGATGTCATAATCGGTGAAGTTCGTTACTTTGCGCGTTGCGCCGGTTTTTATATTGTAACAAAAGAGATTCATGGTGCGGTCGCGATCGGAACAGAAATAAATCTCCTCGCCAAACCACATGGGAAAAATATCCTGTGAATCGTTGTTTGTGATATTCTCGGTTTTTTTTGAATTAAAATCGTAAATCGAGATATCGTCAGCCATGCCGCCTTTGTAATATTTCCAGGTCCGGAATTCACGGAAAACACGGTTATAGGTAAGTTTTTTGCCATCAGGCGAATAACTGCAGAAACCACCGGACGGAAGCGGCAACTCGGTTGAGATGCCACCCTCCACCGGCACGCTGAAAAGCTGCCCGACGAAATCATTAAATGTTTGTTTACGTGAACGGTAGATGACGTTTTTACCGTCGGGCGTCCAGGTCATGACGATATTGTTCGGCCCCATGCGGTCGCTTACGTCGTCGCGACCCAACGTTGCTGTAATCGTAAGCCTCTTTGGAACGCCTCCCCCGGAGGGTATGGTATAAACTTCGGTATTGCCGTCGTACTGGGCGGTAAAAGCAATTGTTTTCCCGTCGGGGGAAAAATGCGGAAACATTTCGTAGCCTGCATCTCCGGTAAGCCGTCTTGCTGTTCCTCCCGAAGCGTCAACAGAGTATAAATCACCGGCATAGGAAAAAACAACCTGGTTGCCGTGAATGGCAGGAAAGCGCAACAATCGGGCCTCCGTTTGAGCGGATGCGAAGAATGAAGCACTCAGCAAAATGAGGGTAGTTGCGAGTAACCTCCTGAAATTTTTAGCTTTCATGTTCTTGAATTTATAGTTTTTTTTATTGTCAAACAAAGATAGGGCATTGCATTGATAAGCTTTCTAGGTAAAACGGCGGTTTTACCGATTAGTTTAAGCGGTTTACCGATTAGTTGAGGAGGCTGTATTGTATTGTATAAAAATTGACCTGATTCCCTGTTATCTGTTGAATAATATAAATTTATATTACGGGAATGCATTAGTGCAAAATCAGCTAACTTTACCCGATTAACCAATCTTCCGGTATACAATGGACCTGTACATCGTTGATACGCCCTTATTCACGTGGGTGATTCTGCCCTTGCTGATTTTTTTTGCCCGCATCATGGATCAAAGCATTGGTACCATGAGGCTCATTTTTGTGTCGAGAGGCATGAAATTCCTGGCCCCTTTTCTGGGATTTTTTGAAGTAATCATCTGGCTGCTGGCAGTAGGACAAATTATGCAGCATCTTGATAACTGGCTGTGCTATATAGCATATGGCGCCGGTTTCGCCATGGGAAATTACATTGGTATTACCATTGAAGAAAGACTATCGCTGGGCACGTCCATTATCAGACTGATACTGCCAAGTCCCTCTCCGGAATTGATCCACATGCTTCAGGAGCAAAACTTCGGCCTGACCCTCCTTGATGCCGAAGGATCAAAAGGGAGTGTAAAGGTGATATTTTCCATTGTAAGGCGTAAAGAGATCAGGAATTTCATCGATACGGTAAATACCTTTAACCCCGGTGCATTCTATACCATTGAAGATGTGAGGACCGTCAACGAAGGAATTTTCAGGGCAACTGCATCTAAATCGCTGTTCGGAAGCGTTGGGGCAAGGCTGATGAAGTCAAAATAGCGGGGAACCTGGAAATTATCATAGCCCTTCTGCCTGAAAAAATCATGCCTGCTTTCATGCTGCGAATAATTCAGAGGCGGCATCAGGGAGAGGAAATTCCTATCAATAAAATTTTGATGCTGGCACAATCAGGAAAAGGCGCGCCTGGTACTCTGCTTATAGAGCATGGCCGGGTCCACGGCCTTCTCCTGCCTGGAAAGATACCCGGCAATATCCTGCAGGGCACGGAAAAACTAGTTGCAACAGACCTTCCGGTGATAATATAAAAACTATCTTTGCATTGATTTTGAAGGAAATTCAAAGTGCTGCTAAATAATTGGCCTTTCGAAAGGCCGGTGTGAATTTGCCTTGTAATTACAATAAAACGATTCATAAAATTAAAGATTATGTCTACTGAAAAACTAGGTATCAATTCAAAGCTGATCCATGGCGGAGGTTTTAAGGATTCATTGGGAAGCGCTACTGTTCCAATTTATCAGACTTCTACATTCATTTTTGATGATGCCGATCATGGCGCCCGTTGTTTTTCGGGCGAAAGCGATGGCTTTATCTACACGCGTATTGGCAATCCTACGATTGGAGCATTGGAGAATATCGTTGCCGAACTCGAAAACGGGTTTGGCGGCGTTGCTGCAAGTTCAGGAATGGGAGCAGTGAATATTGTTTATATGGCATTGCTGAAACAGGGTGATCATGTAGTAAGTTCGGCTGCCGTTTACGGCCCTTCGCGTGTTGTACTCGAGCAGAAGTATTCGCAGTTTGGCATTGAATCAACTTTCGTTGATACAGCCAATATCGAAGAAGTGAAAAAGGCGATCCGCCCGAATACCAGGTTGCTTTATATAGAAACGCCCTCCAATCCAACCATGAGCATTACCGATATCCGGGCATGCAGCGACCTTGCCCATGCACATGGCATTCCGGTAGCTGTGGATAATACTTTCTCAAGCCCATATCTTCAGCAGCCGCTCAATCTTGGGGCAGATATCGTACTGCACAGCATGACAAAATTCATCAACGGACATGCCGATGTTGTTGCCGGTATGGTAGTTGCCCGTGAAAAGGAGATGTATAAAAAACTCAGGGGGATGATGGTGAATATGGGATGCAACATGGATCCGCACCAGGCTTACCTTGTGCTTCGCGGTATTAAAACCCTGGGCATCCGTATTGAAAGGGCACAGCAAAGCGCGCAGAAAATTGCCGAGTACCTTGAAAATCATCCCAAGGTTGAATGGGTGCGTTATCCGGGCTTGGCCTCACATCCGCAGTATGAGCAGGCCAGAAAGCAGATGAAAGGCCCGGGAACTATGCTCAGCTTTGAATTAAAAGGTGGCATTGAAGCCGGTAAAATTCTTATGAATAATGTAAAACTCGCCATTCTTGCCGTTTCACTCGGCGGTGTGGAAACCCTCATTCAGCACCCTGCTTCGATGACGCATTCAAAAGTATCGGCCGAAGCCAAGTTAAAAGCAGATATCACCGACGGGCTTGTGCGCTATTCTGTGGGCATAGAAGATGTTGAAGATCTGATCAACGACCTCGACCAGGCGCTGTCTAAAATTTAAATATAATATAAACAGCTTGTAAATCCTGTTGCGTTTCATGCAACAGGATTTTTTTTGTCATTTAAGGTTTGAACAAAACAAGATTTAATTGGTTCAGATTGTAGGATGCCGGAATTAAAAAAATCTGTTGATTAATACAATAATTAATCTTAAATTTACATTTATATCATAAATTCGGTTCGGTAAAATTCTGGAACAAATGCGTCGTCTGATACTCGCCCTGATACTCGTGTTGATAGTATTTCCTTCACTTCATGCCCAGAAGGTGGCTCTTGTTCTGAGTGGCGGGGGCTCGAAAGGGGTTTGCCATATTGGTGTGCTGAAAGCCCTTGAAGAAGAAGGTATTCCGATCAGTTATGTTGCCGGGACTTCGATGGGAGCTATCATCGCCGGCCTATATGCCGCCGGTTATTCCCCTGCTGAGATGGAAGAATTGTTCCTGTCGTCGCAACTCGAAAAGTGGCTGTCGGGGAAAATTGATCCTCAGTATACTTATTATTCCAAGCAGCAGGAACAGGATGCATCCTGGATTTCATTTAAATTCAGGTATGATTCCACCTTGCAGAGCCAGTTGCCGACCAATATCGTCTCCCCTTTAACCATGGATTATGCCTTCATGGAGATTTTTGCCGGAGCTTCGGCAGCGGCCAATTATAATTTCGACAGCCTGATGGTCCCGTTCCGGTGTGTGGCATCCGATATTGCCGAAAACCAGCCCTTTATTCTCCGCAAAGGCGATCTGGCTTCTGCTATCAGATCATCCATGACTTTCCCCTTTTATTTCAAACCGATACGCATTGACGGGAAGCTACTCTTCGACGGTGGAATGTATAATAATTTTCCTGCCGATGTGGCTTATAGCGATTTTAACCCCGATATCATCATCGGAAGCAAAGCAGCCTCCAGTTATAGCCCGCCTGATGAAAACAATGTGTTCTCACAACTGGAAAATATGCTGATGGTGAAATCCAATTTTGATGTGATCTGCGATAACAGCGTATTGATCGAACCGCAGCTTCAGGCCGTTAATGTTATTGATTTTACTCATACACGGGCGTTTATCGACAGCGGATATGTTGCCACAAAACGGTTGATTCCCCGTATACGCGACTTTGTGACGGATACCGTTACCATGGAGCAGAGAATTCTCCAGCGAGAAGCGTTCAATAACAAGAAACCGGAACCGGTAATAACCAGTTTCCATGTAAGGGGGATCAATTCGAAACAGCAGGAGTATATCAACAGCATGCTGAACGGCAACAAATTCTTCATCGGCAATAAAACAAAGGCTCCTATGCGGGCGACTTTTGAGGAGTTACATGATAATTATTTCAAGGTTCTTGCCGAAAACAGGATTGATGCGGCCTATCCGAAACTGCTCTATAACCCTCAGACAAAAGGGTATGAACTGAATGTAGATGCAAAAAGGGAAAAATTGTTTACTGCTGATTTTGGAGGCAGTATTTCCTCCAGATCAACCAACCAGATTTTTTTACAGTTAAAATATAATTACTGGCAGCAAATTGCCGTTACTCCCTATCTGAATGCATACATCGGCCAGTTTTATAACTCTCTGAAATCGGGAGCAAGGATGGATGTTCCCGGGCTTGTTCCGTTTTTTATCGAGGCCTCGTATACCATGAATCAATTTAAATATTTTAAAACCAAGACCTCGTTCTTCTTCGATGAAAAAACCCCTTCATTCCTGCAGTCCAGCGAAGTGTTCGGAGAATTGAGGTTTGGCTGGCCGGTAACCTATAGAGGCCGCGCAATAATAGGCTTTTCGACCGGCGAGAATGTCGATAATTATTATCAAACAAGTTCTTTCACAAAAAACGATACCCCTGACAGGAGCAGCCTGAATTTTATTTCTCCGTTTGCCTTGTTGGATTACAATACATTAAACCGCAAGGCTTTTCCGGACGATGGGTCTCATCTTATTACGGAAGTGAGGTACATCAGCGGAGGCGAACACCATGAAGGGGGAACCACATCCCTCCAGACCGGAAAATTTTACAAGTACCACGGTTATTTGCAGGCGCACCTCATTTATCAGAAATATAAAAAATACGGGAAGTACTATAGCTTTGGTTTTATGATTGAAGCCATGGCAAACGGACTAAAACCATACCGGAATTACACTGCGACCTTGCTGGCTTCGCCTTCGTTTACACCATTGCCTGAGATGAGGGTAATGTTTCAGCCTCAATTTCGCAATCCTGTTTTTACTGCTGTCGGGTTGCAGCAAGTGTTTTCGCCGCTTAAAAATTTCGACCTCAGGCTTGAAGGTTACCTCATGGCCCCATACCGGGAACTTTACCAGCATGACGACTATACAGCTTCGTTCGGTGAATCGTTCAGCACTTTGCATTATGTGGCTTCGGGCTCGGTTGTTTATAGCAGCCCGATTGGCCCGGTAAGCGTGAGCCTCAATTATTATGACGGAGATGATAATCCTGTATCGTTTTTTGTCAATATAGGTTACCTTATCTTTAACAGGTCGTCGCTGAAATAACCCTGAACCGGCCATTATCCTCAATACCGGTGCCCTAAAATCGTTATTTGGGAAGTATTAATCAGCTCAAAACGAGGGTGGCTATCAAAATGTTTTTATTTTTGCACCCTCATTAAACCGTTGATACAAAGTCAAACGATAGAGCGCATCTCTCCATCAATAAATTCTGCACACCAAACCTCGAAATCTTCGGATTCTAGAGGTCGTACGCTTCAAATCCTAACAGTTTAATTACTAATCTCTCATTAATGAAATCTACCGAACATCCCGATCAGAATCCTGAAGAAGTCATCGTTACTTCAACGGAGGAGAATCTCAACGAAGTTACTTCCGAGATTGATGATACCACAACGAAAGAAGTTGAAAACGCCGGATCAGAGCCTGTTTCAGAAGATACTGCTGCCAGTATTGCTGTAGTTGATGCTGTAAATGCAGTTGAAGAACAGCCTGCTGAAAGTACGGAACTTGCAGAAGCGGTTGCTGAACCTGTCGAGGCCAGCCCGGCGCCTGTGGCGGAAGAAGTTGCAAATCAGCCAGATGAACAGGTTGAAAAGGCTGCAGACACTGAAGCCGGCAACGTTGCTGAAACAACGGAAGAAGCCGGCAACCCTGTTGCTGAGGCCCAAACGGAAACTGTCGTAAATGAGACGGAAAATGAAAATGCTGAAGCTGAAACTTCGGTATCGGAAGTAATACTGCCGGAAATTTCGGAAGAAGAAGAAGAGGAAGCGGCTGCCGAGGTGGAATTGGAAGAAAATACAGCCGATATAAAGACCTATTCACGCGAAAAACTGGTTTCGATGCTCGAAACGGTGGTTCACGAAGAAGATATAAATGCTATCAAAGCAACAGTAGCCCTGATAAAAGTTGCATACCTGGCGCGTACCAAGGAGGAATACCATGAAATGTACCAGAAAGCCAGCGCTGAGGAAGAGCCGGAGAATATCGTAATCAGCGATCCTGTTGACGAACGTTTCAAGGCCGCTTTCAATATCTATAAGGAAAATAAGGCCCGTTACACCGAATTGCAGGAACAGGAAAAGATCAGAAACCTGGAGGCCAAGAAACTTATCATTAAAGAGCTGAAGGATCTCATTGATTCGGAAGAAACGCTCAAAAAGACCTATGATGATTTCAAGGCTTTACAGGAACGCTGGAAGGGTATTGGCATGGTTCCCAAAGGCGATGCCAACGAACTATGGCAGAATTACCATTTCCTGATCGAACGGTTTTTTGATAAAGTAAAGATTAATAAGGAACTAAAAGACCTTGACCTTCGGAAAAACATGGAACGTAAGATTGATCTGTGTGAAAAAGCCGAAGAACTTTTTCTGGAAACCTCTATGGCCAAGGCTTTCAAGAAGTTGCAGGAATTGCATGACGAATGGAAGGAGATAGGCCCTGTTCCTCAGGATAAACGCGAAGAAGTATGGGACCGTTTCAAAACCGCATCCGATAAAATTAATGAACGCAGGCGCGAATTCTACGGTAAAGTCCAGGAAGAACAGGATGCCAATTATGCCGCGAAAGTCGTTTTGTGCGATCAATTGGAACAGTTATGTGTCAAAGAATATGCTGCGATCAAAGATTGGCAGAATAGCACCAATCAGGTAAACGAGTTGCTCAAGGTATGGAAAACCATCGGCCAGGCGCCTAAGAAAACAAACCAGGAAATCTGGAACCGTTTCAAAGGATATCTGGATACCTATTTCAGCGGGAAAAAGGAATTCTTCGACCGCCTGAAAGAACAGCAATTACATAACTACAATCTTAAAGTTGACCTGTGTGCCCAGGCTGAATCTCATAAATTGAGTACCGATTGGAAAAATTCGAGCCGCGAATTGATCCGCCTTCAGGAAGAATGGAAAAAGATCGGCCCGGTCCCGCGTAAACACAGCGATAAAATCTGGAAACGTTTCCGTGCTGCCTGCGATGAGTTCTTCAGTAACAAATCGGAGTACTTTAAAAATGTACAGCAGACGGAAGAAGAGAATATGAAGGTGAAAGAAGAGATCATTGCCAAGCTGAGCGGCTTTGAATTTACCGATGACCGTCAGGCTAATCTTGCCACCATGAAAGAACTGCAGCGGCAATGGATGGAGACAGGACATGTGCCGCTGAAAGAAAAAAACAGGTTGCAGGATGAATACAAAGCTGCGCTCAACAAGTTGTACGATACGCTTAAGGTCAATGCTCTTGAGGCAAGTACCATGAACTATAAATCACGCTTTGAAAATATCAGGGAACAGCCGGATGCGTCAAGAATCATCAACCGTGAACGGATGAGCCTTCAGACCCGCATTGATGAGATGAAGGAAGAAATCCTTCTTTGGGAAAACAACATCGGTTTCTTCGCCAATTCAAAACAGGCAAATGTTCTCAAGGCAGAATTTGAGGCCAAGATATCACATGCCAAAGACGAACTGGCAAAGCTTGAGGCTAAGATGAAATTCCTGAATAAAACGGCCCGCGAGCAACAACAAAATCAATAATATTTGTCTTTTTTGTTAAAAAGCCCCGTTTTCGGGGCTTTTTACGTTTGAAGGAGCTATGATTTCCTTTCCAAAACTTAGTATCTTTGTTTTATGTCAGCAAATACGTTCGGAAATACATTTTGCCTTACAACGTTTGGCGAATCTCACGGAAAAGCCATCGGGGGCGTTATCGATGGATGCCCTGCCGGGCTTCATCTGGATTATGAATTTATCAGGGAACAGTTGGAAAGGCGGCGACCGGGGCAGTCGGAAATCACGAGTTCCCGGGATGAGAAAGACGAAGTGGAATTCCTGTCAGGGATTTTTGAGGATGTAACGACCGGAGCGCCCATCGCGTTTATGATAAAAAACACCGATACCCGGAGCAATGATTATAAGCATCTGAAAGATGTTTTTCGCCCCTCGCAGGCAGATTTTACCTGGGATTCAAAATATGGATTCCGCGATTGGCGTGGCGGAGGACGAGCTTCGGCACGCGAAACACTGGCAAGGGTGGTTGGTGGCGCTATAGCGCAATTGCTCCTCAGGAAATCAGGCATTAAAATCTGCGCATTCGTCAGCCAGGCGGGATGGGTTACACTTGACCGGCCATACACCGAGGTTGATCTGTCGGCGGTTTATTCCAATAAAGTGCGTTGCCCGGATGAGCCGACAGCGCAAAAAATGCTGACTCATCTGCTGGACATCCGGGCAAAAGGCGATACCACCGGAGGGGTGATCACCTGCGTGGTACAAGGCGTTCCTGTCGGACTGGGAGAACCGGTTTTTGATAAACTTCAGGCCGATCTGGCAAAAGCGATGCTGAGCATCAATGCTGCCAAAGGCTTTGAATATGGGGAAGGTTTCATGTCGGCTTCAATGATGGGATCGGAACATAACGACCGGTTCACGGCCGGCGCCGGGGGGGCAATCGTGACAGCTACCAACCATTCAGGAGGAATTCAGGGTGGTATCAGCACAGGATCCGATATTTTCTTCAGGGTTGCGTTTAAGCCGGTGGCTACTCTAATGAAAGGGCAACAAACTGCTGACCGGAACGGAAATGACGTATGGCTTGAAGGAAAAGGCCGCCACGATGTATGCGTGGTGCCGCGGGCCGTTCCGGTCGTCGAAGCTATGACGGCGTTGGTCATTGCCGATCATTGGTTAAGAAACAGATCATCGAAAATTTAAATCGGGAATTGTATCCGCATTCAATCATTCCGGCATTTAATAAAGCGTTTAATATGAAAAAAGCCCTGAAAGTTTCAGTAATTGTCGTCGTTTGCCTTCTGGCAGTAATCATAGTCCTGCCTTTTGCTTTCAAAGGTAAAATACAGCATGTGGTTCAGGATGAAATCAACAAAAGCCTGAATGCCGTCGTGAAATTCGACGGGGTAGGCGTAACGCTTATCAGGCACTTTCCTGATCTTACCGTAAGTGTCAGAAATCTGAACATCAAAGGAGTAGACGCATTTGAAAAGGATACCCTGGCATCCATTCCGGCTCTCAGGCTGACGGTCGGGCTTATGAGCGTTTTTAAAGGAAGCGCTTACGAAGTAAAACAAATCAGCATCTCTTCACCGAAAATACTGTTAAAAGTTCTTGCCGACGGTCAGGTTAACTGGGATATCATGAAAGCGGATACAACGGCCGATACTGTATCAGAACCTTCAAATTTCAAGGCGCTGCTGAATAAAATTCAAATCAGCGACGGGCGGTTGATATACGACGATGCCGAAACGCCGATGTATATTGATTTCAACGGGATTGACGGTAAACTGAGTGGTGATATGACGGTGGATATTACCACCCTTGATGCTCAAATTACCTGTAAAAGCATCATTTGTGATTACGACGGCATCCGGTATCTGAATAAGACCACTGCTGAAGTAAACACAGCCCTGCAAGCCGACCTTTCCGGCTATATCTTCACCTTCAAACAAGGGGATTTGCGGCTCAACGATCTTAATGTGCTGGCCGACGGATATTTTGCCATGCCCGATGAAGGTTACAGGATGGATATAAAATTTGCCGCTAAGGAAAATACGTTCAAATCATTCCTTTCGTTGATCCCGGCCCTCTATACAAAAGATTTTGCCGACCTTAAAACCTCCGGTACCATGTCTTTCGACGGTTGGGTGAAAGGGCTTTACAGCGATGATTCGATCCCGGCTTTTAACGTGAACCTGAAAGTAAACAACGGCCGTTTCAGCTATCCCTCGCTTCCCGGCGAGGTGTCGGATGTCAGTCTGCAGGCCAGTATAACCAATCCCGACGGGGTGATCGACCATACCGGGGTAGCTGTTCCACGCCTGCATCTTCGTATGATGCAAAACCCGGTGGATGCCTCCCTAATGCTGAAAACGCCGGTTTCTGATCCTGATTTCAGCGCAACTGTCAAAGGCCGGATAAACCTGGCAGATGTGGCAAAAATATACCCGCTGGGCGAAAAAACCACCTTGTCGGGAACTGTTGATGCCGATGCGGCTTTTGCCGGAAAATTGTCAGCGATTGAAAAGGGAGCTTACGATCAGTTCAGGGCTTCGGGATATGCGGTTGTTGAAAAACTGGTTTACAAGGGTGAAGAAGTAAAGCAGCCTGTGAATATCAGCAAAGCAAGGCTCGATTTTACCCCTGCTTATGCACAACTTTCGGGGATGGCGATCACCATCGGCAAAAGTGATCTGGCTGCCGAAGGGAAACTGGAGAACTACCTCCCGTATTTCATGAAGAACGAAGGTGTGCTGAAAGGCTCGCTGACGACGACTTCCGGTTTTATGGATGTCAATAGCCTTCTTGCCGAAAGCAGCACGGCGGGGACTGTTTCCGATACGTCGACACTCTCGGTGATCGAAGTTCCCGGTAATATGGACCTTACCCTGAACACCTCGTTCGGACGCCTGATCTATGATAAATATGACCTGCGTGATGTAAAAGGGCGGGTGTTGGTAAAGGATAAGGCGCTGAACCTTGAAGGGCTGACCATGAATACGCTGGGCGGCTCCCTGGCTGTGAAAGGAGTTTACAGTACGGCGAATCCTTCGAGGCCAAATGTGGATGTTGAACTTAACATTAAAAATGTGGATGTGCAGAAATCGTTCAATACTTTCAGCACCATCAAACAACTTGCGCCCATTGCAGAAAAACTCTCGGGCGCCATCAGCACTACCTTGAAATTCAAAGGGAACCTGAAACAGAATATGATGCCTGAACTAACGTCAGTAACGGCTTACGGCCTGCTTCTTTCTGATGTCCTGAAATTTGGCAATACCAATACTTTCAGTAAGATAGCCGATGCGCTGAAGATGGAGAAACTGCGGAATCCTTCGGTTGAAAAGATAAACCTGTCGTTTGACCTGGTAAACGGCATTGCCACAGTAAAACCGATGGATTTCAAATTGGGTTCCTATAAGGCGAATTTTTCAGGCACTACCGCGCTTGATAAAAACATCAATTTTGTTCTTACACTCAATATTCCCCGCAGCGATTTCGGTTCAAAAGCCAACAGCGTGCTGAGCGGGCTTGTTAATGATGCCAGGAAGAAAGGCGTCGATGTAACGGTTGGCGATATGGTTCCTGTTACCCTCCTGATTGGCGGTACCTTCACCGATCCCACCATCAAAACCGGGATTAAATCAGCCATGACTGATGTGGTTGAAGACGTGAAAAAGCAGGCGCTGGAGCAGGTGGCAAAAAAGAAAGAGGAGATGGTGAATAAGGCAAAAGAGGAAGCCGGCAACCTGATTGCCAAAGCCGACGCCCAGGCGGCGAAACTGATATCCGATGCGGAAAAACAGGGCCAGAAATTGGTTGATGCTGCCCAGGCAGCGGCCGATAAGGTGAGGAGTACAGCCGATTCCACGGCCAGTAAACTGGTGGTTGAAGGGAAAAAGAAAGGACCGATAGCTGAACTCGCAGCAAAAAAGGCCGGTGAAAAAATGAAAAAAGATGCCGGTGTAAAGGCTGACGGCCTGGTGAACGAAGCCCGTAAACAAAAAGAAGCGATTATCGCGAGGGCGAAGGTAGATGCCGATAAACTGAAGCAGGATGCTCTGAACAAGGTGAAGTAAGCAGCCACTCTGAGGCTTATCGGACTATCGTTGTAACCCTTTCGTGGATGCCGGCGTTATTGCCATTGAGCAGTTGCCGCGAATCGTCGAGAAAGACTTTCATATCTGCCGAACAGGCTTTGTCAGGAATGACAGTGTCATGTTCATATTGTGCCGCCGGAAGGATATAATACTGCCTTTTCCCACCCGACAGGGGATTGTATACCCAAGTCAGGCAATAGGATGCCTCTTTAACCGAGGTTTGGCCGTATTCCTTTTTTAGGGTAAGGCTGAACATGGTTCCTCCGTCGGTATAGCGGTTCCTTTGATTTGAAACATAATTACCCAACGACCAAACAACGATGTTTTCCTTGTGCGCGCTGTCAGGTTTATGCCACTCCATGGGCTGTATAACATGTGGATGCGAGCCGATAACGTAATCCGCCCCGTTTTCAAACAGGAATCTGGCTGTCTCCTGCTGAAAGGCATTGGGCTCCCGCTGGTATTCTTCACCCCAGTGGATGAAAACGATGATTTTGTCCGGAAGTGAATCGCGAGCGGCCTGCAGGTCTTTTGCCATTCTGTCCTTTTCTATCAGGCTGACAACATTTCCCCGGGGGACCGGATTGCCATTGGTGCCATAGGTATAATTAAGAAATGCAAGCCTGAATCCTTTTTTGCAGATTATCAGTGGATTGCGCAGGCGGTATTCTTCATCATTTGAATAGGTTCCCATGTGTTTCAATCCCAGGCTGTCAAGAATTTGAATGGTTCGCTCGATGCCTCGTTTTCCACGGTCGCAGCAATGGTTGTTGGCAGTTCCTACAATGTCGACACCGGCATTCAGAATTCCGGTTACCAGTTCATCAGGCGAACTGAATGCCGGGTATCCGCTGTAAGGCTTTCCGGCAAGGGTGGTCTCGAAATTGGCTGTGGCAATGTCGGCGTTACGGATCAGCGGAGCAACAAAGCTGAAACAGGAGTCATAGTCAAAACAATGCTTATCTTCGTTCCAGGCAGCTTCCACCTGGGGCATATGCTGCATAATGTCGCCGATAAACAACAGGGTTATTTCCTGTCCGGACGGCGGCGCAGGCTGAGAAGGCGGTAATTGCCGTGAAGTGTAAGCCGGAAGGATAAGAAGCGCTGCGGCTAGTGCAACAGTCAGGTAAGCAATCATTTTTCTAAAACTGCGTCGCACATGCAGGAGTCCGTATCTCATCATATCTAAAGTTGAAGGGTCCATTGATTAAAACAGGATATTTACAAGGGGAAAATTAAACTTAGACGGCCCCAGCGATGGGCTAATCCTTTGTTAAATTCAGGGGTCAGGAAATGCTGGGTTGCCTCCAATCCGAATCCTTTATAGCTGACATGTAAGCCGAACCCGGCACGACCTGTCAGGCGTTTGATCTGGCTGCCCGGGAGTGTGTAAATATTGTCTCTGTTGATCAACCCTCCCTGTAAAGTGGCGTCGTAGCCAATGATTCGTCCTTCGCCGCGGAAAAAAAGATATGCCTGCCATGGTGCCTTGCCGGATTTTTCCGGGGAGCCGGACAGAGGATCGGAAATACCGAACCGGGCGTAAATGCCGCCACCCGCATTGCTGTATAATGTTCCTGTCTGTATGCCTGCCAGAACGCTCATGCTGAACAATCCCGATTCAACCAGGCCTTTTTCAAGCTGAATGTCGTAATTCAGGATAACGTCGTTATGGATCTGGGTATCCCACCCCTGCGGAATATCATTGGTGGGAAAGGTTTTGTGAACCAGCGTCTGAAAAAAGGAACCTGCAGAATAAGGCCCGATAATACCGGAATACAGGCTGCTGCTCAGCCGAAACCGGCGTGAATAATCGGAGGATACCTTTTTGATTCCAATATATATATACGAAGCAAAAGGCCGGTCATTTATAAGGGCAGGGGGAATTCTTGTATCAGCAGATGTATACATGTTTTGAACCAAAACCAGGCTGGCGCTGCTGCAGGCATTATGCCTGTATGGCAGCATGAGACGTGCAACCGCCAGTTGATTCCATCGCGGCGATTGAAGCTCAAGCGTAACCCCGTTGGTGAAATATCGGTCGGTGTTGTTCCAGGTAATCAGATCGTTCTCAAAGTTCAGTCTAAATATGGTCCGCATATCCACGCGGTTCTCTATAAAAACAATACCGGGTACCTCCCGTGGCCTGAATTCTGCAGAAGTGGTGTCAGGAACAGCGAGGGTAAACTTTCGCATTTTTGGTCCCGGCTTTTTTAACGCCGGTTGCCTTTTTGCCGGCAGCTTTATGGTATCGTCCGTTCCGACTGGCAATGGCGAAAGTTGAAGCTCTTTATCTTTTACAGGTTTTTGAGGTGCCCTTTGCTGAGGTTTGGTGAAAATGTTCCGGGCGGCTTCAGGCAGATCGGATGATGAACAGGGGAGGGGATTGTTTATGGAATTAAAGAGTATGATATCATATTTTTCAGGCAGACGGCTAATGTTCAGCGTGATACGATCGCCATTCCTTTTGACAAACTCCAGGTTTTTGTTTTTCGTTGTGATAACCGGAATTTGAAGTTCAGAGATCAGACGCGCAGCGTTTACCGCATCTGTTTTTTCCCGGATCATACTCTTGTTACCGTGAGCATAAACAACAACGGCCGGATGATCAATAACTTCCGATGGCGGCTCGTCAGGGATGATAACCTGATTCCCGGCTTTCCGCGAACATGCTGCCAGTAAAAGAATCAGTGTTATCCAGATAACCCGCTGCATCGCTTCTTTATTCCTGCCAAATTACTTTAAAACCTATCAGAAAAACAGGGTATTAGCTTTTTTATCATGCTCTATTCCGCAAGTAACAGGCTGTTGAGAATAAACCGGACATAGATTCCGAGGCCTGGCGTGAAACGCTTATAGCCTTCCAGGTTTACCTTAGTCCAGTTAGCCGTAATACCCGGTTCCAGGATGATGCCGTTTCCAAATTCAATGGAAGCGCCTCCCCCGGCAACCAGTCCGTAACCTATCCCTCCTTCGTATACATTGTATGCTTGCATATTGGAATTGGGAATATAGGATTGCCTTCCATAAACGTTGATGATGGAGTATTCTTTCCCCCCGATGTACAGGAAATTTTTCAATACTTTGGTATTGTTAATGTTGATCCCGCCAAGGGCAAAATACATTACATTTTTTCGTTGGCTTTCGAAGTAACGTTTCAGCGAAAGGTTGAAATAAACCCTTTCTTCAATTCCTTTTATCGGATAAAGCCTTATATCGGCTTCGGTGGCATATTCTTTCGGATCAACCTCTATGCTGACGGCATCGCTGGTTTTGAGTTTCAGGTAATTAAACTCGGCATTCAGGGCGTAATCTTTATTGAAACGGTATTCGGCAAACAATCCGGGATTCATAGATACCTTATAATGCATGTTTGCGGGAAGGCCGTTCGCAGCAATAAAAACAGTATCCGAAGCATCTAGGGCATTATAAATTTCCTGATACCAGTAGTAATTACCGAAGACATAGCTGGCTGTGTTTTCGTTGGAATTGCTGCCGTTATAATAATTGGCCGTATATTTCCCGGGATAATAAAGGCCGAAGTTCAGCCCGAACGTCCAGCCGCAGTATTTATCTTCTTCCTGGCAACGCGCATTCCGCGAAGAGAAAACCAACATGCAAAGAAGGAGGTATGGTACAAGCCGTTTCATATATTTTCAGATCACGGGAACAAAGGTAGTTATTTTGAGCCTTGCAGAAATAGGGGAGGTTTCGGCATTAACTAAATGTTTAACAGGTTTTTAAGATATCAGGTCGATAAAAAGCATGACATTGAGATAAGTAATGACTGATCCGATGAGCAGAAGCATTGCTGTATAAAAGGCTGAGTTGGCGTATTTTCCCATTACCTTTTGGGAGGATGTCAGGTGTACCTGAAAGAAAACAGTGAAAGGCAATTGGATACTGAGGAGCATCTGTGAAATAACAAGCCCTTTAAAGGGATCGCCTGTCAGAAAAATTACCAAAACGGCTATCACGAGGGAGAGCAAGGCGCCCAGCCGGCTGTGGTTGTCTTTTATATCAAAAGGTTCGCCGTAAAAACCGGCAAAAATACTCCCTCCGGCCATGGCTGAGGTGATGGCTGAAGCGATCCCGGAAAATAGCAGGGCAACGGCGAAGATTAATGCTGCATGATTTCCTAGCAAGGGCTGAAGCAGGCCTTGTGCCTGTTGCAGCTCTGAAACCCGGATGTGGTTTCCGAAAAAGGCCGATGCAGCCAAAAGTATCATGGCGCTGTTGATGGCCCAGCCGATAATCATGGAGAATAATGTGTCGAGGAATTCGAACCGTAATTGTTTCCTGATCACTGTTTCATCCTGCAGGTTCCATTGCCGGCTCTGGATGATTTCGGAATGCAGGAAAAGGTTGTGTGGCATCACGACGGCGCCCAGGACGCTCATAACCACAATCATCGAGCCTTTGGGTATTGACGGTTTTACCCAGCCTGTGGCGGCTTCCATCCAGTTGATATTGGTCAGCGAAAGCTCATAAATGAAGGAAAGCCCTATTACAGAAACAAAACCGATAATCCATTTTTCGAGTCTTCGGTATGAATTGGTAAACAGAAGGATGCAAATGGTTATCATTAAGATGATAGATCCTGCTTTTACGGGGATGCCGACAAGCATCTGAAGGGCGATGGCTCCGCCAAGGATTTCGGCCATGGATGTAGCCACAGAAGCTGCCATGGCAGAGGTTAGAAGGCTCCGCGAGACAAAAGTGCCTGTAAATTTCGTTGCGGCTTCCGAAAGGCACAAGCCGGTTGCAATGCCCAGGTGAGCCACATTGTGTTGCAAAATAACGAGCATGATGGTCGATAGTGTAACCATCCAAAGCAGTTTATATCCATAGGCTGATCCGGCGGCCAGGTTTGAAGCCCAGTTGCCGGGATCGATAAAACCGACAGTAACCAGCAAACCAGGACCGATATATTTCAGTATTTCAAGCCCGCCGAATACGGGACGGTAATCCTTTCGGTCGATGTTTTTGATGGAATTGTATAAACGTGTCAGCATACCCACCGGGAAGAAGGATGAAAGTTACAATAAAAACAGTACAACTATCATTGCGGAATATTGTTTGAAACCGGGGCTGTTTTTACGGAATCCGTTTTAAAATCCTTCCGGCGGAGGATTGGTGAAATTCCGGTCTGATATCATAAACCACGCTTCAGGTAGCTGAACAGCAAATTTAAATATGCCAGGGCAGCCCTGTAAATGCCCGGACTGCTCATCTCACGGGGGCCTGCTATGTTAAGAACCAGTATTCCGCTGATTTTAATCCAGCCGGTGACCCGGGGAATGTCATAATCAGAAGTTAAATCGATGGTCAGCAGCGGCTTGAGCTTATGACGGCAGATGTTTTCGGTCAGTCGGGTTCCGCGGTCGAGGATTCCGGTTGTGATAATCAGTGTGCCGTCCGATTGTTCCACATTCATTCGGGTACGGACAGGATATTCTTCGGAGGAGGTTTCCGTAAGCGGATAGCGCAAGGGGATGATTCCGTCATCGGCACGACGGTGCAGCGGGCAATAACCCCCGCAGGGAATTCCTGCTGCCATCGCCGCATCCAGGGCCGCGCGGTCAACGCCGGTTTGTCCGCCGGAAACAATCCTGAGTTGGTTGGGACTATCCATCGGTGGAAATAATAGTATTCATTGCCTTGCAGGAGAGGTTGCAGTGGTATAAAGATATAAAGTCCTGTAAACAAAAAAAAAGCCGGCAGGTTGCCGGCTTTTTGGAAAATTAGGTTGGTCAGGTTAACTATATTCCGGAATGTTCCCGCTTTATTTGTGAGGTATCCGGAACATCGGAGCCTTTTATTTCAGTCCCCTGCGTTCGAGCAAAGGTTCAACAGAGGGCTCTTTGCCACCTGTAAACTGTTTGTAAAGTTTCATGGCATCATCGGTGCCGCCGCGTTCCAGGATGTTTTTCCGGAAGCTGTCGGCTGTGGCTTTATTGAAAATGCCGTTCTTGCTGAAGTAGCTGAAGGCGTCGGCATCAAGCACTTCGGCCCAGATGTAGGCATAGTAACCGGCAGAGTATCCGCCGGAGAATATGTGTTGGAAGAAGGTGCTGTTATAGCGGGGCGGAATGGCATCGATCAGGCCGATCTTGTCCATGGAATGTTTTTCAAAGCACTGGGCATGAATTTCTTTGCCGGCAGGCACCACGTGGTAATCCATGTCCAGGATGGATGCGGCCAGATATTCGGTTGTGGCAAAACCCTGGTTGAATTTATCGGCAGCCTGCATCTTTTTAATAAGGCTCTCGGGAATTACTTCTCCGGTTTTATAATGCCTGGCATATACTTTCAGCACTTCAGGCTCTGAAGCCCAGTTTTCCATGATCTGGGAAGGAAGTTCCACGAAATCCCTGGGAACTGCCGTTCCTGACAGGGAAGCATAGGTGCATTTTGACAGTAATCCGTGCAGGCCATGGCCGAACTCATGGAAGAAGGTGGTTACATCGTCCCAGTTGATGAGAGCCGGTTCGCCGGCAGAAGGAGCGGGAAAATTATAATTCAGCGAAACAACAGGACGGATATCTTTCCCGTTTTCGATGCGCTGGTCAATATAATTGGTCATCCATGCTCCTGAACGTTTTTCAGGACGGGTGAAATAATCCAGGTACAGAAGTCCGATCAGTTTGCCGGAGGCATCCGTTACTTCATAAGCATCGACATCTTTCTGGTATACAGGCACATCCGGACGTTTTTTGAAATTCAGGCCATAGAGTTTATGGGCGGTGTTAAAAACGCCTTCGCGCACATTCGAAACCTCAAAATAGGGTTTCAGCTCTTCGTCGCTGAGGTTGTACTTTTCGTTGCGTACTTTTTCGGAATAGTACCACCAATCCCAGGGCTGAACTGTGAAGGTGTTTCCTTCCTTGTTTATCATAGCCTGTATATCCGACTGTTCGCGTTTTGCCATTTCCAGTGCAGGCGTCCATAGCTGGTTCAGGAGTTTGTAAACATTTTCAGGGGTCTTGGCCATGTTGTCGTCGAGCACATACGAAGCATAATCCGGATATCCCATGATGGCAGCTTTTTCACCCCGTAAGGCAACTGTTTCATCGATAAGGGGATTGTTGTCATATTTTCCGCCGTTGCAACGGTTCAGGTAATATTGGTACAACTGGCGGCGCAGGGCGCGGTTTTCGGCATATTGAATAAAAGGGATGACCTCCGTTTTATTGAGACCGAAGATCCATTTTCCGTCCAGTCCTTTGTTCCGGGCTGCATCGGCAGCAGCGTTGATGATGTTCTGCGGGAGGCCTTTCAGGTCGCCGGCATTATCGATGGTCATATAATAACCATTGGTAGCTTTCAGCACATTGTTGCCGAATTCAATATCCAGGATGGCAAGTCGGGCATTGATCTCGCGGAGGCGGGGCTTTTTATCTTCCGAAACCAGGGCGCCATTGCGGACGAAATTCTTATAGGTCTCTTGGAGCAGTTTGGCCTGTTCGCCTTTGAGTTTCAGCTTTGAACGGTTATCATAAACAGCCTTCACACGGGCAAATAATTTCTCGTTCAGGTAGATGTTATCGTAATGCTCCGTTAGTTTCGGCGACGATTCCCTGTTGATTTCCTGCAGTTCATCGGAGGTGTTGGCCGATTCGAGGTTGCTAAGCACAGTACGGACACGGTACAGGATGTTGCCTGATTTTTCAAGCGCCTCAATGGTGTTGGCAAAAGTGGGAGGCTGTTTCGAGTTGACGATCGCATTGATCTCGTCATTGTGCATTTTTATGCCCTGCTCAATGGCCGGCATGTAATGTTCATATTTAATGCGGTTGAAGGGCGGAACTCCGAACGGGGTATTCCATTGTTTTTCGAGGAATGGATTTTGAGCCATAGCAGACAAGCCAATGATTAGTGTGGCTAAAAACAGGGTGTATTTTTTCATGATGAGACGGTGAATGATTTCTGCCGTAAAGGTATAGAATTTAAAAACCCCGCCGGGATGGAAAGACGGGGTTTTTAGGGTTAGTGCCGGTTTTCTTACTGATTAGCGCGTAACGGAAATCGGTATTATTACTGTAATGGTGTTATTACTTCCAGCACTTCGGGCAGGTCCATACCCAGGTTCTTCATGTGTTCGATCGTAGGGACCCCGTTACTGTTCCAGCCGCGACGTTTGTACACGGCATCGAGAAGCTTTTCGTAACGGTCTTCGCGGTAAGCGCGTGTGGCTTTCATTTTTTCGGCCAGCGTCATAGTCGAAGGATCGAGATTCATGAGGTCGATGAGTTGTTTGTCGTACCTTTCCTGGCGGCTGAGGTATTCCTCTTCGGTTACCGGGCCTGCCGCACGGTAAGGCTGGGCGTCGTTCTTGCGCAGTCCGTATCCGCGCCGGATATTAAATACCCGTTGAAAGTTGTAAACCCTTTCGCTCTGGCGGATCAATTCAACTTTATCGAAATTGGTATTCCCGGTAACAGCCTTATAAATGGTAACATAGTTATCGACATGTTCGGGAACTTTTGCCGGTTCGCCCGACTGCGCATTGTTCTCGGGCTCAACGTCGTTCCAGGGTAGTTTACATAATCCCTGGAGTCCGAACCAGGTACGGAACATGGGAAAATAATGCAGAGCTTCGGCTTTCTTTTCAAAGGTTGGGATCTGGTTGTTGACCATATCCATAAATATGAGCCATGCTTCGTCGTGTTGCGGGCCTTTGTTGGTCATGGCATAACCACCCTGCTGTGCCAGCGATTCCTTTGAAACATACTGCGAATACTCGAGGCCCTTGTTTTCCATGCCGATATCCTGAAGGAACTGCGCGTCGCCCCAGCCGTTTTCAGCAAAGATTTGCTTCATTTTGTGGACTCCCAATCCGGCGATCTTGCCAAATCCTTCACCGCGCGAAACCCGGTGAAGCAGTTCCATGGCGCTGTCGGCGTTGCCGAAATTCAGTTTCAGCCCGCCGGTGCGTTCCTCGTTCAGAATGCCGTTTTCATAACACTCCATGATGAAGCCCATGATGGTTCCCCAACTGATAGTGCAGATGCCGTATGTGTCGCAATAGAAGTTTGCTTCGATGGTATAATCGGGGTTAAAGATGCCAGCGATTGATCCCAGTGAAGAAGTTGATTCATATTCGGGGCCGTCGACGATTACCTTCGAGCCTTTGTAAGGCCCGGTGCGAAGTTCATAATTATCAACGCCTTTTGCGCAGGCCATGTTACAGCCGATCCAGCAGCCGTCGGGCATTCCCTGGGTAAAGTACGACTTCCATACATCACCCCTGATATTATGGGCATCCGGGTGGCTCCCGAATTTGAAATTATGCGTGGGCAGCAGGTCGTAGTCGTTCATGATATGGGTAAGGTGGGCCGTTCCTTTGGCGCGCATTTCGCATTGCTTGTCGTCGAGCTCGCGCATTTCCTTGTTGAAACGTTTTCCCCTTTCCATGATGGCTTCCAGATCAACAACATTGTTCCGGTTACCGGTTACGCCTTTGCTGTGGGCGACGACAGCCTTTATTTTCTTATTGCGGAGTACGGTTCCGATTCCGCCCCGGCCGGCCTGTTTCAACCGGACCAGCTTACGCCTGACATCGTAGAAACTGAAATTAAGCATCCCGATCAGCGAATTATCGGCAGCAGTTCCGGCCGAAACTACCCCGATATTTACACGGTCTTTTTCGGTTGAGGCTAATATTTCGGTAAGGTATTCGGCAAGCAGATGGCTGTCGGGGGATTCATTTCCGGCTTCGTAGATTTCAACCACTTCGCGGGTCTCATCGATGAGCACAATGACGTCCTCACCGGCTTTGCCCTGGAGTTCCAGCGAATCAAACCCTGCAAATTTCAGAAAAGGCCCGAAATAACCTCCAACGTTGCTGTCGATCACAATATCAGTCTGAGGGGAAATGGTGACAACCAGTGATTTACCACTGCCGGAATATTGCGTAATTCCGCAGATGGGACCGGTATTGATCACGATCTCGTTCTCGGGATCATCCCATTTGGTGCCCGGCTTGGTTTCTTCCCACAACAATTTGAGGCCGAATCCTTTGCCGCCGGTAAATTTTTCGATCATCATCTGGCTGACCGGTTTCTCACGTATAGCGCCGGTTCCGACGTTTACGTGCAGGGTGCGCCGGTTATATCCCTTTTCAATGGGGGCCCAGTTGTATTTGTACGAATGGAGCAATTTGTGATTGCTGGTGAAATCTTCTAATGCCATATAGTTGGTTTTTCCAGGTACGATTATTTCACAAAAATAAGAAATCTTTATATTGCAATTGACCGGTTCCCTTAATATTTTACGATATGAAAAGATCTTCACATCGCTTATCTGGCGCCGCTTTCCCTGAAATGGTAATCCGTGGTTCATGAGGCTGTTTTAACATCTTATTTCTGTACTATATTTGCGTGGAATTTAAACAGAAACCTGTGGTCCGGAACTTATGACGTCGGAAGAGATAATGATGATCCTGAAAGGGAAAAAAGCAGGCATAGCCGGATGCGGGGGGCTGGGATCGAATTGTGCCGTTGCATTGGCACGGGCAGGCGTTGGCGCTCTGGTAATTGTTGATTTTGATGTCATCGACGAGAGCAACCTGAACCGTCAGTATTATTTTCGGGATCAAATCGGTATGCTGAAAGTAACCGCCCTGAAGAACAATCTGGAGAGGATCAACCCTTTCATCGATATTAGCGCTGTAGAATTGCGGTTGTCGCCACCGGATATCCTTAAATATTTCTCCGGCTGTGATGTTATTGTCGAAGCCTTTGATGATGCCGGTATGAAGCTGATGATGATAGATACCGTTTTGAATCAGATGCCTGAAAAATTTTTGGTAACGGGTGTAGGGATGGCCGGCTGGGGAGATAACAATTCGATCAGAACGCGCATTTCAGATAAGCTGGTGATTTGCGGCGACGAAACCAATGAAGTATCCGCCGATGTCCCGGCTATTGCACCCCGTGTTGGGGTGGTTGCCAACATGCAGGCCAATGCCGTTCTCGAAATTTTGCTGGGGAAAAACCCATTCCAGGCAATCAGTACCAGTTTCTGATCCGGCCATGGAGAAAAACTTTATTGACCTGATATTGCTGCTGAAATCATGAAAATAATTCTCAATAACCGTGAAGAAATACTCGATCAGCATAGCCTGACGATCAGCGAGCTGCTGAAAGTGAAGAACTTTTCCTTTAAAATGCTGGTGGTGAAAATCAACGGGAACCTCGTCAGAAAAAATGAATATGACATCACGCGGGTCAACGATGGCGACGATGTCATGGTGTTGCACCTGATCAGCGGCGGGTGAGAGGGAAAGCTGAAATCGGGGAACGGGAGCCGGAAAATGTTAATGCCACTTTGCTTAAGGAAGGAGTTGCGCGGAATAGATATTAACTCTTTAGTTCTCGGTGGTTTCCTTTTCGTTAACCACTAAGAATCCATGTAAATAAATAAAAAAGGGGGCCTTGGTCAGATAAGTGGTCATTAG
>DAONEP010000029.1:0-41459 GCA_035403165.1 Bacteroidales bacterium | reverse complement strand
CGGCTAACAGCTGACATGTGTGATTTTTGCATGTTATCGGCCAGATTTGACATGATTGAACTGAATCAGGTAGGAACAATTACATCCTGCAACCCAAATGATAACCTGACTTTGAGCAAAATAACAGCGTATCCTAATCCCAGCAGTGATTATGTAAAGGTTGAATTTCGTAATGCAAAAAGAGAAAAGAGGAGATTATCGGTTTATGATTTACTGGGGAATGAAGTGAAAGTAATAGAATCTACTGACGATGATATCTATATATTTAAAACCGAAATCGGGACGGGAGTGTATTTTTTCCATTTGCAATCGGCTGCGGATAAGAGTGAGAGGGGGATGGGTAAATTTGTATTTCAGTAAAGAGTTCTTCAACACGGGTTTTTGCCCGCTGCAAGCGCGTATGAGCGAGGGAAGTATGAATATGGTTCAGCATTGGATTATTCAGGTAAGAAATCGGTGCCGGATGTAATTGTATTGAGTTTATGGCAACTGCATATGAACTGAAAAATTCAGCGCACATGTCAGAAGACGCGAGCAACATGTCATACATTCCGTTTTTTTTGATATTTCTTCTATATCCACTGATCCTTTCGTATATTTGGAAGCAGATAATCTGATTACAGGTTCATTGATACTTCGGTTACCGGGGATTATTATATGATAAGCTTAAATTCAATAATACTATAATCATAGCAAAGCTCCAACGATTGTAACACATATTAAAAAACTAAAAAAAATGAAAACCAAGGCTTTCCTTCTGCTGACTACATCCCTGACATTGGGAGTAATTGTGGCGCTATTTTCAAGTTGTAATAAAGACGAAGATAGCGGGAGCAGTACAATCAAAGATATTGATGGAAATGTTTATCATTCAGTAACTATAGGAACTCAAGTCTGGATGGTAGAAAATCTAAAAGTCACAAAGTATAATGATAATACTTCTATTGATAATATAACCAACACAAACACGTGGAACTCCCTTACTTCAGGAGCATATTGTAATTATAACAATTTGGACTCTTATGTTTCAACCTATGGCAGGCTCTATAATTGGCAGGCAGTTAACACTGGCAAGCTGGCTCCCAAAGGCTGGCGCATTCCGACAAAATCTGATTGGGAAACTTTAATAGCATTTTTGGGAGGAGAAGGTGTAGCTGGTGGAAAGTTAAAAGCAACCGGTTCAGTTTGGGCTTCTCCAAATACCGGAGCGACAAATGAAAGCGGTTTTTCAGGCTTACCCGGTGGTTGTAATGTAAACGGCTACGTTGAAATTGGCTTGGATGGTAATTATTGGAGTAGCACCAGCGAAACTTGTAATTTTGCATGGTTCCTGAATCTATATAAAGATAAAAGTTCGGCGGAACTAGCCTGTACGAATAAAAACTACGGTTATTCAGTCCGTTGTATTAAAGAATAGCGATTTGTAATTTTTACTTCTTATCCTGAGCTTTCAAAATCGGGATTCTTCTCCTTTTTTGGCGCTCGTTTCCTGACGAGTGCCTCATTTATACCCCGACTGGTACATATCTGTAACTCAGCGAAGCAAACCCCGCTGGCTAAGATTAGTCGAAGCCAGAATCCATATCTCTTTTCCCTCAAACGTCACCGCCATCCCATCGGTTATGCAGGTTTATACGACGGTTGGCAACAACCACAAACTGAAGAACAACTTCATTCATTTACTGATTTCATCGGCATAAAGCCTTTCCGTTATTCTTCTATCTTTGCTTATTAAACCGATATTGCCATGAAAAGACCGCTTTTCCTGCTTCTTTTTCTTTTCGCGCTTGTTATTCCGGGAACAGCCCAGAACGACGACAGCACGCTGAAAGAAATCAACGCCAAAATAGAATCGCTGGGATATGATATTGCCAGCCTGCAGAAAGCGGTCGATGATATATACTGGTACAACCGGGTTGGTGACGTTGCCTTTATCGATAAAGTATACATCACGGGCCCGCCGGTACCGGAAAAGCAGGTAAAAAACCCTACCGCCATGGGCGCCCGAAATCCGGTGAAGTTTTACAGCTACATCTTTATCCCGAAAGATATAAAAGCCGATAAAAAATACCCGCTGCTGGTGCTTCCGCACGGGGGCGTTCACGCGGATTTTACCACCTACCATGCCCATATCATCCGGGAGCTCATGGCGCAGCAATATATCGTGATAGCCCCGGAATACCGGGGAAGCACCGGTTACGGAAAGGACTTCTATGAAAAGATCGATTACGGCGGGCTTGAAAACGACGACGTGAACGCCAGCCGCGATTATATGGTAAGGAATTATGAAATGGTGGACAGCACACGGGTCGGCATCATAGGCTGGAGCCATGGCGGGATGATTGCCCTGATGTGCGTGTTCGATCACCCTGAAAAATATCAGGTCTGCTTCGCAGGAGTCCCCGTCAGCGACCTGGTAGCCCGCATGGGGTATTCGGACGACGAGTACCGGAAGCTGTTTTCGGCAACCTACCATATCGGGAAGGACGCAAGAGAGGATATCAAAGAATACCGCAGACGTTCGCCTGTCTGGAACGCCTGGAAGCTTCAGACTCCTTTGCTCATCCATACCAATACCAACGACGACGATGTCAACGTGCTGGAGGTTGAACACCTGATCCAGGCGTTGAAGGCCGAAGGAAAACATTTCGAATACGAGATTTTCCAGGATGTGGAAGGCGGCCATTCTTTCGACCGCATCGACACCCGCATTGCAAAACAAATCCGGCTCAAGATCTATGCTTTCCTGGATAAATACCTCGATCCGCCGCACAAGCTGAAATCACTGTCCGACATTGATAAAGCCGCATACCGTTAACCTGCTATCAGAACTCATCTGAAGCTGATGGCTGTAAAAAGATCCCCGTATGAACCTAAATCCGGACTGTCTTCCATTCAGACTGGCCGATTTTGTCCCATTTCCTTTAAAGGGAATATCTATTCGGTCAGCTTTTTAAAATCCTCATCGTCATAAAGGCGCTCAAAGTCTTTATCCTTCCGGGAGTATTCCCTGAATTCAGGATTCAGAGAGATGGCCGTTTTCAGATCGGCAAGGGCCCTGGCTTTGTCCCCTTTCAGGCTGTATATACAGGCGCGGTTATATATATTATTGGGATTATCCGGATCCTGTTTCAGCCCTCTGTTCATCGAAGCAATGGCTTCGTCATACCTGCCCAGCCTGGCCAGCGCAGCCCCTTTCATCCCCCACACGTCCGATCGTTCGGGATTGAGCGAAGTTGCCTTGTCGAATGCTTTAAAAGCTTCTTTGTATCTTTCCATGGCATACAGCACCTGTCCTTTGCCGATGTAATTTATCGCGCTGTCGGGTTGGATTTTAATAAGCCTGTTGCAATCCTTCAGCGCCTCTTCATTATGCCCGTATTCAGCTTCGATAAAAGACTTCCAAAATATAACTCCGGAATTCTCAGGATACAGCTTTTCCAGCTCTTCCAATGACTTTATAGCATCCTCCTCCCCTGTAGGGCTCTTTTTCATGTTTGCCAAAAGCCATCCCTGCACGGCTTCTTTGTTGTGCGGCCTGATTTTCATGATCCTCGTGAAAATTTTCGAAGCCTCTTCTGTTTTTCCCTGACTTGTCAGAAAATTCGCCTTCACGAGGTCCGCTTTAACAGTATCGCCCCGGGCCAGCGATTCCTTCACGATTTTGGAATCCTTGTCAGGCAGCCACCCAGGAACCGCTTGCAGCGTCATCATGTAAAATTTGCCATCAGGAGCTATGGAACAGGTTCCTCCCATATTAGCGGCAATTTCAATCAAAACGTTCCTGAAACATTCAAGCATTTCATTTTCAGTGACATTCCAGTCTTCAGGATCCGGATTATAAAACTTGAATTTAATCCGGGCAATGTTTTCATTTCGTTCAGTAAACTCCACATAGGGCGAGATGGACTGCATCAGCCAGAAATATCCTGATACGAGCCCTTCAAACCCCTTTGACTGGTTCCAGGTTTTTGCGAAGCGTTCGCCCATCCACTTTCCCAGTTGCGCCGGGCTGGTTCCGTTCTTTTTATTATCTTCTATCAAATAGCAGTTCAAGTTATAAAATTGGTACAGGGCGCCGGAATAACGCCAGACAGGTTCAGCGACATTTTTTTGCCATTTCCCATCAATAGCGGGATTGACGATCACCGGATAGAAACATTGCGAGTACCACCTGCTGATTTTCCAGTTTCCTTCTTTCATTTCAAGGACCAGAATGTCAAGGTAATCCAAAACTCTGTCACGGCCTTCCGCTTTCAGCGACTCCAGGTACCTCACGGTGACCATCGCTGTGTTTTGACCATATACGTCGGCCGAAACGAAATTCACGGTAGTCCTGGCATCCGTAACTTTGTACTTATAGTAATTGACGGTTGATTTTGCCATTTCAGGCAAGGGGGTTGTTTCAGCGGCAGAATAATAGGTCCCGGTTTCCTCAATCGAATTAAAAATCTGATCCCAGTTTTTATCATCCCAGCATTGAATAAAACGGGTGACAAATGCTTCAGCAGATTCTTTCAGGTCCTTCCCTGCGGCTGTTGCCGTGGCAGCCGGCTTCTGCCCGAAAGCAAAAGCCGGAATAAAGATCAGTAAAAAGACAAACTTTTTCATTTTCATCGGTTTAAGGTTAGAATTGAAAAAATTGAGCGGATATAATTTCAGATTCCTCCGGGCAGAAGAATCCTGGTTATTGGCTAACCATGGCTTTTTACCGGATAATGAGATGAGATTTTAAAACCGGAGACGACGAGATGCAACCGACTGACAGACGCTGCAATATTTACACCCTAAGATAGTGATAAAAGAAGAAATTTGCAAGAAAGGTCTAATATTCAGAGAATCGGGCCATGTATAAATCTTAGCCCACTGATCGTTTACAGCATAATTTGTCGTAAATTGTATATGGTAAATATTCATATGTTTTTTATTACAATACAGCTATGAATCCTGTTATTGAGAGACTGCAAAAGATCGAATCATTGATGTTAACAAGGCTTTCATACCCGGGCTGCACCAGCAAGCAACTTCAGGGCAACCTGTCGGCGATGAAAAACATCTTCTTCACTTTTACCTATATCCTGATTCTCGTAAGCGGTTGCCTGATATTTGCCCCCGAGCTCAGCATTATCATCGGGTATGGTCTGACCCTGATGACCCTTCTGGCCCTCTCCTTTTCATTACAACTCATCTTCCCCAGGCATTTCCTTTTTATCGGTTTATCCCATGGACTGGCTTTAAACCTTGCGACGTTCTATTGTATCCTGAAAATGGGAGGCATACCGGCTTCCGGAGGGCTGATATTTGTAGGAATCGCCAATGTGCTTTCCACGGTTCCGCGGCAAAAGGCATGGTATTCAATTACTTTGTTTTCCATTTATCTGGTTCTGGTAGTGCTTCTGGTCGTATTAAAGCCCTGGTTGTATCCGTCGCAACTGATTAAGCCTTTTGAAAATACTGTTCTATATATGCTCAATGCTATATTTTTAACCGGGGCTTCGCTCATTTTTGTACTGGATTTTATCCGGCAACAGCGGAAACTGGATGTTATTGAAACCAACCATCTGAAAGAGATCCATGAAATGAAAAACAGGTTGTATACCAACATTACCCATGAATTTCGCACTCCGCTGACCGTTATTCAGGGGATGACCGATCTGATCAGAACACAGCCGGAACAATGGATGGAAACCGGTTTACTAAAAATCAGGGCCAACAGCGATATCCTGCTTCATCTGGTAAACCAGATGCTTTGCATGGCCCGGATCGAAACCGGCGCTGTCACCATATCCCTCTGCCGGAAAGATATTATCAACTATTTGTATTCCTTGGTTGAGCAGTTTAAACCGGAAGCCATCACCCGAAAAATTGATTTAACTTTTGAACCGGAAGAGGCATCCTTTAACATGGATTTTGACGAAAAAAAACTAATGCATATCATGTCGAACCTGATTTCCAACGCCCTGAAGTTCACTGCCGAAGGAGGCAGGGTTAAGGTGGAAGCCAATGGGCATGAGGATGCAGAACAATTTGCTATCCGGGTCAAAGATACCGGCATCGGTATCAGGAAAGAAGATATGGATCATTTATTCGACCGTTTTTACCAGGTTGAAAACAATAATTCGCCGGGAGGTTCGGGGCTTGGACTTGCCGTGGTCAAAGACGCCGTGGAACTCCTGAAGGGAACAATTTCTGTAACCAGCATACCGGGCATTGGAACGGAATTTTCCGTTTTTCTGCCGGTCACACGAAACGCTCCGGAAACTGATATCCGGCAGGAGGCAGATGAAACAGAGGAAACAAGGCAACAGGCTAATGGGGATTGGTCCGCTAGTTTAATTTTCAGGGACGCCTCTCCTGAGGTGGTGCAGGAAGAGGCCGTCATGCAGGACGGGGCCCCTTTGCTGCTGATTGTTGAGGACAACCTTGACCTGGTAGAATATCTCCGGGCTATCCTTCAAAAAAAATATCATGTAGAAGTGGCTAAAAACGGCAGTACCGGCTTTGAAAAGGCGCTGAACCTCGTACCGGAAATTATCCTGAGCGATGTCATGATGCCTGTTCTGGATGGAATCGCCATGCTGGAAAAACTTAAAAACGATATCCGCACCAGCCATATTCCGGTAGTGATGTTAACGGCAAAAGCCGATATTGATTCACGGCTTGCAGGTCTTGAAAGGGGGGCTGACGCTTACCTGGCCAAGCCTTTCGATGAGAAGGAACTGTTCATCCAACTCAAAAACCTGGTTGATCAGCGTAAAAAACTCCATGAAAGATACTCTTCGATTGAGAAAATTCCGGCAACATCCGACATTTACCTGAAAAAAGAAGATGAATTCATGATCAGGGTCCGGCAGGTGCTGGAAGCGAACCTGGAAAATGAAGAATTCGGGATTACACAACTCTGCAACGAACTGGCCGTCAGCCGGGGACAGCTTTACCAAAAATTCAAATCATTGAGCAACAAGACGATAGCTGACTATTTCAAGTTTTTAAGGCTTCAAAAAGCAAAAGAATTGCTGCTGACTACCAGCCTGAACGTAACGGAAGTGACCTTTGCGGTTGGATTTAAAAATCTTTCGCACTTCAGCCGCGAGTTTACCCGGCAATTCGGAAAATCACCCGGAAAATTCCGGAAACCCTGAGTTAAAGAAAAACCTGCTCCCTCCTTCCGGGCATGCGCCCTGATTATCTGCATAAAAAATCTGTCCCCTCATATTCACCAGGATAATATCATGCCGGTTGTTTTATATCCACAGCAAAACTATTCAAACTCACAGCAAAACAATCCGGCGAATACCTGTATAACTTTAACAGGTTAACCTTATCATCAATCGCCATAAATCCTGCAAGCATGAAAAACCTGATTTACCTTTTAGCTGTGGCTTTGGTAATGCTTTTCAGTTGCACCAAAGCCCCGATGGACGAAGAAGTAAGCCCTGGGGTAAAGAACCTGAAGAAAGTACCGGTTCCTATGAAAATTGACATCTGCATGACCCCCGATACCAATCGTTTGCACGTGGAGGGAACACCCCTTGTGAACGAGTTGGGAGACACCATCATTCCCAGTCTGGATTTATCTGTCGGATCCTTGCTCAGCGGACATGGAACCCATATAGGCCAGTTGATCAAGGAAGAAAGCAATATGACCGGATATGATGCCTATTTGATGACAGAGTTGTTGCCTCAGGGCAAGGTGGTTATTGCCGCAACCTACGATGGAATTCTCACCGCAGCCAACCATGATAAACTTTCCTATATTTCTTACATACAGATTGATGTTACAATTCCCCCAACCAAGATAATTACCGGGGATGTTGAGTTAACCGGCGGCACCGGCAGATTTGAAGGTGCAACCGGTAACTGTACCATTAATGGGATTGTTCCTTGCTGGAGCGTCGACGGATATATCCTGTTTGCCAAATAATTTTACATATCCGCCAGTTACACATGTAACTTTTTCAGGCATTTAGCCTGTTTAAATCTCCGATTCAGCATCCGGTTCCGCGACCGGTGCTGATCGGTTTTTTTAAAATTTTGAATTCAGAGTAACCGCTCAGGGAGAAAATATGGATGGTCTATCCAAAAAGGATTACCTCTCTCTTAGTCCTGGTCGCCGCCGAAAACAACTTCAACCAGTTTTTTTGCATTGGCTTCATCCGAATAATGCTTCTGCAGATAATCCCGGCGCTGTATGATTTTCCCGGCATCGAAAGTTTCAGTAAAGAGCTGCAGCAAAGAAGCTTTCAGGGATATTGTATCATTTGCCGTTTCACATAAAACATCCAACCCGGAACCAGCCAGCATATCAGGGTTTACCAGAACGAAACGGCCTTTGTATAATGTATTCAGCAATTTCAGTTTGAGGCCTGTCGGTTGAAAAGTTACCAGGATATTTACATGGGCTTCACTCACGAGTTCATTCATCCGCTTTTCGTCGGGACTGGCAATCAGGGAGACATTCCCGTACTTATCAGCCAGTTTCTTTAACGACCCGGAAGGATTCAGTCCTGCCACCTTTAACGGTATATCCAGGTTGTTGAATACTTCTTTGATCAGATATTCAGCGGCTTTAACATTTTCAGCTACAGTGAGGTTCCCGTGATACAGGGCATATGCGCCCCGGCCTTCTTTCGATTTTACCGTATAATTACCGTGAAAACTCGGGAGATATATCACTTTTCCGGATGGAAACCGGGAGTGGAGATAAGATGCATCACTCTGCGAAACAGCCAGCATCGCCGATGCATGTTTTAAAACCCGTTGGAAAGATGCCAGCTTAAAAGCTTCGATATACATGAAGGCCTTTACAAAAGGGTTCTTTTCGGCATTTGCCAGGTGACGGTAATAATCATGCTCAATATTGCTTTCGCGATAAATCAGGGACCGGCCCCTTAGCGCCTCATGCGGCAGATACAAACAGGTATGCAGCCCTTCGAAAAGGACAGGATAATCGTTTAAACACAGATTCTTCAGCAATTCTTCGCTCCTGCGGCTTATGACGATGTATGGTTTACCTCTCAGCGCCGAAAAAAAGCCTGTCTTACGCGGATAGTAATGAATGGACTCGCAAATATTTTCCAGCTCAGGAGCCGGCTGGCGATCGTAGCGGAAACAATGGAGGTGAACTTTTACACCTAAATTTTTCAGCGCCACCAACTTATGGTAAACATCAATCACACCGCCGTAATTAGGCGGATAAGGGATGGCAAATGAAACAATATTCAAATGACGGTCAGGCATATTGTGAATAGATTTCGGTCAGCACCTGCTTTTCGTTTTCCCAGTTGAGTTTTTCGGCAGCAACTTTCAGGTTGGTTTTCCAGGTATTTATCCGGTCCTGGTCGGAAAGCATGGCCGACATCTTTCCGGCAATGTGTTGCGGGTCATGACTCTCAATAAAATCACCGATGTTATATTCGTCCACGATGCGTTTGATTTCCGGCAACGGGGAAACCAATACCGGGATTCCTGCCTGAATATAATCAAATAATTTATTGGGAAGGCTGAACCGGTAGTTTATATTAGTATCCTTGTCGATAGCGAGGCCAATATCCGCGTTTACCGTATAGGAAAACAGCTTTTCAGGAACCTGTCTGGGCACAAACATCACGCTTGATTGCAGTCCCGATTCCGCGACCTGCTTCTTCAGCAAAGGCAGCACATCGCCCCCGCCGACAATCACCAGGATTGCGCCATCAAGGTATCGCATGGCTTCAACTGCTTCTTCGGCCCCACGCTGAATGTTAATACCGGCGCCCTGTAACAGGATAATCTTTTTGTCAACCGGCAGGCCAAGATCTTCGCGCGAAAGGACTGAGGCATGATTTTTCTTCGCGGGTATATTCCTTACCACCTTGAACTTGATGCCATACAGATTGTAAAAAAGCCCGGCAATGGACTCATTCACGGTAATGCAATCTTTCAGTTTCGGAACGATCATTCTTTCGATGAATTTCCAGACGCTCTGCACAAGCGGCCTGCCGGTCAGTTCGGGAGTCTCGGTGAAATATTCATGGCTGTCGTATACCAGGGGCGCCCGGAAAAACCGGCCCACCAGAAAATTGGGCAGCAAGGTATCAAGATCGTTACTCATCAGTAAAGATGCACGGTGAGTGAGCAGGTACAAGAAGAGCCTTGTATTGTATTCGGCATAAAACAACGGCCCTTTTTCCCATAACAGTTTCATCCGCTTTGTTTTATAAGGCTTTAGGGGCATAGGCATGCTGTCGCGTTTCCGCCGCCCCACCATAATCACTTCGAAACCGAGTTCCAGTAACACCCGGGCAGTTTTATCCACCCGCTGGTCGGTAACCAGGTCATTAATAACGGAAATAATGGCTTTCTTGCTGCTCATGTTTATAATGCGAAAATAGTCTATTCAGGTAAAATATTCCTCAACCGGGGACAATTCCTGAGGAATGGATTACTTTTGCTTTAACCTAAACTGATCGTTCACCTTTTTATTATCCGGGAAATGCTCAATATACTGGAAAATGTCGGGTTAAAGCCCTATACAACATTCGGCATCGAAGCCACTGCCAGGCAATTTGTTGAAATAAAGAACCAGGAAGAAGCCGTTCAGCTTGTTGAAAGCGGAGTGTTAAGGGATAAACTGCATTTGGTCATCGGTGGCGGAAGCAATATCCTGTTTACCGGCGATTTCGACGGCCTTGTCATCCATGTGGCTAACCGGGGGATCAGGATGGTTGAAAGCGCTCCCGACAGCGCCCTGGTTGAAGCTGCTGCAGGTGAAGTTTGGCATGACCTGGTTTCCTGGGCCATTAAACAGGGGCTCGGCGGACTTGAAAATCTTTCGCTTGTTCCGGGAAATGTCGGGGCCGGACCGGTGCAAAACATAGGCGCATATGGCGTTGAGCTGAAGGATTATTTCCATTCGTTACGGGCAATAGATCTTGAAACAGGATCAGAAAAGGTATTTACTAAAGATGAATGCCGGTTCGGGTATCGCGACAGTATCTTTAAAAGGGCGCTGAAAGGAAAAATGCTGATACTGGCAGTTACCTTCTGCCTGAGCAAAACTCCTGTTTTACGGCTCGATTATGGCGCTATCAGGCAGGAACTTGAAGCCATGAATATTAAAGAACCTGCGGTTGCCGATGTAAGCGAGGCTATATGCCGGATCCGCCGCAACAAACTCCCCGACCCTGCCGTGACCGGCAACGCCGGAAGTTTCTTTAAAAATCCCGTTGTCAGTTCCGGAAAAGCGGAAACTTTGATCGCAGGATATCCAGGCATCCCGGTATATCACCAACCTGACGGATCAATGAAACTTGCCGCCGGCTGGCTGATAGAAACATGCGGATGGAAAGGCTATCGTGAAGGCGATGCCGGCGTTCATCCCAAACAGGCGCTTGTGCTGGTAAATTACGGAAATGCCACGGGTATCGACATCATCACCCTGGCGGGAAAAATTCAGGATTCGGTACTCGATAAATTCGGAGTAAAACTTGAGATGGAAGTGAATATCGTTTAATGAAAGGCGGCCCGGTATTAATCCGGATATGCAATAAAATAATAATTGACCTTCTTTTGATATTGTTCTATAAACCCGGCTTTCGGCAAGGCAGGTCCCTGTTTCAGCCAGCGGCTCATGAGCGAAACTTTAAGACCGCATTTTTCAAGTAAATCAAAAACATGTTCAGGCCGGGTGCCATAAAATTCAGAGGCGCCCTGGCCATGTTCGAATATAATAACAGGTTTACTGCGACAGATCAGCTCCGAAGCGCCCATTAAAACCTGCAGTTCACCTCCCTCAACATCAATTTTGATCAACCCCACTTTTGTTGTAGCCGGAATGATATCGTCAAGCCGCTCCGTTTTAACCTCAATGGTTTGCGAACGGTAGCCGGGGTTGTATGCGCGCTTCTTCAAACCGCTTAAGGCGGGATCGTCCAGTACAAGATTAAAGGACGATGATCCTTTGACATTGCTGAGGGCAAAATCTAAAATATGGCAATTTGCAAATCCGGAATATTTTGCCTCCAGGGAATGAAATAAACCGGGAATAGGCTCAAAGCCGTAATGAACGCCGTCGGGAGCATGTTCTAACAATATGTCCAGAATTTCACCTTTGTGGCAACCTACATCAACCGTATTGGTATCGTGTTGACAAACCTTCCTGATTACTCTTTTTGTTTGCCTGTCGTATTGTTGATTTTTAGTAAGTGCAATTGGCGAGTACTTCAAAATCCGCTTCACTAGTTCTCTTACAGTCATCTTAATTATCTAATAGTTTTCTCTATACAGTTCCAGAGCAATTCCGCCGATCTGTCCCACGAAAATTTCGTGCATTGTTCCGTTCCTTTCTCAATTAACTGCCGGCGCAATTCCGGTTCTCTCGCCATCCTTACCATTGCTTCCGAGATTTCTTCTACCGAAAACGGGTCGACCAGCAGGGCTGCATCGCCTGCCACCTCAGGCATTGATGTTACATTGGAGGTGATTACCGGCGTTTTGCATTGAAAAGCTTCGAGTATCGGAATGCCGAACCCTTCAAAACCTGAAACATACGTCAGTGACAACGCTGAGCCTACCAGCCTGACAAGTTCCGCATCGGTAACCCTGCCCGTAAAGATAACATCATGCCGGTGGTGCATATTTTCATAGGTAAACCGCATGTCATCGTTCCACCACATACGGGCGCCGGCAACGATGAGCTTGATTTCCAGGTCGTCCGTTTCTTTGAACTTATCAAAAGCGAGAAAGAGGTTTTTAAGGTTTTTTCTCGGATTTAGCGCTCCGACAAACAGGAAATAGGGCTTATTGGACGAAAAACTCCGTCGGACTGTTTCTTTTTCTGCTTCACTTAACGGGTGAAAATGACTCGAAACACCGTTATAAACCACATCTATTTTCTCATGTGAAATGGAATACCGCTCAGCGATATCCTGTTTCGAGTACTCCGATACCGTTGCTATCCGTTTGGCTTTCCGGGCAAACCGGGGAAACATGCTGCGATAGTAGCGGCTGATGAGCCACGGCAGATCCTTTGGAAAATGTTCGAAATTGAGGTCGTGCATCACAACTACCGATGGTACGCGGGTATTCAGGGAAAGATAGCCGTCGGGCGAAACGAACAAATCGGGTTTGATCCTTCTGAACAAGAGGGGCACCGAGAGTTCGAACCACATCAGAAAGAGGAAAGGGTGCCGCGCCTGGGGAGGAATAACATAAGGATACACATTGTCGGAAAACACGAAAGCTTTATCATAGGGGCGGTCAAAGATAAAACAGAACTCATGCTCGGGGTGCGCCCTTGCCATCCGGCTAAGCGTTTCAACCGAAAACCGGCCAATTCCCTCAATGCGGTTGCTGATCAGCAATCGTGTATTTACTGCTATTTTCAAACCGATTTTTTTACAAAGGTATTGATTCTATCCGGAAAACGCCTGGTACTGCAACGCCATTCCTCACAAATTATTTATCCGGCCCGGATTAACCGAAGCCACAGACAACTATAAATCGGCTGCTCCCTTTTGCTTTTTGCATTTGGAAAATTTCATAATTTTGAGCAATTCAATTCCAATAACAATTTGCCCTGTCATTACAGGGCTTTAGCACATGCGCCGTAAGTTTCTGACCAACCTGGGGCTTTTACTCTTCCTGAACTTCTTGGTGAAGCCTTTCTGGATACTGGGAATCGACCGCACTGTACAGAATATTACCGGTCCCGAGGAATACGGATTTTACGCTTCCCTGCTCAATTTCACCTTCATTTTCAATATTCTCCTCGATTTCGGGATTACAAACTTCAACAACAGGAATATAGCGCAGAACAGCCAGTTGCTCAACAAGCATTTTTCAGGCATTGTTTCGTTCAAGCTTCTTCTTGGCATCCTGTTCTTCGTGGTCACGCTCGGAGTCGGCCTTATCATCGGATATAAGCCCCGGCAGATGCAATTCCTGATGATACTGGGTTTCAACCAGTTTCTCACCTCATTTATACTCTACCTGCGATCGAACATATCGGGAATACTGCATTTTAAGACCGACAGCGTGATTTCGGTTCTCGACAGGCTCATCATGATACTGATTTGCAGCGTTTTACTCTGGGGCCGCGTCACCGATCAGCCATTCCGGATTGAATGGTTCGTCTATGCCCAAACCATTGCCTATCTGATCACCGCAGTAATTGCTTTCGGTATCGTGGTAAGAAAATCGGCTTTTAAAAAATTGCAGCTCAGCATACCTTTTGCCCGGATGATCATCAAACAGAGTTTCCCTTACGCGGTGCTTGTGTTGCTGATGGCATCCTATAACCGCATCGACTCCGTTATGCTCGAAAGGCTGCTTCCCGATAACGGCGACATGCAGGCCGGTATTTATGCCTCGGCTTACCGCTTGCTTGATGCGGTCAATATGATCGCTTATCTGTTCTCCGTCATCCTGTTACCTATGTTTGCAAAGCTGATTAAAGAAAAACTTTCGGTAGAATGGCTGGTGAAACTCTCGTTTACCCTGCTTTTTACGGCATCCATCATCGTGTCGGCAGGTTCGTATTTCTACAGCTTTGAACTGATGGACCTCCTTTATGTAAGCCATGTAACCGAATCCTCAAATATTTTCAGACTGCTTATCATCGGGTTTATACCTATCGCCACCACCTATATCTTTGGCACGCTGCTCACGGCAAACGGCAGTATGAAGGCGTTAAATATCACGGCATTCCTGGGCATGATCATTAATATCGGGCTGAATTTCTGGCTGATTCCGAAGTACTTCGCCATCGGATCGGCCTATGCTAGCCTGGTGACCCAGTTTGTCACCGGGATCATTCAGATCATCATCGTACAGCGTCAGTTTAAATTTCATATCAACAAGAAATTCCTGATCACGCTGCCCGTTTACGTGGCCGGAGTTATTGCCATCAACATCGGGACAAAGAGCCTTTCCTTAGCCTGGGAAACCCGGTTCCTCATGATGATGGCCTTTTCTCTTCTGCTGGCTATTGCGCTTAAACTTTTCAATTTCCGGTCGCTTTTCGAACTCATCCGGAACCGATAACAGGGTTCCTGTTCTTGCTGAACGGCAATCATCCATCAATCGGTGATCAAATCATTTAGCCTTTCTTGCAGATACGATAATTTATTCTAATTTTGTCCGACTTTATTACTGTCCGGCAAAAGCATGTCTGTCTCCACCCCTTCAACTGATACCAAGCCCCCGAGTGTAATCGGATTTATACTTAAATGGAGAAAGGTGTTTATAATTACGAGCGTTGCCGCAGCATTGCTTTCGCTTATTTTTTCATCTCCCGTTTTTATTACGCCCCGCTACCGTTCCACCGTGATCATGTACCCTGCTTCGAGCAATTCCATTTCGAAAGCGTTGCTCAACGATAATTCCAATGTTGACAAGGACATTCTCGAATTCGGTGAAGACGAGCAAACGGAACAGATGCTGCAAGTGTTGAACTCCGGCTTGTTGCGCGACAAAATCATATCGAAGTTCAGGCTGGCCGATCATTACGGAATCAAACCATCCTCCCGTTTCTTCAACACCAGGCTCTATAAACAATACGAAAACAATATTACCTTCAAACGCACTGAATACATGGCCGTAAAGGTATCCGTACTGGACAGGGATCCTCAGATGGCGGCCGATATTGCCAATTCAATTGCCTCGCTCTTTGATACGGTTAAAAATGACATGCAAAAAGAACGTGCCATGCAGGGTTACCGGATTGTTGAAGAAGAATACAACCGTTTACAGCAGGAGGTCAGGAAAAAAGAAGATTCGTTGACGGATATCCGTAAAAAAGGGGTTCATGATTATGAAACGCAGGCTGAGATGATCAATCAGCAGCTTGCTGTAGAAATAGCCCGGGGCAACAAAACCGGCGTAAAAGCGCTTGAAAAAAAACTGGATATACTTTCACAATACGGGGGAGCTTACGTTTCCTTACGCGACGCGCTTGAACTCGAACAGGAACAGCTCAATTTTGTAAAAACCCGCTATGATGAAGCCAAGATAGATGCCCATAAGAGCATTCCCCAGAAATTTATTGTTCAAAATGCTTATAAAGCCGAAAAAAAAGCTTATCCCGTCCGGTGGTTAATAGTCCTCACCAGCATCCTGTCGACTTTTCTGATCACAGCCATGGCTATTGCGGCTGTTGAACAATGGGGGAATGAACTGCAGAAACTGAAATCATTTCCTGTAAAAAAATTAAGGGAGCCATCAGAAAAGTGACCTTATACAACTCTTTTGCTTTAATTTAAAAACCAGAACAAACAGGCATAAACGCATGGAAAATTTTTTTGACAACAACAACCTGCTGAAAATCCTTGCCAAATGGAAATGGCACCTCCTGATATTATCCATACTGGCAGCCCTTGTTTCGTTGATCGTATCGAGCCCGCTCGTTATAACGCCCCGGTTTAAATCGGTTGCCGTGGCTTATCCGTCGAATATTGCTCCGTACTCTGATGAAAGTGAAACAGAACAGATGCTGCAATGGATCAATTCAAAGGATGTAAAAGATAGTGTCATGAGGAAATTTGATCTTCCGAAACACTATGGCATCGATTCATCATACGAGTATTTCACTTCTACGATGTCGTACCTGTACGACAAATTCGTAAAAGTAGCTAAGACGCCGTACGAAAGCGTTGAAATCACCGTGTTTGACCGCGATCCGGTGGTTGCCCGCGATATGGTGAATGCCATCATCTATTATACCAATATGAAAATCAGGGACGCACACCGACAGAAATATATTGAAGTAGTGGATGGTTACAAAAGCGCCCTGGCTGTAAAACAACGGGAAATTGATTCCACGAAGTCCCTGCTGAATGCCCACCAGGGAAATAACGATTTCCTTTCGAAAAGCGCCGAAACTATGGGCGTGATAAACGACAACCGGAAACCAAGTCCCGTCCGGACGGGAATAAAAAACGCGGACGGCGATTTGCTTTACCTGGCATACCGTATGTACGGACTGGCCAATGAATATGATCTGATTATGCAGGAATATGATCTTGCCGTTTTCGATACCAGTAAAGAATTCACCTTTCTGAATGTGGTTACGCCTCCTCAGATTGCTGATAAAAAATCGTACCCGAAGCGGGTGCTGATCATGCTCTATTTCGTTGGCGGCGCGTTGTTGCTAAGCCTGCTCACAATTTCGATCATTGAGAAAAAGAAGTCCAAACCGACTGAACAGTAAAATTCTCCCGAAGCAATCTTTTAATAACGGCATAACAGCACCCCTTTGACCGACCGGATCAAAATATCGATTGTATACATTATCACGGCATTGTTCATCCTGTTGAACACATACCTGGTGGTAAAAAAGGAGTATTACTGGGGTATCTTCATCCCCCTGGCCATCATGCTGATTCTCCTGTATGTCTTTCATTTCGAAAAAGCGTTCTACCTTGCCGTCTTATCAACGCCTCTTGCCGTTAACGTAGGGAATTATGACCTCGGCATCAGCATATCGTTGCCGTCAGAACCCTTGCTGATCGGAATTCTTCTGGTTTTTGCCCTCAAAGTGATTATTGAAGGATATCCGGACAAAAAGATACTCAGGCATCCTGTATCTATTGTCATCTTTATCAGCCTTATCTGGATGTTTATCACCTCCTGTACGAGCGTGCGCCCGATAGTTTCCTTCAAATATTTTGCTGCCAGGTTATGGTTTGTAATCCCCATGTTTTATCTCGGTGCATTTTTATTCAGGGATGTTAAAAAAGCCAGATCATTTGGCTGGGCTTATGTTATCCCCCTTATTATTGTGATAGCGATTACCACCTTCGAACACAAGCAGTATGGTTTTAGTGAAAAAGCAGGCCATTGGGTCATGCAGCCATTTTACAATGACCATACCGCCTATGGCGCGATCCTTTCGCTTTTCATTCCTTTGCTCGTCGGATATATTTTTGATAAGTCATCCTCTGTAAGGATACGGATTTTTGCCAGCATTGCCGCAGCAATCCTGTTTATGGCATTGTACCTGTCATTCAGCCGGGCTGCGTGGGTTAGCTGTGCATTAGCAGCCGCAATATTAATTCTTATTGTACTGCGCATTAAATTCAAATGGATTGCCATAACCGTGGTCGGGATTTTCGCCATTTTCTTCACGTTTAAATTCGAGATCCTCGATAAACTGGAGAAAAACAAACAGGATTCATCTGCCAATGTGATTGAACATATCCAATCCATTTCCAATATATCGTCCGATGCATCGAACCTGGAACGCATCAACCGGTGGCAGTCGGCTTTGCGCATGTATCACGAAAGGCCTTTATTCGGCTGGGGCCCGGGCACATACCAGTTTGAATATGCACCTTTTCAGAGCTCACGTGAAAAGACCATTATCAGCACCAACCTCGGCGACCTCGGCAATGCGCACAGCGAATACATCGGGCCTCTGGCCGAAACCGGATTCCCCGGGCTTCTTATCGTGCTGGCCATAATGATCACCGCCATATACACCGGGTTGAAAGTTTACCGCGACGCTCCCGACCGAAGGGTACGCCTGCTTTCCTTATCTGTTACCCTTGGCCTTATTACTTATTACATTCATGGCATCATGAATAACTTCCTTGATACCGATAAGGCTTCTGTCCCCTTCTGGGGGTTCGTTGCCATCCTGGTTGCCCTGGATGTATATCATTGCCGGAACGCAAAGAATACCGACGATAAACAATCTTCCTCCGGCGCCCCGCAATTACAGGAGCCGTCGTCCGGGGAATAAAAAAGCCCTCTTTTTTGAAAAGAAGGCTCGTAAATATCTACGATCTACTGCAATTTTCTGAACAACCCCGGCAATTTACGGATTGCTGCCACTTCACGCCATTTCTTAAATGCTTCATCAGCCGGAACGCCATAATAGGTTCTTCCGCCTTCGAGTGATTTATCAACTCCCGATGTAGCAAGGATAACAGCTCCTTTCCCGATCACAATATCCTTGTTTACGGAAACCCTGGCCCAGATGATTACGTCATCTTCAATACGCGTAACCCCGGCGATAGCAGTATGTGCCCCGATAAGGCAGTTCTTTCCGATAAAGGTATCATGCCCAACCTGAACATGGTTATCGAATTTGACGCCGTCACTGATAATGGTATCGCCCGAAACCCCTTTATCAATCGAACAAAGCGCGCCGATTTCCACATTATTGCCGATAATGACCCGGCCACAGGATACCAGTTTACGATAGCCCTCCGGCTTGCGCTGAAAATAGTAGGCGTCGCTGCCGAGGACACTGTTGGCATGAATGATTACGTTATCGCCGATCCGGGTACCGTCATAAATGGAAACGCCGGGATGAATGATGCAGTTTTTACCGATTACAACATGGTTCCCCACAAATGCGCCCGGTTGAATGACCGTTCCCCCGCCGATTACGGCTGAATCGCTGAGCATGGAGGAGGCTGGTACAAACGGGGAGTAAAATTTTGCCAGTTTTACATAGCAGGCAAAAGGGTCCTCAGAAAAAATCAGCGACTTACCCTTCGGGCAATCAACTTTTTTGTTGATAATGATAGTAGTTGCCTTTGAGCCAAGGGCTTTGTTGTAATACTTGGGATGGTCGACGAAGGTAAGGTCGCCTGCTTCCACCATGTGTATTTCGTTGAGGCCTTTCACAGGGAAACCGGGATCGCCGGAAAATTCAGCCTGGAGAAAAGCTGCAATTTGCTGTAAAGTAAGAGGAAGGGCAAACTTCATGGGGTAGGGCCCTGTTGGGTTGTGCAGTATAAATCTGAGTATTTGCTTATTTGGCGCGTTCGATATAGTCGCCGGTGCGGCTATCGATACGGATACGGGTGCCGGCTTCGATAAACAGCGGAACCCGAACGGTGGCCCCTGTTTCAACAGTTGCCGGTTTCAGGGTATTGGTGGCCGTGTCTCCGCGAAGTCCCGGTTCGGTGTATGTGATCTCCAGTTCAACGATCGATGGCAATTCGCACGAAAGTATCGATTCGGTGTCAGCATGAAACATAATTTCCACTTCCTGGCCTTCTTTCAGGAATTGATGGCCATCCACCATTTCTTCCTCAACGAATGTTTGTTCAAACGTCTGCGTATTCATGAAATGATAGCCTGAATCGTCTTTGTACAGGAACTGGTAAGGACGGCGTTCGATACGTGCCACATCGATACGTTCTCCGGCATCAAAGGTATTGTCCAGCACTTTCCCGGATTTCAGGTTTTTCAGTTTGGTACGCACATAAGCAGCGCCTTTGCCCGGTTTTACATGTTGAAATTCTACAATTTTATATAAATCACCTTTGAATTCGATGCATAATCCGTTACGGAAATCAGCTGTTGTGGCCATAGAATTGATTTTTGTTGTTAAAAAGTGTGCAAAATTAAGGAATTCCTGCCAATCTGTAACCTACTCATAATCATAAACTGATAATATTATCCGGCAGATGCCGGTCATCCCAAACTATAACAGCCTGATGACGCCCTGTTTTACCGCGTCCCCTTATAGTTTTCAACCAGCAACGAAGTATGGCAGAAATCGCATTCTGCCGGTTGCGAGTTGGAACAGATAACTGCGATCCGGTCCGCGCAATGTTCCGCCACAAGGCCCCTGTACCATGCGACACCTGAAGCGTCCAGGTTTGTCGCAGGTTCATCGAGCAGCAAAACCGGCACATCGCTCAGTATTGCCAGCGCAAGTTTAACCCGTTGTTTCATACCCGAGGAGAAATATTTCAGGCATTTATCACGGTTGCTTCCGATATCAAGGATATCCATGAACTCTTTTACATCCATGCCATGCCTTAAGTTTCGGAACTTCAGGTGAAAGGATATCATCTCAGGCAGGGTAAATTCCTCGATTAATTCAATATAGGGAGCAGTAATGGCGATATACCTGAATATTTGCTCATCCGGCAGCATTGATCCGTTGAGCCGGTATTGCACCGTGCCGCCGGTAGGATGCAGGTGACCGGAAATGATCTGCAGCAGGGTGGATTTGCCGGAGCCGTTAGGACCAAGCACGGCACACGAATTTCCAGATGAGAATGTGAAGGATAAATTTCGGAAAACCCACTCGTGGTTATATTTACGGCTGATGTTGTCCAGAAATATTTCCATGAGTATCTGCCTGTGACACTGTTTGACCCGGATTGCCTTAGATTACAGGCTTATAGATTTTACCGGCTATTCTCTTCCTGAAGAAAACCCTCTCATTATCCCGCGTTGCGAACGGGCGATGAAGGAAATGATCTCATCGCGTTCGGAGGTCGGGGGCATTGAGGTTTCAATAATTCCAACTGCCTGGGTCACGTTATAGCCTTTCAGGTAAAGGATGCGGTAAATTTCCTGAATTTCAGCGATTTTTTCTGAAGTAAAGCCGCGTCTGCGTAACCCGATACTGTTGATACCTACAAACGAAATCGGTTCCCGGGCTGCTTTTGTGTATGGCGGCACATCTTTACGCACAAGCGCTCCACCCGAAGTCATTGAATGCTGTCCGATAGAAACAAACTGGTGAACGGCCGAATGCCCGCCGATAACGGCCCAGTCTTCCACCGAAATATGCCCTGCCAGGGCCACCGAATTTGCAAGCACGCAATTATTGCCAACCGAACAATCGTGGGCGATATGCACATACGCCATAATGAGGCAGTTATTCCCGATCACGGTTTCCCAACTGGCTTTGGTTCCCCGGTTGATGGTAACAAATTCGCGGATGGTTGTGTTGTCGCCTATCCTGACTACGGTTTCTTCACCGTTATATTTCAAATCCTGGGGAATTGCGGCAATGACGGCGCCGGGAAAAATACGGCAGTTTTTCCCGATCGTGGCGCCCTCCATGATGGTTACGTTTGACCCTATCCATGTTCCTTCACCAATCTCAACATTCTTCTCGATATTAACAAAAGGCTCAATAACTACATTCTTTGCAATTTTTGCCTGAGGATGCACATAAGCTAAGGGTTGGTTCATGATTTTACAGTATTGTTGTCGGTGTTGACAGTTTTTTTCCTGGTGATCTGGGCCACAAGTTCAGCTTCCGTGACCAGCACATTATTAACAAATGCGTTGGCTTTGGTGTGGAATATTCCGCGCCTGACAGGCGATATCAATTCAAGAGAGAGAAGCAGGGTATCTCCGGGAACCACTTTATGCCGGAATTTCACATTGTCGATCTTCAGAAAATAGGTTGCATAATTTTCAGGATCAGGCACGTTATGCAATGCCAGGATTCCGCCGGTTTGCGCCATGGCTTCAAGTTGCAATACTCCGGGCATCACAGGTTCTTCCGGAAAATGTCCTGTAAAATGAGGTTCATTCATCGTCACATTTTTCACACCAACCACATGATTATCACTGATTTCAATGATTTTATCAATCAGCAGGAAGGGCGGCCTGTGGGGCAGGAACCGCCGGATATCGTTGATATCATAAACGGGTGTTTTAAAGATATCGAATGTTGGTTTTTGCTTGGATAGGATGACCTGATCGCGCACCAGTTTGGCGAAACTTGTATTTACGGCATGCCCGGGACGGGTTGCAATCACGTGGCCTTTGATCCGCATACCGATCAGGGCCAGGTCGCCGATAACATCAAGCAGTTTGTGACGGGCCGGTTCATTATGGTGACGCAGTTCCAGGTTGTTGAGTATACCCTCTTTCAGGACTTCAATTTTATCCTTGTTAAAATATTTGGCCAGCCTGTCAAGTTCGGCATCGCCGAGCAGCCTGTCAATAAACACAATGGCGTTGTTGATATCGCCGCCTTTTATCAGGTTGTTTGATATGAGGTATTCTAGTTCATGGAGGAAAACAAAGGTGCGGCAATTGGCAATTTCATCCCTGAAATTACTGATATCATCGATGGATGCGTATTGTGTGCCCAAAATGCGGGTTTCGAAATCGATCATGGTCGAAACGCGGAAGTTATCCTCGGGAACCAGGATCATTTCACTCTTCCGGTGCGGGTCGGAATAGGTAAGCGTTGTATGGGCTTCAAAATATTCCCGGTCGGCATCCTGTTCAACGATTCCGGCTTTTGAAAGGGCTTCGGCAAAGGCTGCAGCGCTTCCGTCCATAATCGGCATCTCGGGACTGTCAACATCAATCAGGATATTATCAATACCCATTCCCACAACGGCGGCCAGCGTGTGTTCAATCGTGGCAACCCTGACGCCTTGGTGCTGTATTGTGGTTCCCCGTGAAGTATCAACAACATAATCGGCAATGGCATCAATAACGGGCTGTCCATCCATATCAATCCGGCGGAATTTTATTCCATGCCCGGCTTCGGCAGGCCTGAACGTTAAGGTAACATCTTTCCCTGAATGCAATCCGGCGCCCGAAAGGCTTACCGGCTGTTTTATAGTACATTGTTTTTCGACCATTCTGCAGTGTTTTCGTTAGTTAAATAGAATGATGTATGACTCTATTTCCCTTCAGGTTGGTTAGTTGCTTCAGCCAGCTTCTTTTCGAGTTCCGATACCCTTTGCGCAAGTTTATCGAGATGATTGAAAACCGCCACCGACCGTCTGAATTGCCTGATATCAATAGCAGGGGCGCCGAGCATGATACTGCCCTGTTTCGGAATATTGTTGGGTACGCCCGCCTGTGCCCCTATTTTTACATCATCGGCAATTACAATGTGGCCGGCGAACCCGGCCTGCCCCCCTATCATGCAATTCCGGCCCAGATGCGTAGAACCGGCAAATCCGGCTTGCGCTGCAACCACCGTGTTCTCACCAATCTCCACATTATGGCCGATCTGGATGAGGTTGTCGAGTTTCACGCCTTTACGGATAATGGTGGATCCCATCGTAGCGCGATCGATGGTGGTATTAGCCCCGATTTCAACATTGTCTTCGATCACCACATTCCCGATCTGGGCAATCTTCATGTAGTTGTTGTCATCCTGGGGCGCAAAACCAAAACCATCGGCGCCCAGAACAACTCCGGCATGAACAGTACAGTGCTTTCCTATTTCGCAATCGTGATAGATGACAACCCCCGGATATATGATGGTGCCTTCGCCGATTTTTACGTTGTCCCCGATATATGCCTGCGGATAAATTTTCACCTCATTTTCAATCACAGCATTTTCACCAACAAAGGCGAACTCGCCAATAAAAACGTCATTCCCCGTTTTGGCAGATCCTGAAATAAAAGCAAGGCTGCTGATGCCGGTCCTTGGTTTGTTCATCTTGTTGTACATATCAAGCAACACGGCAATAGCGGTGTAGGGATCGTCAACTTTGATAAGGGTGCATGATAAGGGGTGTTCCGGCCTGAAGTCGGTCTTTACGATAACAACCGATGACTGGGTGTTGTATATGAACGGTTCATATTTTGGATTAGCAAGGAAACTAATTGCTTGAGATTCGCCGTCTTCTATTTTCGCTATTTTGGTGATAACTATTTCAGGATCCCCCTCAACGGCACCGCCTATCAGGGCGGCTATCTCGCTTGCCTTGAATTTCATAAAGGAAGTATGTTATGGTTGATAATAAACACTTTTCTTGTGACCTGCAAATATAGGAATATTAACGAATACGCCGCCAGGCAACCGACAATCATCCATTGCTCCGGCCTTCCTTTATTCCGATACTTTTGGGATAACAGATAAAATACTTTGTGACTGTTTTTGAAAGTATAGCCACATTGAGCTGGTCCGAAGCCATGGCAATATCGGAAATATGGCCCTGTTTGTCTACAATGTTGATCTTATCACGGAATGGGATATAGGCATCATTGGCAATGCTTCCGGTGAAAATAAAGTAATCAAGGTCCTCGTCGGAGAGTTGCATCTGGGCCTTCTGACGTTTTTTCAGCTCCCCGACAAAAGAATCATCAAACGGGCCCGATTGAAGTTCCACCCTTGGCAGGTTTCTGTATACCAGGGCCCGGCTCAGCATGGACAATATCCTGTCCTCGTGGGATGTCCAGACTTTGATAGCCGAAAAAATATCAAAATCATCAAGTTGCGAGAAGAGTTCCAAAATCTGACGATCGTCCCGAAAATCATCGGCTGTTATGTGATTGGATAGGAAGAAAGAAAATGCCGGCGTGGCAAACAACTGCGCCCCCCGCTCGCTGAGGTATTTTGCCCTTCTCAGTATATTCAACAGGGTATATTCAGCGGCAAGCACCGTTTTATGAAAATACACCTGCCAATACATCAGTCGCCGGGCAACCACAAATTTCTCAATCGAATAAATGCCTTTACCTTCAACAGCAATTTCACCGTCAACCAGGGTCAGCATTTTGATGATACGGTCTGTGCTGATCACGCCTTCGCTCACGCCCGTGAAAAAGCTGTCCCGCATAAGGTAATCAAGCCGGTCAACATCCAGTTGGCCTGAGATCAACTGGTGCAGAAATTTTTCCGGGTACTCGTCCTTAAAAATCCTGATGGCGGTTTCCAGTTTCCCTTCAAACTCCTCATTCAGCCTGTCCAGGAAGAACACTGTGATATCTTCGTGGTTCATTCCGTAAACAAGGCAGTTTTCGAGTGCATGGGAATACGGTCCGTGCCCTACATCATGCAGCAGGATAGCGAGCGATGCGCCGGCAGCTTCGTCATCGGTTATCCGAAATCCTTTGATCCTGAGCGTTTCAATAGCCTGCCTCATGAGATGCATGGCGCCCAGGGCATGATGAAAACGGGTATGTAAAGCGCCGGGATAAACCATTGATGTGAAACCGAGCTGTTTTATCCGCCTCAGCCGCTGAAAGTACCGGTGCTCAATCACGTCAAAGGTAAGTTCATCGGGCACGGTGATGAAACCGTGCAACGGATCATTGATGATTTTTCGTTTATTGGGAATGAAATGGCTCACAAAAATTGTTAAATTTGTATATGAGACTATGAATTAAAAGTGCGGCCCTGCAATAAAAACAGGAGAACCGGCATTATTATTGAAACGATACCGGTTAACCCGTCTGAAGGCTGGTCAATTGCATAAAACAAAGATAAAGAATAACTGTTAAAACGAATTCATAGTCATCGTACAATAAAAAGCAAATCATGGAAAACGGAGTAATCCTATGGGCTGATGATGAAATAGACCTGCTGAAACCGCATATCCTGTTTTTAAGGGAAAAGGGATACCAGGTTTACACCACAAACAACGGTGACGAAGCCATTGACCTGTTGAAAAGCCAGCCGGTCGATATTGTATTTCTTGATGAACAGATGCCGGGGCTTTCAGGCATTGAAACGCTGTCGATCATCAAAGCCAGCCATCCTAACCTTCCTGTCGTCATGATCACAAAGAGTGAGGAAGAGCATATCATGGAAGACGCCATCGGGTCGAATATTTCGGATTATCTCATCAAACCGGTGAATCCGAAACAAATATTGCTGAGCGTTAAAAAGAACCTTGAAAACAAGCGGCTCATCAGCGAAAAAACGACTTATGCCTATCAGCAGCAATTCCGGAATATCGGCATGGAATTTTCCGGGCGCCTGAGCCACGAAGAATGGGGCGAGGTATATAAAAAGCTGGTATACTGGGAGCTGGAACTCGAAAAATCGCAGGACCAGGGCATCGTCGATGTAATGCGCATGCAGAAGGAAGAAGCCAACCAGGTCTTCTGCAAATTTGTTGAAAACAATTATGTTGACTGGGTAAACGGCAAGGCCGTTGACAAGCCGGTTCAATCCCATACGCTGCTCCGCGATAAAGTTTTCCCCCTGATCAATACCGACCAGAACCTTTTTATGATCCTGATCGACAATATGCGGTACGATCAGTGGAAAGTGTTGCAGCCCATCATTGAACAATATTACAGGGTTGAGCGCGATGAGGTTTATTACGCCATAGTTCCCACCACAACGCAATATGCGCGAAACAGCCTCTTTGCAGGGCTTCTGCCGAGTGAAATAGAAAAAAAATATCCGAAATACTGGGTGGATGAAGACGAGGAAGGCACAAAGAATCAATTTGAAAACGAATTGCTGGGCGAAAACCTGAAACGTCAGGCTAAAAATGTCGCCTATTCCTATACCAAAGTCCTGAACCTTGCCAGCGGGCAGAAACTGGCGGAAACACTGCCTAACCTGATGGGAAACAAATTCAACGTAATTGTTTACAATTTCGTCGACATGCTTTCGCACGCCCGTACCGAAATGGAAGTAATACGCGAGCTTGCCGATGACGAAGCCGCTTACCGTTCCCTCACGGTTTCCTGGTTTGCACACTCCCCTTTGTTTGACATTATCCGTTTCCTGGCCGAGAAAAAAGTCAACCTCATCATTACTACCGATCATGGCTCTGTAAGGGTCAGCAATCCCGTGAAAATTATCGGCGACCGCAATACCAACACCAACCTGCGTTACAAAACCGGACGCAGCCTCAATTACGACAAGCGCGAAGTATTCGAGATAAAGAATCCGGCCGACATCTTCCTGCCGCGGTCCAACGTAAGTTCTGCCTATGTTTTCAGCCGCCGCGACGATTTCTTCGCATACCCCAACAATTACAATTATTACGTCAACTATTACCGGAATACCTTTCAGCATGGCGGCATTTCCATGGAAGAAATGATTGTTCCGATCGCCTTTCTGAAAGCCAAATAACCTGACTATGCCGCAAACTTATACCTGTAAAAGCCCTGGCGAGCTTGCCGACATCGCAAAGTCGCTTCTCAGCGCCTGGCCCGGAAGAAGGATTTTTGCCTTTTATGGCAATATGGGCGCCGGAAAAACCACTTTTATTAAAGAATTTTGCAGGCAACTTGGTGTTGAAACCATCGTAAACAGTCCTACATTTGCTATTGTAAATGAATATCTTGCCAAAAACGGGCAGAGCATTTATCATTTCGACCTTTACAGGTTAAAAAACTGGGAAGAAATGCTCGACATCGGTTATGAGGATTACTTTTTCAGCGGCAACTACTGCCTGATTGAATGGCCTGAAAAAATCGAAAACCTGCTGCCCTCTGACGCGGTTGAAGTCAGGATAGAAACTGACGCGGAAACTGAAGCAAGATATTTTACTTTCTGAAAGAAAACAGGTCATGGACTTATCAAACAACAACCTCCAGAACCTTCTGCATGGTGCGGCTTACATGCCCCGTGAAGAAACGCTGGAAATAAAAAAAACGCCCCGGCAGCTTACAATTGGCATTCCCCGCGAAACCTCGCTCAACGAAAATCGTATCGCGCTGGTCCCGGATGCGGTTGGTTTGCTGGTTCAGCAAGGGCACAGGGTTATCATCGAAAATAAAGCCGGCGAATCCGCCCATTTTTCAAACCATGATTACAGCGAAATGGGAGGCGAAATAGTCCCGGATGTGCGTCAGGTATATACTGCCGACATTGTGGTAAAAATCGCACCGCCCGACTGCAGCGAAACCGACATGCTGACCAGCCGGCAGGCCATTATTTCCTCGCTGTATCACCCGGGACTGACTGAAGAATATTTCAGGAAACTGACGGCAAAAAAATCGACTGCCCTTGCTTTTGAATTCCTTCAGGATAAAACCGGCACTTTTCCTATCATCCGCGCCATGAGCGAAATAGCCGGCAACACCTCAATACTGCTTGCCGCCGAGTTCATGAGCCATGCCGAATACGGACGCGGAAAAATGCTGGGCGGTTTCTCGGGCATCACTCCATCTGAGGTAGTTATACTCGGGGCCGGGACGGTTGGCGAATTTGCCGCCCGCGCCGCCCTGGGAATGGGCGCTTTCGTGAAAATCTTCGACAATTCGATTTACAAGCTGCGAAGGCTGCAAAACAACCTGAACGTGAGGATATTCACCTCCATTCTGCAGCCGCGCATCCTGCTTAACAACCTGAAGACAGCCGATGTTGTGATCGGCGCGGTACACTCCACCGTGGGACGCACTCCATGCCTGGTTACCGAAGAAATGGTACAACAAATGAAAGAAGGGGCGGTACTGATCGACGTAAGCATCGACCAGGGAGGCTGTTTTGAAACCTCCCATCCTACCGACCATCAGAATCCTGTCTTCAGAAAATATGGCGTTACCCATTACTGCGTTCCGAATATCCCCTCAAAAGTACCGCACACGGCATCGTACGCCCTGAGCAACATCCTGACGCCTATCCTGGAAAAAATAGGGGAAGAAGGCGGCCTCGAACAGGTGCTGCATTCCAACTACGGCGTCCGTCAAAGCGTATATATTTTCAACGGCATTTCTACCAATAAATTCATCAGCGATACCTACCGCCTGCCTTTCCAGGATATCAACCTGCTGATGGCTGCATTTCACTGATGCCCATACCTCAGCAAAACCGCCTCAACCCAGATCTGCCGGATGCACGACATTGAACCGTTTTATTCATGGAGGCTCCTCTATATTTCCTCCGAAGATGAACGATCGCCCTTTTACGGGAGAGAGTATTCTGAATTTGAATTCACTCACCAGATATACAATTACCTGATACATCCGCAGTGGGATGAGTTTGGTTCGGCTACGCTTTATCTTAAAATTTTATATGCCGATTATGTTAAGAACTTCTGTATCATTGAACTTTTCGGCGAATGGAACGATTGCCTGTACAACGACATCATGTACCTGAAACGCAATGTAATTGAATATCTTATCGAACAAGGAATTACAAAATTCATATTTATTGGCGAAAACGTACTCGAATTTCATGCTTCCGACGATTCCTATTACCAGGAATGGTTCGAAGAAATCGACGACGGCTGGATTGTTTTACTCAACTTCCGCGAACATGTGATCCGTGAAATCGAACAGTCGAATATTGATTACTATCTGGCCGTGGGCGGAAAATTTAATAACATTCCCTGGCGGGTACATAACCCTGTGAAACTCTTCTCGATTGTTGAACAAATGATGACCCGCAGGCTGAAGGAATAAACAGAGATTTCTCCATGATCAACCGGTGGTGTTGATTGGCATCTGTAATCCTCTCAAACGTCCGGTTTGCCTGAATGCCGGGAAATCAAGCAGGGCCCGGAAGCATCATTGCCGCAGCCTTCGTCGGCGTCAGCATCGTACTTTCATCCATACCATTCCGGATCAACCGGCAATGATTACTTTTGAATACAGAAGAAGAACAATTATACCCTTTTTACCCCCTGCTGATGCAGCAACTGTCACGCTTATTAAGACTTCAACCGTGCCCGGGAGAAAAAATTCTTTTCTGATGCCAGTGAAAAGCATTGCGCTTCTCAAAATCTTTATATTTTTACAGGATATCACCTGCCACCCGGGCTCCATAAGCCTTTAAATTAAATACTTCCGCATTAATTGAAAGCACCAAAAAAGTTTAATTATGAAAGGCTTGCGGGATAAATGTTTAAAGGCTTGCGATAATAATTAGATTTTAAAATTTAAAAACCTGAATATGGGAAAATCTACTCAACTCCTGCTTCTATTTCTCACCTTCTCCTTGCTAACAAGCGCTCAACAGATGGCCGTGACCGGTACGGTCACCTCATCCGAAGACGGATCAACCTTACCCGGAGTATCCATTCTGATAAAAGGCACCTCAACCGGCACTACTACCGATATTAACGGTAAATACGCACTATCCCGTCTTTCATCTTCCAATATATTGGTTTTCAGCTTTCTGGGATATGAAAAACAGGAAATCACTGTCAGGAACCAGAGTGTAATTAATGTAGTGATGAAACCGGCCGCTACACGCCTTGAAGAAGTTGTTGTTACAGCCCTCGGTGTAAAACGCCAGAAGCGGGAAATTGGTTATTCCACCGAAAAAATTGAAACTAAACAAATTGCAAACGCAGGAGCCCCCAACATCATAAATGCCCTTGCCGGACGTAGCGCAGGCGTCATGGTTTCGCAGGGCGACGGCGTCGACGGCGGCACAACGCGCATCACCATCAGGGGCAACAACAACCTGGGCGGCAACAACGAGCCCCTGATTGTAGTCGACAATGTCCCGCTGGAAAACACTGAAGGCCTCACAGACATTGGCCGCGGCGTTGACTGGGGCAACGGCATCTCGGACCTGAACTCGCTGGATATCGAAGAATACTCGGTACTGAAAGGAGGCGCCGCATCCGCTTTATACGGATCCAGGGGAGCCAACGGGGTGATCCTCATCACCACCAAAAGGGGAAAGAAACAGAGCGGATTGGGAATTACATACAACTTTGAAGAAAAAATCACCCATCCATACAGATATCGCGAAGTGCAAAACAAATACGGCGCCGGCGGTCCTGTTTCGTTCACCGAACCTGCATTCCCTGTTGATGAAAACGGCATTCTTCAATATCCCGGCGTCTATGGAAATGACAAGCTCGTCATTAACCAGGAAGGAAAAACATCAAGCACTTCCGAAGAATTCGGATACTATGGATCATCCGTTTCGTGGGGGCCCGAGATGAAAGGTCAACTGGTTAAATGGTGGGATGGAGAAATGCGGAACTACTCGCCCCAGCCCGACAACTTCAAAGAACCCTATCAGGACGGATTCACCCGGACCCACAATATTGAAGCTACCGGCGGCAGCGAAAAAGGGACGCTGCGAATATCGCTTACGCGGCAGGATCACAAACCGATTATCAGGAACAGCAATTACGACCGCACCACCATTAATGTAGGCACCACGATCAATATCTCCGAAAAAGTGAAAGCTGACGCCGTGCTTACCTATGTAAGGTTCAACCGGTTAAACAGTCCTATCCTGGGCGAAGACCAGAATTCGTTCAACAAAGGATATCTGTATTCCTGGCCCCGCAGTTACCAGAACCTTGACCTGAAAAATTACCAGTTGGCTGACGGGTCACAGAACAAACTTGACGGATATCCATTCCTGTATGTCGACAGATACCTTTGGTGGGACTATTATAACAACAATACCCAACTCAGCAGGGACAAATATACTGGCTCCCTTGCGCTTTCATACGCTGTTACTCCCTGGCTGAACTTCACCGGAAGGGCCGGACGTGATTATGTCGTTGAAAGTAAGACGGCAACCAGTAAGCCTACTGATGTTATAGGCTTATTGGGCGGCTCTTATTCAAACGAACTCTCAAAATGTTACAACGACAATTTCGACCTGATACTAACGGCTGAAAAGAAAATGATTTTTAATTCGCCGGTCACCGTTAAATTTACGGCAGGCGCAAACCGCTGGGATTATAATTATTACTCGATTTACGGGCACTCCGGAACGTGGTACTATCCCAACATGTATACCTTCTTTAACTATACGGAAACCAATTATGTCAAAGATGAGAACGGGCAAATAATGGTTGAGGAGACCGGCGATGCCCTTTCAAAAGTGGCAACGCAGGAAGGGATATCCAGAATCAGGAATAATTCGGTATATTCGTTCCTCAACTTCGCTTATAAAGACTACCTGTTCCTCGAATTTACAGCCCGGAACGACTGGTCTTCCACACTTCCTTCTTACAGCAATTCCTTCATCTACCCCTCCGTATCTGCCAGTTATATTGCATCCGAGGCTTTACAACTGCAAAAATATTTACCGTGGCTTAATTTCCTTAAAATCAGGGGCGGCATTTCGCAAACTGCATCAGGGGGCAATCCGTATCAGGCTCATTTCTATTATACTACCAGCTTCTTCGGAGGAGACCAGACCTCATACTTTCCTTCCCGGATACCCCCTTACCGGCTGAAACCCCAGCGGGTCAATTCCTATGAAGCAGGGGTCAATATCGGCCTTTTTGAAAACCGGATTGATATTGACTTTACCTGGTACTACAAGTACTCCTTTGACCAGATACTCGACCTTCCGGTACCCGTTAGTTCGGGAGCTCCGGGGATAAGCATTAACGAAGGCACCCTTTCAAACCGCGGCGTTGAGCTAATCATCAATACGGTACCGGTTCAGACGAACAATCTGATAATAAAAGCAGGCTTCAATTTCGCACGTAACAGGAATAAGATCGTCAGTCTGGGAGATTATTCCGATACCTATCTGCTTGCTGAAATCTGGGGACTTAACGGACCGGCCATAGCGCTGAAAGAAGGCGACGACTACGGAACCATTGTCGGCTACGATTATCTTTATAATGATAAAGGGGAACGCATTTTAAATGACGAAGGCACCAAATTCCTGATTACCGATAACCGGGTTCCTGTCGGGAATGCGTCTCCTGATTTCACGGGCGCCGTAAATGCGGATATCTCATGGAAAGGCCTGAGGTTATCCGCCCTGGTCGACACAAAATGGGGAGGCGACATCTATTGCGGATCGTATGTGATTTCGCTGCAAACCGGGCAAAGCCCATCCACCTTGCTTGAACGTGACGGAGGCGGCCTTCCGTATACCGATCCGGAAGGAAATGTAAGGAATGTGGGCGTGATTTTGGATGGCGTTTATGCCGACGGGACAAAAAATACCAAAGTAGTGCATTATTACTACAAGTATCTCCCCAATGCCGGAGGCTGGGGAAAATTCATCTCTAAACCGGGAATACTGGAAAACACCTGGGTCAAAATGCGTGAAATCTCGTTGTCCTATAGAATTCCGGAAAGCCTGACAAAAAAAATAAAAGTATTCCAGGCTCTTACCATTAACCTCACCGGGCGCGACCTCTTTTACATTTATACAACGCTTCCCGATAAAATAAACCCGGAAGGCATAATGGGTTCAGGCAATGCACAGGGATTTGAATGGGCTTCCTATCCCAGCACCCAATCCTTCTCTTTTGGGGTAAATGCCTCGTTTTAATCATTTAACTGTACGACTGGTCAACTAAACTTCAACAAAGAACTACCATGAAAAAATACATTCCGGCCCTCCTGATCATACCTGCACTTTTATTCATAGGATCATGTACCAAAGATTTTAGCGAGATTAATACCAACCCCTTAGGATTCACTACTGCCAGCGATGGCGCCCTGTTCAACGGAATTATCGAATCGCTGGTACTTTCCGGAAATGAACAATTTTATATCAATAACGAAATCCTTTACAAACAGACCCAACTTGCTGCACTCACCAAAGATGCGTGGGGAAATTATACCATCGGGACGGAAGCCCTCTGGACCAACTATTATGAAATACTGCCATCCTTCAGGGAACTCGAGAAACGGTTTAATACCGCGGAACCTTCCAAATCGATCAATAATATGAAAGCAATGCTCGACATTGTTTTCGCGTACAAGACATTCAAGATGACCGACCTGTTCGGCGACATGCCTGTAAGCAAAGCCGGTTACGGCTTCCAAAGCCTCGAATATCTTCATCCCGAATACGATACCCAGCGCGACATTTACCTCAGTATGCTTGAAAAACTCAGGGTTGCCGATTCACTGATCTGCGATACAACTGCTGAAGTTGAACCTTTTACGAGTTTTAAAACCTTTGACAAACTTTTTAAAGGCAACCTCACAATGTGGCAGAAATTCGCCAATTCCCTGCGCCTGCGTTATGCGATGAGAATGGTGAACCAGGAGCCTGAAATTGCCGGTAATATTATTAAGAAAATCATCGAAGACGGCCGCCCTGTATTGCTGGGTTATGATTTTGTTAACCCGGTACTCGAAAGCGCATGCCTATGGCCGCTCGAGATAGGTTATAAAAACGAAAGCCTTAACTGGTCGTTCCGGGAACATAACGGACTCCGGATGGGAAGTAATATCTGGCACCAGTTTTCCTCAACTGACAGCCCCAGCGGGAGCGGAATATTTGATCCCAGGGCTTATATTTTCTTTGAAACGGATGTTAACAATCAATGGACGCCCTATCCACAGATACCTGACAATACGACCCCTTCCTCAGGCGGCCTTCCATACGAATCATACCGCGACGATGCAGCAAATTTCACCCTGAAACAAAACTGTAACTATTCGCCTTTCAATTATTTCCTCATTCGCGATCAGGATTATATGCCGATTATTTTAATGACCGGAGCCGAGGTTCATTTCATCAAGGCTGAGGCATACTTACGAGGTATTGGCGTAACCCAGGACAGAGATATGGCTGATATTGAATACCTTAACGGCATTCTTTCATCCGTAAAATGGTGGCTTAATGTAGCCGCTTCATCGCAACTGCCAATATCCGGAGTCAAATTTGAGGATATGATAACAATTCCTCAGAATGTAAATTCGGGAAGTGTGTTAACGCATTTCGGTTCATGGAATGCAAGCAACGACGAAGAGTTCCTGGGTTTAATTTATACTCAATGCTGGATAGACATGTTCAGGCAACCCTGGGATGCTTATGCCCTTACCAGGAGGACCGGCATGACACCCCGCGAAGGCGATCCCATAAACCATTTCCGTATGCCTTACCCGCCATCGGAATATGAATACAACACTGTCAATTGCAACGACGCCATCTCAAGGCAGGGAGGCGACTCGCCTCAGACGAAAATATGGTGGGCAAAATAAACATAACAAATAGAATATATTCACATTAATCCCTCTCCCATGAAAAACAGAAATACAATATTCAGGACGTTGCTTTTCATCCTGCTGATATTAACAGCCAGGATGGCTGAAGCGCAGACAAATCAGTACCTCGATTTCGATGGTATCGACGATTATGTGGTTACTCCCAACGGGGAATCATACATTACCAATTCAACGCAGGGGATCACCATGGCCGGCTGGTTTTATACAAACGCCCTGGTTTACGGACAGGGCATGATGGGTTTCAGGGGAGGCGCGACCGAATTCTATGTAATTCAGCTCAGCGACGGCAAACTTGAATGCAGGTATAAAAGTTCCACAGGAACGTTATACGAGTATGCAGCCCCTGCAAATACAATCATTCCGCAGGTGTGGCAGCACATTGCCTGGGTATTTGACGGGTCGGCAGTTAAACTTTATATCAACGGCAATCTCAAAGGCAGTAAAGCTGCCGCCGGCGTACTCACCGACGGAACAGTACCTTTCGCTATCGGTAAAAGCCTGCTTGGCGGTTATAACTTTATTTTCGGCGGGAGAGCTGATGAGGTCTCCGTCTGGAAACGCGGTCTCACGCAGGCTGAAATCCAGGAGATGATGGCAAACGAACTGACCGGTACCGAAGCTGATCTGCAGATGTATTATAAATTTAACCAGGGAGTGCCGGGAGGCGATAATACATCCATCACCCAACTCATCACACAGGTATATGCCCCCGAACGGAACGGCGACCTCTTGAACTTTGCTTTAACAGGTCCCACCTCAAACTTTAACGGCACCCTTGATTCATCCTATCAGGCAATTTCTTTCCCCCAGATTCCCGATAAACTGAATAGTACAGCGCCGTTTGCCATTTCGGCAACCTCAACTTCAGGGCTCGAAGTCCAGTTCAATATCTTGTCCGGCCCGGCCACCCTGAACGGCAATATTGTTACCCTTACCGGTGACACAGGAATGGTTTTCATCGAAGCATCACAACCGGGCAATTCACAATATAACCCTGCTGATCCCGTAATAAATTCATTCATGGTACTGGATCCTGCGCTGCATATCCCGGAAATCGAATTACGCAATCCGCTCGCGGGCAATGTATATGTCCCGTCGCTCTCGCAAATACAACTGGCCGCCATCAGCAAAATCACTTATCCCGAACTCTTCCATGTGACAGGCGTTCAGTTCAGGATTGACGGGCAAACGATACAGGCTCAGGATTTTTACAACACGCATTATACTGCCTGGTGGACGCCGCCTGCTTATGGCACTTATTCGCTGCAGGTTTTAGCCACAAACAATTACGGGGCGACTGCAACCAAAACTTATTCAATTAATATTCAGCAGGATGTGGAAGATATGGAAGTGCAGGCCGCAGATGACATTTGGCTTAGTTCAGTTAAAGTGTCACAGGAAGTTGAAGCTGAGTTGCCTTCATTTCTCGGAGCATTTGACAAAATTTCAGCCGTATTAACTGTTAATTGCCCTTCCGGAGGATGTGGCGAATATGACAGGGTTGCATGGGTTGAAGCCCAGGGACACGACGGCAGATGGATAGAAATCATCCGTTATATTACTCCGTTTGGCAAAGCTTGCACCCATAGTATTGACCTTACTGATTACATGTCGGTACTCCAGGGCAAAATCAGGTTCCGGATAAATTGCACTACCCTTGACAATGGTTACCTTTATGATCTCAGCTTTTTATACCGGGCAGGAGTACCAACGCATAAGTATAGCTATATTACTGAGGTGTGGAATCAAATCTTCCCCTTTGGGGACTATGCCAACCTGCAGCCGGTAGATACCTTTTATTACTCATACCCGGCAAACGCAGTGGCATCCAAGCTAAAACTGATTTCGACCGGACACGGCTGGGGAAACCTTAACACGGGTAATGCTGCAGAATTCTATAAGGCAACTCACCATATCTATGTGAATGGCGATAATACTTTTAGTCAATTAAACTGGTGCGATTGCACTCCCAATCCTGATAGTTGCGAAAATCAGCAAGGAACATATTTACACGATCGCGCCGGCTGGTGCCCGGGTTCCATCGCCAAATGGTTCGATTATGATATGACGCCTTATGTTTCAGGGGGCGATATTTCGCTGATGTATAAGTTTTACGAGCAGTATATGGATAACTGCCACCCGAACAATCCGGATTGTGTTACCGGGGTTACGTGCAGCGATTGCTCCGATGGTTTTAATCCCACCCTGGATGTGGCCTGCAACCTGGTTTCTTATTCCGACAGCCCGATCGTTATTGTCGGGAAGGACGAACCGATAAATTACTTCCCCGGCGCCATAAAGGTCGTGCCTAATCCGACGGACGGGAAATTCGAACTATCGGCCACTTCCGAAAAAGCCTACCGGAATTCCACGCTGTTTATTTACAACAACACAGGTAAGCTTGTCATGCAGTCATCCTGGAATGGCGAGACAACCACTTTCGATTTATCGGATCAGCCGCAAGGGTTGTATCTGATGAAAGTCATAAAACCGCACGGACGTGAAAGTGTCAAAATTATAAAGAATTAGCCCGAATGTGTGGTTAGCTTATAAAAGGTCTGACAGATTGTAGAAATCTGTCAGATCTTTTTTTATGAACAGGATCGGGCGTTTCTTTGCCGTTCATTCATTTTCAACAGCATCGGGTAAATTGCATCGGCGCCTCAATAGACCCTGAAGGTTTTGAAAACCTTCAGGGTCTGATCAGCCGGCAGGCCTTCTCCCTGAGCGCCTGTCCCGATCCATCGGGAAGAAGGTGCCGAAGGCGGATGAGGTGAAAGCCTGCGGTATTACGGCAGCAAGGCGAAATGGCTGTTCGGTAACCGTTTCATAACTGAAAAACCGGACTATATACAAAAATCCTGGTGCATATATATTCAGTCCGATGACAAATTATGCCGGGAAACGATTCTTGATTGAGGCAATATTGTTAAGTTTGTAGTAAGTATAACTACGCACGCGCAACCTGCGCGCGTGAGCGAAGGTGGTATAATTTTTCACAGATGTTTTTATGAATGGCCAACATTCTTAATTAAATTCTAGAACTATGAATACTATAAATTTCTATGATAAAGAAAGGAATCTGATAATACAATTAAAAGATTTCCAATTTGTTAAAACTGAGGCTCTGAAAATAGTCACTTTTAAAGGCAAAGTTGATTTCGATTTTTTCCATATAGAAACTAATTTTGAAGCTGAAGAATATGATTTTACAAATCTCCAATTATCATTAGAAAAAATGTATAATGGAGAGCAGAATTATATCTCATTTAACCCCTTTTCAGGTAAACTTACACTAAAATTATCTGAAGAGGGTAGCCAGATCAAAATCAAAGGTGAAGTATATAATGATTTATCTACGTGCAAATTAGAATTTAAGTATAACATAGACCAGTCTTTTATTCCTGAGTTGATAAAAGAGCTTAAAGAGATGATGATGAGAGAAGATATGTAATAAATTAACGCGTTGCTGGTGATCGTGCCATCTTGAGTGTGCTTGGTGTGGTGGCGATCATTATAATAATGCTTGGCGTGATTTTTTTATCACAAATCCCGGAGCAACCCAGTCAGAAATTTTTAAAGAGGCTTTAAGACTTAAAATCATATTTGGTTAGTAAAACAAGTACAAATTACACATACAGATGTTTATGTTATTTCAGAAAAAGATACTCGAGGGGCAATGACTTTAGTTCCTGGGTTAAATGCTGATTTTTATAAGCTTTTTAAAGGTGAATTTATTCCTGAACATGTTGTAGAATGTATACCAAGTCTTGGTTCCAAGACTTTTGATTTTTTGAATTCCGGGTATGCCGGTCTTTACATGGTCTCAAAAAAGATAATTGAACTATTTAACAATAATGCTATAAGCGGGTGGAGCAGTATTCCTGTGAGAATAAAAGGTTATGAGGGGTATGAGTATTATTTGTTCACGGTTACAGGGCGATGTTCTGCTATAGATTATGAAAAGAGTGAAGCATCTATTAAAGCTCCCTTCACAACAACAGGAAGGCCAGTAGAGGCTAAAAGAGGGCTTTATTTTGACTTAAGTAGCTGGGATGGTTCAGATGTCTTCACACCGGAGGAATCTATGTTTACGTTTGTTACAGAAAAAGTAGAGAAACTTCTTTACAAGAATAAGGTAACCAACCTCATCATTGAGAATATTACTAAGTTTGAATTGTTATGATTGAAGTTCCTTCGCTACCGCGCGAGCCTTTGCTCGCTCGCGTCTCCTGACGCCTGCGATGTAGGCCTGCGGCAAACTACACAATTTTCAGCGCATGTCTCGCTTGCGCAATGATCCCGCTAATGGCGCTTGCATTTTACTTATCCTTTGTACGAATCCAAAAGCGTATTAAAAAGAATTTTGCATAACTTGCATAGATAAAGGAAATACAGGATCAGGGCAGTATGGTCGGACATTAATAACAAGGCGGGCTTTCCCTGTCGCACACCGGGGATACACGCAAGCAAAAAATCCAGGCAATATAAACTGCTGAAAGAAAAACACATACACGGGCCTGTCTGTTGAACAACATGAAAACAGTTTCATGAAGAAGTTGATGATATTTATTCTGGCCGGCTGGATTCAGGTCACCGGGTTCTCGCAACCCAGATATCAGTCCGTCAGTATTTCAGAAGACCTTGAACTGATCCGGATTTCGGAAAATGCGTATATACATGTTTCTTATGCGGAGGTACCGGGGATGGGCCGGGTATCTGCCAACGGACTGATTTTTATCAGCGGCCATGAGGCTTTTCTTTTCGACACTCCATGGGATGATTCCCTGACGAAGGAATTGTACGATTGGATCACAGGCCCGATGGGACTGGAGATTGCCGGGTTTGTGCCGAACCACTGGCATAAAGACTGCCTGGGAGGATTGGGATTCCTGCAATCCCGGAATGTTGAGTCCTATGCGAACCGGATGACGATTGGCCTTGCCAAATTGAATAATCTGCCGGTCCCCGGGCACGGGTTTACCGATTCGTTGCTCCTGAAGTGTGGCGATCAGCAAATCGAATGTTACTACCCGGGAGCGGCGCATTCCCTGGATAACATCGTCGTATGGATCCCCGCGGAAAAGATATTGTTTGCCGGTTGCATGGTAAAGAGCCTTGACGCAAAGAACCTGGGGAACACTGCCGACGGGGACCTGGACGCCTACCCTGAAACGCTTGAAAAACTGATCAGAAAATTCCCCGACGCCAAAATAGTCATTCCCGGTCACGGGCTATCCGGCGGACTGGAGTTGATATTGCATACCATAGAATTAACCAGAAAATGACTGACTGACCCATTATCGAAATAAACGGTAAATTCATTATTCATTGCTATCCCATTTATTATGAACACAGTAATAAAAGGCGGTTTTATTTTTCTTTTTGCTGCATACGCTGTTTCCTGCAGTAACAGCGGTATAATCACCTCATCCGAAAAACAAGTTCAACACTTCTACAGGGGTTCGGCTTCTCATGTCGGGATATTTATCAAAACAGTAAAAGATACCGCTGCCGCAAAATGGTTTTATTTTGAAAATGCTCCCGGATTATCCTTCACCGACACCTTAATTTTTAATGAGCAGAATCCGCCTGCCTGGAAAGGCCGCATATCCAGGTTATATGAAAACAAAAATCGACTCTGTTTTGAGACGGCCAGACCTTTCCGGCCCGAAAAAATCATGCGGATAAAATTAAAGCCGTCAACAGGAGAGAAATGGATCCGATCGTTTAATCTGTACAATAACAGCTTCCTTTTGAGCAGCGAATTCCAGACATTTATTCATGACACCACCGGCATGATCGGTATGAAAGATAAATTGAAATTATGGAACAAAATGTATGACGAATACAGTCTGGATAAAAAACTGATCAGTCTCGATATTACCGAATTCACCTCTGAAGTTGAAAAGTTCAGGTCCGAATTATTACAGAAACTCCGGAATTACTAAAACCCGTATGCAGCAAATATCGGCAACCAGGGACAGGTAACCGCGCCGGCTATTTCCGGATTTTCGTCTTCTGAAGTATATTTGCATGAACAAAAGAATATGGCAATCGCCCGGTTTACCTGATTATCTTTCATCCTGTAATAAAGCATCTATGAGAAGCATCGAAATAACCATCCGCGGGCGTGTGCAGGGCGT
>DAONEP010000028.1:0-42944 GCA_035403165.1 Bacteroidales bacterium | reverse complement strand
CAGACAGAAAACAGCGGTTATAATGAATATGACCTGGTCGTGATGAAACTCAATAGGGATGGCACTATCACCGGCATTGACAAGCCAGGGGAAGCGCCTGTTAATGTAACCGTCTATCCCAATCCGGGAGAATCAACCGTAAGTGTATGCGGCAAGGTAGCTGGTTGTTTGTTCAGTATGTACGATAATACCGGAAGGCTGATCCTGCAGAAAAAACTCACGGCGAACAACGAAATGCTGGATACGGCTGACTGGCCTGCCGGTTTTTATACCTATCGCGTTACCGGTTCCGGTTCGTTTGTTGCTGCCGGCAAATGGATAAAGCTTTGATGAAACAAAGCCTGATATAGAGGTCCTAAACAATGAAAGGCTGCCGGAATTGAATTTCCGGCAGTTTTTATTAATGGCCGGTTACAGAACCACAACGCCTGCTGAATTTGTTTTCGGCAGAAAATTGGGTTAGCATGCATCTTTCCTGTAGTTTTGCATGGTTTCAATCCAAAAAAGAGAATGAAAAACACAACCCGGTACTTATTTCCCTTTTTTACAGTTTTTATCCTGTTTTGTATCCTTATGTCCTGTAACAACCGCCATGATCGAAATAACAAAGCCATTCCCGCTGAGCCGGCCGAAAACATAACAGCCGCCCCTTTCAATGCCGATTCAGCCTATGAGTTCATCAAAAAACAGGCAGCATTCGGTCCGAGGGTTTCAAATTCCGATGCCAACCGGCGTTGCGGAAAATGGCTCGAAAACACCCTGAAACGGTTCACCGCCGAAGTCAAAGTACAATCGTTTGAATCGCAAGCCTATAACGGGAAATCACTTAAACTGAACAACATCATCGCTTCCTTTAACCCGCAGGCCGAAAAAAGGATTCTGTTATGCAGTCATTGGGACTCCCGGCCTTATGCCGATCATGATCCTGATATTTCCAACCGCCGTAAACCGATCGACGGCGCCAACGACGGCGCCAGCGGAGTAGCCATTTTACTCGAAATCGCCCGGCAATTCTCGCTGAAAGCCCCATCGGCCGGAATCGACATCGTACTTTTCGACGGCGAAGATTATGGAGCGCCCGAGGATGAACAAAGCCAGGTTGAAAATGACTGGTGCCTCGGATCGCAATACTGGTCCAAAAATCCGCACCTACCCGCCTATTCTGCCCGGTACGGGATTCTGCTTGACATGGTCGGAGCGCCGAATGCGACCTTTACCCGTGAAGGAACCTCGGTGTATTATGCCGCCGATTACGTGAACCGTATATGGCATGTGGCTTCGCAAATCGGTTACAGCAATTATTTTGTCAACGACCAAACCGCGGCCATCCTCGATGATCATGTTTACATCAACGAAATAAGGCAGGTACCCACCCTGGACATCATCCACCATGACCCGTCAACGCAGAGCGGGTTTTGTAGTACATGGCACACACTCGGCGACAACCTTCAGGGAATAGACAAACAAACCCTGATGGCCGTGGGGCAAACCGTGATTACAGTCTTGTACCTCGAAAAGTAGGAAAATAAATTAAAGCAGATCATTGGCCAGGTTGGCCAGTTCCGAACGCTCCCCTTTTTCAAGACGGATATGGGCGTAAATCGGATGATGCTTGATCTTGTCGATCAGGTACGAAAGGCCGTTACTCTGGGCATCGAGGTAAGGGGTATCAATCTGGTAAATGTCGCCCGTAAAAATGATCTTGGTGCCTTCACCGGCACGGGTAATGATTGTTTTCACCTCGTGAGGCGTGAGATTCTGCGCTTCATCCACGATAAAACAAACATTCGAGATGCTTCGCCCGCGTATGTATGCAAGCGGTGTAACCACCAGTTTTTCGTTCTGCAGCGAGTCGGAAATAACCCTGGTTTCCTTGTCCTTATCGCCAAACTGGTTCTGAATAAATTTCAGGTTGTCGTAAAGCGGTTCCATGTATGGATTGATCTTTTCCTTCACATCACCCGGCAGAAATCCGATCTCCTTATTGCTGAGCGGAACAATGGGGCGGGCGAGATATATCTGTTTGAAATCGCGGCGCTGTTCCATTGCCCCGGCCAGGGCCAGCAAGGTCTTACCGGTACCTGCGACACCCTGGAGGGTGACCAGTTTGACATCGGGATTCATGATGGCATGAAGGGCAAAAACCTGTTCGGCATTGCGGGGAACAATACGGTAAGCGGGACGTTTATCGATGCGTTCGATCCTGCCGGTGGCATGGTTATAAAATCCAAGCGCCGAATTCTTCGTGTTGCGCAGGATAAAATAATGGTTTGGGATAGGATCTTCCACGCCGATTTCTTTGGGATCGACCCAGCCTGTCTGGTACATGGCATCGATGACTTTCGAAGACAGCCCTTCGATGGTGGTTTTGCCGGTATACAGACCTTCCACGTCCTTGATTTTCCCGGTAAGGAAATCTTCGGCGGTGATATTCAACGCTTTGGCCTTTAGCCGCAGGTTTATATCTTTCGAGACCAATATCACTTTTCGTTCGGGATATTCTTTGACCAGTGATAATGCGGCATTCAGAATACGGTGATCCGGCTTGTTATCACCATACACCTTGCGGGCATCAATTTCCGATTGCTCGTTCATGATCACCTTGAACTTGCCTCCGCCTTTGGCCCGGGTTAGGGTGGTCCATTTCTGCAGGGTGCTCTTTTCCGAAAGGCGGTCGATGATGCGGATGAATTCCCTCGCCTCGAAATTAATGGTATCGTTACCCTTTTTGAAGTTATCGAGCTCTTCGAGGACCGTTATGGGCAACGCTACATCATTGTCGTCAAAACAGTTGATGGCGTTATGGTTGTAAAGGATTACGCTGGTATCGAGCACGAAGATTTTCTTGTCCTTATCATCCTTTACCTTGACTCTCTTTACAGGACGCACGACAGGTTTATTTAGCATACGCGTTGGTTTTAAGGCACCATTCATAATGAAGCGGCTTTTCCGTATTCTAAAAATACTGCCCGATTTTGCGGATTTTTACTTCAGGCATAAAATGATATAAAAAAGTTGTTAACAACCGCTTATCCACAAGGCCACCGTGGCCAGGGTGCATTGCATGAAATATTGGCTTTTTGTACGTCTCCTTCGCCTCTGTCCCCTGACATGTGTGGTGAGATTTTATAATGCTTAATAAAATTGTTTACTTTTATTGCATGATTGGCAAAATTATATTTCTGAATAAGTGACGAACGCTTCAGAGGAGCAAGATCGAAAATAATCTCAGGCAAATTGAAGATTTCTCGAACTTCGCACCCTGTTGAAAAACTGACAGATCAGAGGAATTTTAGCTTCAGTTCTACTTATGGAAACTACATATACCCTCATCACAGGAGCTTCGGGAGGAATAGGTTATGAAATGGCCAAAATAGCTGCCGGCGATCATCATAACCTGGTTCTGGTTGCCCGAACAGGTGAAAAACTTGAATTGCTGGCCGGCAAATTACGTGCTGCAAATAAAATAGAGGTCGTTACCATAGTTATGGACCTTGCGGAAAAAGATGGCGCCGGCAAATTGATCTCATTACTGAAGGAGGAACACCTTGCTGTTGACACCCTGGTCAACAATGCAGGCTTCGGCGATTCCGGCGATTTTGCCGCTGCCAGTCTTCAGAAAAACCTTGAAATGATAAATTTGAACATCAGTGCCCTTACCCAACTGACCCATTATTGTCTGCAGAATATGGGTAAAACCGGCCGGGGAAGAATTCTGAACGTAGCCTCAACAGCCGCTTTTATGCCCGGACCCGGCATGGCGGTATATTATGCATCCAAGGCATATGTACTGTCGTTTTCGGAAGCCCTGGCCAGGGAAGTGAAAGCAAAGGGCATCACCGTGACCACGCTTTGCCCCGGGCCCACCGGCACTAATTTTTTCATAGCAGCCGGACTCCGGAACTCGTTTCTGAACAGTTTATTTCCAAAAGCTGCTGCCGAAAAAGTTGCTAAAGCCGGTTATCATGGCATGATCAAAGGGAAGCACCTCGTTGTTCCGGGGCTTATAAACAAACTGGTCATTTCAGCGCCCCGGTTTTTACCGCGGGTAATCCTCAGGAATTCTGTGTATAAAATACACAGCGGCCGTGCAACATAAAGGCTTCAAATGAGCGGCGTCCTCAAAGGTAATGACTGAGATATAATCCCCGGATAAAAACAACCTTTTATCAGCAAGCCGCAACATAAATTATATATTGCGGCTTGACGGACTATCAGCGGTTATCCGGTTACTTGCTTTCTTCTTCCGGTTTGGAACCGACAAAAAGCATTTCATTGACCACAATTTCGGCTGTGGTATGTTTGCTGTTGTTCTTGTCTTCCCAGTTGCGGTAAGTCAGTCGTCCGGAGATAACAACTTCCTTCCCTTTTTTCAGGTATTTTTCACAACGTTCGGCAAGGTTACCCCAGGCTACAATGTTATGCCACTCGGTTTGTTCCTTGCGGTTGCCGTCTTTATCGTTATAACTGTCATCGGTGGCGAAACGGAAATTGGCCACTTTGGCGCCGTTTTCGAGAGTACGGATTTCGGGATCCTGGCCAAGGCGGCCGATCAGTTGTACTGAATTGCGTAGTGTGTTCATGGTTAAAAGGATTAAGGTTAGGGTTTAATGGTTTCTGCGGCTGGCAGATTAATTTGATTGAAGATATTTTGGCAAGTGAATATTTATTTCCATCAACTGCTGATAACTTAAAGACGCTTTTCCTCAGCTATAAATGATGACATTAAGTCTGAATCACCCTGTTCAGTATAGTTTGAAAGCGGACAGGCTTATCACAAAGATGGCAAGCACTATTGATGCATCCTGAAATCTGATTTTCTGTTTGGTAAAGTAAAGACGAGATAAAAATATCACGCAGGGTTTTCTTTTCCGGAATATGTTGCAAATAACTATCCTCTCTTAAACCTTTCCATATTTGGCTGCAACGATCTTTGCTGTCATTAATAATGATGAAGAAATTCTGCTTATAATCTGCTGAGTTAAATCCGGTTCCGGGAAACCCCTTAAAGATAATGAATTTTAGGCCGTTAGCAACAAAAATCCAATCGCTCTTTAAAATTATTTTCTTCATGTCCCTGGAAATTTCGGATAGCTGTACGGCACGGCAATCAGGGATTCATGAATGCCGATCTTCAAAGCCTTTGATCTTCATCATCCGTGGCCTGTTGATCGGCATTCATCATTCCCGGGAATTACTTCCCACCTATAAAGATCAGATCGGTTACCACAATGTCGGCAGAAATATGCTTGCTGCCGTTTTTATCTTCCCAGTTGCGGTATGCAATGCGGCCGTCCACGGCGATTTCTTTGCCCTTTTTCAGGTATTTTTCGCAGACGGTGGCAAGGTTTCCCCACACCACCAGGTTATGCCACTGGGTTTGCTCCTTGCGGTTGCCTTGCTTATCGGTAAAGGTGTCGCTGGTTGCCAGCGAAAAGCGGGCCATTTTGCTGCCCTTTTCAAGATTACGGATCTCAGGATCCTGGCCCAGACGGCCGATCAGTTTTACGGAATTGCGGAGTGTGTTCATGACGCGGTGTATTTTAGGTTTTAAATTTTGTCCGGAGTTCTGATTAAATTTATTTGCTGTTTCCGACCAGAAGCAGCTCATCAACAAGGATCTCGGTGTTGGTGTGTTTCAGCCCCTGGCTGTCTTCCCACTTGCGGTAGGTGAGTTTCCCGGCAATGGCAACTTCCCGGCCCTTGGTCAGGTATTTTTCGCATACGCCGGCAAGGTTACCCCATACGATAAGATTGTGCCACTGTATGGCAGCGCGGCGGTTTCCATCTTTGGATGCGTACGTTTCACCCGTGGCAAGCGAGAGACGGGCTACTTTGCGGCCTCCGTCGAGGGTGCGTACTTCAGGATCCTGGCCAAGACGGCCGATCAGGTGAACAGTGTTCTTGAGTGAGTTCATGGGTTTTGAGTTTTGGGTTATGAATTTTCGTTCTTATTTTCAATCCGTTATCGACGATTGACGAGCCAAAAGTATTACGGCTCTGAAACCTGATTCGGTTATTAAGCATTTGTATCCGGATAAAAGCATTTATTGTCGTTTGTTGTCGTTTTTTTTTCTGAATATTAATTATTTAAGAATTCATCGGAATAATCATGCCGGATTGCTACTTTTGCAGTTAATAATCCGCGATAATTGAATATGGGCCAGGAAATCACAATTTCGGCTGTTATTATCACCTTTAACGAAGAAAAAAATATTGGTCGATGCCTTCGTTCCCTGGATGGAATTGCCGATGAGATCATTGTTGTTGATTCCGGGTCGACAGATAAAACCGTTGAAATATGCAAAAGGCATGAGGCCCGTGTTTTCGATCGGGAATTCGACGGCTTTTCGGAACAGAAAAACTGGGCCGGTGAACAGGCAACCTGCCATTATATCCTGAGCATCGATGCGGACGAGGTCCTCTCCGAACCTTTAAAGAAATCAATCCTGAAAGTTAAGCATGATTGTACGCACGAAGCATTTTCCTTTAACCGGCGGAATTACTATTGCGGGAAATGGATCCGCTTTGCCGGCTGGTACCCCGACCGGAAAATCCGAATCTGGAGAAAAGGAACTGCAAGCTGGCAGGGCGCCGTGCATGAAACCTTGACATTCAGCAAGCCGGACATCGGCTGGCTGAAAGGCGACTTATTGCATTATTCTTTCAGCAGCCTTCACGAACATCTGAGGACAATCCGCCGTTATTCCGGAATCAGGGCCGACGAAGCCGGGAGAAGCGGAAAGGCAATGCCGGGTTTATTGGTTTCAATCCTGAAAGCCGGCTGGAAATTCATCCAGGCATATCTGCTGAAAGCCGGGTTCCTGAGCGGCGGCAAAGGATTTACAGTATGCCTCAATTCGGCGATGCGGTATCTGATTCAGTATTCGGCCTTTCAGAAAAAGCGGAATGTCGCGGAACCGGGAAAGGCCATTTGCTTTTTCAACACTACCAAAGCCTGGGGTGGCGGGGAAAAATGGCACTTATCATCCGCCAACTATATTGCCGGGCATAGCGAAAAGGTATATTTTGCGGTATCTCCCGGTAGCGCCCTTGACCGGAAAATAACAGGAACAAGCCTGTCGAAATACCGGATTAAAATCACCAATTCCAGTTTTATCAATGTTTTCAAACTGGCCCGCCTCCGCCGGTTTTTCAGGGACAACCACATCAGGACCGTTATCTTTAACAGTCCTGCCGACCTCAAAGCGGGCGGACTGGCGGCTTTTTTTGCCGGTGTCCCGAATATCATTTACCGGCGGGGGATAGCTGTTTCTCCCAGGGGGAACTGGTTCAATACTTTCCTGTTTTCCTGTGTGGTCGATCAGTTTATCGTCAACTCGCACGATACGCTGAAACAATTGCTGAAAAATGTAAGTATCCCTGCTGACAGTCTGAAAATTAACCTGATTTATAATGGCCTGGCCGATCCCCTGGCCGGCGAAAGCATTTCTCCTGAAATAAAGGATCATGCCGATCGTAAAATCATCCTGGGCAATGCTTCCCGCCTGGTGAAACAAAAAGGGCTCGATCACCTGCTTCAGGTTGCCGCTTTGCTGAACAGCCGGAGTATTGATTTTGAACTGAGGATTGCCGGTACAGGACCTTTACAGGGTGAACTGGAATCTGCAGCAGCAAAACTGAACCTCAGGGAGAAGGTAAAATTCCTGGGCTTCATGGACCGGATGGATGATTTTTACAAATCGCTGGATATTTATCTCTGCACTTCCGAATTCGAAGGTTTCGGATACTCCATTGCCGAAGCTATGATGGCAGCCAGGCCCGTCGTCGCATTCGATACCAGCAGCAATCCGGAACTTATCCACGACGCCGAAACCGGGTATCTGGTGCCGGCTTTCGATACAGCCCTGTTTGCCGGAAAGGTCGGGCTGCTGATCGATGATCCGTCGCTCAGGAACAGAATGGGGGCCGATGCCCGTAAATTTGCCCTGATGAATTTCGAAATTAATCAGCAAAATGTACGGCTTAAAAATTTCCTTCTGAACGAATTAAAGTGATGATTTCCTTAAAGAATTGCCATATGAAAAAACTTGCCCTTATTCTCATGCTCCTTTCGTTTTTACCGGTTTTGACAAAAGCCCAGGAAACACCGGAACAAAAGGCAGCACGCATGCAATGGTTTGCCGATGCCAAACTCGGGATTTTCATTCATTACGGTATTTATGCCGTAAATGGCATCAGCGAATCCTGGTCTTTTCACAACGGGCAGATCTCCTATGAAAATTATATGAAACAGCTCAAAGGCTTCACTGCGAAAAAATACGATCCCGAAGCCTGGGCCGCCCTGATCGCCGAAAGCGGCGCCAGATACACGGTACTCACCAGCAAGCATCATGATGGTGTTGCCTTGTATGATACAAAGATGAACGACCTGAGCGTGGTGAAGAAAACGCCTGCAAAACGCGATTTGCTGACGCCGTTTTATAAAGCCATCCGGGATAAAGGGCTGAAAGCAGGAATCTATTTTTCCCTTCTCGACTGGTCGCACCCCGATTATCCGAATTTCCTTCGCGATAAGAAGCGGTATGAAAATGACAGCCTGCGCTGGAACAAATACCTGGCGTTCATGAATGGTCAACTGGACGAAATTGCCACGCGTTTCAATCCCGATTTGTGGTGGTTCGACGGCGACTGGGAATTCAGCGCCGATCAATGGAAAGCGCCGCAAATAAGGGAGAAACTGTTGAAATATAACCCCAACACCATTATCAATTCAAGGCTCCAGGGGTATGGCGATTACGACACCCCCGAAAACGGCGTTCCCATCTTCAAACCCAAATCGCCCTGGTGGGAACTCTGCATGACCATGAACGATTCGTGGGGTTATGAGCCGACCGATATCAATTACAAAACGCCCAACCAGATAATCCGCATCTTCGCCGATTGCATCGGGCTTGGAGGAAACATGCTGCTTGATATCGGCCCGAAAGAGGACGGCACCATACCCGATGAACAGGTTGCCATCCTGAAAGAAATGGGAAGGTGGACATCCAAACACAGCGAAGCTATTTACGGGACCGTTGCCGGTGTTCCGCGCGAATGGTTCGCCGGGCCTTCCACCCTGTCGAAAGACCGTAAAAAGCTCTATCTCTTTATCGACAGTAAACCCATCGGGCCGATAGTGGTAAAAGGATTATCAAACAAAGTCATCTCGGCCTGGGTCGTCGGCACCGGGAATCCCCTGAATTTCAATGTTATGATGAAACCCTGGTGGAGCCCAAATCCCGGACTGTTGTATATCGATCTCCCCGAAAACCTGCTCGACGAACAGGTTACCGTCATCTGTCTGAGCCTCGAAACTCCGATCCAGGAGCAGCCATAAGAGAGATTTGCCTGACGGACAAAACGGGAAGACCGGCGTTGTTTAACCTGATGACCAATATTTATTCAATATTCATTTCTCAATTATGGAACAACGTCATTGCCTCGATTGCGGCGAACCCATTTACGGGCGCCTCGATAAAAAATTCTGCTCCGACCAGTGCCGTAACAATTATAACAACCGGCAGAATTCGGACGTTACCAACTATGTACGGAATGTGAATACCATTCTCCGGAAAAACCGCAGGATCCTGAGCGAACTGAATCCAATCGATAAGGTTACCGTCCACAAAGATAAACTGGTAAACAAAGGATTCAATTTCAATTACTTCACCAATATCTACACCACGCAAAAAGGAAGCAGTTACCGGTTTGTTTACGAATACGGTTACCTGCCGCTTGACAACGATTTTTATATGATCGTGATCAGGGAACAGAAAAAATAACTTTATAAAGAATACCTGAAACAGGTTTTTCCGGAAAAACCATGCCGGAAGACAAAAACGAAAACACAATGACCCACATCAAAAGAATAGCCCTTGTGGCACATGATAATTGCAAGAAAGACCTTGTTGAATGGGTGGAATGGAACTGGCAACTGCTGAAGGACCATGAGCTGATTTGCACCGGCACCACAGGGAAACTCGTTGCAGAAGCCATCGCAGCCAAAATGGAAGAAGGCGATGCGATAAATCTTAAACTCCGGAGGCTTAAATCAGGTCCTTTTGGCGGCGACCAGCAACTTGGCGCCTTGATTGCCGAAGGGAAAATAGATGTCCTGATATTTTTCTGGGACCCGATGGAACCACAGCCCCACGAAGTAGACATCAAAGCGCTTTTGCGCATCTCGGTGTTGTACAATATCCCATCGGCCTGCAACCGCGCCACCGCCGACTTCCTCATATCCTCCCACCTGCTGTCGGAGCCATACGAACGCTCCATGCCGGATTATTCAGCCTATCTTAACCGGAAAATCCAGCTTTAACCCCCGAAGCGCTCTTATTCAGGCGCTACGATGAGTTTGGCAATTTCGTCGCGCATTTCCAGGAAAACCGGCTTTAAAAAACTATCGCCGTCGGTGCCGTAATTTACCATCAGCGCCATAATGGCGTTATGATTAGGGAAATAGAACAAATCGGCGCTGTAACTGAGGTCGCGGCCACGATGCCCCCAGGCATAATCCCTCGGTTCGCCGATATCGATGAAGTCCTTGAAACAAGCCACCCCTAAATGCTTGCGCGATTCAACGGTATGATGGAACTGAAGCATCTGTCCGAGTGAAATTTCGTTCAGCAATGTATGTTTTACAAACAGCGCATCGGCGAAAAGGTACATATCCCAAACGGTGGAGTAAATGCCGCCATAACCATTGCCACTGCCCGTATTCCAGTTCGACAGGTTGACAATCGTACCGTTATTGTAAAGATCGTAATATCCCTGTGCCACCCTGCCTTCCGGCAGTTCATCATGATAAAAATAATAGGTATCCTGAAGGCCCAGTTCATCAATCACCTCTTCGTGAAGAATCCGGCTGTGTGATTTTCCGGTGGCTTTCTCGATGATCATACTCAGTAAAACATAGTTGGTATTGGAATAGGCGGCGGTATCCTCAGGAGCGAAGGGAAACATCGCAGGCTCATCGTATACATAATTTAAAAGGTCTTCGGCTTCCCAGTGTTTGGCCGGATCGTTCAGCACCTGGAGGTAAAATCCCTGGTCCTCGATAACGTCGTAAAAGCCGGAGGTGTGATTCATCAAATTCCGGATGGTGATCGCTTCCTCTCCGTTTTTAATGTGTTTGAGCGTTGTTTCCGTAAGATATTTACTGATGGGATCATCCAGCGAAAGCACCTCCTTCTCCTGTAACCTCAGGATGGCAACGCCCAGCATAAATTTGGTAATGCTGGCAATTTTGGAAATATGGCAGGGCTGCATTTTAATGCCCTTGTCGATATCGGCCATTCCTGCCGACCCGATGTAGAAACCGTTATCATCCTTTACCAGGAGAACGATCCCCGGAATCCCTTTCGCCACATAGGCATCAAGGATTTCAGTGAAACCTTTGCTCTTGGGGTTTACCTGATAGACTGAAGCGTCTTCAAGCTGACATTCCAATGTTTTGGCCGGCTGTATTTCGGCTTTCCGGCAGGAGGGTGAAGCGAAAATTATCACCATCAGGATACCGGGTATGAATATTTGTAGCCGCATTTCCTAAGTTTTTAATGAGATCCGACAACCTGACTTTTACAGAGTAAACTGAAATCCCAGTGAAAGCAAACCGCCGGGAAGCAAAGGGACATAATTTTTCACGAAAGGCAGTTGGATCCGGAAATCATAGTTGATCAGGATGCGGCGCATGGTATCTTCAGTGCCTACGTCCCATCCTGCGCCCAGCCCCGCGCCGGTCACAAATTGCGGTTTCCCGAATCCCTTTTTCGGCTCCCAGGTACCGTCCGAACGCTGAACAGCCCGCTCCGTCAGCAGGAACATGTGCATATAACCGGCCAGCAGCGAAGCTTCAAACGAAAGGGCCCCGAGGGAACGCCGGTACCCTGCCCGCGTCGATATAACCACTGCTTGCGAAACGAAACGGTGGTAAGAATAGCTAATCCCTGCGTCCTGAAACCACTTATAATACTCATGTTTGCGCCAGCCGAACTCATAGGCCACCGATACCCCGGGATGAACCGGCTGCAGTAACACAGCCGTCAGCGACGCCGGCGGCAACATGGTAGCGTTGTTGGTTACGCATACCGACCACGGGCCGTAAGGTAATATTTGTCCCGACACAACGAAAGGCGCCAGCAATATGAAGAAGGTCAGTTTCCTGAACATAAACCCGATTTTTAGTATCACATAAAGATACGGAATTCACCGAGCGTTAACAAGATATTTTTTTCAATACTGGCGTCTTGCGTCTGCGCAACAGGTTCCATTCCTACGGTAGAACAAGCGCCCATCGTTTTATCCGTTAAAATTGTTACCTTTAGTTCCTGATAAATCAAATACAATTCACTTGAAAAAATTATTCCTCCTCGATGGCATGGCGCTTGTTTATCAGGCGTTTTATGCTTATAAAGAACGTCCGCTCATCAATTCCAAAGGACTGAATACTTCCGCTATCCAGGGTTTTGCCAACGTTCTGTATAAATTGCTGAAGGAGGAGAAACCTACGCATATTGGCGTGGCATTCGACACAATGGCGCCTACCGCCCGCCACGAAGGTTTTATCGAATACAAAGCCAACCGTCAGCGCATGCCTGAGGACCTGGCTGCATCAATTCCTTATATAAAAAGGCTGATCGAAGCGTTTAACATTCCAACCCTTTCGGTTGAAGGATATGAAGCGGATGATGTGATAGGAACCTTGTCCAAAGAGGCCGAACGGGCCGGATATACCGTTTACATGATGACCCCCGACAAGGATTTCGGTCAACTGGTTAGCGATAAGGTGCTGATTTACAAACCGGGGAAATTTGGTGAAAAGCCTGTGATCATGGGCAAGTCCGAAGTCTGCGAAAAGTTCGGCATCAAAGACCCTCTCCAGGTTATCGACATGCTGGGCATCTGGGGTGATGCCTCCGATAACATCCCCGGCATTCCGGGAATCGGTGAGAAAGGTGCGCAGAAACTACTCGAAAAATACGGCTCACTCGAAAATATCCTGGAAAATCTCGACTCGGTTGAACCGGAAAGTATGCGCCAGAAAATTATAAACGGGCGTGACCTGGGAATACAGTCGAAACAACTGGCAACCATTATCCTGGATGTGCCTATCGAATTCAACGAGGATAACCTCCACCTCGATCCGCCAAATCCCGCTGCACTCAGGGAACTTTTTGAAGAACTCGAGTTCAGAAATTTTGCCAAACGGGTTTTTACCGACCTCTCGTTACAGGAAGGATCCTTGCCCGAAGATCCGCGTAAAGAACGTCCGCAGGCAAAAAGCGCATCATCCGTTCCCGATCTCTTTTCGGAACTGTCCGACGAAGACCGCGGGCTGGCCGACAGCAGCCTCCGAACCATTGGTAATACGCCCCACGAGTATATCCTTGCCGATACAACCGCGAAAATCGACGATCTGATAAAGCAGTTATCCACATCCCTTTCCTTCTGCTTCGATACTGAGACGACCGGACTGGAAACCGCCACAGCCGAACTGGTGGGACTTTCCTTCGCCCTGGAATCTTACAAAGCCTGGTATGTGCCGGTTCCGGAAAAACGGTCTGAAGCAACGGTACTGCTTGAAAGGTTCCGCCCTGTTTTTGAAAATGAGAAGATCGAAAAGACCGGGCAAAACATGAAGTTCGATATCGAGATGCTTTCCGGCTATGGCATCAGGGTAAAAGGCAGGCTTTTCGACACCATGATCGCGCATTACCTCCTTGAACCCGATATGCGCCATAACATGGACCTGCTGTCGCAAAATTACCTGCATTACCGGCCGGTGAGCATCGAAACGCTGATCGGTAAAAAAGGAAAAGGCCAGATTACCATGCGTTCGGTCCCGCTGGATCAGATCAAGGAATATGCTGCCGAGGATGCCGATGTAACGCTGCAATTACGTGAAATTTTTGAGCCCCGGCTGACGCAAACCGAAACAAGAAAACTCTTCGATGAAATTGAAATGCCCCTGATACCAGTGCTGGCAGCCATGGAACTCGAAGGGGTAAAAATCGACACCAGGGCCCTGGATGAATATTCGGTTGAGCTGGGAAAGGAGATTGAAAGCTTGCAGCAGCAAATCTGGGAAATGGCCGGCACTTCCTTTAACATCCAGTCGCCGAAACAACTGGGCGAAATTCTTTACGAAAGGTTGAAAATCACCGAAAACGTCAGGAAAACTGCTACCAAACAATATTCCACGGCCGAAGATGTACTGGTAAAACTGGCCCACAAGCACCCGATCGTTCAAACCGTCCTCGATTACCGATCCCTGACTAAGCTCAAATCAACCTATGTGGATGTTTTCCCCTCGCTGGTCAATCCGAAGACAGGCAGGGTACATACCAGTTACAATCAGGCGGTGGCAGCAACGGGACGGTTAAGTTCAAACAACCCGAACCTTCAGAATATACCGGTCCGCACCGAGCGGGGGCGTGAGATACGTAAGGCATTCGTCCCCCGAAACGAAGAATACACGCTGCTGTCGGCCGACTATTCCCAGATCGAACTTCGCATTATTGCCTCCATCAGCAACGACGAAGGCATGATGACCGCCTTTAAAAACGGCATGGACATTCATACCGCCACGGCAGCCAATATATACGGGATCAGGCCCGAAGAGGTCACCCGCGACCAGCGCCGTAACGCCAAAAGCGTCAACTTCGGGATTATTTACGGTATTTCAGCCTTCGGGCTGAGCGAAAACATCGGCATCTCGCGCAAGGAAGCCGCAGAAATCATCGACCAGTATTTTATCAAGTTCCCGGGAATAAAGACATACATGGATAATACCATCCGCTTTGCCCGGGAAAATGAATACGTGGAAACCATCATGGGACGACGAAGGTATATCCGGGACATCAATTCGGCTAACGCCATCATGCGCGGCTTCGCCGAACGAAATGCCATCAACGCACCCATCCAGGGTTCGGCTGCCGATATGATTAAAATCGCCATGATCCGTGTGTACGATGAATTCTGTAGCCGTAACCTCCGCAGCCGCATGATCCTGCAGGTTCATGACGAACTTGTGTTTGATGTTTGCCTTGATGAAACGGAAATAGTACAAACCCTCGTTCGCGAATGCATGCAAACAGCCATCCCCATGAATGTGCCGATTGAAGTGGAAATCAATACGGGGGCAAACTGGCTGGAGGCGCATTGATCGGAAAATAAAATTTGAAGGGACGGAACCTGCCGGGTGAAAAGCAGGAGCTGATTCAGTTTTAAAATGGCTGGCGTTCATTCTGTTGTTCCTTTTCGGGTAGCTGCGACTGCCGGTTTCAACATGTTAAATTTTCCTGTACCTCTTGCTTTCCCCTGGAAAAAAGTTTAACTTTGTTCCTTCTTAAGAATTGTTCCTATTTAGGATTGAATAAATGAAACAAAACGGGAAGATCTTAGCCGGGAAAAACCTGAAAGTAACGCCGCAACGGCTGGCCATACTCGATGCAGTAAACCATCTGAACCATCCTTCGGCCGATGAAATAACGGAATATATCCGGAAGAACCACCCGAATATAGCGACCGGCACCATCTATAAAACGCTTGAAACCTTCGTTCAGAGGGGAATCATCAAAAAGGTGAAAACCGAAAGCGACATCATGAAGTACGATGGAGTCCTCAGCCCTCACCATCACCTGTATTGTACCGGTTCCGGCCGTATTGAAGACTATGACGACGCCGGGCTCAATACTTTGCTCAACGATTATTTCAGTCACAAAAACATTCCGGGTTTCGAAATCCAGGATATTAAACTGCAGATTATCGGCAGGTTCACCAATGCCTGAAATAATCACACTGCAAAAAAAGCCAAAAATTCAAATAATAAACCACTAAAACCAATAATGATGAAAGAAAAAAGCATTGAATTGTTAAACAAGGCTGTTGCCGATGAACTGCTGGCCGTACATCAGTACATGTACTTTCATTTCCATCTCGACGACATGGGCTACGATCTTTTATCAAATCTTTTTCGCCAAACCGCCATCGAGGAAATGATGCATGTTGAAAAACTGGCCGAACGTATCCTTTTCCTGAAAGGCGAAGTGGAGATGAAAGCATCAGGCGATGTGAAAAAAATAAATGAACCGGCCGAAATGCTTAAGTTGGCCGTCCAGATGGAACAGGACAGCCAGAACGATTATAACAAATGGGCCAACGAATGCGCCAGCAATGCCGACGCCATTTCCAAAAAACTGTTCGAACTCCTGGTCGGAGAGGAAGAAATCCATTACGACCAATATGATGTGGAACTGGACAATCTGAAGAAGTTTGGCGACAAGTACCTTGCCCTGCAATCCATCGAACGCAGTAAAAACCGCATCACCGGAACACCGGCAGTATAACATTACGGCGATTCAACAAAAGGCCTGGCATGTTTCGGAAACCTGTCGGGCCTTTTTTTTGTCGGTTCCCCTAAAATTGTAATTTTGGACGTTTCACAGGAAATACCCCAAGATATGAATATATACCATGACAACCGCATTGTAATGACCCTGGATGCCGGCGGCACCAATTTTGTTTTTTCGGCAGCCCAGGCAGGCGAAGAAATCATTGAGCCCATTCGGCTTCCGGCTCATGGCGACACCCTCGACCAGGTTCTGGGAACTATCGTAACCGGCTTCAGCGAAGTGAGGAAGCAGCTTAAGATCAATCCCGCTGCCATCAGCTTTGCCTTCCCGGGGCCGGCCGATTATCCCAACGGCATAATCGGCGACCTCAAAAACCTGCCGACTTTCCGCGGCGGCGTTGCCCTGGGGCCTATGTTGCAACATAAATTCGGTATTCCCACCTTCATCAACAACGACGGCGACCTGTTTGTATATGGAGAAGCCATTGCCGGCCTGTTGCCGCAGGTAAACCGCGAACTCGAAGAAGCAGGCAGCCCGAAGCGGTTTAAAAACCTTTTCGGAATAACCCTCGGGACAGGTTTTGGAGGCGGTATGGTCATCGACGGGAAACTTTTCCTGGGTGATAATTCGGCAGGGGCTGAAATCTGGGCCATGCGCAGCAAACTTCACCCCCATGCTTATGCCGAAGAGGGTATTGCCATTCGTGCCGTGAGACGCGTATACGCCGAAGAGGCCGGCATCCCGTTTGATGAAGCGCCCGAACCCAAAGACATCTGTTCCATTGCCAAAGGCCAGCAACCTGGTAACAGGGAAGCCGCCATCGAAGCTTTCCGCCAGTTGGCGGTGAATGCCGGCGATGCACTGGCCAATGCCATAACCCTGCTTGATGCACTTATTGTGGTGGGCGGAGGCCTTTCAGGAGCTGCCGACCTCATCCTGCCCGACCTTGTGGCCGAAATGAACAATCCCTTGTGCAACATTGCCGGCGAACCGTTATGCCGGACCGAATTAACCGCCTTCAACCTCGAGGATATTTCGCAGAAAGCCAAATTCCTCAAAGGCCAGGCTAAAACCATCCCTGTTCCGGGCACTAGCCTTACCGTCAGTTATGATCCGTTACAGCGGATTGGCGTCGGCGTCTCGCGACTGGGCACTTCGCGGGCGGTTTCCATCGGCGCATATGCTTTTGCCCTTTACAAACTCGATCATTAATTTCATACAAATCAGATAACCTTTGTGCGCCGGCGTTTATTTACCCGGCGCATTTTTTGTAATAAGTGAAAATCAGGCCCGAACACATTTCTAAAAATTAGTAGTTTTACAACCTTCAAAATTCACTCATCCTCATCTGCATGCAATGAAAAAGTACTCACTGTTAACCTTACTGATTGTTCTTGTCATAACTGCTTTTGCACAAAAAACACCATGGCGCCCCGGCGCAATGGAACTGAAAATCAATTTTAAAAATCCGCAGGAAGCTGCGCAGTTGGGCGAGATGCACCTTGATGCCGATATTTATGCGGATTACGCATATGCCTACGTTGTACCCGATGAACTTGCACTGATTAAAAATGCCGGATTTGAATACGAAATCCTGAAACCGGACCTTAATGCATGGTCAGCTTCGTTTGGCGAAGCCCTGGTACCGCCCGGATATTACACTTTCGCCCAGATCAAGGATATTGCCGACAGCCTGGCGACTGCATATCCGGCAATCTGCAAAAAGGTTGTTTTCGGACAAACAGCTACAGGACTGGAATTAGCTGCATTGAAGATAAGCGACAGTGTGGAGGCCGACGAAAATGAACCGGAAATACTCTTTGATGGCGGTATCCACGGCGACGAAGTAGGCGGCTCACAAAATATGATCTACTTTGCCCGCGATTTATGCAAAGGTTACGGAACGGATACCTTACTTACCAACCTGATAAACACCCGGGAAATCTGGCTTTATTATTGCGTGAATCCCTATGGCCGGAACCAAATGACCCGTGAGAACAGCAATTATGTTGATGTTAACCGTGATTTTGGCTATATGTGGGGCGCAGAAGGATCCAGCCCAAGCCCTTTCTCGCAGCTTGAATCCAAGGCTTTACGCAAATGTAAATTAGATAACCAATTTGTCGTATATACAAACTATCACAGCGGAACCAGAATGGTTTCATATCCCTGGAGCAACCGGGTACCGGCAGCGCCGGATAAGGAAACGATAAATCGTCTTGCCCAGGTTTATGTGAGCAATTCCGGATATGGTGCCGGTCAGCTTCCCTATGGCCAGGGCGCCATTGTGATGTATTTTATCCAGGGCGCCACGAAAGACTATGATTACGGGAGCCTTGGCAGTATTGGCTGGTCAATAGAAATCTCTGATGATAAACAACCGCCCAGCAGCCAGATACAGTATTATTACAACATCAACAAACCGGCCATGCTTGCATTGATTCAGCATTGCGGTTACGGAATTCAGGGAACGGTTACCGATGCTGTTACAGGGCAACCGGTAGCAGCCGCCGTTTTTGAAGGTAACAATTACCCCTCATACAGTGATGGCGTTGTGGGTGATTACCACCGGTATCTGAAACCGGGAACCTATACCCTGAAAATTGCTGCCAACGGTTATGAAACAAAAACCATTACCGACGTCACAGTTAACGATTTGCAATGTACTACGGTTGATGTACAATTGCAGCCGATTGCAGGACATTATGCTTACAGGGTACTGGCATCACACATACCCAATTTGAACGGTAATAATCCGGGCGATGAATTGTACAGCCCTGCCTGCCTCATGGCTCCCGACCAGGTAAGCTATTCGCTGGGCAAAAACGGTTATGTGATTGTTGATATGCAGGATAGCATTATAAATGTTGAAGGAGATGATGTTATTGTGTATGAAGGGGACGCCTCACCCGAAAGTTTCACGCTCTATGCCGGTAATACTATGGACGGACCCTGGATCAGTCTTGGCTCAGGTGTAGGCACTACTTCTTTTGATCTGGGAAAATACAACCTCTCGCAAGCCCGGTATTATAAAATTAAGGATAACAGCAACGGCACAGCCAATGTCAGTGATGCGGGTTTTGAATTTGATGCCATTGCATCCCTGCATCCCGCCATCCCCGACACCGTCGCCCATCTGAACGGAACCCTGTATGACGGCGTAACCGGCTTACCTATACCGAATGGCATCGTTTCCTCTGGCGACAGCAGTTGCATCACTGACGAAAACGGACTATACGATCTTACATTAATAAGGGGGAATAACATTGTATGTGCCGACGCTATTGGTTACGGTTTACACTGTGATACCCTGGCCCTGCTTCCGGCAACTATCACCACCCATGATTTTTACCTGACTTCAGATGTCGGTATCAACGATAATCCGGAAAGTAATGATGCCCTTCTCTGGCCGAATCCGGCTTCGGATAAAGCAACCATTACCTTTTGGCTTCCAGCTCCGCAGAAAGTAAGCATTAAGGTTGTCAACAATGTTGGAAAAGTATGTGTAAAACTGGCCGGTCAGAAATTTCCCGCTGGAGAAAACTCCTGCACCATAAATCTTGCGGAACAAAAAAATGTGGTTGCACCGGGATTTTATACGGTCATTATCGAAGGGACAGCTTATCACAAGTGCTTAAAAATGCTGAAATGTAATTAGGCAAATATGTAATTTTTTTAGTACAAGTTTGCTTTCAGGTAGAAATCAAATACTATCTTTACGTCCGTTTTACAAATTCCCTAAAAAACAACACAACTAATTCCTGTCACCCTATGAAAAAAGTGGTACTCTCTGTTATTATGTTATGCCTGGGCACATCGCTGTTTGCACAGGTAATATTTACCCAGGATTTCAGCAGCGGAACCATGCCTCCTACCGGATGGACTATTTTCGGGAATACATCCAACTGGGTTATATCCCAAACAAATAATGCCGGCGGCGCCCTCCCCGAAGGACGTCTCAAAAACAGCCCGGCATTTACAGGGTATATGCGTTTAATCTCCCCGCTCATTGACCTTACTGGTCAAACAAGTGTAATCATCCAGTTTAAACACATGTTCGAAGGCGCTAACTTTATTCTTGGAGTTGACACCCGCTCAAACTATGGAGCATGGAATAATGTATGGACGCTTACCCCGACAGCTTCCATTTCGGGATCAACCGTGATCATTCCTGTTTCAAACGCTGACATTGGATCCAACAAATTTCAGCTTGCCCTTTATATAAACGGCAGCAGCGCCAACATGCTGAACTGGTATTTTGATGATATCCAGATTCTTTCCCCTATGCCCGTTGATGCCATGATGGCCGGCTGCGACATTCCCAACAGCTTTATGCATGCCAAAGAAGTTACCGGAAAAGTTGCAAATCTTGGAGTTGCCGCTATAACCTCGATGGATGTTAACTGGCAGATCAATGACGGTGCAATTCATACTACTCATTACGACGGGCTTAACCTGGGCACAGGAGAACAATACAGCTATTTCTGCAATGACTCCATCAACGAAGCTCCCGGCACATACACGTTTAAGGTATGGGTTTCGGGCGTTAACGGAAGCACCGGCCCTGACGGCAATCCCGACAACGACCTGATCACTAAAGACATTACGATCCATGAGTACTTCGCCCTGCGCCGTCCCATGTTCGAAGAATTTACCAGCTCAACCTGCAGCCCCTGCGCCAATTTTAACGCAACGGCCCTGAATCCCTTTATTGAAGCTCACGGTAATGAACTGACCCTCGTTAAATACCAGATGAACTGGCCCGGTTCAGGTGACATTTATTAAACGGCTGAAGGCGGCGTGCGCAGAACCTATTATGGCGTCAGCTATGTTCCCGATTTGTTTATCGACGGAACGCGGGTAAATACCGACGCCACCGGCGTAACAAACGGCTTCAATAATTCAATCGCAAAACAATCGTTAGTCGCCATTAATTCAACCCACGTGGTTGATGGAAACAACGTGATCATCCATGCCATCATATCCCCTTACGATACCTATCAGGGTGTAAAAGCACACATTGCCGTTGTTGAAAGAAAGACAACCGGAAATGTCGGCTCCAATGGCGAAACCGAATTCCACAATGTGATGATGAAAATGGTTCCCGACGCCAACGGCACAAGTGTCAACCTGCTTCCCAATCAGCCGGTTGAGCTCAATTATACCCAGGATATGACGGCAACCAACGTAGAGGAAATGACTGACCTGCGGGTGGCTATTTTCGTCCAGAAATCGAACAAAGAGGTTTTTGAATCGAACTATTCCATCGAAACCGGTTCATTCATCAGCATCACACCGGCCAATGGCGCAACCAACATCAGCCTGACCGATCCTTTGTTGATTCAGTTCAGCCATCCTGTCCAGATGAAAGACGGCAGTGAACTGACCAATTCGAATGCCGCTTCGGTTATAATGCTGAAAGAAAATAACATAAACGGCCCCAACGCCAGCTACACGGTTTCTGTCAATAGCGAAAAAACACTCATCACGATCACGCCAAGCCCCAGCCTTGTTTTCAACAAAACTTATTTCCTTAAAGTCGACACATTGGAAAACAAGGTCAGCGGCGTTCACACCCTGGCTACTACTTCCACCTTCACAACCCGCAGCAACGTTAATGTTCCCGAAAACCCAACAGTGGGCAAAGTCAGGGTTTATCCCAACCCGGCCAATGATTTCGTCAATGTTATTTCGGGTGAAACCGGCGGAATTCAGGGTCTTGAACTGATCAGCCTTTACGGGAATACCGTACGCCAGTACACCGATTATATCAAGGGAGGTTCTTCGGCAAAACTGGATGTTTCGGAGGTTCCGGCCGGAGTTTATTTCCTGAAAGTTCTCGGTGATAACAAACAACAAATGATACGACTGGTTATATCGAAGTAAACCGGTCCTTAATACAGGCCTAAACATAAAGAGGCTGCCTCCAGAAGGGCAGCCTCTTTTTTTATTCCGGTTTACAATTATAGCCCTTTTTATCGTTATTTTTTCAGATTCGGGGCATTGCCGGGATATAAAAACTATCCGATGGAATAATCATCGTTATTATTATTTATATTTACATATGTTTTATTTATTAATCTAACAAATCAAAAACCATGAAATCAAAAACCGGAATTATTGCTGTCAATTTCAGCGCCATCCTCTTCACATTACTGTTTTATAAACAGGCAACCGGTGTGAACCTTCTTATTTTCGAAATACTCTATTTCTGTTGGTTAGCCGTATCCAGACAGGTTGATTTCCGTAACAGGAATATGTTGGTTTTCGGATCTTTATTGCTTCTGACCGCTTTATTTACGGTGATTACGCATTCGGTATTTTCCTATGTAATACATTATCTCGCATTACTGGTTTTTGTCGGAATACTGATCTATCCGGAAGCAAAGTCGCTGATAAGCATTACAGGAATATCTTTCCTGAACATAGGCGGCGCCCAGAAAAAGTTTCTCGAACATTTATCGGAATATGGTATTAAAGGGAGCCGGATTGCTTCCTTGTTCAAACGGGGAATGATATTCCTGTTTCCTGTCATTATCATTCTGGCTTTCATCATCATCTACCGGAATTCCAACCCCTGGTTCGACGGCGTTGTTACAAACATACTAAAACATATCGGCAACTGGATTAATCTCATTTTCAAAGATTTCGACTTCATGATCATCGTCACTTTTTTGATTGGGCTGCTGATCAGCAACATACTGCTGTTAAGATGGAATAACCGGAAGATCATTGAAAAAGACAGCTCCGCTGCCGACACACTCGAAAGAAGAAAATCAGGGAAGCAGCATCATTTTAAGCCCAACGGATTGAAAAACGAATACCGGGCTGGTGTATTTCTTCTGTCGGCGCTTAACATCCTCATCCTGGTAATGAATGTGATGGATATTTACTGGGTATGGTTTCATTTTACCTGGAACGGGCAATACCTCAAGCAATTTGTACATGAAGGCACCTATCTGCTTATTTTATCCATCCTGATCTCTATATTCCTGATCCTGTATTACTTCCGGAAAAACATCAATTTTTATTCAAAAAATTCCCTACTGAAAATACTGAGTTACCTCTGGCTAGCGCAAAATACCATCCTGGCCCTGTCAGTCGGGATTAGAAATTTCTGGTATATCTATTATTATGCGCTGGCATATAGACGCATCGGCGTCATTATTTTTCTGGTTCTTACCCTGTTTGGACTATACTCGGTATTTATGAAAGTACTTCGCCGGAAAAGCTCTTTCTACCTTTTCCGGGTAAATGCGCTGGCCATATATCTGGTTCTTGTGATCAGTTCCGCTATAAACTGGGACACGCTGATAGCCCGCTATAATTTCAGCCATGCAGACCGGTCGTTCCTTCACCTGGATTATGTAGCCTCTTTATCAGACGAAGCACTGCCTTACCTTGACCACCCGTTGGCTGAACTGAAAAGGATTGATACCGTCCAGAAAAAAAATTTCCCAAACGAGAAGGTTATTTACATGAAACCCGATACATATTTTTCGATCATTGAGAACCGCAAGGTGTTTTTCAAGAAAAAATGGGAATCAAAAGGAATAATGTCATGGAACCTGCCCGAATACCTGGCTTATAAGAACATGTTCGGGAAACCGGAAAATTCACTTGGAATGCTTTTCTTGCCATAGATATATTTCCTGACAGAAAATTCCCGTAATGCGCCCCGATTCCGGCCGTTGGTTTTCTCCTTTATGCTGCCGGACAGATGCGTTTTTAGTCGATGATGATAACCATCATGATCCCGGGCAATTAATATATCCGGAACCTGCTGAGATGCAACTTGGTATTGTGGCAATCATCATCCGGTTGATAACAGACAGAAAAAACTCATAAAAAACTACCTGTTCAGAATATCATTAGGATGTAACTAAAAAATGCTGACATTTGTCATGTGTATTCATTAATACTTTCCGATCAATTTACTGTCGTATGAAAAAATTAGTACCCTTAGTTGCTTTACTGCTTGTCTTCCACGTATCACTTATTGCCGGAGAAACCAGGCATACCTACACTTTCGGTAATCCTGTCGTCATTAAGACAGGCAGTTACCAACTGATAGAATTCGACAATACCTTGCAAACCGGATTGGTCGGCGAACCGACGCTCCCCTATTGTAAGGTAGATATGTTGCTTGCGCCCGGCGAATCGGCAACACGAATCGAATACCAGTGGAACAACGAAATCACAATTCCCGGCACCTTCGTATTATTTCCGCAGCAACAGGTCAGGCCGATCTCGCAAGATCCGTCCGGTATTTTCCTGAAAAACGAAAGCCTTTATGCTGCCGACATTAAATATCCGGGAAATGCAGGGGGACACCTTGTAACATCGTTCCTGAACGGTAGGTCCTTAGCCCTGTCGACTTTTACACCGGTAAGGTACAATCCGGCAACAGGACAGGTTTCATACTTTGAAAGTGTTACCGTCACCGTTTATTCTTCTTCTTCACCCGAAAGCCGGGAAGCAATGAAAAACTTCCGTACGGGCAACGAAATTGAATCCAGGGTAAAAAAACTGGTCGATAATCCTGAAGCGGCAACCTTATACAGTTCTGATGATGCAGCAGCAGCCGATGATTACCAGGTTCTTGTTATCACTACATCTGCCTTCAGCAATTCCTTTAGCAGTCTCGTCGATCATTACCTGATGGAAGGAATGGCTTGCCAGATAATGACGACCGAAGAAATCAACACTTCGGTATCCGGCAACGACCTTCAGGAAAAAATCAGGAACTATATCACGAGTGAATACCAACAGCATGGCGTAGAACATGTGATCCTGGGCGGAGACGATGAACTGGTTCCTCACCGGGGACTTTATTGTTTTGTTCAGTCAAGTTCAGCTTACGAAGATCAGAACATACCCGCCGACATCTATTACTCCGGCCTCGACGGTAACTGGAATACTGACGGCGACAGCCAGTGGGGCGAGCCTGGTGAAGATGATCTGGAACCTGATATTTCGGTTGGCCGTATGCCATTCAGCACGCTGAATGAACTCAATGCCATGCTCAATAAAACTGTTTCGTATCAGTTTACTCCCGTATTGGGCGAAATGCGGCAGGTATTAATGGCCGGCGAGCACCTGTACGACAATCCGAATACCAACGGCAGTCAATATATAGAATTACTCATTGGCGACCATTCCGATAACGGTTATACCACTAGCGGCATCCCCGAAAACTATGATTTCGACAAGATGTACGACGAAGTAGAATCCTGGAGCGGCAGCGACCTGATGAACCATCTGAACCAGGGACGTCCCATGCTCAACCACAGCGGCCATGCCAACGAGACCTTTGTAATGAAGTTCAATAACAGCGACATCACCGACGCTAACTTCTCACAGGTTAACGGCACTACTCATAATTTCACGGTTGTATATACGCACGGCTGCCTTTGCGGCGCTTTTGACTACAACGATTGCATTGCCGAGAAAATGGTGACCATCAACAATTTTGCAGCGGCCTTTGTGGGAAATTCAAGATACGGATGGTTCAACGAAGGACAGACTGAAGGCCCTTCAGCCCATCTCCACCGCGAATTCATGGACGCCCTTTTCACCGATCATTATACCCGTATAGGCCGTGCACACATGGAATCGAAATGTGCCACCGCCCCCTGGGTAACTGCCCCGGGACAATGGGAACCTGGCGCCCTTCGCTGGTGCTTCTATGATTGCAACCTGCTGGGAGATCCGGCAATGGCTATGTGGACCGATAATCCTTTTAATGCCACTGTAACTTATTCCCAGGCAATTCCAGTTGGCATCACAACTACCTCGGTAAGCGTGCATAACAACGGCCAGCCGGCTCCTGATGTAACCTGTGCCATCGTCAAAAACGGGCTGGTTGTCGGGAAAGGTATAACCAGTTCAACAGGTACTGCCGATATAATATTTAATCCGGCCGTGACCGAACCCGGCCCGGCAACACTGTATGTATCTGGCGGCAACAGCATGCCTGCTTCCTATACCCTTGAATTTATCCCTTCAACGGGTGCCTACATTGTTTACCAGTCCGTTACCGTAAACGATGCAACCGGCAATCAGGATGGTATCCCCGATTATGGCGAAACGGTAAGTCTGTCGTTAACCGTGCAGAACAACGGAGCAGAGGACGCAACCAACGTGACTGTCACGGTAACCTCCGATGACCCTTACGTTACATTTACCGATTCCACCGAACTGTACCCGAGTGTTCCTGTCAACAGTTGGGTTACCATTGACAATGGTTTTACATTCGTGGTAAGCGACAGCATTCCCGATATGCACAACATCATTTTCAACGTTACCGCTACTTCGGGAAATTCATGGTATTCAACCTTCTCGCTTACAGCTCATGCGCCTCTGCTCGTAACGGGCAATCTCAGCATCAGCAATGAGAGCCTGGCACAAAACGGACGCCTTGATCCGGGAGAAACAGCCACCGTCAACATCCCTGTCAGCAACCAGGGACACAGCGATTGCAGAAACATGACAGCTTCGCTTGCATCCGACAATTCCAGCGTAACAATCGCTAATCCTTCGATCACCCTGGGCAATCTGCAGAAAGGAGGAACCGTTACGGCTTCATTCCAGACAGAGGTCGGTGCAACCATCCCGATGTATTCCCTGGTTGAACTTGATTTTACCGCTGGAAGCGGTAATCTTTCCGTTGAAGAACAGTATTACCAGCTAATAGGTGTGAATGTGGAGGACTTTGAAACAGGCGATTTTACGAAATACAACTGGGATCAGGGCGATCATCCCTGGATGATCACCAGTGAATCGACATTTGAAGGAGACTATAGCGCACGTTCCGGCGTTATTGCCGACGGCGAAACATCCCAGTTCAGTATCACCATGGAAGTACTTGCTTCCGACAGTATTTCTTTTTACTCAAAGGTTTCATGTGAAGATACTTTTGATAAACTATCCTTCTCTGTTAATCAGCAGGAAAAAGATGCCTGGTCGGGAGAATTGCCCTGGGAGCATCACAGTTACATGGTCGAGGCCGGTATGAATACTTTTAAATGGAGCTACACCAAGGATTTCCATGAAATTGCAGGAAGCGATTGCGCCTGGGTCGATTACATAATCTTCCCGGCTTTCAGGAATAATGCCGGCGTTGATGAAAAGGAAATACCCGGAATTGATTTATGCCTTTATCCCAATCCGGCTTCCGGAGAACTTCACATAAAATGCAGCCATCTGAAACCTGGAGACAACACCCTTTCCATAATTGCGGCCGATGGCAGGATATGTTACAAACAATCCCTGACCGGCTCGGCGGAAACCGTGGTGAACACCTCTTCACTTAAATCAGGTATTTACGAGTGTATCATTTCGAACGGCAGTGTCCATCAGGTATCACGTGCTTTTATCATCCGATAAAGTAATTACAGCCTGAAGGAAACAAAACATGATCATATAAAACCGGCTGACGTTTCGCCAGCCGGTTTTTATTATCTCACCGTCAGAAATTTTAATACCCTGATTCCCTTTCCCTTAAATTGACAAATAACCGCGTATTAAGATTTTTTTTATTTGAATTGATTCTAAATTAATCGGTGATATAAAAAGCATTCAGCCAAGAAATTACATTTTTAAGAAAAAAATTTACTTTTGTTACCTTTTGTTTCCACACAGATTAAAAAAATATTTCTTTACCTACAAACAGTCAAAACCAATTCACAATGGCCTTAAAATCTACACACACGTATTGGGCTTTACTCGTGACTTTCTGCCTGACGATATTCACTCTCAGCAGTTCGGCCGAAAAAGTTACCTATCAGGGAAGCTGGGGAAGTCCAGGCATCTCATTGCAAAAAAACGATGCGCAGGGAGTAACCATCGGATTTTCCATCAAGGAATTCGATATTTCTTCCCGTTCGTTCAACGGAGAAACGATGCAGGAGATCGGGCTTACCGGGAATTTTCTGCCAAATGCAGAAGGCGCTCCCAACCTGCCCGTCATCAGCAGGTATGTTGCTATACCGCAAGGATCGCAGGCTGCTATTGAAATTAAAAGGCAGCGCACCGAAACGGTCAGCAACATCGACATGGCACCGTCGCCACGTATACCGCTTGATACGGAACGCGGACCACTCCAGTACAATAAAGACCTCAGCATTTATTCAAAGAATGCCCTGTATCCCCAACAACCGGTGATAGTTTCACAACCCAAGAAAATTCGCGGTGTTGATGTGGTTTTAGTGAGTATCACTCCTTACCAGTATAACCCCGTAACGAAAGAACTGGTTGTAATTCGCGATATTGAAGTTAATGTGAATTTTACCGGCGGCAACGGTCATTTTGGTGAAGACCGTCTGCGCAGCCGTTTCTGGGATCCGATTCTGAAAGACAACATCCTGAACAGCGAATCAATCCAACCCATTGATTACAGCGCCCGTATGGCCTACCAGACCTCACACCGTGAAACCGGCTGTGAATATCTTATCATTGTTCCCAACGATCCCATGTTCAGTCAATGGGCCGATACGATCAAGAAATTCCGTACCGAACAGGGTATCCTTACTAAAATTGTTACCTTACAGGAAATCGGCAGCAATACTACAACGGCTATTGAAAATTACATCAACAACGCTTACAATAACTGGGATATTCCTCCTGCAGCATTTCTGATGATGGCCGACCACGGCACCAATGCACAAACTCAGATTCCTGCCCCTATTTGGGATAACTATTGCGTTTCGGACAATCTCTATGCCGACGTTGATAATGACGACCTCCCCGAAATTGCCCATGCCCGTATGACAGCCCAAACGGCTGCCCATCTGCAGACAATGGTGACCAAATTCATCGAATATGAGACAAATCCTCCCACAAGCGCCGATTTTTACAATAAGCCTATCACGGCTCTCGGTTGGCAGACAGAACGCTGGTTCCAGATTTGTTCCGAAGTTGTCGGCGGTTTCTGGAAGAACTCATTAAATAAACAGCCTGTTCGTATCAATGCCGTATATCAGGGCAACCCGAATTCCGATCCCTGGTCAACAGCTACCAATACCGCTACCGTTGTCAATTACTTCGGGCCTAACGGAACCGGTTATATTCCCGCCACTCCCCAGGAACTGGGTGGTTTTAGCGGAGGAACCCCTTCCCAGGTAAACGACGCCCTCAATGCCGGATCCTTCATGCTTCAGCACCGGGATCATGGTTATGAACAAGGTTGGGGCGAACCCGGTTATACGTCAAGCAATATTCCAGGCTTAACCAATGTTGGCAAGCTTTCCTATATCATGTCGGTAAACTGTTTGACCGGTAAATACAATTACAGCAGCGAAGTTTTCGCAGAAAAATTCCACCGCTATACCTACAACAACCAAAATGCCGGCGCAGTGGGAATCCTGGCGGCTTCCGAAGTTTCGTACTCTTTTGTAAACGACGTCTTTGTTTGGGGGATGTACGATAACATGTGGACCAATTTCCTTCCCGATTATGGTGCTTTGTTCGAAGAAAGGGACCTGATTCCAGCATTCGGAATGTGCGCAGGCAAAATATTCCTGCAACAATCGTCCTGGCCTTACAATACTTCCAACAAGGAAGTTACCTATAACCTGTTCCATTGCCATGGCGATGCTTTCCTTGACGTTTATTCAGAAGTGCCTCAGCAACTGACCGTAAGCCATAATGAAGTAATGCTGGCCGGTTTAAGCACCTTTGATGTTACCGCCAATGAAGGCGCTTTCATCGCCCTGTCCGCCAACGGAGAAATTATCGGAACAGGAGTTGGTACCGGCAGTCCTGTCGCTATCCCGGTTAATACCCCTGCTATCGGAACTGTTGTAAAGATTGTGGTTACAAAACAGAATTATTTCAGGCATACCTCAAGTGTAATCGTAATCTCTCCTGAAAATCCCTATGTTGTCTCAACAGCCGTTGCCATTAACGATCCGGCCGGAAACAACAACCAGAAACTTGATTTTGGCGAAACCGCTTTCCTGTCAGTCACCGAAGAAAACCTCGGCAACACAGATTCGCAGAATACCCTGGTAACCCTCAACCTTACCGATCCCAATATCACCATAGTTGATAATACCGAGAATTACGGGGTTGTACCGGCACATCAAAACGTTACAGTACCCAGTGGATTCCAGGTTCAGGTTGCAAATAATGTTCCCAACGGATACACCGCAACCGTTCAGGCTACAGCAACCAATGGCACTGATACATGGGTCAGCAATTTAGCGCTTACCTGTTATGCTCCGGCTTTGTCGGTTGCCGGCACCATTGATATTGACGATTCCCAATCCGGAAACAACAATGGAAGGCTCGACGCCGGTGAAACAGTTGATCTTATTATCAACAACTACAACAACGGCGGTGCAACTGCCTTAAATGCAATAGCATCTCTCGCAAGTTCAAGCGGTTGGATCACGATCAACTCTGCCACCTATAACGTAGGAGACATAGCTCCCCTTGCATCGCCTACCGCTGTTTTCAATGTAACAGCTCATCCAAACTGCCCTGCCGGCCTGCATATTCCCATTGACTATACGTTGACGGCAGGAAGTTATACCCTCGAGCATGTTTATGATCTCCAGGCAGGTATCATTGTTGAAGACTGGGAAACCGGCGACTTCACCAAATTTAGCTGGATTGCCGGCGGGAACCAGCCTTGGACCATCACAAATGTTGCTCCTTTTGAAGGAACCTATTCTGCAAAATCCGGTACGATTAACAACAGCCAGACTTCACAACTGATTCTGAACTTCAACGTTCCGGCTGATGATACCGTCAGTTTCTATTACAAGACCTCATCGGAAGCATCAAAAGACAAACTCCGCTTCTACATTGATATCATTGAAAAAGGACAGTTTTCAGGTATTACAGGATGGCAACAGGCCAAATTCCCCATCACGGCCGGTTCCCATACCCTGAAATGGATCTATAACAAGGATGCATCGGGTAGTGCCGGAAGTGACTGTGCATGGGTCGATTTCATTGTTCTGCCTTCAGCTCCCACAACAGCCTGTATGGCCGGGCCTGATGGTTATTCCTGTCAGGGTGCTCCTTTCCAATGCCAGGGAGAAGCAATAAATTACAACACTGTGGCTTGGGAAACATCAGGAACAGGTACCTTTAGCAGTCAAACCATTCTGAATCCGGTTTATACGCCCAGCGCCGAAGACATAGCTGCCGGATCGGTAACCCTTACAATGGCTGCTACCGGCATCTCGGGTACTGTGGTCGACAACATGCTCCTTTCGATGCAGGATCCGGCTACCGCCAATGCAGGCGCCAATGGAAGTACCTGCCAGGGTGCATCCTACTTTCACTCAGGCGCCAGCGCTACCAATTACAACCTTCTTGAATGGACAACCAGCGGCACCGGTACGTTTGACAACATTCACCAGCTCAACCCGATTTACACCCCCAGCGCAGAAGATGCTGCAGCCGGAAGCGTAACATTGACGCTGAATGCTATCAACCAGGGATGCGGAACGGTTACATCTTCCATCACCCTGGTCGTTAATCCGTTACCAGCTCCTGCAATAACCGGTGAAACTACCGTATGCCAGGAAACACAAAATGTGGTCTATTCAACTCCTTATGTAACCAATAATTCATACACCTGGACAGTAACAGGCGGTGAAATGACAACAGGAGCAAATCCGAACGAGATTGCCGTTACCTGGAATGAAGCCGGAACCGGAACCGTTTCGGTGGCAGAAACCACACCGTTCAACTGCAGCACCACAGCCGTAGCCGACGTAGTTGTTAATGCTGTTCCCCAGCCTGAAATCAGCGGAAACGTTGCTCCCTGCGCTGGTGAAACGGTTACTTTCACCACTCCCCAGGTGGAAGGGATCAGTTATACCTGGGATGCCGGCGCTTACAACATCACATCCGGCCAATCGACGAACGAAATCCAGGTTTATTTCGATATCCCCGGCACTCAGAATGTCATGGTAACCGAAACGGATAACGTTTCGTTATGCAGCAAATCCGCCGTTGCCGCTGTCAGTATCAATATCGTTCCCGGAACTCCTGAAGTTCCCCAGGGCCCCGACCGTGCTGACCTTTACTATGTGACCTCTACCGACGTGACCGTAACCGCTGTACCTTACACTGCTGTTTATACCTGGCAGATATCGCCTGCTGAAGCCGGCACCGTTGCCAACACCGATAATAACGCTACCATCACCTGGAGCCCCAGTTATCGCGGCAATGCCGAAGTATCCGTTAAATCGGGCAACGGTTGCGGTGAAGGTGCCTGGTCACCGGTTAAATCTATAGAAGTACTCAATTCGACCGGTATCGTTGAACCCGGAAAGAACCTCGGCGTTATCGTTACACCGAATCCCAACGACGGGAAGTTCAACCTTACTATTGTAACCCCCGGTACTTCCATGATCGGCTACCGTATTGTCAATGCAAGCGGAGCTACTCTCCTGGAAGCTCACGGACTGCAATCCAACGGCAAATACACCCAGCAGATGGAAACCCATCTTACCCCGGGAGTTTACAGCATAATCGTTAATACTGTTAACGGACAAGCTGTCGAACGCTTCGTGGTGAAATAAACGATCTGACGTACACAACTGAAAAAGCCGGTCCAAATGACCGGCTTTTTTTTTGACATTTTCCAAGCCCTGGTTTGAATAAAATCAGGAAAAAATTCAATTATTTGACGTTCAGGGTATCACTTATGAGTGGAGGAGCTATTAATTAATACTAAGCTTGTTTACTCCTTTACTCATGAAGCACCCTCTGGTACTCAACCTGCTTGTAGCGCTCTTTCTATCCATAGGGATAAAAAGTTATGGCACCCGGACGTGGGTGTCTGTTACATCCGGCGCTTCCCGTCCTGCTTCCCTCCAGACTAAATCTTCAGTGAATGGATGTGTTATGATTGACGCATCCATTTCCGGCTTTTATACCAATCCTGTTTCGATCAACGGCGCCGAATATCTGGTTGTTTCCTTGCCAGGTTCATATCCTTCGCTTGAAGCCGGGAACCCTGGCCTCCCCTATTTAAATGCAACCGTCAATATTCCGGCAAACGGCAGGTTCTCAACGCGGATTATTGAATCGGAATACGTTGAATATCACAACATGCGTATAGCGCCATCCAGGGGAAATCTCCCGTTGACCGCTGAAGCCGCTGCTACTCCTTATACATTCGGCGAATCCTATGATCATGACGATTTTTACCCCGGGAACCTTGCCGGCGGACAAGAAACATTTATAATCCGCAACCAGCGCGGACAATCCTTCAGCATCAACTCTTTTCAATACAATCCGGTGACCCGTACACTCAGGGTTTATACCAAACTCTCTGTTGAAATTTACCTGTCGGAAACGCAGGGCGAAAACGAACTTTCGGGCGACGACCTTAACATTTCTAATGTCCGGGAAATAACAGCTTCGGTGCAGCCGGCATTCCTTAATAACCAGACTCGTTCAGATGGTTTACCGGACGAAAACGGGCAGATGCTCATTATTTGTCCCGGGAATTTTTCAGCATCATTAAAACCTTTCACCGACTGGAAAAATGCCACAGGCATTGCCACTCATGTTGTTGATGCAGGATCGTTCAAGACCCCTGAAGAACTTCGCGATTTTGTCAGGGACTATTATTATGCTGCCGGGAATCTTGCATACCTCTTGCTGGTGGGAGATGCTGAACAGATTCCTCCCTATATCAAGGATGACATCATCTCTGACAACTATTATGGTTACCTTGCCGGCGACGATCATTATCCCGAAGTGCTGGTGGGAAGATTCTCGGCTGAGAATATCAATGAACTCAACACACAGATCGACCGTACCCTTGAATATGAGAAAGGTCTGGGAAACAACCGGAATTATTATTCCACTGCTACCGGTATTGCATCGGAAATGAAAATGGGCGACGACGGTGAAAGTGATTTTCAGCATACCCGGAATCTCCTGAGTACCCTTAAAGATTTCACATACACTGATTTTGCAGAATTATACGACGGTTCACAGGGAGGGCTGGACGCCGATGGTTACCCCACCTCACAAATGGCAATTGACCAAATAAATCAGGGAACAGGCCTGATCTTATACACGGGCCATGGCGGCATAAATACCTGGATTACGGCCCAGGTTTCATCATCCGTTGTGGATATGCTCGGAAATAATGGAAGTTATCCTTTCATCTGGTCAGTTGCCTGTGAAACGGGAAATTTCAAAGGTCATACCTGCCTTGCCGAAAGTTGGCTCCGCGCTACCGATAACAACGGTAAACCGGCCGGTGCGGTTGCGGCATTGATGGCATCGGGAGTGCAAACAACCATGCCCCCTATGGAAGCCCAGGATAAAATGGTTGATTACCTGGCGCATTGTTCAGAACAAGGAAGCCCAAGGACTTTCGGCGGACTGTCGGCAAGCGGAATGATCAGCATGAACAGTGCATATGGTAAATATGGCTATGCGATCTCCGACACCTGGATTCTCTTCGGAGATCCTTCGCTGGCGGTTCGTACCAACGCCCCTGAACCGATACTAGCCAGTCATAAGTCTTATATTGCCGAAGGCGGAGTGGTTTTTAATGTTTCGGCCAATGTATCCGGCGGACTTGCCACCCTTTCGCAGGATGGTGAACTGTTGGGGAGTGGAACCATCTCACAGGGCAAAGCGCAAATCATTCTTCAATCGCCGGCATCGGGCAGTTCTATTCTGCTGACGATTACTTCTTTCAACCGGACTCCCTATACTTCCGACATTCTTGTACGGAATAAACCATCTGATGCAACTGCTGTTACGCCGGTGAACCACAGCCGGTTAATTCCCGTTGACCCCGTATTTGAATGGAATGCCGGCGACGGCGCCCAACCTGATGGTTTCCGGCTTTTCCTGGGTACAAACAATCCCCCGTCAAATATCATCAATGGCTTTGACAGGAAAGACTCTTCTTTTAATCCGAACCTTCACCTGGATTACAATACCACCTACTACTGGAGAGTTGAATCCTACAATGCCAACGGGTCGTCGTACGGCGTTGTAAATGAGTTTAAAACAGTCTTCCAGCCCGATGAAGATTTTGAAACAGGCCAGTTTAAAAGCACCTCGGCATGGGTGAATGAAGGTGGAAGCTGGACTATTGATAACCGGGACGCTTTCGACGGAGATTTCTGCGGCCGTTCGGGGATAATAACCGATAACGGATATTCGTCACTCAAGTACTCCTGCAACGTCAATTCATGTGATTTTGTGAGTTTCTGGAGGAAAACATCCACCGAAGAGAACAAAGACAAACTTTGCTTTTATATTGACGGCCAATTGACAGGCGAATGGAGCGGCGAAAGCGAATGGAAGCATGAAATATTCCACGTTACAGCAGGATTTCATGAACTGGAATGGAGATATTCCAAAGATGCCGGCAATGGTTCCGGCGAAGATGCCGTTTGGCTTGATGATATTCATCTGCCGGTACACGGCTCATTTGAAGCCGGCACTACGCCCCTGGGGACTGTCTGCGCCGGATCTCCGTTTGTTCCCGAAGCCTCCGCATCAAATTACAGCAGTATTACATGGCAAACAACAGGCGACGGAACCTTTGACGATTGCAACCTCCTTATTCCCCAATACAGCCCCGGTCCGCTGGACCTTTCCACAGGATCGTTCCTGCTAACCATGCAAGCCGACGGCTATAACGGCTGTTCAAGCTATACGGGAATGGTGGTCGGAAATATTAATCCCACACCTGAAATCATGCTTCCGGAGGATACCCTGGCCAGCGCCGGCGGATCAATTGTCCTTGACGGCTCCTGCGAAAGCGGCATTGCTTATGAATGGATTCAAACCGGGACAACTCTACCCTATATCACTGTAAATGAATCGGATGCCGCCGACGGAAAAATCAGTCTGACACTTAAAGTAACCAATGAATACGGATGTTCGAGCGAACAGACAACCACGGTTCATTTCGTCAAACCCGGTGATAAGCCTTCGTTTTCTGTTTATCCGAATCCCTGTACCGATTACTTTACCCTTCAGCCCGAGAACGGGCTCATGGCGCTGAACCACCTGTATGTGGTAGATGCCCGGGGCACGATACGCTGGCAACAGAATTCGGACCTGACTATAAACGGGAGTTCAACTTTCAATCTGCCTCAGCTCGCCTCAGGACTGTATATGGTTGTTGCCGAAAGCGAAGCAGGCGCCGTAACCAGGCCGATACTCATCAACCCTTAATCCAATCTGCTCAATTACTTCCTTGATAGCCGGAAAAAATCCGGCTTTGTTGGTTTCCACCAACTTCCTCAGTTAATATTTCAAAATACGGAGATCTAATCGCCTTATATCTTTCAGGTCTATGAAAAATAGCTACTTTTGGCGCCTATCTCAACTGCCATTACTATGAGGATACGTTTCTACGCTGCAATCTGCATTCTTCTCTCCGCCATTTCTGTCATGGCACAACAGGCTGATCCGAACCATGGCCTGAAACACTGGATGACCCCCGAGGAGGCCTCGCACCGGGACCTGATAGGAAGGGGTTTCGTGGAAACCGATCCCCCGGCCGGCATCGTCCGCAATGTTGAAGAATTTGGCCCGGCTGAAGGCGTATTGGTAAGATACCCGTTCGGGATTCCGATTAATCTCATCAAGGAAATGGCAGAAGATGATACGGTAACAACCATCGTCGGAAATGCATCAAATCAGGCATCTGTGACTTCACAATACCAGTCGAACGGCGTCAACCTGGCGCATTGCAAGTTTCTGATTGCCCCGACAGATACATACTGGACGCGCGATTACGGCCCCTGGTATGTGACTTACGGCGACAAACAGGTGGGAATTGTTGATTTCCCATATAACCGTCCCCGGCCCAATGACGATGATATTCCCAAAAAACTTGCAACTTCGCTGGGCATAGAATGGTTCGGAATGAATGTGATTCAAACCGGGGGCAATTATATGACCGACGGCATGGGGCAATCGGCCTCAACAACCCTTGTATGGGAGGAGAATCCGGGACAAAGTCATGAACAGATCGCTCAGAAAATGCATGATTATCTGGGCATCGAAAATTACATGGTCGTTCCCGACCCAAACGGGACCTATATTGACCATATTGATTGCTGGGGCAAATTTTTGGCGCCCGATAAGATTCTCATCCGGAAAGTCCCCCCAACGCATCCACAATACACCCTTATCGAAAATACTGCTGCTTTTTTTGCATCCAGTATTTCATCCTATGGAACGCCATACCGGGTATTCAGGGTCAATACTCCGAATGACGAGCCATACACAAACTCCTTCATTCTGAATAAAAAAGTATTCGTGCCGATCATGGGGAATAGCAACGACAACGCCGCACTGCTGGCTTATCAAACCGCTATGCCCGGCTACGAAATACTCGGATACCTTGCCAACCCTTCAGCGCCCTGGGAATCGACGGATGCTTTGCATTGCCGCACCCATGAAATGGCTGACCGCGGAATGCTCTATATCAAACACATGCCTTTGCTGGGACAAGTTACTGCGCAGGCTGATTTTGAGATAAACGCCGATATTGTTCCATTCAGCAAACAACCCGTTTATTCCGATTCTGCCTGGGTAATCTATAAAGTAAATTCCGGGGCTTGGGATACCCTTTCAATGGTTAATTCCGCTGGCGATCATTGGACGGCATCAATTCCCGGTCAAATGGAAGGCGATACCGTTTCCTATTTCATCACGGCTGCCGATGCTTCAGGCCGCAGGCAAAACCATCCTTTTATCGGCGCTCCCGACCCGCATGTGTTCATCATTCAGGTATTTTCTCCCCCGGATGTTACTGTAGCCCCCGATACGTTGCAGTTTGAAACATGGGAAGATATGTATCACGGAAAGAAGGCCCTGGTTCGTAACTATTCTTCCCAACCGGTCACAATAAACCGGATTAACACACAGGGAACAGACCCTTTCGGCTGGTATATCGATCCATGGAACATCGAACCGCCTTTTATCCTCAACAGCGGCGATTCATTGATCCTGAACGTTAAAATTGACCTCCAGGCCGGCAAAACCGATATTCGCTGCGATACCTTGCAGGTTTCCACCGATGCTTCCGTTCACAATGTTTTCCTCTGCCTTGACCTGGATTTGCTTACAGGAATAAATCCCGGCGACGGAACATCCTCTGAACCGGAAGTTTTCCCGAATCCCGTACAAACAACAGCTACGGTCGGTTTTTCAATCGAAAAAGCCGGGCGCGTCAAAATTGATGTTATATCGGGCACAGGACAGGTGGCCGCCACGATTGCTGATAACAATTTCAGCAAAGGGAAACACAGCCTGACGTGGAACGCACAAAAGTTGCCTTCGGGGATCTACCTGGTGCGGTTTGATGACGGGCACACTGTCGGCTACACCAAAGTGTTGGTAAACAGGTAGCCGGAATCATCTCCTTCCTTTTTTCGCAGGTTCTTCGGTTATAATCCTGCATCTTAGCCGGTTCATGATAATGCAGGTTGCTGTTTATCTTTCAATTAACGACAGCCTGAAGTTGATGGAGTATTATCATTTTAGTATGATAACCGTTTAAAAGGAACAATCAGGAGAAAAATGTTTTACATTAGCATCGCTTAACCTCTAATTTCCCGAACCTTGTTAAAAAGAAAAGATGTTCAGGCCATAAAAAAAGGCGATAAAAAGCTTGTAAATGGCTGGGTAATGTACGACTGGGCCAATTCGGTTTACCAGCTTACCATAGCATCGGCTATTTTCCCGGTTTATTATAACAGCGTTACCCGTACCGACGGCGATTTCGTGGTTTCGTTTTTCGGAGCGCCGGTCATCAATACTGTCCTTTATTCCTGGGCCATAGCGGCTGCATACCTCATTGTTGCCATGGGATCGCCGTTGCTTTCATCAATGGCCGACTATACCGGACGACGTAAAGGATTTATGAGAGCTTTTACGATGATCGGAGCCGTTGCATGCGGAGCCTTGTTCTTTTTCAATAAAAATACCATTGAACTGGGAATTATTGCATTTGCCTTAGGCACGGTTGGCTACGGCGGAAGCATCGTTTTCTACAACTCGTTCCTGCCTGTAATTGCAGAGCCAAAGGACCAGGACCGCATAAGCGCCAGGGGGTATTCCATGGGCTATCTGGGCGGTGTCGTTTTGCTGCTTTTCAACCTGTTGATGATCATGAAGCCAGGCTGGTTTGGCATTTCCGCCGACAGCGACCTGCCGGCTCGCATTTCCTTTATCACTGTTTTCCTTTGGTGGATTGGCTTTTCGCAGATCTCATTCAACCGTCTGCCCAAGTATACTTTTCGGAAAAGGATGAACCGGGCCAAAGTGCTGACAAACGGATACCGGGAGTTGCGGGTCGTTTTCAAACAGGTGAGAAAATCATTTCAACTCAGTGTATATCTTATCGGCTTCTTTTTCATGATGATGGGACTGCTGACTACCATGTTTATGGCGGCAACTTTCGGCGAAAAGGAAGTAGGCGTTCCAGGGGATATTCTCATCCTGACTATACTCATTATCCAGCTTGTGGGAATGTTCGGGGCATGGCTGTTTTCGCGTATCTCCGGAAAAATTGGAAACCTGAAAGCTCTGGTGATCTCAGTTGTAACCTGGATTTTAATCTGCGTTTATGCTTATACCATCAAGGATACTGCAGGCTTTATGATCGCTGCCTTCTTTATCGGCATCGTGATGGGCGGTTCGCAATCGCTGGCCCGTTCCACCTATTCGAAAATGCTCCCCGAAACCACCGACCATACTTCATTCTTCAGCTTTTACGATGTAATGGAAAAACTGGCCACCGTTGCCGGGACTTTCAGCTTTGGAATTATTGAAGCCCTGACCGGCAGTATGCGGTTCTCGGTGCTGGCCATTACCAGTTTCTTTATTATATCCCTTATTTTCATGCTGATGCTCATGCGCAGGGCAAAAAAAAGTGAGATGGTTATATAACCTATCCGGCCGAATTGTTGCTGCATCCATATCGTCATAAAAAAAACCGGCTCCTTTCGAAGCCGGTGTCATCCCGGATAACCAACTAACCACCGATGGGAATCCTGCTGATCAGGGTGATGTTATTCAGATCGGAATAATCGTACTGGTAAATACCATCCGTTGCCAGCAGGATCAATAGGTTGCCCACGGGGATAACATCATGGGCCGTTACATCGGTAAATGTCTTTAACAGGTTCTCATCAATGCGCAGGGGATCACTCGCGTCATAAATCTTCAAACCGGCTGCACCGTCGCATACAAACAGTTTCCGGTTATCGATCCCCAGCCCCCAGGGTTCAGTCATGGAGTAGCCCTTTACCAGTTGCGGACTCAAAATTTCCCGGATATCTATCACTTCCATAAGGTTCTGCCAGTTGCCGCAGCGATTCCCGGCGCGTTCGGTCACATAGGCATAGCCATCCTGCACCACCACAGGGTCGCAGCTTTGAAAATGGTTGTACTCCGAAATGAATACTGGTAAAGCCGGCGACGAGATGTCGTAAATCAGCATGCCGGTTTGTGTACCGATAAAAAGGTGTGTTCCGTCAATAAATACGGTTTCGGCTGATCGCTGAAGATCGATTTTTTTTCCGATCTCAGGTTTTGTGGGCGCGGTTATATCAACAACCTGCATATCCGTTTGGTTCAGCCCGTAAAACTGGTTGCCGTAAATAATGAATCGCGCCAGCGAGCCGCCCACACCGATGGTTTGCGTGGCATAACCACCCCCTCCGCCCGAAGAATTGCCTCCCTCCATGGTATAAATATTTAATCCCTTATCGTACCAATAAACGGGGTTGATGTTGCCTTCCACTTCTTCGGTGACAGTTCGTACTTTCCACCCGGTAATCACCCCCTTGTTCTGGTCGATGGAAGCAATGGGATAGTTCACATTTATATCTTCTATTTCCGGAATCGTATACGGAAAAATATCTTTAAGCCGGGCCACTTCTTTCGGATTTCCCAGGTCGCTGATATCCATCACAACCAGGTCGACATAGCTGTCGGCAAAAAGATAATCGCCGGTAACGGCAATATCCACGTTGCCAGGAATTTGCAAAGTGGCAATATTTTGCGGATTTGCCGGATTCGTATTGTCGAAAATATGAACGCCCTTGTATTTTTCATTAACAAAAAGGTAGTTGTCCCTGATGCATATTTTACCCTGCACTTCAACCGCGGTAGCTCCCGACGATTTTACAGGCTGGCGCATCTCGTCGTACGACAAATATTCGGGGACGTTCGCCGTAAAAGTCCGGCGTTCGATAAAGGTATCCCTGCAGCCGGCGAATAGCCCGGAAAGGATCAGCATCAGAAAAGCAATTTGTTGTGTTTTCATGATATCTTCAGATTTATTATTCCACTTCTTCAAACTGACTGCGGCAACCGGCATTCAGGGTTTAGTTGAAAAGGAACCCGACAGTAAAAGCAAGCCTGTTGTATCTGTCGATCCTTTCGGTCTGATATTCGGAAGAATACCAGTAGTAATGATCGTAAACGGTTCGCGTCTGCTGGAAACGGTATCCGAGGCTGAACACAAACGCGTTTCGGCCGGTAAAATCCTTCCGTAACCCAATACCGGCCCCCAATAACGGCCCCCCGTGATAATCGGTGTATTGGTCATCCTGTCCTTTGGCCAGGGCCAGGGTATATCCGCCCTGGGCGTATATGAAGGGAGAAAGGCTCCCGTTCAGGAAATGATATTTTCCTTCGACGAACACCGGCAGCCCTGCTGTTTTAAACCACTCCGCCCCTATTCCCGCTCCTGCCGATAACCGGCAGGGAAAACGGAACGATGTAATTACCGTGAATCCGCTGTTGAAATCGCTGCCTCCGTAAAAAGAAATGGCCGGGAACACTTCCACGCCGTCGGATTTTGCATCCTTTTGCATAACCGGCGCTTTTTCCCGGAAAATGATATGGTCTATTTCCTTTTCAGGAATTACCAGGATATTAGAACCCACCATTTCAATCTTCACATAATCGCCAACCACGTTCTCTATGATCCTGCCGCGCAGGATACTCCCGTTACCGAGGTAAACGGCATCCTTGCTAACCTGTTGTGCCGGTGATGCCAGGCCCGATGCAATGATTGTTGCAATCAGAATTATAATTCGTAATATTTTCATTGTGACCCGAATGATCTTATAACTATAAAGGGCAGGAAAGGATCAGGATGGTTGTATTATATCGGACAAATATTCAGACAGATGAAAAATTGAATAAATTTGTTACTATCATAAAACAAAAACCGGGAATCCATGGACCTTTCAACATGCGGATTGATCTGCAACGAATGCCCTTCGTACGGGAAAGAATGCAACGGCTGCCGTGCCGTTGAAGGTAAACCCTTCTGGGCGCTCGAAATGATGCCCGATAAAACCTGCCCGCTTTACCGTTGTGCGGTAAACGAAAGGAAATATGCCGATTGCGGCGGATGCGCCGAACTGCCCTGCAAGATGTTTCTCGAAATGAAAGATCCTTCCTCAACCGACGAGGAGCACCGGCAGGGGATCATTGTGCGTGTGGGACGGCTGCAAAAAAGTGCGGGTGCATGATATAACTGATTATAAATTCTTCATTTTGCGTTGAATGTTTTTAATTTTCAAAATGCAGAACATTAAACAC
>DAONEP010000027.1:0-43128 GCA_035403165.1 Bacteroidales bacterium | reverse complement strand
GAATTTCACGAATGTCAATCACGAAAACCACGAATAATCACGAATCACGAACAACTAATCACAAAACTCAAAACTCAGAACTCAAAACTCAGAACGCCAAGAGCTAACGGCCAAACACAGAACGCAAAACTCAAAACGCAAAACGCAGAACTCTGAAACTCTGAAACACTGAAACGCTGAAACACTGTCCACGAATTTCACGAATGCTATAACGAATACCACGAATTACTAATCGCAAAACGCAAAACGCAAAATTAAGAACGCAAAACGTAAGAGCTAACGGCTAACAGCTAGCCGCCGGCCGCCACCATGCCTGAACATCTTAAAGCTTGTCATGACGCGAAAGGTAATCGTCAACGATCCGCCCGAATTCCTCCATCAGGGCGCGCATCATGGGATGACTGACGGAAAAAGAGCCGCCGTCCACCTTTCTGATCGGCAATATCTTTCGTGACGTTCCTGTAAGGAAAAGCGCTTCCATCGAAGGCAGATCGCCGGCCGGAACACTGGTTTCCGATACAGGGCATTTCAGGTTATGGCAGGCTTGCAGGACGTATTTCCGCGTTACACCCGGCAACACTTCGTGTACCGGTGGGGTGATGACCTGATTGCCGCGGATGCAGAAAAAATTGGACCGGCTGCCTTCGGTAATATTTCCGTTGTTATCAACCAGCAATACTTCGTAAACCTTGAGATGCTTCTTAAGTGCATCCGTTTCTTCACGCAAAGCAGTATGGAATATCTTGGCATTCGGGTTTTGCCTGACAGCCCTGAGCGTAATGGTATCAACGCCCAGCCTGAATTCCGACGGCTTTGGATATTGATGCTCGACGAAGTAAGCGGCATAACAGGGCGGCTTTCCCGAAGGATAACAGGCTATGAGTTTGATGTTTGCATTCCTGAACCGGTTGGCGCGAATCAGAATTGTAACATGCCTGAAAATATCATCCCTGGTATAAGGCAAGACAAGCCCTGCCAGCCCGGCGCTGTTTTCGAAACGGAGGATATGATCTTCAACAAACAGCGGGATACCGTTGATAATCCGGAAAACTTCGTATAACGTAGGGCCTTCGATTGCAGAAAGCTGCTGAAAGACTTCAGCCGGCTCCTGTTTTCCATTCAGAATGAAATATTTTCCCCTGATCTCCATGAATGTTCCTTTTTTAGATACAGGCAAAGAGAGGTGACTTGCCGGCTGCCTGCAAAAGTCGCCATTTCGTATCAGATTCTTTCTATTTTTGCCGGTAATAATTCAAAAACCACTTCCATGGCCATAGCAGCATTACAGAAGGAATTTAAGTCACGGTACGGCATCGGGGAAGCCCCGGCCTTGTTTTTTGCCCCCGGCAGGGTTAACATCATCGGCGAACATACCGATTATAACGGCGGGTATGTATTACCGTGCGCCCTCAGTTTCGGGACTTACCTAGCTGTTCGTCCGAACGGTGAAAGAAGGATGCGGTTTGCAACTTTCAATTTTAGCTATGCCGCTGATGTGCCGTTTGGCGACCTGGCCAAAAAACAGGGCAGCGAATGGGTGAATTATCCGCTTGGTGTTATCGATCAGTTTGTGAAGAAAGGTGTTGAATTGCAAGGGTTTGATATGCTCTTTTCGGGCGATATCCCCAACGGGGCAGGGCTTTCATCCTCAGCTTCCATTGAGTTGGTGACGGCGGTGGCGCTCGACGAAATGCTGGATAGCGGTATTGATCGCATCGAGCTCATCAAAATGGGACGTGCCGCCGAAAACCAGTTTGTAGGCATGAATTGCGGCATCATGGATCAGTTTGCCGTTGGTATGGGGAAAGCCAGTTCGGCGATTTTCCTCAATTGCAGGACGCTGGAATATGAACTCGTTCCGGTTGAAATGGAAGGATACAGCATCGTGATCATGAATACCAACAAACGACGCGAACTGGCCGATTCCAAATACAATGAAAGAGTCAGGGAATGTGCTTCGGCCCTGGAAAGCCTGCGTTCGATCCGGCCGTTGACCGACCTGAGCGATATGGAAATAGCCGAATTTCTGGAAAACGAAAAAGTAATTGCCGATAAAACCATCCGAAACCGCGCCCGCCATGTGATCAGCGAAAACAGGCGCGTGCTTGATGCCGTGGCGGCCATGAAACGAGGCGATCTTACAACACTGGGCAAGCTGATGAACGCTTCGCACGAATCGCTTCGCACCGATTACGAAGTTACCGGCAAGGAACTCGATACCATCGTTCATGAGGCCTGGAAAGTGGAAGGCGTTGTCGGCGCCCGGATGACCGGGGCCGGCTTTGGCGGCTGCGCCGTTGCCATTGTTGATGACGATTCTATTGATGAGCTTATTGCCTGTGTTGGGCCGGTGTATCATGCCACAACAGGCCTCTCAGCCGATTTCTATGTAGCTTCGGTCGGGAACGGCGCCGGAAGGATCGGTTAGTAAATTCACGGAACGCCGATCATACCACCGGTAAGTCGCAGGCTTGTCCCCATCAGGGATTTTATTTTGAAAACCGGTAGATCGTCGTGGTCTGGTATTTTTCGCCCGGCCTGAGTATGGTATTCGGGAATGCCGGCTGGTTGGGGGAATCGGGGAAATGCTGCGTTTCGAGGCAGAAACCGTTGTACTGGTTATAGACTTTTCCTCCTTTGCCTTTTATGGTCCCGTCAAGGAAATTTCCGCTATAGAACTGAACGCCGGGCTGGTCGGTAAATACTTCCATCACTCTTCCCGATGCGGGTTCAGTAACTTTGATTGCCGCTTCCTGAAGGCCTTTGGTATCAAGAACAAAATTATGGTCAAAACCTGTCGGATTACCTCCTGTGGCTGCCAGATCTTTGCCGATGGTTTTTGCTGTCGTAAAATCAAACGGGGTGCCTTTTACGTCGCGCAATTCTCCGGTGGGAATGAGGGTGCTGTCGACAACCGTGTATTTCGATGCTTTTATAAGCAGTTCGTGCCCTTTGATATCCCCATCGCCGGCAAGGTTGAAATAGCTGTGTTGCGTAAGGTTTACCGGTGTCGGTTTATCGGTGGTGGCCAGGTAATCGAAACGTAATTCGTTGTTATTGTTGAGGGTATAGGTGACGGTTACGTCAAGGTTGCCGGGATAGCCCTGTTCGCCGTCTTTGCTCAGGTAGTGAAGAACAAGGCCGACAGTGGAATCGGTTTTGAATTCTTTGGCGTCCCACACAACTTTGTCAAATCCGCGGATACCGCCGTGCAGGTGGTTGGGCCCATCATTGACCGGCAGGCGGAATTCATTGCCGTCAATTTTGAAAACGCCTTTGGCAATGCGGTTTCCATAACGCCCGACAATAGCCCCGAAATAGGGCGTTTTGGTGAGGTAACCCGAAAGGCTGTCATATCCGAGAACGATATCGCCTTCGTTTCCATCTTTGTCGGGAACCAACAGCGAAGTGATGATGCCCCCGTAATTGGTGACTTTCAGTGTAATGCCTTTATCGTTGGTAAGGGTGTACAAGGATACCGGTACAGAATCGGCCAGCATACCGAACGCTTCTTTGGTAATGTTCATGGTCTGGATTTTTTTACAGCATCCGGCAGCTAGCGTCACTATAAGGACAGAAACCATCGCGAGGCCGGTGATCTTTGAAGCTTTTTTCATGATTTTGAACGAATTGCAGTCTAAATTTTTGGTTTTCAGGCTGATATAATATCTTGATTCTCAGCCGGACAAATATAAATGTATTTGTTACACGAATAAATTTCATCAGGTTTTATTTTATTCCGGAATACCCGGAAACGAATACGTGGTAAGAAATTAAAGTTGCAGTTTTACAGCCAATTATGTTATTGTTTGCCTGGATGCTATTAAATAATATTCAGGGAATGCCTGGTATTATTTTAACAGGTATCACGAATATTTTATCAATCAATCTTTTTTGCGATTCCATAGCTGAATTAAATTTTTACATTTGTTTCCCGACAAAAAAACGGCTTTAATTAACCTTTAAAACAAATGCACAATGGAACAAAAAAACAATAGCAACCTGAAGTTGGGAATGTCATTTATGGCAGCTATCTTCTTTATCTTCGGTTTCCTCACAAACTTTAATATTGCCATGAAGGATCAGGTGCAACTTGCATTTGACCTGAAGACGTTGTACCCGGGCTGGGAAAATTTCCTCGCCCAGTTGGTAAACGGCGTATTCTTCTTCGCATACGCCTGCTTTAGTTTTTTGTGTGGCGGAATTATCAAGAAAATTGGCTATAAGAGTGGTGTGATTACTGGATTGGTGCTGGCCGGCCTTGGCAGTTACCTGTTTTTTCCAGCCGTTGAAATAGTTTCGTACCCTTTGTTCCTGGTTGCAGTATTTGTTATGGCGACAGGCGTGGTTTTCCTTCAGACGGCCGCAAATCCCTATGTTGCCGCACTTGGGTCACAGGAAACGTCTGCAGCACGTCTCAACCTTACCCAGGCCCTGAATTCGCTTGCCACTACCATTGCCCCGTTCCTGGCCGGTATATTGGTTCTGTCACCGGCTGTGATGGCAATAAGCAATGGTTCAACGCCGGCTGAAGCTGCCAAATTTGTCCAGATGCCTTTTATCGTTATCGGGAGCATTGTGCTGCTGGTGGGCATCGGACTGGCTTTTGTGAAGCTTCCTGTTATTACGGGTGATAAGACGATTCCTTCAAAATCGGTGCTGAAGAAGCCCCAGGTTTGGCTCGGCGCAATTGGAATTTTCTGTTACGTAGGCGCAGAAGTAGGTACGGCGGGTCAGATACCTCCTTATCTCAAGGAAAGCGGTTTCGGTATAGACGTGGCTGTGAAACTTTCGGCGATTTATTGGGGTGGCGCCATGATCGGGCGTTTCTTCGGATCAATATTGCTGAGCAAAATACAGAATGCCAGGAAATATCAGTATTCGGCGCTGGTGATGGTGTTTGCCTTCTTTGTCGGTTGGTTCATTACCTCTTCGTCTGTTACTGACGGAAAATTTGTTTTTGAATCGCAACCGCTGAATGGTCTCATTTTCTTTGCAATTGCAGTTATCAACTTCTTCCTTATGCTGCTTGGAAAAGGCAAAGCCAATGTTGCGCTCGGGATTTTCGGGACGGTCAATATGATATTAATAGTTGCAGCTTACCTTCTTCCGGCTGATCTCGGGATGTGGTGCCTGCTTTCGATCGGTTTCTTCAATTCCATCATGTTCCCCAATATATTCTCATTAGGCGTCAGCGACCTGGATCCTTCCGAAATGCCTATTGCTGCAGGTATTATCAATACCCTGATTGTTGGCGGTGCTGTGGTTCCGCTGCTGATGGGAGCCGCGACTGATTCGTTCAGCGCAAGGGGCGCCCTTATCATTCCGATCATTTGTTATGCTTACATAACATTCTTTGCCCTTAAGGGAAGCAAAATCCGCTAATAAACAACGACAAACCATTAAGATACCATGAAACAGGTTGCAATAGGTATTGATATAGGCGGTACAAATACTGCCATCGGAGTGGTCGACAGGGATGGTAATGTGCTTTACGAGAAAAAGCCCCAGTTGCCTACTCCGCAGAAAAATCAGAATCCGCTTGCCGATGTGGCGCGCTCTGAAGAATTGCTTTCGGAATACATAAAATCCCTGACCGGTGAAATCAGGTCGGCGATTGATACCGTCCGCCAGATCAACCCCGATCTGGAAGTGCTGGGTATCGGCATCGGCGCGCCCAATGGCAATTATTACAGCGGCACTATCGAATACGCTCCGAACCTTCCTTTCGTGGGGGTTGTAAATTTTGCAAAGCGCATCGAAGAGAAATTCCCTGATATCAAATACGTGAAGCTTACCAACGATGCCAATGCCGCCGCTCTCGGGGAAATGATCTACGGCGGGGGAAAAGGGATGAAAAACTTCGTGATGATCACCCTGGGGACCGGACTCGGCAGCGGGCTTATCGTGAATGGCGACCTCGTTTACGGCGCCGACGGCTTTGCCGGGGAGTGCGGCCATACCACCATTGTTCCGGGCGGAAGGGTATGCGGTTGCGGCGGAGCAGGCCACCTCGAGGCCTATTGCTCGGCAACGGGCATCAAACGTACCGTTTATGAATTGCTGGCTAAATACAACAATTCGGAAAGCGAACTGGCCAGGGTGCCCTTTAACGACATGACTTCAAAAATCGTTTTCGATGCTGCCGAAAAAGGCGACCCGATTGCCCGTGAAGTGTTTGAAGCAACCGGCGAACTGCTGGGCAGGGGATTGGCCGATACGGTCCATCACCTGAGCCCCGAGGCAATCTTCCTTTTCGGGGGAGCCGCCGCCGCCGGCGATTATATCTTCAAACCCACCCGGGAAAGTATGGAACGCCATCTGCTGCCCGTGTTCCGCAATAAAGTGAAAATACTCCCGTCGGAACTCAAAGCAGGCACTTCGGCCATCGTCGGGGCCAGCGCGCTGGTATGGAAGGAGATGGAAAAAGGGTAGGGAATAGGAACAGGGGGCAGGGAGAACGGAGAACGGAGGACGGAGGACGGAGAACGGAGAACGGAGAACGGAGCAGGGAGGACGGAGGACGGAGGACGGAGGACGGAGCAAGGAGCAAGGAGCAAGGAGCGAGGCGCAGGTCGCAAGGCGCTAAAAGTTTACCTGCCTGAGTTGGATTGTGTGTGAGTTGGCAGGCTAATAGCTAAAAGCTAACGGCCAAAAGCCAGGGAGCAGGGAGTACGGAGGACGGAGAACGGAGCAGGGAGGACGGAGCAGGGAGGACGGAGGACGGAGAACGGAAAACTTTACCTGCCGGTGAATGGCATAGTGTGAGAGGTAGGCAGGCCTGCCTGCCTTGCGCGAGCCTGGAGGTGGCAGGCAGGGGAAAACGCAGAACGCAGAACACAGAACGCAAAACACAAAACGGAAAACGGAGAATGAAAATCCCAAAGCCCAAAATGAAAGAGCTAACAGACAATAGCTAAAAGCTAAAAGCTAACGGCCAAAAGCCAGGGAGCAGGGAGTACGGAGGACGGAAAACGGTGACACGGAACACAAAACGCAAAACACAAAACGCAAAACACAAAACGCAAAACACAAAACACAAAACACAAAACGCTAAAGGCTAAAAGTTTACCTGCCTGGGTTGGATTGTGTGTGAGTTGGCAGGCTAATAGCTAACGGCCAAAAGTTTACCTGCCTGGGCAAGGTTGTGGGTAAGACGACAGGCCATCGGCCCGCCGCCGGCCTCGCCGGCAATCTTTCTGAATCGACGCCTGTACAACCTGACTTGCTGATTCCTGATGACCATTCCTTTACGAAATAATAAAATCAAACACCGAAATCATAAGTTCAACAGATGACTGAAAATTTTTCACTGAATTTTATCGACTATGCCATCATGGCGATTTACTTCGCCTTTGTGCTGGGAATCGGATGGCTGCTGAAAAAGTACATGAAATCGTCGGCGCAGTTCCTCGAGGGCGGGAAATCCATCCCGGCCTGGATCACGGGGCTGGCTTTCATTTCGGCAAACCTGGGGGCCCTCGAAGTATTCGGTATGGGCGCCTCCGGGGCAAAGTACGGGATGCTTACCTGCCACTTTTACCTGATCGGCGCTATCCCCGGCATGATTTTCCTCGGCATTTTCATGATGCCCTTTTATTACGGGAGCAAAGCCCGCTCGGTGCCGGAATATCTGAAATTCCGCTTCGATGAGAAAACCAGGGGCTTCAATGCGTTCGCATTTGCCATCATGACGGTTTTTGCTTCGGGAATCTCGATGTTTGCACTGGCCCGGCTGATGGAAGTGCTGCTGCACTGGAACTTTCACGTCAGCCTGATCGCATCGGCGGTCATCGTGCTGATCTACACCTATCTCGGCGGACTGAAATCAGCCATTTACAACGAAGTGCTCCAGTTCTTCCTGATCGTGGCAGGCATGTTGCCGCTTGTGATCATTGGTTTGAACGACGTTGGCGGTTACAGCGGTTTGAAAGAAAGCCTGGGCCTGGTTGCCGGCGCCAAAGGTTTTGAACCCGACACCTGGCTGCATACATGGAAGTATCTCGGTAAACCTGAATCCAATCCTTTGGGCGTCGACTGGCTCGGAATGTTCATGGGACTTGGATTTGTACTCGGATTCGGGTATTGGTGCACCAACTTCCTGGTTGTCCAAAGGGGTATGGCGGCCAATTCCATGTCGGCGGCCCGCCGCACCCCGCTGATCGGCGCTTTGCCAAAGATGTTTATACCGCTGATTGTTGTTGTTCCCGGAATGATCGCCGCGGCGGTGATGATGATGCCGGACAAGAATTTTCAACTGATAGGCGGCGATCCGAACGACTTCAACATGATCATTCCTTCCATGCTGGTCCATTACTATCCCAACGGTTTACTCGGGCTCGGGATCACGGCGCTCATGGCTTCCTTTATGAGCGGGATGGCAGGGAATGTGACGGCCTTCAATACAGTGTTTACCTACGACATCTACCAGTCGTATATCAACAAAGGCAAGAGCGACCAGCATTACCTGCATGTAGGGCAGTTTGCCACCGTTTTCGGCGTCGCTGTCAGCATCCTGACGGCTTATGTGGCTGCATCGTTCAACAACATCATGGATTTCCTTCAACTGATCTTTGCCTTCGTGAACGGGCCTCTCTTCGCGGTCTTCCTGATCGGGATGTTCTGGAAGCGGGCTACCGGCCACGGCGCTTTCTGGGGATTGATATCTGGAACCGTGGCTGCTTCCCTTCATCACGGCCTTACCCTGGCCGAAGGAAAAGGCGCCTGGATCGCGAATATCCACGAGTATTACAGCTCTATGGCGCAAAGCTACTGGACGGCAATCTTTGCTTTCTCGGTTTGCTTCCTGGTCACGGTGATCATCTCCCTGTTCACGCGTCAGCAGAAAACCAGGGAAGACCTTACCGGTCTGGTGTATTCGCTTACGCCTCGCATTAAGGATGAACCGGGAATTCCGTGGTACGAAAAGCCGGTTGTACTGGCCATCGTCGTCGGGGCGATCAGCATTGTTTTAACAATCATTTTATGGTAGGAGGAAAAATCAATGGGTGACGATATCAGATTTCCAATAGGTTCGCTGTTCACTATACTGGGTGCCATACTCACCATTTATGGCGGCGTTACCGGCAATGCCGAAATTTATAAGGCATCGCTGGGGATGAATGTCAATTTATGGACGGGACTGGCCATGCTCATTTTCGGGCTTTGGTTCCTGTTCATGGCATGGAGGAAGCGTAATACGGCTGAAAAGAAATAGAAACCGGACCTTTCCTGATTGAGGCTGTCGCAGATATGCTGTTTTGCATTGGTTTAAATGGCAAAACATGTCCTGAACCTGCGACAGCCTCTTTTTTATTGCGCCGGGCGCCGGAAGAAAGCCCGGGACGCAGGCTTTACCGGTTGAAAGGCGCCCGAACCGATACCGGTGAAAATCAGGCCTGTTCATGAAATCCAAATCCTGAGAGTAATATCTTTGTATTGGTCAAAACGAGGTAATTCAGTGAGATATTCCTTCGCCGAATCGCATTACTTTTCTGCCGGCAGACGATTAATATTCAGATAAGTTCAATACAAGAGACTTTTTCCGGCAATTTTATCCGGACAGGTCCGTTTTTTTTACAGTTCTGATTGAAAGTTATGTCACGGATAGTAAAAACTTACTATTTTTGACTATTGAATAAACTGCATATACTGACCAGTCTAAATATTACCAGCCCCTCAAAGCGATACATACCTCGATGAAACATAGGATATTATTAGCATTACTGATAACGGCACTGTTTTCAGCAGCGAATAGTTTTATAAAACCCTTATCAGCCCAACCGATAACGGTTGATTTTTCGTATTCGGGCGAATGTGTCGGCAGCCCGACACTGTTCACCGCGACGGTGCCCGATCCTTCCATCATTACTTCCTGGGTGTGGAACATGGGGGATGGTACCTTTGAATCCGGGCAATCGATATCGCATACATTTGCAGGTGCAACGATTTACCAGGTAATCCTGACGGTAACCGATATAAACGGAAACACGGGGATTTTTACCAGAAACGTTCAGATTTATGGTCTTCCGACGCCGCTTTTCAGTTATGAAACCCCAAACTGTCAGGCCGACTCCGTGCATTTTACCGACCTGTCAAGTGCCCCACTTGACTATATCACCACCTGGATATGGGATTATGGTGACGGATCGCCGAACGATACCATCCATTTTCCCGATGACCCTAACGCAGATCATATTTTTCCCAATCCCACCACTTATAATGTAACGCTGACGGTTATCAATTCCCGGAATTGCATCAACAGCATTACGATTCCGGTTACGGTAATGTCAAGCCCCATTGCCAATTTTCATTACAGCCAGACGGGACTTTGCGAGGACCAGGTCATACAGTTTACGGATGCTTCTTCTGCCGTTGGAAGCGGGAATAATGTAGCATGGTCCTGGGATTTCGGCGACCCGATGAGTGGCAACAACAACAGTTCCAATCTTGAGGACCCGATCCATACCTACAACACGCAGGGAACCTATACGGTCGTGATGACGGTTACCAATTTTAACAATTGTTCCGATACCATGACCAAACAGATCGTGATCCACGATCATCCGGCGGCCGAATTCACCTGGACATCCGCCTGCCTTAACGACCTGGTATATTTTAATCCCGATACCAACGCCATGAATGCCGGGGCAATATCAACCTGGTGGTGGGATTTCGGCGACGGGGGAACTTCACCTTCTAAAAATACAGCACATTCCTATATTGCTCCCGGTGATTATACGGTTTCGCTTACCGTTACCGATACCCTGGGATGCGACAGCACCATATCCCATCTGATAACCATCCACCCGTTGCCGACAGCCCATTTTGATCCGGGAAGCAACAACTGCTCGGGAGCTACGGTAAATTTTACTAACTTATCAAGTACTTCCTGGAGCTACATCTGGCGCTGGATATGGAATTACGGTGACGGAACCATCGATACTGTTGATCTTTCGGGTAATCCCAATGTCCAACATGTGTATGCCCTTCCTGGAAACTTTCTTGTTACACTCACCATTTATACCGCTGACAGTTGTTCCAATTTCGAAACCCAGACGATCACCATCTATCCAAACCCGCTGGCGAATTTCGATTACGATCATAACCATGCCTGCGAAGGTTATCCGTTGCAGTTTACGGATCTGTCGCAATCAAACGGGGGCGGTTCAATATTAGGATGGAACTGGGATTTCGGCGATCCGCTCAGCGGCACTGCGAATTATTCCACCATTCAGAGCCCGGCCCATAACTTTTCAGGGCCCGGGACCTATCCGGTGACGCTGATTGTGGAAACAAGCAACGGGTGCAGTGATACCACAAGCATTAATGTGACCGTGAATGCCAAACCCGCGGTTGCTTTTACTTCACAGAACAACTGCCTGAGCAACCAGGTCCTGTTTATGGCCGATACGAATATTGTAAATACCGACGCCATAACAAATTATGCCTGGGATTTTAACGACGGATCGCCGGTGTTTAATACCGCTTCCCCAAACACGGCCCACCTTTATTCTACTTCAGGAACCTATTATGTGACGCTCACCGTTACTGATACCAACGGGTGTACGAATTTTGTCACAAATCCGGTGGTAATCAACCCGGCGCCTGTTTCCAATTTTACATGGGACCAGCCTGCCTGTAAAGATTCAGAGATCCAGTTCACAAGCCTTGCCAATCTTGGCGGAGCGCCGGGGTATATTGTACAATGGGTATGGAATTTCGGGGATGGCAACACAACGACCATTAATCACCCCGGCAATCCCAATATTTCGCATACATACACAACCTTCGGAAATTTCAATGTAACCCTGACCATAAAAACCACCGACAGTTGTACGGCTACAGCATCGCGTTTAGTGACGGTTTCGGCAAATCCGCTGGCCAATTTCAGCTATGATGCCATACACTGCCAGGGGGAAGAAATCCAGTTCAACGATCTTTCTCAACCAGGTTCCGGTGGTCTGCAAAGCTGGCTGTGGAATTTCGGTGATCCGGGATCAGGAACCGCCAATACTTCGTCCCTGTCATCCCCGACGCACACTTACAATGCCGCCGGCACCTACACGGTTACCCTGGAAGTTGCCAATACCGGGGGGTGTACCGATACCATTACCAAGACTATTGTCATCAATCCGCATCCGACAGTTGATTTTTCGATAGAACCCGGCTGCGTCAACGATTCAACCCATTTTATCAGTACGACATATGTAAATGCTGCTGCAACTAACTCATGGTTCTGGAATTTTGGCGACACCTATACGTCGGTAGAAGAAGATCCTTACCATATCTACAGTGCATCAGGCAGCTATCAGGTTACCCTGACAATTACCGATACGGCGGGATGCGAAAATACCATAACTCATACTGCTATTGTGTCGCTGCCTCCCGAAGCAAGTTTCCTGGTTTCTCAGCAAACCTGCGCCAACCTGCCGGTGTCGTTCGACAATACATCGACAACATCCTCGGGGACTATTGCCACATGGTACTGGGAATTCGGCGACGGATCGGATACGCTGATCACGGCTCCGGCAAATCCTGATATCACCCACGTATATTCCACGGCAGGAACCTATACCGTGACCCTGACGGTAAATACGTCGCTCGGATGCGAGGATGAGACTTCCAAGACGGTAATAGTTAAAACAAGCCCGCTGGCCGCATTTGCTTATGAAAACACCTGTGCCGGAGTGGCCGTTAACTTCACCAGCCAGTCCGCAACCAGCGGAGGTTCCGCCATTATTGGCTACCTGTGGAATTTCGGCGATCCTACCTCGGGCGTCAACAATACCTCGATCCTGCAAAACCCGCTGCACATATTCAACAGCGCGGGCACCTATACGGTAAGCCTGCAGGTGACCAACGCCGACGGCTGTTATGATACGGTAACACAAGCGGTAATCATAAACCCGAGTCCCGCCCTGGAATATAACTGGTCGAATACCTGCGCGGGAACGGCCACTCAATTCACTGTTGACGAAACAATTACCATGGTTGCCGCCGTTAATTCCTGGGATTGGGATTTCGGCGATGGTTCGGCCCATTCAAATGAGCAGAATCCTTTGCATACCTATGCGCAGTATGGCAATTACAATGTTGTTCTTACCATCGTGGATTCGGCAGGATGCTCAAATACGAAAACACATGCCGTAACGATCAATGCCCAACCGGTTGCCTTGTTCTCGTTCAGCAGCGGCTGTATCAACAGCGCAACGCAGTTTTCGGATGAATCCTATACCCTGAACGGGGAGCCGATTGCTGTCTGGCACTGGGATTTCGGGGAAACCGCTGTGGCCAACGATACTTCAAACCTGCAGAATCCGCAATGGACCTATACGGTTCAGGGAGTATACACCGTGACGCTCACCGTTACAACGGCTGCCGGGTGCCAGGATTCGACATCCACCACAATACAGGTATTTCCCAATCCTACGGCCAATTTTATCTATACGCCGGCTCCCTGCGAAAACGGGGCGGTTTATTTCCAGGATTCCTCCTATGCTTCGCAGGCTTCCATCGTTTCCTGGCTCTGGGAATTTGGCCCGGGCAGTTATTCGCAGTTGCAGAACCCGGTGTATGTTTTTTACGGATCCGACTCTACCTATTCTGTCCAGTTAATTGTAACCGATAACCGGGGATGCAAGGATACCATCGTCAAATCGGTTTATGTTCCGGCGGCATTCGATTTTACTTTCAACTATACCCCCACCTGTATCGGCGACTATATGGAATTTTCACCCGAACTGATAGCGCCGCTTACCGACAGCCTTGTTTTCTTCAACTGGAATTTCGGCGACCCGGGTTCAGGAATCTACAATAACTCTGCCTTAAGGAATCCTACGCACCTTTATTCGGAGGTTGGCGTTTATACCGTAAGCCTGGAGGCTATAGATATCAACAATTGTAATAATACCGTTTTCATACCGGTTTCGGTTGAACCGCTGCCGCTGCCGGATTTTGAATTTACCGTCGGGCTGTGCGACACAACAGCGGTCTTTAACGATCTTTCGACCGGTAACGGATCAGATATCAGCGAATGGATATGGACATACGGAGATGGCCTGTCCGACACCATTTATGCTCCCGGCAACCCGGACGTTACCCACAAATACCTGGTTCCTTCCTTATATACGGTTGAACTTACCGTTATCAATGCCAATAACTGCCATGATGTATTTTCGCAGGAGGTGCTGGTAAGGCCATGCCTTGAAGCTGTTTTCAGCGAAGAGGATTCGCTCGTGTGCCAGAATTACAACCTCTCGTTTGCCGACAGCAGCTATTGCGGGCAACCGATCACGGAGTGGTACTGGGACTTCGGCGACGGAACCACGACAACCTACAATTCCTACACCAGCCCTGTCAACCATATTTATACCGAAGCCGGCAATTATTCGGTACTGTTGAGGGTGACCACGGCCGTATCCGGACAAAGCATCAGCGATTCATCGATCGTTGACCTTATCGTTAGTCCTTCCCCGGTTGCAGAATACAGCATCGGAAAGGTTTGTTACGGAACCACGGCTGAATTCACCAACGAAACGGTGAATAACGGGGTAATTGTCAGCGGGTATCAATGGGATTTTGATGATCCTGCTTCAACAGAAGATACTTCAACGTTGCGCAATCCTTCCTGGCTCTTCGGAGCGCCCGGTTATTATGATGTCCGGTTAATTTCATCCAATACCCTTGGATGTTCCGACACGGTAGTAAAAACCATACCGGTATATATGCTGCCGGAAGCCAATTACGATTATTCACTCTCCTGCGCCGGAAACAGGACGTTGTTCTTCGACCATTCCGACAGCGCCTATGCCCCCTTGTCGTCCTGGACATGGATTTTCAGGGAAGGAACAGAGCTCCTGGATATGAAGCTGGAACAAAATCCTGAGTATGTATTCCAGAATTCCGGAGAGCACCAGGTGAGCCTGATCGTTCAGGATACCAATACCTGTACGGATACAGTTACTCAATTGGTAAACACCTATCCGCCACCTGTAAGCGATTTTACATACAATGCAAATTACGAGAATGTACAGGGGCAACTTCAATTCGATAATATTTCGGTGGGCGCCACCCATTATTACTGGGATTTCGGGAACGGCGAAACATCGTATGCCGAAGAGCCATTTGTGCTTTATAATCTGGACGGGGAATATCCTATAACCATGATTGCATACAGCGATATGGAGTGCAGCGATACGGCCCGGTACGTTTATAATTTCATGGTGAAAGGGTTGTTTATACCGAATGCATTCTCGCCTGAAAATCCGCATGCCGAAGTGCAGTTGTTTAAACCGGTAGGTATCAACCTGAAGGAATACCTTATTCAGGTATACGACCGTTTTGGAAACCTGTTGTGGTATTCCGATAAACTCGACGATCAGGGCCGTCCGGCAGAAGGATGGGATGGCCGGTACAACGGATTGTTGTTGCAGCAGGGCGTTTATATGTGGAAAGCCGAGGCCGTGTTCAGGGATGGTGTGATATGGAACTCACACGATGTTGGAAGTTATGAAGGCATGAAGAACTCCACCCATGGAACGGTAACGCTCATAAGATAAAACTGAATTCAAAGAAATAACATGCGGGGCTTCGTGGTTGACCACGAAGCCCCGCTTCTTTTTCAGGACAAGAGTTTTTCGGAGAGCAGATCAGAAAAACCGCTCATTCACGAACTTCAGGAATTTATCCTTGTAGTTGTCGGAAACCGGAATATAGGTTTTTCCGAATACGATGCGGTTGCGTTCAATGGTGGTTATCTTTTCCAGGTTGACGATAAAGGAACGGTGCACGCGCATAAAAATATTCTCCGGCAGGTTCTCTTCCAGCGACTTCATGCTCATCAGCGTGAGAACGGGTTTCTCCGTATCTTCACGATAGATTTTTACATAGTCTTTCAGCCCTTCGATATAAAGGATTTTACTGAGTTCTATCTGCACCATTTTATAGTCCGATTTTACGAAAATCGTGTTTCTGGCCAGTTGGCCTGCCGATTTCCCGGTGAGTTCGAACCATCGCCTGGCCTTGTTTGCAGCCGACAGAAATTCAGGGTAGCTGACAGGCTTGAGCAGGTAATCGAGTGCTTCCACTTTAAATCCATCGAGGGCATATTGCCCGAAAGCGGTGGTGAAAATTACACGGGGCCCGTTTTGCAGCGACCGCGAAAACTCCAGCCCGCTCAGCCCCGGCATCTGGATATCAAGAAAAACCAGGTCGACTTTTACTTTTTCAAGGAAAGCCATTGCTTCGAAAGCGCTGCTGAAACGCCCCTCCAATATCAGCCAGGGAGTTTTTACGACATACCCTTCCAGCAGGTCAAGCGCCAGGGGCTCATCGTCCACAATGATGCACCGCAGGTTCATATTTTTATGGTTAAGGTTGCAATATAACGTTCATTGTCTTCGGCGATATCCAGCGTATGAGCGCCGGGATAGATGAGTTCAAGCCTTTTCTTTAAATTGTTCATGCCGATTCCCGAGCCGCTTCTGTCGGATTCCTGTTTCGGAAAATTGCTGTTCTCAACCCTGCACACCAGTTCATGATGGCCTTTATTGGCAATTTTAACCGAAATATACGAAGCATGTTCAGGGCTTACGCCATGCTTGAAAGCGTTTTCAACCAGCGACATAAACAGGAGGGGAGCGATGGTGTCCGATTCCGGAGGTTTCATGATGTCGGTTTCCAGTTTTACATGCGGCGGCAACCGGAGGCTCATCAGTTGAATGTAATTTGCGGTGAATATCAGATCTTTACTCAGCGGTACAAAAGGATGATCGCTTTCATAGAGCACATACCTGATCAGGCTGCTGAGCCGGTGAACAGCGTCCTGGGCATATTCCTGGTTTATAGAAATGAGCGAGTAAATATTGTTGAGGGTGTTGAAAAGGAAATGCGGATTTAACTGCTGTTTCAGGCTGGCGAGTTCCGTCTCGATATGAAGTTTTTCCTTTTCCTTTTGTTCAGCCATCTTGTTGTACCACAGCGCCGTCATCTTGATGGCAGTTGCAACCCCGAGCGTACAAACCAGTGAAATCAGATTCCTGTAAAAGAGGATACGCATCATGTCTTTCTTCGGCGGGCCGGGATGCCTTGGCGGCTGAAAGCTGAAATAATGATCCCATACATACTGTTTCATCAGCTCGAGCATGACCAGCGATACGGCAAAAATTACCGCATTGATCAGGAAAAATTGCCATATCTTCTTGTTAAAAAGGTATTTACCGATGATGAACAGGTAATTGGTATAAAAAACAATCATCATCATGATGATGGGGAGCGTAAAATCGAGATATCGGACCAGGTCCTTTTCACCTTCGGTATAGATGAAAATCAGGGGGAAGGTGATGACAATTACCCATACGATGCAATGGATCAGGATTTGAAGCGAATATTTTTTATCGTAAACAGTCATTTTCTTGCTTTTTATTTGTCCCGTTTTGCCCCGGGCGGCATTAACCTGCTATTCGTACCTGATCGCGTCAATCGGGTCGAGGTTGGCCGCTTTCCTGGCAGGGTACCATCCGAAAAACACTCCGGTAAATGTACAAACTACAAACGAAAGTATGATAGAATAGCTGGTTATGGCGACAGGCCATTTCATTACATTTTCAATGACAAAAGAACTCCCGATACCCAGGGCGACGCCGATAATTCCTCCGACAACGCTGATCATTACAGCCTCGATCAGGAACTGGGCCAGGATGTCGATGCCCCGCGCCCCGACGGCCATCCGGAGGCCAATTTCGCGGGTCCGCTCGGTTACCGATACATACATGATATTCATGATGCCGATACCGCCTACAATGAGCGAAATGCCTGCGATTACGGCCAGTAATACCGTCATGACCCGGGTTGTGCTGCTGAACATGGTAAGCATTTCCTGCTGCGAGCGTACATGGAAATCGTCATCGTCGCCGGCAGCAATTTTATGCCGGGTGCGCAGGATGGATTCAATCTCCGAGATGGCTTGTTCGGTTACCGATTCATTCGTCGTTGATGCAAAAATACCGTTCAGGTAAGTTATGGCTTTGACCCTTTTCTGGACGGTAGTGTAAGGGGCGATGATGATGTTGTCCTGGTCCTGGCCCATCCCGTTTTCTCCCTTTTCCGCCAACACGCCGATGACTTCAAAGGGCAGTTTGCCGAACCGGAATGTCTTGCCGATGGGGTCCACGCCGTTTCCAAATACCTCTTCCACAATGGTTTGCCCGATCAGGCATACCTTGGCTGATCCAAGGATTTCCTTATCGGTGAACATCCTGCCGCTTTCAATCGTGTATTTTCTGATCTGCAGGTAGTCGGCATTTACACCGTTCATGCTGACCGGGTAATTATTTGCACCGTATATGGCTTGTCCGCTGGCATCCACCATCGGCGAAACTGCCGAAAGGTTTGCACATTGCTTTTTGATGGCTTCATAATCGGAAAGAATCAGCGTTTGGGTGTTCGAAGCCGCCATACGTGCTCCCTGGAACATGTCGGCGCCGGGCTGTATCATCAGCATGTTGGAGCCCATCTTTGAAACTTCATCCTGAATGCTTTGTTTCGAGCCCTGTCCGATGGCAAGCATGGCTATGACCGATGCCACGCCGATTATAATGCCCAGCATGGTGAGCAGCGACCTGAATTTGTTGCTGTGCAACGCCTTGAGCGATATTCTGAATAGATTGGTAATGTTCATGTTAATCCTTTCTGAAATCAGATTTCAATTTCTTCCGTTTCAACAGGAAGCGATGCCAGCGCTTCGGCTGCCGAGGCCGGGCTGCTTAGTTTTTCATCTTTTACGATCCGTCCGTCACGCAATACGATACTGCGGCTACTGAAGAGGGCTATATCGGGTTCATGCGTGACGAAGGCAATTGTTTTTCCCCGGTTGTTCAGATCCTGGAACAAAGCCATAATTTCATAGGAAGTACGGGTATCGAGGTTGCCTGTTGCCTCGTCGGCAAGAATGATAACCGGATCGTTGACCAAGGCCCTGGCTATGGCAACACGTTGTTGCTGACCGCCGGACATCTGGTTGGGAGCATGATACAAACGGTCTTTCAGCCCGACAATTTCCAGCATGTGTTCGGCTTTTTCGCGACGCAGCCTGCCTGTAATGCCTGAATTATACATCAGCGGTAATTCGACATTTTCAAGGGCAGTAGTCCGCGGAAGGAGGTTGTAAGTTTGAAATACAAAGCCAATCTTGTGGTTCCTCAGATGGGCCCGGTCATTTTTCGACATGGCCCGCACCGAAGTCCCGTCCAGGAGATATTCCCCCGAAGTCGGCGTATCGAGACAGCCTAAAATATTCAGCAATGTTGATTTGCCCGATCCGCTGGCTCCCATAATGGTGACGAACTCCCCCCCGTGAATCGTAAATGAAATGCCTTTTAATGCCGCTACTTTCTCAATTCCTACCAGGAATTCGCGTTTCAGGTTTGTAGCTTTTATGATCTCGTTCATTTTCTGAATTCTAAGTTTACGGTCTTATCCTGTCTGTGCATTTTCTCGCGTTTTACTTATCGCTCTGCCTTTTACGCGTCAGCTATTTCTTTCTTTCGCTTCCCGGCCTTTTTGGCATAAACGGGCTTGAACTTTGTTCAGTAGTGTCCTTTCCTGCCGGTGCGCTGGACTTTACCATCGACACAACCACGAGGTCGCCTTCTTTCAGGCCGCTCTTTATCTCAACATTGGTTTCATCCGAAATGCCTGATACAACTTGCACCGGGTGAATACTCCCGCCGCTTTTCACCCAGATGGTCCCCGGCGTTTCATCCTCATTAACCGCTGACGGCATGTCCTTTTGTTTTTCTGCTTGCGACGGGTTGTTTGCCGGCAGGTTGGCAGCGCTGGCCTGATTTACAACGGTTTTTACGGAATTATTTGCCAGTAGCGATGAATCCGGTTGAAAACGTAGTGCTTTGGCAGGGACCGTGAGCACATCCGCGGCTTCCTTCACGGTGACCGTGATGCTGGCAGTGAGGCCGGGCTTCAGCTTAAGGTCGGGATTGGGGGCGTCGACCACGACGCTGTAAGTAACTACATTTGAGTTTGTGGTAGGTTCCAGACGAACCTGCGTGATTTTACCTTCGAAAAGGTCACTCGGGAAAGCATCCACAGTAAAGCTGACTTTTTGCCCTTCGGCCACCTGTCCGATATCGGCTTCGTCAACATTGGCTACAACCTGCATCTTGGTTAAATCCTGGGCAATGGTGAAAAGGGTAGGGGTGTTGAAACTGGCGGCTACAGTCTGCCCTTCGTCAACGGCGCGGTTTAAAACCACCCCGTCGATGGGAGAGTAGATCATGGCATAACCGAGGTTGGTCTGAGCGCGTTCCACTTCATATTTCATCTTATCAACACTGGCTTTAGCGCTGCTGTATTGATAAAGCGCCGTTTCATAATCGGTTTCACTGACGGCTTTTTTATCAAAAAGCGATTTGATCCTGTTGAAATTTGCCTGCTGGTAAACAAGCTGGCTGTTTGCTGAAGCAAGTTCTGCTTTGGTGGATGCCAATGCAGCAAGCAAAGGGGTTTTATCGAGCTCGGCAAGCAGTTGTCCTTTCTTTACCTGTGAATTGAAGTCCACATAAATGTTTTTAATGACACCCGAAACCTGCGTGCCGACTTCCACCTGTTTTACCGGTTCAACGGTTCCGGTGGCGGTAACGGTGTTTGCGATAGTGCCGATCTGTACAGGCGCGGTTTCATAACGGATCACCTGCTGATTCCCGGATTTTCCGAAAAGGAACCATGCTGCTGCAGCGGCTATCAGAACAAGGATACCTGTGATTATCAAACTTTTCTTTTTCATCTTACTGAAGGTGTTTGTATTATAATTCGATTTCTTTTTGCTGGTAAAAGTCAAGGAGTTTATAGTTGAGGATGGCAGCATACTTTGCCTGGAGGCATTCCTGTTGAGCCTGGAGATAGGTTGTTTTAGCCGTGATCAGGTCGACGGTGTTCTTCATACCAAGGTTAAACTGATCTTCGACAAGGGTATAACTGGTGAGGGCATACTCTTTCTGCTCGTTGGCAGCCTGGAATCGGCTTTGAGCCGAAACGGCATCCAGGTACACGGTTTCAATTTCTTTGAGCAGATTTTTCTCGGTTTCAGCCAGGCCGAGTTGAGCCGTTTCAGTTGCAATCTGAGCTTTGGCAATAGCTGATCTGGCCTGTTTTTTATTGAAAATGGGTATGCTGAGGCTCAACCCGGCATTTTGGTAAAAATTGTTTCCCAGTTGCGTCACAAAACCATCGGAGTAAGCGGTGCTGTTACCGGTTCCGGCCGAAGCGCTTAATGAAAGGCTGGGATACAGGCCGGCTTTGGCGATTTCAGCATTTTTCCGGGCAATATCGACGTTCAGTTGACTGTTGGCCACCTCCGGCAGATTTTTGAGGGCGGTGTTATAAACTTCTTCTTTCGAAGGGATAAGTTTCAATACCTGGTCATCCCCGATTTCGGGGAAATAAATTTCTATCTCCTGCGAGATGTCAAGTTCCAGCAACTGCTTCAGCGACAAAATCTGCTGGTTCAGGTTATTACGGGCAACCACCAGCGAATATTTATCATTACCGTATTGCGATTGCACCTGCGCCAGATTGCTCCGGGCAATAGAGCCGGCATCATAAAGAATCTTTGCCCTTTCGAGTTGCGCCTCGGACGATTTCAGCGTGTTTTCGGCATCAATGACCGATTCACGGGCATATAGGATCTGAAGATATGCCGATGTTACCGCCAGTTGGATGGAATTTTCAGATTCTGCAACACTCAGTTGGTTTGATTTCACCATCATCTCCTGTTGCCGGATGGTATTCCTGAGCTTATAACCGTCGAAGAGCGTAACATCCGACTGCAACGAATATCCCCCTGACAGGGAAGCGCTTTCACCGGAACCGTTGATACTGCTTTTATTTGAAAAGGATTGGCTGATACCGGCATTCAATCCGGGCCACAGGCTTGCTTTTGCCTGGTCATAGTCGGCTTCGCTGCTTTTTACGCCAAGCTGCATTTTTTTGACCTGAATGTTGTTTGCGAGGGCATAATTAATGCAGGATCGCAAATTCCAGACGGCGGGCTTTTCCTGGCAGAAAGCTTCAGCCTGTAATGCTGATAAGCTGATGAGAAGAATAAATAGTTTGCTGATTCTCAGTTTCATTTCCTTGTAGATTAATTTCCGGGAGCAAAATTATCCTGGCCCGTTCTTAAAGAAAAAACATATATAGGTTGATGAAAGGTTTATAGATAAATTGCCCGAATTTATAGACGAATGAAAACCGGAAAATCAGTGCCGGGTTAATTGCTTCATCGGGTTGTTTTTTGAGGTTGAAATGTAAAAATACCAGCATGGATGCGGGAAAAATAAAATGCCCTGCCGTTTTACCGCAGGGCATTCCTGAACCAATAATTGTGATTTGAGTTAATTATTCCGGCTTGCTGAGCCTGATTTTAAACTTAATGGAAATTTCTTCCTGTGATGTTCCCGTTATGCCTGACGGGGGAGAAGGACGATCGCCCATTTCGCCATCCGGAGGTCCTCCCGGTCCGCCGTCCATGTCATTGGGGAAGCCACCGGGGCCGCCGCCCGGAGGGCCGCCTTCGGGCCGCTGTGTTCCTTGCCCGTTGCCAGGCATTTCATCAACACTGATCTTCATTCCGATAAGAGGCGGTTCCTTGAAAGAATTCCAGTCGTTGCTGTAAAAAGAGCCGATCGGGACGATGAACTCGCAGGTCAGGGCGTTGCTTTCGTCCCGGTCCATCGCAGCTTTTATTTGTGTGCTTTCCCCGATGTTGAAAGTTCCGTCACAACCGGTTTTGAAGCCGGCAAGGGTGATTTTTAGCCCCTGATTTTTGAACATTTTCCGGAAATCCATCTCATCAGGTTTCCCAGATGGCCTTTCACCACCCGGCCTGCCTTGCTGCAGCCCTGAATTATCAGGCTTCATTTCACCTCGCGACAATGGCATCGGGAAATAAATCGAAGTCGGATATTTTTTCCGGCCGTTTGCATCGATCCAAATCTTCATACCAGATGTGAGAATCTGCATCCGGGTGGCAGTGCCCGTCGCTTTTACGCAGATATACAGGTTTTTATCGTCATTCGTTACAGCGTACTGAAGGCCGCTTTTTGTATCGCTGAAACGCAACGGAGAGCTCCATTCCGATGAAATTCCGTCGGCCATAACCGGCGTTTTCTGCCATCTGGCTTCATAACTCTGGGCAAATGAAATCGTTGCCGTAAGTATGAGTATTAATGTAATACCTGATGATCTGTTCTTCATTCTGAAACAAATTGATTAAAAAAAATATTCCCGGGATTGTCCCATCATAGGTTCCTTGCCCCATCCGGTTGAGGCTGCAAACATATATCCGGATACCTTCGCTTGAAAACTATTTATAAGTTGCTGAAAAGGATGCAGACAGACAGGCGCTTTTTATCGACAAAAACCAAAGTTCTGAAGCGGTTTTACCGTCAGGGAATGACAGGAAAGGAAGGACTGCAGAAAAAAGGAAGCTGCGGTTAATTTTTCGATTTTTGTTGTTTTGCGCTGAGGAAAAGATAAGTAATCACACTCAGCAGCAAGGTGACAAGTAACTGTGACACCAGGAAAACGGTTCCTGCTTCTGCCTTTACGAAAGCCAGCGAAAACACAACCAGGTACAAGGTATAGCAGAATATCTTACTGACGACGATGGATGTCAGCATGCTGATAAAGGGCTTTGCCGTGCGGGCCAAAAGCAGGTAAAACAACCAGGTATTAACCAGTAGTTCGGCCATGATGACGGCCATTTTCAGCGGTTCGGGATGGCCCGAAACCAGAAATGAAACAAGGGGCAGGATGATTGCGAGCGCGTAAGCATTGGCCTTGTGTGATGACAATATAGCAAGGATCAGCATCAGCCGCATTGGCTCAATAAAATAAACCGGTACTCCCGACAAATGTGAAATGGCGGGAACCAGGCAGATAAAAGCCAGCGCGATTGCGTCACTTACCAGCGACCGAATGCTGAAGAAACGATATTGAGGGATTATGGCTGTGTTCATGGTGATCGGTTTTGAAAGTGCTAAATTAATAATTGTTGTCTTATTTTGATCGGGGAATTTTGGGCCGTTAGCTGTTAGCCGTTAGCCGTTAGCCTGCCGTCTTACGCACAATCAGCCCAGGCAGGTAAACTGTTAGCTTTTGGCTGGTGGCTTTTGGCTGTTAGCTGTTGGCCGTTGGCACCTGCTCCTTGCTCCGTCCTCCGTTTTCCGTTCTCCGTTCTCCCTGCCCCTAAAATGCCCATTCTTCCTCTTCGACGTTTCTTTCGATTATATCTTCTTTCGGGGTAGCGGCAGTAAGATGTACCGGGTTTCCCTCAACGAAGATAGCCTTGTAAGGTTTAGTGGGGCATGCGTGTTCGCAGGCGCCGCAGCCTATGCAAATTGACTGGTTTACTTCCGGAATCCGGAGTCCATCCAAGTAAGGAACCATGTTGACGGCCTTGGTCGGACAATGTTCCGAACAGGCGCCGCAGGCAGTATTGAAGGTAGAAACAACGCAATTATCTTTGATAAAGACGGCTTTCCCGAGTTGTATTTTCTTTTTCTCTTCTACCGTTATCGGCTGAATAGCGGTCGTAGGGCATACTTCGCTGCAGACCACGCATTCAAAATTGCAGAAGCTGGCATGGTAATCCATGTGCGGTTGCATAAATCCCTGTAAGCCATATTGCAACAGTGAAGGCTGCAATACCTGCGCGGGACATGCGCTTACGCACTCATGGCATGCGATACAGGTGGAAATAAATTGTTCGATAGAGCGTGAACCCGGCGGTGAAACGGGAGATGCCTTTTTTTCAGGGATGAGCGTTTGCCTTTCAAATGTGTCGCCGCTGTTTTCCCGGGCTGCCAAACGGCCTGCCAATCCTAACAGGAAAGCTGAACTGATGAATTTTCTCCTTGAGTCGGAAGCCTTTTTACCGGTTGCAACCTGAGATGACCTTTTAAAGGATGACAGGCCGAAAGTAACCCCCTCTTCAGGACAGGGCCCGATGCAATCAAAACACATCACGCAACGCGAGTGGTCAATTTCCTGTGTTTTTATACTGATGCATCCTGCTTTGCACCTGGCGGCACATTTTCCGCATTGGTTGCATTTTGTTTTATCCAGCGAGATGCTGAAAAGGGAAAACCTGGAAAAGAGCCCGAGAACGGTTCCGACGGGACAGATGAAATTGCAGAACAGGCGCCCGTGCTTCCAGGTGAGGAAAATGAGCAGGGAAATAACCAGGAAAGGAAAAATGAGGGTCGCGACATCAAATCCTTTAATGGGATAACGGTTGATGACGGCTAATCCTGATTTTTCGGATATCGCTGCTGCTGCATTGTTGATCAGGATGGCCAGTGGTTTGCCCAGCGAAGAGAAAATTCTTCCGAAATTACTGAAAGGATCAAGCAGGTTAAAAAGGGCCATAAAACCAACGAGCAGGGATAGAACCGCCATGCCCAGGAATACATATCTCCACCAGCCTGGTTTCCGGTAACGGAATATCTTTTTTTTGCGAAACCACTTTTCAATCCTGATCAGGATATCCTGAAAAATGCCCAGGGGACAGATAGCCGAGCAATATACTCTTCCGAACAGTAAAGTCAGGATGGCGATAAAAAGAAAACCTGCAGAAAACAATCCGGCAAAATGAATGAACTGCACCAATGACGGGCCGAATTGAAGCCAGGTGGCAGCCCTGTGCATATCCGCCGGAACGAGGCCGCGGAAATCCAGAAACAAAGCCGAAATGAGAAGGAAGAAGAATACAGCAAAAATGTATCTTATGTAGCGAAGTGCCCGTGAATGCATGTTACAGTTTAATACGGTTAATCCTGAGTTGGGCCAGGTTCATATTTCCGGCCTTTAGTTCATTGGCCAGGGCAATATGTTTTACTTTGGCCGGATCCTTTTTGGGATCCCATATTTTTGTTGCAGCAGCGTCGATGGCGACGATGTCGGTTGAAATCAGAAGCTGTTTCATGGTGATGACATCGGATGCCGAGACGCCTTTCGGCCCGTTGCGCAGCATCACGCGGTAGGCATCTACGATGTTCAGGGTTGGCTTGCGCCAGGTGGCAAAATCAGCAATGCACTGATTCAGGTCGTTCCGATGCCAGTACCCCCGGTCCCACACAACACCCATAAGGTTTTTCATGGCAATGGTCAGATCGGACGAGGAATGGTGTTTTAGTATCGGCACATTGATGAAAACATCCGAATCAAGGATCAACTCGTGGACTTCAGCTTGTTTCAGCCGTTTGCCCCTGGGTATGTTTACCTGGTGGTAGTAACTTTTACTGTTGCCGCCTACCATTGTCCCGCCTGCATCCTTCACCGCTTTTTCGATGCCGCTGTTCTTGTAACAGTTTGTCCAGTTATCGCAGGTATTGTCGAATACATAAACCTGTTTTGCTCCCGCTTCATAACATGCTTTAACGATGCGTTTCACCAGGTTCGGATTGGTGTCGGCGGCCCTTTCGGGTGATGAGTCCCAGCCGATATTGGGCTTGACGACGACTTTCTGTCCTTTCTTAACGAAAGCTTTCATCCCGCCCAGGGATTGTATTGCCTTGTCGAACATTACCTCCGGTTCGCCACCACGCACTGCAACCAGATCGTAAGGTAAAACGGGCGCTGACGGCGCAAACTGCTCAATATTTCCGAAGGCAAACCGGCCGGTTCCGATCAATCCGGCTGCTGCCGCACCGGCAATAAAATCTCGACGTTTCATATACTGCGGTTTTGAGTTGATAAAATTAATCATTGTATGCCAGAATAGCGTCGCTTCACTTGAAGAAGAAAAGAATTTTACTTCGAAACTTCACAGAAAGAAAGGAAGAAGACAGATTGTGTTTTCCTGTTAAAGCCTGAAGAGAGCTGAAATCCAAAGAGATGACCGTAAGAAAATGGAAGTCCGGTTCGGTGCAAACCCTCTTATTATTGTCGGTTTTCGCCGTGAATCATAGGTACAAACAGAACCCGGAGAGTCTCCTTCTGCCTGATTTGCCCGTTTATTTTTTCTATCAGATAGAGTTTCTGGTTATAGGATCCGCCTGTGGGGATAATCATCCTGCCGCCTTCAGCGAGCTGATCCGCCAAAGCTTTCGGTATATCCGCCGGCGCACAGGTTACGATGATGGCATCGAAAGGAGCATATTCCTGCCAGCCCAGGTAACCATCGCCTGTCTTTATCTTGATATTCTTAAAGCCTTCTTTTTCGAGGATTTTTCGGGCCCTAACAGTCAGTGAATCGATGATCTCAACGGAATATACTTCCTTACACAAAAGGGCGAGAATGGCGGCCTGATATCCCGATCCGGTGCCTATTTCAAGGACTTTCATGCTTTTATCGGGTTTCAGGACTTCCGTCATGAAGGCTGCGATAAAAGGCTGCGAAATGGTCTGGTTGTAACCGATCGGCAGGGGAGTGTCATCATAGGACTGATCCCTGTACTCCACCGGCACAAAGATGTGGCGCGGTACTTTCAGGAAAGCTTCCAGGACCTTCGCATCATGAATTCCGCTTCTTTTGAGCTGGTGTTCCACCATTTCTTTCCTGAGCCGCGTATAGTCTTCTTCCGTCCGGTTTTGGCCTTTGCAATTGCCAAAGGCAATCGGAACCAGCGTAAAGTATACAATCCGGAACCAGGAATAGGGGTTCATGCCTTCTTGATTGGAGAGTTAAATTACAAAAAAAAACTTTCAAATGAAACAGTTACGACTCGCAAAACGGTTTGTTTTGCAGTTGATTAAAGGCTCAGTCGCGGCCAGCCCGGATAAAGAGGAGTAGAGCGACGCAATGATGGTTCATTCTGTTGCTGAATGTTTGAAGGTCAATTCAAACCGGGTGCCTTTATTCTCTTCACTGAAAACCTCCATTTCAACATGGTGTATCTCCATTATTTTGAAAACCAGCGACAGCCCGATGCCGAAACCGCTTTTAAATCGTGCATTTGATGCCCTGTTAAATGGTTTGAAAACATCATTAATTTCATTCAGTGGTATGCCGATTCCTGAATCTGAAATAGTTAACTTTATGGTTCCGTCGGCTGGCTTAAGGTCAACGTTTACAACTTCATCTGAAAATTTACAGGCATTATCGATAATGTTTTTAATTGCAATAACCAATAAGCCAGGATGTCCTTCAATGCTAAGGCCGTTGTCGTTTTCGGGAAAATGGATTTTAGTTACAATTTTACGGTTATGATATCTGTTTTTGATTTCATGCACAGCGTCATAAAGGATTTCATCAAGTCTTTCTTCTTTAAACAGGATACTTTTACCTGCATTTGTCTGAGCTAAATCCAACAAGGAATTTATATATGTATTAAATTTCTTAAGGTCAATTATCATTTCGGAAAGATGAGTCCTGTATTCTTCATCCGAATGTTTGTTATTGAGAAAATAATCAGATTCGGCTATCATTACCGAAACGGGTGTTTTTAGTTCATGAGAGGCATTCGAAACGAATTCCTGCTGGTTTTTGAAGGCGATTTCCAGGTTAAACAGCATTTCGTTGAACGTCATGGCCAGTTGCTCAATTTCATCTTTTCGGTTTCCCTCATGAAGCCGTTTGCCAAGGTTCGATGAATTTATGGCTTTTACGGAATCAATGATATCCGAAATTGGTTTGATGGCTTTTTTCGAAAAAATATAGGAAAAAAGAACAGAAAGCCAGAGGCTGAAAAGGATGCTCCAGAAAAGGATCTGAATGAGTTCCTTCAGAAACACGGCTCGGGCTTTGTCGTATGCTAATACAAAAGTATAAACGGTCTTATTTTTATATACATGCCTGTAAAAAACTCCGTCTTTACCCGATAAAGTAAAATAGGCATGATTATCCCTGCTGATATTTGAGCGGAAAACATTATTTGACAAATAGTTAATGTTATTGCTGTAAATAATGTGAAGGTTCGTATCGGTGACTGCGATTTCTTCGCTCTGCCATGAAATAGTTGACTGATGAATTTTTTTCAGAAGCGTAGAATCCACTTCTTTAACATCAATCAGCATGATGGCAGTGTTCTTGGCCCTGTTTAGCAGGTTGTTCCGGAATTTTTCCCTGTTAGTGGTAAACGTGAAATAATAGACCAGTAAAGCAAAGAATACCAGGACTGTTGCTGCTATCAGCATAAATTGAAAAGAGAGTCGTACCTTGATATTCATAAGTAATCAGATTTCCGATTCGTTGAGATAAAACCCGAATCCAAATTTGGTATGGATAAGTTTGAGATCAAAATCCTTGTCTATTTTTTTTCGGAGGTAATTCACATAAACATCAATCACGTTGGTTCCGGGATCGAAGTCAATGCCCCATACCTTATTGATAATAAACTCACGCGACAACAGCTTTCCTTTGTTCTTCATGAATAACTCAAGAAGGGAGAATTCTTTGACGGTGAGATCGATTTTTTCACCAGCCCGGGTAACGGTTTTATTTACCAGGTCCATCCGAAGGTCGGCTACGCTCAGGATGTGAGAAGAGGGATCGACATCCGATCTTTTCAGGAATACATTGATACGTGCCAGCAGCTCCCTGATTTCGTATGGTTTGGTTACATAATCATCGGCTCCGGCATCAAAACCAGAAATTTTATTGTCGAGGGTTCCTAATGCTGTAAGCATAATGATGGGAATAGAGAAATCAATCCTCCTTATTTCTTTACAGAGATCATAACCATTGATAATAGGAATGTTAATATCCAGGATGGCCAGGTCGTACTTGTTCGCTTCGATATACCTTTTCCCGGTGTAACCATCATTCGCTATCTGAACGGAAAATCCGGCTTCCTCAATCTGTTTTTTAAGTACTTCGGCGAGCCGTAATTCATCCTCTACAACTAAAATCCTGGCTTTTGACATAACAAAATCATTTACTGCAAAATTAGGACAAGAAGCCAAGGATTTTACTTCTAATCAATTTCTAATCTTTTTCTAATAGAGAATTTACTGCCTTTTCAACGGTTCGGGACTATCTTTAAAACCGACAATAAGTAAATAAAAGAACTAAATGATAATGATGGCATGAAAGCAAAAATAATACGGCATAAGCCGTGTTTGAGAAAATTCGATGAAGTAGAGTATGCGGGGGGAGGTAGCGAAAAGATGCTGGTAATGTTTACCGGCAATTCACGACAGTCATGGATAGGGCAGTTTGTAAAAGGCCATAACCAGGGTTTATGCAAAGTGCTGACTTGCAGTGATTCTCCTTTCAGCCTTGTCGTAGCAGGCGGGAAGGGATATTTTGTGAATATTGACAAGAAAGAAATAAAGAGGTTCCCCGACGATGGAAAGACAATTCTGAGTGCGGTTAAATCGGGCCGTCCCGAATGCTGTATTGCAGGAACGGAAACGAGCCTTTGCATAATTGATCATGAAGGGACATTCCATGAGATCGTCCCCGAGTTTGATGTAGAAGGATTCTACCTTAATGAAAAAGAGAAAAGCAAAGTATGCGGGAATCTTATGTCGGAAATCAACCTGTGTGAAAAAGAGATACCTTTCAGGATAGACCTGGATTCTCTTATCCTCCATGTCGAATACTGAGACGTCAGGTTATCAATTCTCTGAAGAGAGGCTAAAATTTATAAGAGATAGTCCGGCAAGGCGGAGTTTATAGAATCGGTTTACCTGAAAACGATAACATGTACGCGGATAGTAAATGGCTAAAAATTAAACTCACAAATCATGAAAAACAAAAAAATTCCTGTGGAATTATTAATATTCCTGTTCTGGGCATTGGTAATAGGAATATTGATAGCAGTGAAGGCAATCTTTTTTTAAAAAAAACGACCCGCATTTGCGGGTGAATGTAAAGAAAACTGGTCATGAAAAAGCTTTTTGAAGTGTTGGAAAAGCCTGTGATAGCGGTTCTGGGAGCCGGGCACGGAGGATTGGCTATGGCTGGGCACCTGGCGTTAATGGGTTACGAGGTTAACCTTTTCAACCGTGGTGAGGAACGTCTTTGGGGTGTAAAATCATCAGGCGGTATTGAGTTGACTGGCGAAGTAAGCGGGTTCGGCCCTTTAAAAGTCATAACCACCAATATGGAAGAGGCAATTTCGAATGCCAATGTTATCATGGTAGTAGTACCCGCCGTTGCGCACCGGTATATGGCGGAAAACGTCGCTCCCTGCCTGAAAGACGGGCAGATGATAATACTGCATCCCGGCCGTACCCTTGGGGCGCTCGAATTCAGACAAGTATTGAATTCATTGAAAGTGAAAGCCGATGTTATTGTATCGGAGGCGCAAACCTTCATTTATGCATCCCGGGCTATAGGACCATCACAGGTGAAAATCTTCGGGATTAAGCATTCTATTCCGGTGGCATCGGTCAGGGCTCATCTTATACCTGTTGTTATCAGTCAGTTACGCGTGTTTTATCCTCAGTTTGTTCCCGGTGACAATATTTTTAAAACAAGTTTCGAAAATATCGGGAGTGTCTTCCATCCTGCCCTGTGTATATTGAACTCCGGCTGGATTGAAGATGATGCAGAGTTCCAGTTTTATCATGAAGGGGCAACCGAGTCGGTGGTTAAAATTCTTGAAAAAACAGACGCCGAACGTATTGCGGTGGCTGAGGCACTTGGTATCCAGGCGATTTCGGCACGGCAATGGTTTTACATGGCTTATAGTACTGCCGGTAACACACTCTTCGAAGCGATGCGAAAAAATCCCGGTTACAGAGGGATCATGGCGCCCAGGACCCTCAAAATGAGATACCTTGAGGAAGATGTTCCGTGCAGCCTTGTGCCTATTGCCAGTGTCGGCAGGATGTTCAAGGTGCCCACACCGACCATTGATTCGCTGATTCATATAGCATCCCTGTTGAATGGAGTGGATTATTGGGCTATAGGCCGAACTGTCCGGAGAATGGGAATCGAAGGTATGACCCTGCGGGATATCCGGCTTATGGCCATCGGAGAACCGGTAAAATCACATACTTGAGAGAGGAATCCGGATTATGAAAACAAAACTGATCATGGGAGCGGCTTTGGGAAACTGCGTTCATGTGGCGGGATTACATCATTTCCTGAAAATTGCGGAATCGGAAGGATATGAAACCTTATCGCTGGGCCCTGCCGTTTCTATTGAACGGCTGATCAGGGCTTTACGGGAGAAAAATCCCGATATAGTCGCCGTAAGTTATCGCCTGACGCCTGAGGTTGCCGAAGGATTGTTTTCGCAACTTAAAGAGGAACTTAATAAAGCTGCTATTCCTGATATAAAGCTGATTTTCGGCGGCCCTTTTCCTGTTGCAGAAGTAGCGCGTAAGTCGGGAATCTTCGAACACTCTTTTGATGGGACTGAATCGGTTGAACAAATAAGAATCTATTTACAGGGAGGTCAGGGAAAAGTTGCCGGAACTATTTATGCTGATAACCTGATTGACAGGATTGCGCAAAAATATCCTTACCCGCTGATCAGGCATCATTTTGGCAGACCGACCCTTGAAGAAACGGTAACAGGCGCTCAGACGATAGCCGAAGCCGGTGTTTTGGATGTTCTTTCAATTGGCCCTGACCAGAATGCGCAGGAACATTTTTTTCAACCCGGGCTGATGAATCATGAGATGGATGGTGCCGGAGGTGTGCCACTTCGCAAACCTGAAGATCTTGAAGCAATTTACAATGCCTCACGAACCGGGAATTTTCCGCTCGTGCGATGTTATGCTGGAACTATGGATTTGATGAAATGGGCGGAAATGAGTGTCAGGACGATTCACAATGCATGGGGGGCCATACCCCTGTGTTGGTACAGCGTAATTGACGGCCGTTCGCAACGTACGCTCGAAGAGGCAATAGCCGAGAATCAATCTGTCATGCGATGGTATGCTGAAAGAGGAATTCCCGTGGAAGTGAACGAATCCCATCAGTGGAGCCTGAGGGATGCTCATGATTCACTTGCCGTTACCATGGCATTTCTGGCTGCCTATAATGCAAAAAAGGCAGGTGTGAAAAAATACGTATCCCAGTTTATGTTTAATACTCCGCCCGGAACCTCCGCTGCTATGGATATAGCGAAGATGCTGGCTAAGAAGGAAATGATCAGTGAACTGGAGGATGAAAATTTCGAGATGATCAGGGAAGTACGTGCCGGAATTGCCCATTTTTCACCGGTGCCAGCAGTGGCAAAAGGACAACTGGCTGCGTCGGCCGTCACCAGCCTGTCGCTGAAACCTCACATCCTGCATGTTGTCGGATACAGCGAAGGCGATCATGCAACTTTCCCGGATGAACTGATCGAGAGTTGCAGTATCGTTCATGGCGTGCTCAGGAATGTATTGCATGGCTTCCCTGATCTGACAATTGATAGTTCGGTTTTGAGGCGTAAAAATGAGCTTAAGGAGGAAGCGCGTGTGATCCTTGAAGCTTTGAAATCGCCAAAACTCGGCAAAAGCAAAGATGCCTGGTCCGATCCCGAGATTATTGCAAAAGCTGTCAGGGTGGGAATTCTTGACGCGCCTCATTTCAAAGGAAACCCGCACTTATGCGGAAATATCCTGACGCGGGTTATTGATGGAGCATGGTACCCGATAGATTTCTTTTCGGGAGAACCGGTTGATGAGAAAGCGAGACTGTCAGGAATACTACAAAGGCTTTAACCCAATTATAAATTAAAACTTGAATACTATGGCTGGAATTGCAGGCGTATTGAAATCCGGACAAAAAGAACTTGTCGAAAAAATGCTTGGAATCATATCGCATAGGGGCGAATATGGGAAGGAAATTATTGAAACCAACGAAGTGACGGTAGGAATGATATGGTCGCTGCATGAAAATGACCATGTTCGTAATCTTTTTGATCAGAATATTTTCAGGATTGGACCCGGATACGGGCACCATGTAATGGTTACCGCCGATGACGGAAATGTCAGGATTGAGAGAGGAAGGGTGGGAGTAGTGCCTTTATATTTGGGTACAATAGATAATGAGACTGTCTTTGCTTCAGAAGTCAAGGCGATATTGCCTGTAACTGATAATATTGTTGAATTGTTGCCCGGTAAAGCAATTTCAAACAACAAAATTGTTACCTATCATGAACTGAAGAGAGGGGAACCTCTCACTGACGGTCCGCTTGAGATTGCTGAACAACTGAAAGAACTGCTTCAGAAAGTTGTGGCCCGAAGGATAAACTCCGGCACAGCGGGAGCCTGGCTCTCCGGAGGGCTGGATTCGAGTGCCATAGCTGCTTTGGCTAAACCGAATGTAAATAAACTTTACACTTTTGCTGGCGGCGTGAAAGAAGCGCCAGACCTTCGTTTTGCAAGGGAAGCAGCCTCATTTATCGGATCGGAGCATCATGAAGTAGTTATTGACAGGGAAATGATGCTGAAAATTCTTCCCGATGTAATCTATCACCTTGAATCGTTCGACGCACTCCTGGTACGTTCCAGCATAATAAACCTTTGTGTTGCATACGCCGCTTCCAACTATGTTACTGATGTTTTTTCAGGTGAAGGCGGCGACGAGTTGTTTGCCGGATACAGCTATCTGAAAGATATCCCCCCGGCCGATCTCGACAGCGAGTTGATCGATATTACCAAACGGTTGCATAATACAGCCCTGCAACGTGTGGATCGTTCCGCTTCTGCTTTCGGGCTGTCGGCGCATGTAGTCCTTCTCGATCCTGAAGTAGTTGAATTTGCCCTTCGTATTCCGTCCGGGTATAAAATTACCGGGGGAGTTGAAAAATGGATATTTAGAAAGGCTATGTCCGGATTATTACCCGATAGTATCTTATCCAGGCCTAAAGCAAAATTTTGGGAAGGTGCTGGGGTCGAATCCCTTATATCGGATTATGCCAACCGGAAAATTTCAGGGCGCGATTTTGAGAACGAGCGTAAACTGCGTAACGGCTGGATGTTAAATTCCAGGGAAGAACTTTTCTACTACCGCATATTCCGGGAACATTTCGGCGATCTGGAAAACCTGGAATGGATGGGCAGAACGAAAGGAAGTCCTGTTATGAAAGAGAAATGAGCACTATCAACCTCTTGATTCATAATTTTCTTATCCTCTTTGCCATGGTGAACGCAATCGGCAATCTTCCATTATTTGCCGATCTGACAGCTCAAATGGAGAAAAAGGAAAAGAGCAGATCGTTTCTTGTAGCCGTGTTAACCGGAGGAAGCATCGTGCTCATATTTGCCCTGTTCGGCGATTTTATGTTGCGGAATGTATTTGTAGTCAGCACATCAGCGTTTAAGATTGCAGGAGGACTACTGGTGTTTGCAGTTGCGGCCAAAGGCGTTTTAAGCGGTCAGGTATCAGGTGAAGTTCAGAATCGGCCAAGCAGTGATGTTGCGGTGTTTCCAATGGGTTTCCCTTTTCTTGCCGGTCCCGGGACAATTCTTACCACCATCTTGCTCTTACAGGCCAATGGTTACATTATAACCGTTTCGACAATATTGCTCGTTTATGCTGCCATTTTGCCTTTGCTGTATTTGGCTCCCTGGGTTGAAAAAATCATCGGGAAAATCGGCGTAATGGTAATAGCCCGAATACTCTATATTTTTATCTGCGCAAAAGGTGTAAGTTTTGTTCTCGATGGTTTTCATGTTAAAATTTAGAGGTCGTTTTCTCTTATCGACAATGATAAATTAGTCTATCTTTAGTGTTGTGTTCTGGTTGATAAGTTGATTTATATGGATATCCAGGTCATTGTCTTTATTTGCCTTCTTCTGTTACTGTCTTATTTATTTGATATAAGTTCAGCGCGTACCCGGATTCCTTCGGTTATCCTCTTATTATTCCTGGGATGGATTGTTCGGCAAACAACTATAATGCTGAAAATTTCAATACCTGACCTTAATCCGGTTCTGCCGGTTCTGGGAACGATCGGGCTCATATTAATTGTTCTTGAAGGTGCCCTGGAACTGGAAATAAATATGGCGAAGGTCGGCGTTATAGGCAAAGCCTTGTTGCTTGCCTTGATTCCGATGCTATTGCTGTTATTTGTAATTGCCGGAGTATTTTATTTTTTTCAGGTTGTTGAGTTTAAAACAGCCTTGCTTAATGCTTTGCCGTTTTGTGTGATCAGCAGTGCAATAGCAATTCCAAGTGTGCGAAATCTTAGCCCGATAAAGAAAGAACTGGTAATATATGAGAGCAGCTTTTCTGATATTATTGGAGTGTTGCTCTTTAATTTTATTGCTATTAATAATACATTTAACGGGCATATATTCTTTCGGTTTGGCAGCCAGTTGATAGTTATCGTTATTGGTTCTTTTATCTTAGTATTGATGCTTTCTTTTTTATTGAGCCGGATAAGTCATCATATTACATACACTCCTATAATCCTGCTCGTTATTCTTATTTATGCTGTTTCAAAACAGTTTCATTTGCCTGGTCTTATATTTATTCTTGTATTTGGACTGTTTCTCGGGAATACAGAAGAATTTAAAAGGTTCAAAATATTTGAACAATTCAGGCCTCAGAAACTTGAAGCGGAAGTGGTGAAATTCAAAGACATAACCTATGAAGTGACCTTTCTTGTCAGGTCCTTATTTTTCCTCCTCTTTGGCTATCTGATGGAAACTGAAGAATTGCTTGATCTTGGATCATTGCCATGGTCTTGCGGTATTGTAATATCAATTTATCTGATACGCTGGGTTACATTAAAAGTATTTAAACTGCCTGCCACGGAACTGTTGTTTGTTGCCCCGCGTGGCCTGATTACAATATTGTTGTTTATTTCCATCCTGCCGGATCAAAGAATGCCGGTAGTTGGTAAATCACTGGTCATTCAAACGATTGTTCTTTCAGTGCTGGTCATGATGTTTGGCCTAATGCTGTCGGGCAGGCCAACAAAGGAAATTGAGAAAAAAGAGTAGATAACTAATAGCTCCCAATGTTTATATGGGCACGGTACTATGTATACAAGATCAATTTACTGCATCATTATTTAGATTCCCGGATATTGGAAACACCGAAGGCGCCAAAGATATATGCTGTTTTTCCTGAGATTTTCTAATTAAATTTTAATTATCTGGTTGGACATTCTTGCCTAGGTTTGTCATTAAATATTAAACCTAAAATTGAAAATGAAAAAAGGTAAAATTCCGGTAGAACTCATGATGGGACTTGTTTTTGTTGCAGTTATCGCAGCCATGATACTTATCAAAGTATTACTTGTAAAATAAGCCGGCAATTACAGGCAGGAGCGATCATCAGGAGGATTGACCGCGGAAGGTTAATAAAACCCGGGTACATAGAGAAGGAGAACGATGAGGGTTGGATAAGCTCAACGGTGGCGCTCAGCGAATAAACTTTACCATTAACTCACCTTTACCCCCTTGCAGATGGAAATAATCATTGCCCTTATCTTCGTCCTGGGCTATATCTTTATTATTCTCGAACATAAGCTGGACCTTAACAAAGCGGCAAGCGCCCTTCTGACCGGCGTAATCTGCTGGGCGGTATATGTATTGATGTCCGCAGATTCGCATCTTGTGAATGAGCAACTCCTGGAACATCTGGGAGAAATTTCGGGTATCCTGTTTTTCCTGATGGGCGCCATGACCATTGTTGAGGTGATTGATGCCCACGACGGATTTGAGGTGATCACCCGGATGATAAAAACCACCAGCAAGCGTAAACTTTTATGGATCATCGGATTGCTTACGTTCTTCCTTTCGGCGGTACTCGACAACCTTACCACTACCATCGTTATGGTTACGCTGCTCAGGAAACTGATCTCCGATAAAAACGAAAGAATGCTCTTCACCGGTCTGGTGATCATAGCGGCAAATTCGGGCGGCGCATGGTCGCCTATCGGGGATGTGACTACCACAATGTTGTGGATCGGCGGACAGGTTTCTACCTGGAAGATAATTGTGAAATTAATCCTGCCCAGCCTGGTTTCCCTTTTCGTGCCTCTGATCGCTTTTACCTTCATGTTAAAAGGAAATACGCGGAAATTGCCGGTCATTAATGCATCCGGCAATCCAATGGCTTCGACTTTTGAGCGTAACCTGTTTTTCTTTGCAGGCGTCGGTGCGCTGCTCTTTGTTCCCGTTTTCAAGACCATTACCCACCTGCCGCCGTTCATGGGAATGATGTTTGGGCTGGGAGTATTGTGGCTGCTTTCCGAATTCGTCCATAAAGATAAAAACGAGGAAGAGAAAAGCAGGTACTCTGTTCGCCATGCTTTGCACCGAATTGATATGCCCAGCGTGTTGTTCTTTCTGGGGATACTCATTGCCATTTCGGCATTACAGTCCTCGGGTATGTTATCGCATCTGGCCGTGCTTATGGAAGAAAAAATCAGGAATATAAACCTGGTCGTCCTTTCCATCGGACTTCTTTCGTCGGTGGTGGATAATGTACCGCTGGTAGCGGCAGCCATCGGGATGTATGACCTGCAGGTGTACCCCACCGATCATTACTTCTGGGAATTCCTGGCTTATTGCGCCGGAACCGGCGGCAGCGCGCTGATTATCGGATCGGCAGCCGGCGTGGCAGCCATGGGAATGGAAAAAATAAATTTCTTCTGGTATCTCCGGAAAATCAGCCTGTTTGCCTTGCTCGGCTACTTTGCCGGTGCCATGGTTTACATACTTCAACACCAAATGCTGGGCTTATGAACACCTCTGCAATAATTCTCTGGCTGTCGGTGAGTGCAATCGTGACAGGTTTATGCGGTTATTTCTTTTTTAAGGTATTGTCGGTCAACAAGAAAAAAGAACCGGATTCCTATTCTGATAATGAATAGACTGAAAACCGGAAGGGCCTGTTGCCGGGGATACGCTGCTCTATTTATACCCGACGCTTACATAACCTACCCAATGCCTCAGGCTGGCGATAGCCGTCCGGCCCATCCCCAGGTCTTCCACGGGCAACGGCGCGTGATCGATGCTGGTGTTATAGGCAGGGCATTTTCCGGAAAGGGGGGCGCTGTTTAGTTCCTCACGGAGGTTAATGGCGGTCATGAGTCCGAGAAGAATACTATACCTGCCGCACCATGTCCATTTGTATTCTTTATAATCGCCCGGCTGAACCGTGTAATGAATGAATCGCGCGATCCTTTCCTTATTGAGTTCTCCTGTAAGGCAACTGTCGATGATGGCATGCTCGCGGGCGACCGCCTTTTTATAACCGGCGCTGTCGGTGCCAAAAGGAGCCATGTTCTTTCCGCCCCAGTCCTCATCGCCATAATGTACGGCATCGGTGGTGATCAGGAGCGCAAGATCGTTTCCCCATCTCAGATGATGCTTCTTCATCACACGCCACACAGCCGTGGACAATGATCGGGAGATTCCTTCCGTAGTGGCCGCATCCATATAAGGAACAAGGATGGGAATGATCTCTATATCCCGGTTGAAATACTGAAGAAACGGCAGCATGCCTTCAACGGAATGTTCCGCCGCCTGAAGGCTGTCGCTGACCAGGTAATATTGACGGGGCATTGAAGCCATTATCTCTTCCCTGTAGGGGGATATCCTGATGTTTTTATAAGGGCCGTGCCAGTAGGGATAGCTGTCGAAAACGATGCGGTCGGAAATATTGAATTGTTTCGCTTTATGGGCAACGCCAAAAATGAGGACCGTTTTAGCCTTGATGTTCCGGAGTATGGCCGGGTATTGCCAGCTTGCATAGGCATAATCGTCGTGGGGACAAATGGCAACCCTCCAGCAGGAATCCGTATGGATGATTACTTCCGGCAATTCTTTGGAATAGTTCCGGTTGATGCGGTTCATCACCGAATCGATCTGCCGGTCAAGATGCGCAAAACCGACCGTATCGGCCGGCGGCCGCACTCTGTTATCGCCCCGTTGAAGGGCGGATGTGTTGCAACTGGTTACGATATAGCCGATCATCAGAAACAGGAGAGGAGAGAAGCATCTTTTCATCTTGAGCCGCCTTTATTGGTTGAGCGAATATATTAAAATGATAAGCTTGAATAGGTTATTTGTACAGGCCATGGCTGGAAAGTTTGAAAAGCCCGTGATGCTGTATAAATCCGGAGTGTGATGGCAAAGTGAGCAACCAATTTTCTGCCGGACGACAATATTGATAAAACAATCAGGCAATTACCAGGGCTTCATAAATGGATTTCGTTGGTAAAACATCCGGTACCCATCGGCGTCCCGGGTAATTGCCTGTTTGCAGTATTAAAAGCTGGGCGCGGCCCCTTATTCTTTGATCAGTTTCCCGCTTTGCCTTTCCTGGCCGGCAATGATGACGTAATAATAAATGCCGGCGCTGAAACCCTGAAGGCTTACTTTCTCATGATTCATCACGTTTTCGGACAGGACCTTTTTGCCCTGCATGTCGAATAATTCAAACCGGGCTTTGTCGTAGTTTTTATCCAGGGTTACAGTGAGGTAATCGCTTACGGGATTGGGAGATACCTGATTGGAACCGGCACTTATACTGTTTATTGATAATACTTCCTGCGGGGAGTAGTCCAAAACAGTTTTATAGTTAAATATCCATTGATTGTCTTCCCAAACATAATTATTGATGTGGGTAAGCATATGATTGAAATAGGCCAGAACATCTTCTCCGTCATACAGGAACAAGAATGGCAGCAGCAGGTTGGAGAAGGAAAATGAATTATTATATTCATATTCATCCTTTGATTCAGCGACCCACTGACTGACGGATTGCTCCCAGAGATAAGATAATTCCTGCGTCAGGTTACCATCTGAGTCGTAGATATGTTCACTTTTAAAGGCATAAACCCATAAGGAGGAACTTTCATCCCATGAAGAAAAGACTTCCTGAACCACATGGCCGTTGAGGTCCCAGGTGTAATCCATCTTATTGGATGCAATCCACCCGGTGGTATTCCATTGATAGTCCAATATCAGAATCAACTTGTCGCCGGTATCATAGGAGTATTCCGTCTTACAAAAATTTACCCAGGCGCTGCTGTTTTCATCCCAGTCACAGAAGATTTCCAGTATAATGTTGTTGCCGGTATTGTAAGTGTACTCCCCTTTGGTTGAATTAATCCATTGGGTTATGTCTTCATCCCAGAAGTATTCAATGTCCTGCACCAGGTTCCCGGCGGCATCGTAAGTCATATCGGTTTTGGTGTCAAATGTCCAGTTATTAAGGTAATCACTCCAATAGTAATCAACAAGTTGGATCATGTTGCCGTTGACGTCATAGGTGAACGAACTTTTCCAGAAAGATTCCCATTGACTGGTAGCGTCGTCCCATTCATAATCAAGATACTCGATGATCCTGCCTTCTGCATCGTAGGAATATTCCTGCTTATCATAAGGTATCCATCGGTTGTCGTCAGGTTCCCATTCACATTCGATTAATTTTGTATTATTTCCGTTGTCATCATAAGTAAATTCATCTTTAGATTCCGGTAACCACTGGCTGGAATAGTCATCCCAATAGCCTCCTGTAATGCTGTCGAGCCTTTGTTTGATAACATCAGTTGATTTAAGGCTGTGATTTTGTTTTTTTGTGATCATATCCCTGAAGTGCGGAATACGTTTCTCTTTTGCTGCATTCTTATCAGGTTTTTCCAGCCTGTTTTTCAGTAAAAACTGATCTGCATTTTTTTTCCTGATATACTCTGTTTTTTGGGCAAACAGGCTTGCCGACAGAAATAGCAACAAAGCCAGCAACGAAATTGATTTTTTCATAATTGGATAGATTTGGTTGAAAAATATGTGGATTGTTTTGAATAAAGCGTTTTGAAATAATGGCAATAATTAACCTTGAGAAAAACGAAGGATCCAAAGTTTTATTTCATTCTCTTAACAAATTTAGATAAATTTATGATTGTTGTAAGGTTAAAAAATCCTAAAAATGCGGCAGGCTTCAATAATTCGTCACCAAAGGGAATTTCCCGGATGATCGAACTGGGAACCGACAAATTGAAAAAAAATAGCAGCATCCTGTTAGGGATGAAACACAAATTTTACCGGAAACCCCTGTAAAGATGAGCAGGAATGCCCATCCCGGAAAACATGTTCGATTATCCGCAGTAAAACCGGCGCCACATACAGGCCCTCCGGAACTACAGTCCGGATTGGCAAAATCGGATTAAATATCCGGGATATTGTTAAGTAATTCAGGGAAATGTCTTACTTCGAATGTTGTTTCCTGGCTTCTTTCTTTTCCTTTGCTGCTTTTGCCCTTTCTTTTTCTCTCTCCTTCATCATCTTTTCCCGTTCTTTCTTGGCAGCGCGGGCCTTCTCTTCTCTCATCTTCCTGGCTTTTTTCATTTCCTTCTCCCGGGTTTTCTTGTCTTTGGCTATGCCGGCTTTATCTGCGCCGGTCTTTTTCTCCTGGTTCCAGCCTTCTTTTTTTCCGGTATCCCCGGTTTTTTGGTAGCCCTTTTCCTTTTCACCGGTCACAGCCTTACCTTCCTGTCCGGCAGGGATATTTCCGGGGGTGACGTTGTCTTCGGTCTTTTGAGGCTTGTTGACATTCTCGGATTTTGATTTTTCCCTGGCTTTATCGGGCTTGGTATCCTGACCCAGCAGTTTAACGGGAGAAATCACCGCAATCATCAGGGCGATCAATACGGTGACAAACCATGTTCTTTTCATCGGCTATCGTTTTTTAGGGGTTATAACAGAAGATAGTCAAAGATAACACCAAAATCCGGACCGATGCAAGAATGATCCGGAATATTCTGCTCTCCCGGAGGAATTGAATGTTTAATTAAAATTGCTTCAGCATCCGGTTTCAGGTGTAATGATCATTGCCTGTGCTTAAAGCAGGGAAAAGAACAAGGCGCCGAAAGCAGAATTAACAATTAGTAGAAGTGACGGCCTTTCATGTCGATAAGCCTGCATCAGTTTAAATGCAGGCCCTGTGCTTTATCCCCGGCGGGCAAGATTGTTCCGACCAGGGTTTAACATTTCATTGAAATGGCTATTTGGCAAGCAGTTGGATGAATTTTTCAAACCTTAGCAGGATTTCCCCGCTGAAATTATCATCCGATAACCGTGTTTTCATGATGGTATTGCCGTCCTCCTTTTTATCTTCCTGCACTACGAGGCCGACAGGAAAGGCTTCGCAGTGGATGCATTTTTGTCCCATGATATCTCTGACCATATTGAATACCAGCCCGTGCCCGTATTTTTCGTCTTTTGCGATATCGCTGCTGGCACAGCAACTGGCAAAATACA
>DAONEP010000026.1:9752-44923 GCA_035403165.1 Bacteroidales bacterium | reverse complement strand
AATAAACAAAGCAAACTTGCTTATATCTGGGGTGGAAAAAAAGGATTTGATGCTTTAGATTGGGGCGCTAATGAACATGGAAGTAAATGTACTGAAAAACTATATGGTTTTGATTGTTCCGGATTTGTTCACAAAATTTTTGAAGGAGTTGGAATCGATATTCCTGAAGGTACAGCTTACAATCAGTTTGATATAATTAAAAATCTGGAATACATAAATTCATTTTACTATAATGGAGAAGTTATAGTTGAAGAATTAAATGATGATGAGATCGCTATGAACAAATTGCAAAATGGGGATGTGATTTTCAGAATCGAAAGAGATACGGCCCGTCATATTGGAATTATATTAAAAACAATCCCTTATGGAGTGGCCTTGTTTCAATCAAGAGGAAATAAGAATACTTGTGAATCAAATATGAATTCCTCACATGGTCCGGTTTTAACTCAACTTACTACCCTTGATGGTTTTTACAACGGTGGTAAACCCCGTGTTTTAAGGATTCGTCCTAAAATTTTTGATGTTGAACCAAAAACAATTCATTTTGATTATACTTCAGAAGCAAAATCATTTACGATAAAAACCAGTACTCCTGTAAACATAGAAGAGGTAAATTCGCAAGATGAAGATATTTGTACAGTTCAAAATTCAGAATTCATTGATATATGCGGTGATACAATAATATATACTATCAATGTTTTTCCCAAAACAAACTTAAGTAATAAAGAACGCACAACAAATATTAAGATTAAAGCAAGAATAGGAGATAAACCAGAAGAAAAGAGCATAAACATCATCCAGGAGGGGAGTCCGGCCATAACATTGCATCTTGAGGCGGATCTAATGATAGATGGAGTGACTACGCATTATAGTTCGGATGCGCTTTTATACCCGGATGGAACAGCCTATATACCAGGTTTTAAATGGCCGGAGTTAGGCTGGGGTACTTATTGGGATCGTTTTGGTTTTTGTTATTCTACTACTTTTAGTCAAACAGGTTTTGAACAACCTTGGGGATGGGAGGATACTCTTTTAATACACCTGCTTACCTCCAATCCCAATAATCTTGAAATCGGAGAACTTCGGGATGGTACAATTGAATTTTCTGGATATTCCTGGGCCGGACTCACTGGTTACAGGGTGGGAACATTCGGAGGAACATTTACTTTGAAAAGGACTGAGTAAATTGTACCGGTCCCGGTTTGCCATTTCTTTTGGAATAACTTACCGCATTAACTCCTTGTTATAAAATATATTGCTACCTTTGCACCCCAAAATACAGCGCGCCGGTTCTTATTATCCGGGAAATAAAAACAGCGTAACTGTTTGTAAAACAACAATATGTTAAACCGGCTTTCCGGAAAGCCACATCATTTATCAATTTTATGAATAACGACGTAAACGTCAGTGACGAACTGAAAAACGAAGGCGAAACCGAAAACAACGCAACCGAAAACGCAGAAACTGCTGAAGTTGCTTCGGAAGAAACAGCAGAAACCAAAACTGCTGAAGTTGTTGAAGCCGCTGTTGAAACAGAAGTTCCCGTCAAAGAAAAAAAGGCTGCTGAAGAACCCGTAGTTGCTGCTCCGGCTGAATTCGACTGGAATTCGATCGGCAAGAAACACGAAGCGTATCCGGCTGCTGAGCGTAACCGTCTTGAAGCCATCTACGACAAGACCATGAGCTCGATCGGTGACCACGAAGTGGTGGACGGCCTTGTTGTGGGCCTTACCAACCGTGAAGTCGTGGTTAACATCGGTTTCAAATCCGACGGTGTAATCCCTGTTTCGGAAGTTCGTTACAACCCTGACCTGAAAGTTGGCGACACTATCGAAGTATATGTTGAAAACCAGGAAGATATGGGCGGCCAGTTACAACTGTCGCACAAAAAAGCACGTATCCTGCGTTCATGGGAACGTGTAAACGAGGCTTTCGAAAAAGGCGAAATTATCAATGGTTTCGTGAAATGTCGCACCAAAGGCGGTCTCATCGTTGATATCTTCGGTATCGAGGCCTTCCTCCCCGGTTCACAGATCGATGTGAAACCTATCCGCGATTACGACCAGTTTGTTGAAAAGGTCATGGAATTCAAGATTGTGAAGATCAACCAGGAATACAAAAACGTGGTTGTTTCGCACAAAGCGCTTATCGAAGACGAGCTTGAAGCCCAGAAAGCCGAGATCATCAGCAAGCTCGAAAAAGGACAGGTACTTGAAGGAACCGTTAAAAATATCACTTCCTACGGCGTATTTATCGACCTCGGCGGTGTTGACGGGCTCATCCACATTACCGACCTGTCGTGGGGCCGTATTAACCATCCCGAAGAGTTTGTTCAGCTTGATCAGAAACTCAAGGTGGTTATCCTTGATTTTGATGAAAACAAAAAACGTATCGCTCTTGGTCTGAAACAGTTAACACCTCATCCGTGGGATTCGCTGAACCCCGACCTCAAAGTAGGGGATAAGGTAAAAGGACGCGTTGTTGTGATCGCCGATTATGGCGCATTCGTTGAAATTGCCCCCGGCGTTGAAGGCCTGATCCATGTTTCGGAAATGTCGTGGAGCCAGCATTTGCGTACCGCTCAGGATTTCCTGAAAGTAGGCGACGAAATTGAAGCCATCATCCTGACTCTCGACCGTGAAGAACGTAAGATGTCGCTTGGTGTGAAACAGCTTATTCCTGATCCCTGGACCGATATTCTGAAGAAATATCCCGTCAGCTCGAAACATACCGCTACTGTCCGCAACTTCACCAATTTCGGAATCTTTGTAGAACTGGAAGAAGGCGTTGACGGATTGATTCACATCAGCGACCTGTCATGGAGCAAGAAAATCAAGCATCCTGCTGAGTTTACCAAGGTAGGGGAAAAGATTGATGTTGTTGTTCTCGACGTTGATGTTGAAAACCGTCGTCTGAGCCTCGGCCACAAGCAGCTTGAAGAAAATCCCTGGGATGTATTCGAAAGCATCTTCACCGTTGGTTCGGTACATAAAGGAACCGTGGTAAGCAATGCCGAAAAGGGAGTTGTTGTATCGCTGCCTTACGGTGTTGAAGGATTTGCGCCTTCACGCCATATTCAGAAAGAAGACGGCTCACTGGCCAAGATCGACGATACCCTCGATTTCAAGGTTATCGAGTTCTCGAAAGAAAACAAAAAGATCATCCTTTCGCATTCACGCATTCACCAGGATGCCAAACAGGCTGAAAAGGTAAAAGAAGAAAACGAAAAGGAAAGCGCCGAAATGAGTACCAAGCGTGCTGTGAAGAAAATCAAGGACAACCTTGAAAAGACCACCCTGGGCGACCTCGACGCTTTGGCAAACCTCAAAGCAAGCCTCGAAAAGAAGGAAGAAGAAAATAAATAGCCGCTTCCTCCCAAACCATAAAAACCGGGTTGGTAACAATCCGGTTTTTTTTATTTTAGCCATTAGAATTTTCGCTTTCTCAACTGATGGTTAGTATTTAATAAATAAATCGTTAAAATGTACCTGGGTTTTGGGCTGCAAAGATGGATTTATCATCAGAGACCCCGTAAAATCTTTACAAGGGTTAAACCGCCATTACCTGTTGAGGACGCTGAACTTCTTACTGGTGCCGCACCTGACGTTCCGGAGTTGCCAGGTGTAATTGCTGAGAGAAATATTGAACTGTTAAAGAAAGATACCAGAAGTATTAAGACGACGAATCGTATTATCATATCACTTTTAACTGTGGCAATAACAGCAGCATTAATTTTTCTCCCGTTCAGAATATATACATATTTCAAAACAAATGATGCGAAATCTGTCCAATATGATAAGAAAGCAGAAAAACAATTGAGTGATGCCATGTACCGGTATGGCATCCATTTACTGAAAGAAGGTGATACTACAAAGGCTGCGGCCCAATTTGCCGAGTCATTAAAATACAATCCTGATAACAGGCGCGCTGACAGCGCTCTGCGCGAATGCTTTAAATGATGAATTTTATCCATACACTTGAGACTTAATAAATTAACAGTTAATGATCCGTTTCTCCGTAACCATACTAGGAAGCAGTTCTGCTACGCCCACCAGTGAAAGAAATCCTACGTCGCAACTTGTCAACCATCATGACCGGCTTTTCATGATTGACTGCGGCGAAGGCACCCAGGTCACGTTGCGAAAGTTGAAAATTCATTTTCAGAAGGTTAACCATATTTTCATCAGCCACCTTCATGGCGATCATTTTTACGGGCTTATCGGGCTTATCTCGTCCATGCACCTGCTGGGACGCGATCACGAACTGCATATTTATGGTCCGCCGGAACTGGAGGAACTGATATATTTTCAATTGAGGGTATCACAAACAACGCTCATCTACCCGCTGGTCTTTCATGCCACAAGAAGCGACGTGCCGGGAATAATCTTTGAAGATTCTTTCCTTGAAGTTTCGACCTTTCCGCTGAACCACCGGATAGCAACGACCGGGTTCCTTTTCAGGGAAAAGCCCGGGTTACGGAAGGTGATCAAAGAGAAAGCGCTGGAAATAAAAATTCCGGCCTGGGCTTATGAAAAGATCCGGAAAGGGGAGGATTTTACCGACGGGGAAGGGAATTTTTATCCTAACAATGAGCTGACGCTTGACCCGCCGCCTCCCAGAAGTTATGCCTATTGTTCGGATACCGCCTATCATGAACCGGTTGTTGAGTACATCAAAGGGGCTGATCTCCTGTACCACGAAGCTACTTTCATGAACGACCGTGAAGCGAATGCAACGGAGAAATTTCACAGCACGGCAGCCCAGGCCGGGAAAATAGCTCTACAGGCAGGCGTTAAAAAGTTGATATTGGGACATTTCTCAGCCCGTTATGATGATCTTCAGCCATTGCTGGAAGAAGCCAGGGTGAATTTCCCGGAAGCATATCTTGCCGAAGAAGGGGCTTGTTTTGAAATACCGGTAGCTATCTGACGGTGATTTCATCAACAAAGACCCAGGAATCGCCTCCCGCCGAAGGATGCCATGCCGGCAAAGATTTTGTTCCCTGAACCATGAACCGTACAAAACGGCCTTTCCCCGAAGGATTGGTAAAATGAAAATTCCGGGTGACGTCTTCCTTATGCTGGTCGCCGGCAACAACCAGCTTCCCGATATTATGATACGACCTGCCATCGTTCGAAACCTGGCAGGTAACGGAAACCGGATGAAGTATCCAGCTTTTTGGGTCATATAGTGTCCCGATGCTGATTTGTTTTGCTTCGGTAACAGTCCCAAGGTCAAGCGTTAATGTGAAATCCGTTGCTTCCCATCCCAGCCAGTGCGCTTTATAATCGTTGGCTCCCTGTACTCCATTGGTAAGCGCGGCAAGGTCGCCGCCGCCGTATTTAGCCGAAGGCAGGGGGGAGGCTGTCACCTTTTTCCGGAAAGCATGGTTGCCGGAAACCTGAACATCGATGAAACGCCTGGTGGCATTGTAATATTCTTCAGGGCTAAGCCCGGATTCATTCAGCGGACTTACCTGATTAGCCCGGCAGGTGCCGTAAAAATCTTCAACCAATTGGTTCATCTGTTCTTTGAGGACAAAAGCGCCGTTTTGATCGGTATAGAACCCTCTTGGACCGAACATGTCATTTTTCCCGATTTCGATGGCAGCATACTGTATCGGGAGGCGGCAAACCTTTACGCGCTGCAGCAGATCGGCGCTATCTTTCACGGCTGCTTCTGCTTCGTTGAAGAGATTGTTATAAAATTCCATGTTGGATTGCGAGAGAAATGTATTGGCATGCGCCACCGGATGACCGTAAATATCAAGCCATTCACCGGTTTTCTTTATTTCGGAAGTCAGCCTGTCAATATATTGTTGAATATAAGGCGCTGCACCGGCAAAGTATCCGTCAACGAAATCCCGGATCACGGAATCGGCATTTATATCAGGGTTCCACAGCAACCGGGCAATCAGGTAATTTTTCAGTTCCGACATCTCGTGACCGGTACCGGTATTTGTTTGCTGGAAATGCTGATGGGCTCCGTTACGGGTCAGGAAACTCAGATTTGGCTGCAGCACATGCAGGTTGGGAAAAGGAGAGGTGGAATGTGAGAAATTCACGGTATAATCCCAGAGGTAAATATTTGAAGCAATTTTGCCCCAGTCGGTGATGTCGTTGCAAAACGACAGGCTTGTAGAATCTTCGTCCATGGGTTTGCTCCGGTTCAGTTCAATGGTGCAAAGCATGATCTGGACATTGGGCAAAGGCTTGGTTATTTTCGGAGCCTGGCGTGAATATTCGTATGCAAGGGTTGAAATAACTTTGTCGGGAAATTCGGAAGCAAGACGGTTAACAAACCGTATGACCGGGCCGGATGGCGATCCTTCCTCATTTATAATTTTCATGCATCGATCGCAGTGGCAATAGGAGAAGTTATCGTTCTGGCTCACCGACCATACCTTTTTATCAGGCTGTTTTGCCATTTCCTTCCTGAGCTTTTCTGCTGCCAGCCTGTAAACGTCTTCATTCGAAAGGCAAAGCTGGTCCTTTATCCGCTTGCCGTTCATTAAAGAGTAATATTCAGGATGCTCTGCAAAGTAGGTTTCCCAGGGCACCAGCTTGTTGAAAGTATGAACATAGTATCCGTCGGCAAACATTTCATCGATTGAATTCAGGCGCTGCCAGTCGCGGTATAAGGTGTCATTCCCGAAGTTTCCATGAACAACCCGGAATGAATTTGCTGGATTTTGAACCTGGTACATGGCCGGAATAGTAATATCCTCCATGTGTGGGACGTGCTCAACCCCGGGAGCGTACATGCGGCATCCGATGTACCTTTCAAGCAGTTCAACAACCCCGTAAACCGAACCCTTTTTCCCGCCGCTTTCAATGAAAATATTCTGGTTGCCTGTTGATAATATGAAGCCGTCTTCCTTAAGCGATTCTTTCTGCCTCGTCCGTTCGTCCGCTTCCCAGATAGCAATAAAATTTGATGGGGATGCTGACTTTTCAGTGATGTTCAGCAAGCATCCTGACACTTTCTGAATGTATTGCTGCAGGAGAGCGGCAGCAGTCCTGTCGGATTGCGTGGCGTTTGAAGAAATCAGAATACTGACCATCGGTTTTCCGTCCCGCACAATGGCAACTCCTGTCTGTTTTTGGGAATATGCCAGCAATCCGGATATCAGTAAGGTGAAAAACAGGGCTTTACGTAACATAACTGTTTTAATTTTCTCCGTAAAATTAATCATTGCCCGGACACATTTTATGGAGCCGTTGCTGAATACTGTTTAATCATATAGCCTGATGAACTCAAAGTCGTTGCCTGTCCATTGCATGAACCGCCAGAAATCCTTCCCGTTTACGATGATGGATGCCGTATTGATGCACGGATGAAAACTTATCTTTTCGCAGTTTTTCAGGTTCTCATCAAAGAAAACGCGGACGTGATGATCCGAATCATTGATCAGGTCATAAGGCGATACCGATCCGGGAGCTACGCCGAGGTAGTTCATCAGCCGCTGTTGGGAGGCAAAGGTGAGTTTGCCCTGTTTCAACCGCTTTTCCAGGTCATGAATGCCCAATTCCTGACGATGGTCCAACACTACAAGATAGTGCCGGTCGCCTTTATGATTGCGGAAGAAGATATTCTTGCAGTGCGTCGCCACGATATCTTTCCAGTATTGCATGGCTATTTCGATAGTGGGGGCCGGCGGGTGCTCATGATATTCAAATGGGATGCCCAAATCATGAAGAATCGAATACAGCCTTGGATCTCCGTTCATGGTAATCTCTGTTTATAAAAAGTGCAGGTTTGTACCTGAATAATTTCGGTAAAAGCCTGCACCTGAATGTTTAACATAAAATAATTTACAGCGGACGGATTTTAATATTCCTGAACCATATCATGCTTCCATGGTTTTGAAGGCCTATTGAGCCTTTCCTGGCCTGCCCGTAAGCCGGATAGTCTTTCCATTTTCCTTCGGTACGCTTTTTATTCCATTCATCATTCCAGGCTGTGAATTCAAGAATTTTGACACCGTTCAGCCAGTGTTCAACATGACCGTTGTTAAACACGATTTTAGAAGTGTTCCATTCCCCGACAGGGTTGAGTTTTTTAACGGTTGCATCGGGAATTGTCATGGCATAGTCGGCGCCGGTTTTCTGCCATTCTTCGAGTTTATCGGGCCAGCCCAGGTCGTCAATCAACTGGTATTCAGGGCTGCATTCATATGGATTGCCGAATGCAGCATCTTCCACAACATGATAGAATATCCCGCTGTTGCCCTGAGGCGATATTTTCCAGTCGAGGCTTAATTCAAAGTTTGAGAATTTTTGTGTCGTGATGATATCATAGCCCATTCCGCCGCCTTCGCCCAGGCAGACCAGGTCGCCTTTCTGCACGGTCCACCGCGCCCCGCATTCGTTGTGGTTATATCCTTTCCATCCGTTCAGTGTTTTACCGTCGAATAACAGTTGCCATCCCTGTTTGATCTCTTTTTTAGTAAGCGTGTTAGCCCGGGCTTTTTTCACATTTTGGGATGTGCAAAACGTGGATGCTATTATCACGAGGACCGTCGTGAGCAGAATTGACAATTTTTTCATTTTTTTAGTCAGGTTAGATTATTTATGTTGTTAAGTTTTAACGCGTTTCAAGTCAGTCAATTGTGATTCCGATTCCAAGGATCATTCTGTAGAGGATAATTACAACAATCGTGATGATCACCGGTCTCCAGTGAACCTCAATTTTTTTCGGACGTTCTTCAAAAAAGTAGGGCGGGTATTTATTAATTCCCCACATGAGCGGCAGTATGAATAATCCCGGGGAAATCAGCAACAAGAACTCATACAGTGATAATGGCATCCTGATCATGAAAAGCAGTATCGTTCCGATGAAATACGGGAGATAAAACTGGTATCTGCGGAATGCCGGGCGCATTTCAGGCGTCAGCATATTGTAATAGGTATTGGCTGAATAGAGGAAAGGGCGCGTCATCAGTGAACCGGAAGCCAATATCAGGAACAGGCAGATGAACAACAGGATCATTTTAGCAGTGTCCTGGAGGTACATCCAGGAGAGAACATAGCCAAAACCTTCGAAAATAAAAGCGCCCAGCATAACGGATCCCAGGAACATATTAATTCCGTGAATAAATCCCCAAAGGAAAAACAGCCTTAATAAGCCATCAAGCACTAGCGCTTTAAGATAAACAATCAGGCATAGCAGGCCTATAATAAGGGAAATGACGGCTCCGGCCGAATAGACCACTTTAACCGAATCGAAGCTCCAGGCTTCAGGTTTCAGAAGGTAATCGGCCGCATTCTGATGAAAAACCGAAGGTATCTGGAAGGCATAAAAGGCAATTGCGGAGGATGTGAACTGAAAAATGAAAGCTATAACCAGGTAGGAGAGTATATAATACGCTGCAGAATTTACAGTAATGCGAAGCGATTCTCTGTTCAGGGATTTCATCCGGTATTGCTTTGTACAAAGCTATGAAAACGTTGTATCGGTTGGGAATGACACCAAAAAAAATACCCGGCAGATCCGGGTATTTTATCGGTATAATATCCTGGTCACACTTTTGAGAAGTCAGCGATAGTGTTGCTGGTATACTTACCTGCTTCAAGGTTTTTGCGAATTACCCGGAAAGCTTCAATGGTATAATTCACATCTTCCAGCGAATGTACGGCAGTCGGGATCAAACGGATAAGGATGACGCCTCTGGGTACTACCGGATAGGTCACTATGGAACAGAAAATATTGAAGTTTTCGCGCAGGTCCAGAATCACCTGGGTGGCTTCTTCGGGCGTTCCGTTCAGGAAAACCGGCGTAACAGGCGATTCGGTGTTCCCGATATTGAAACCTTCATTTTTCAGGCCCGTTTGCATGGCGTTGACCACTTTCCAGAGGTTTTCACGAAGCTGCGGTTGTGTACGGACCAGTTCGAGCCTTTTAAGCGCCCCGATTACCATAGGCATCGGCAACGACTTGGCAAAAATCTGCGAGCGCATGTTATGTTTCAGGTAATCGATGATCCGGGCATTTGAAGCAATAAAGCCTCCAATACCGGCCATTGCCTTGGCGAAGGTGCCGAAGTAAAGGTCAACGTCTTTTTGCACCCCGAAATGCTCACCGGTGCCGCGACCGGTGGGGCCCATTGTTCCAAAACCATGAGCGTCGTCGATCATAAGGCGGAAATCGAACTCTTTTTTGAGCTCAACAATGTCTTTGATTTTTCCCAAATCGCCCGACATGCCGTAAACGCCTTCGGTGATCACCAGGATTCCGCCGCCGCTTTGTTCCGTTAAACGGGTTGCGCGTTCAAGGCCTTTGCGTAAGTTCTCTATATTGTTGTGCGGGTAAACAAAACGTTTGCCGATGTGAAGCCTCATACCATCGAGAATACAGGCATGAGCTTCCGAATCATAGACGATAACGTCGTTCCTGTCGACCAGGCTGTCGATAACGGAAACCATTCCCTGGTAACCGAAATTGAAAAGGTATGCCGATTCTTTGCCTTCGAATTCTGCCAGTTCGCGTTCCAGTTGCTCATGATAGTCAGTTTGACCGCTCATCATACGGGCTCCCATCGGATAGGCCAGTCCCCAGCGGGCAGCAGCTTCTGCGTCTGCTTTGCGAACTTCAGGATGGTTGGCCAGGCCGAGATAGTTATTGAGGCTCCATACCAGTCGCTCCTTGCCACGGAAGATCATGTGACTGCCGATTTCTCCTTCAAGTTTCGGGAACATGAAATAACCGTCGGCATCTTTACCATATTGACCTAAAGGGCCAAGATTTTTAACGCGTTTTTCAAAAATATCCACAGTATCAGATTTTAATGAGTTTTTCAAAGTGGTTTTTCACTGCAAAGCTAAATGTTTTCTTCATAGCGCACAAAATGATCACAAATCCAGGGGCTCGTATTAAAATGTTGAAAGTCACGATAAACTTAAATTTCATTAAATATTTAATTGTTTAATATGGGAAATTTAACCATTTTGACCATGTAATAATTCCTTCATTTGGCACGTTTCATGGTACGCGAAAAAAATGTATTTTTGCAACATGGTAAAAAAGCTCCTTTTATACTCGATGCTGATTTTCATGATCGTATTATCGTCATGCAGCAAGTACCAGAAATTATTGAAGAGTTCGGATAACGATCTGAAATATGACAAGGCCATCGGGTATTACGAGAAAGGCGAGTATTTCAGGGCGCAGCAACTTTTCGAGCAGATATTCTCGTTTTTCAGGGGAACCGAAAAAGCGGAAAAGATTGCCTATCTGAATTCATACTGCTACTATAAGCAAAAGGATTTCATCATGGGCGGTTACAATTTTAAGAATTTTGCCGCTAACTATCCTTCCAGCAAATATGCCGAAGAATGTGCATACATGAGCGCCTACTGCAGCTACCTGGATTCTCCCCGGTCAAGCCTTGATCCTACAAGCACAAACGATGCCATAGCGGCTCTGCAGCTTTTCATCAACCAGCACCCGGAGAGTGAAAGGGTGGAGGAATGCAACAACCTTATCGATGAACTCCGTGGCAAACTCGAAAAGAAAGACTATGATATAGCTACGATGTATTACAAAATGGCTGATTTTAAAGCTGCAATCATCACATTCAATAATGTTTTAAAAGATTTTCCCGATACAAAGAGAAAAGAAGACATTTTGTTTCAGATACTGCTGGCAAAATATGATTATGCCATCAACAGTGTTGAATCAAAGAAGAAAGAACGCCTTAACGATGCCCTGGAATCCTATAAATTGTTGACGTCCGAATTTCCCGACGGCGATTTCACTGCCAGGGCCCGCAGTATTGAAAAGAACATCATGAAGTTAATGTAATCGTTAATAAAACAGGATAAAAGCGTATGGATTACAAGAAGTTAAAAATTGACACTACTACTGTTACCCGCAATGTAGGCGAATTATATGCACCTACCGAAAACATATATGAAACAGTAGCCATCCTGGCAAAACGGGCCAACCAGATAGGGCTCGAAATAAAAGAAGAACTGGATAATAAAATCGAGGAATTTGCAACACCTACCGATAACCTGGAAGAAGTGTTCGAAAACCGTGAGCAAATAGAGTTGGCCAAGTTTTATGAACACCTGCCCAAACCAACCCTTATTGCTACCAACGAATTCCTTAACGGCCAGATCTTTTTCCGTAGCCCGTCCAAGGATCTCAAATCCGAATAATTAGCTTTCAACGAGTATGATCCGGGGAAAAGCACAGGTTTTCCGGATTCTTTATTTTTTTGATAGCAGGGTAACCTTGACCTCTCAATCAAATTTTCAGGTATGCTGAAAGGAAAAAAAATCATTGTTGCGATTACCGGAAGCATTGCTGCCTATAAGATCCCTTTTCTGGTGCGGCTCCTGATCCGCGACGGCGCCCAGGTTAAAGTACTGATGACACCCTCAGCCTGCGATTTTGTAACGCCGCTTACTCTTTCAACCCTGTCGCAATCTCCGGTTTATATCAAACCTTTCAATGAATCGGATGGATCCTGGACAAGCCATATTGAGCTGGGAAGCTGGGCCGATGTTATGCTGTTTGCACCTCTTTCGGCCAATACCATGGCAAAAATGGCCACAGGAATTACCGATAACCTCCTTACGGCTGTTTACCTGGCTGCCCGCTGTCCGGTTTTCTTTGCCCCGGCTATGGATGTCGATATGTACAACCATCCGTCGACTCAGGCAAACATTAAACGGCTTCAATCGTTTGGGAATATCCTTATTAACCCCCGTGAAGGTGAATTAGCCAGCGGATTGAGCGGCTGCGGCAGGCTTGAAGAACCCGAAAATATCCTGAAGGTGTTGCATCGGTTTTTTGCCAATAAAGCCAGCCTTGCCGGTAAAAAAGTGTTGGTAACAAGTGGTCCCACCATCGAACCGATCGATCCGGTGCGGTTTATCAGCAACCACTCAAGCGGGTTAATGGGCAACAGCATTGCCGTTGAAGCAGCCCAACGGGGGGCCGAAGTAGCGCTTATATCAGGGCCGGTTCACGATCTGCCTGTGCATCCGAACATACAAACCATTCAAGTATCTAAAGCGGGAGAAATGCTGGAAGAAACAGTCAGCCGTTTCGGGCAGGCCGATATCGCCATCATGGCGGCTGCAGTCTCTGATTACACACCGGTGAATGTTTCGGACGAAAAAATAAAAAAATCAGCAGGGGAGGGCCTTACCCTTCAGTTGACTCAAACAAAAGATATCCTGGCAGAATTGGGCAAAATAAAAAAAGGAGGACAGGTGTTGGTAGGTTTTGCGCTGGAAACAGAGAATGAAATTGAAAATGCCGTCAGGAAACTGCATACGAAAAACCTTGATTGTATCGTTCTTAATTCAATGAAGGATAAAGGAGCAGGCTTTTCGCATGAAACAAACCGCATATCAATTATCAGCGGGAAGAACCAGGTTTGTACTTATGATCTGAAGCCGAAAACCGCTGTTGCTTCCGACATCCTTGATTACATTACCGAACATTTTCTGAAGGTATAATTTGTCTGTTAATAAATGATTCGCTCATGAAACGTAGCATTTTACTGCTTCTTGTCACTGTTCTTCCTTTGCTTATGAAAGCCCAGGAATTTATCTGCCAGGTTTCGGTAAATGCTCCCAGCGTGGAAGGTTCGGAACGTAAGGTTTTCCAAACCATGCAATCGGCCCTTTATGAGTTTATCAATAACCGGAAATGGACAAATTACGTCTACAAACCGGAAGAACGGATTGAGTGTTCCATGATGCTGACAATAACGGAGCGTGTAACCTCCGATCAGTTCAAAGGGCGTTTGAATCTGGTTTTAAAACGTCCTGTTTATAAGACATCTTACAACACCAACCTCCTGAATTATGTTGATGAAGCCATAAACTTCAAGTATGTTGAATATGAGCCACTGGTTTATAATGATGATGCGTTTACCTCAAACCTGACGTCTGTGGTTGCGTATTATTTATATGTTTTCCTTGGCCTGGATGCCGACTCATATTCCAATATGGGCGGAACGCCTTATTTCGAAAAAGCAAAAGCTATTGTAAATACGGCACAGAATGCTTCGGAAAGTGGATGGAAAGCATTTGAGAGTACCAAAAACAGGTTCTGGCTGGTTGAAAATCTGTTGAATGGCGCATATTCCCCTTTGCGGGAAGGCCTGTACCAATATCATCGTCTCGGGCTGGATGTTATGTCGGATAATATAGACCTCGGAAGATCGGCGGTTTCGGATTGCCTTGACAATTTTCAACGTGCCTACCGTCAGAAACCGGGATTGTTCATCCTGCAACTCATGATGGAAGCCAAATGCGACGAACTGATCAACATCTTCTCACAGGCAGCCCCCATGGATAAAACAAAGGCTGTCAATATTCTCAAAGAAATTGATCCTTCCAACAGTTCAAAGTATCAGAAGATCATGTCAAGCGGGAAATAGTCCCGGATTTTAATATTTCGTACTTTTATCATCCGTTAAATTTCGATCCTGAAATGCTTTTACACCTTTCGGTAGATAATTTTATACTGATCCGCCACCTTGATATCGGCTTTGAAGATGGTTTCTCGGTAATTACCGGAGAGACCGGCGCCGGAAAATCTATCCTGGTCGGCGCCCTGGGATTGATTCTCGGTCAGCGTGCCGACACCATGGTGCTTCACGACAAGGAAAAAAAATGCATCGTAGAAGGTGTTTTCCGCATCGAAGGTTATGGCCTTGAGCCCTTGTTTACTGAAAATGATCTTGATTTTGATCCGGTAACAACCATCAGGCGGGAAATCACCCCACAGGGAAAATCACGTGCCTTTGTTAACGACACACCCGTGAACCTGTCTATACTTAACCAGTTGGGCGATCGCCTGGTTGATATCCACTCCCAGAATCAGACGCTTGAATTAAATGAAGCAGCTTTCCAGTTGGCGCTTGTGGATTCATACGTGGCCAAGCCCGGCTTGCTGAATGATTATTGCGGACTCTTTTCGCGGTTTACCAAAGCTCAGCGGGAATTGAACGGCCTCGTTGAACGGCAGGAAAAGGCGACTGCCGACCGGGAATTCCAGCATTACCTTCTGGATGAACTGGAAACGGCTTCCCTTCGTGAAAACGAACAGGAAGAAGCCGAAGCGGAATTGGTCGTGCTTACGAATGCCGAGGAGATCAAGACAAGGCTCTATTCCGTGATAAACCTGCTGAACGAATTTGAGCCCAATATGATAGGACAGCTAGCCGAAATCCGTCAGCTTGTTGATCAGGCGGTACATCTCGGCGCCACATTGGAACCTGTATCCGAAAGGCTTGAAACCTGCCATATCGAATTAAAAGATATGGCCGCTGAACTTACGGCATATGCCAGCCATGTTCATTTCGACCCTCAACGTATTGAAGAATTAACCACACGCACCGACCTGATTTATCACCTGTTACAAAAGCATAAAGTTCAATCGGTCGGCGAACTCCTGGCAATAAAAGATCAGCTTTCGCTGAACCTGGAAAATATTGAGACGTTACAGTCCCAGATCGATGAACTGAAATCGGAAATTTCACAACTGGAAAAGCAATTAATCCGGGCTGCGCATGAATTATCGGAAAGCCGGAAAGGCGTGATTCCGTTTATAGAAAAGGAGATGGTTAAAACGCTGGCCGACCTGGGGATGCCGGCAGCCGTATTTACCATCGGGCATGAAGTAAACGGCGAATTCACAAAATCGGGAATTGATAAAGTCACTTTCCTGTTTTCTGCCAATAAAGGCGGGCAGCCCCGCGAACTCCGGAAAGTTGCTTCGGGCGGGGAATTGTCAAGGCTGATGCTGGCGGTTAAATCACTGGTGGTACGCCGCAGCATGCTACCCACCATTCTGTTTGATGAAATCGACAGCGGGGTTTCCGGTGAGATAGCCGGACGCATCGGCAGCATCCTGCATAAAATGTCGGCAACTGTGCAGGTGATTGCGATTACCCATCTTCCGCAGATAGCCGGAAAGTGTAAAACGCATTATCTCGCTTATAAAGAGGAAGGAGAAAAAAGCACTTTCTCAAGCCTGAAACAATTATCCCCCGAAGACCGCATAACCGAAATCGCCAGGATGCTGAGCGATGACATGATAACGGAAACAGCCAAAGCTGCAGCCCGGGAATTAATAAGGAACTGATTCCTTAGGAAATGGCCGGAATATCCGGATTGATTATTAATCAAGTAAACATTAAGATTATGGCTTACAACCTGCTCAAGGGCAAGAAAGGGATTATTTTCGGTGCGCTGAACGAAATGTCCATCGCCTGGAAAACCGCCGAAAAAGCTTATGAAGAAGGCGCAGAATTTGTTCTTACCAATACTCCGATGGCCTTGCGCATGGGCGATACCCACATCCTGGCCCGGAATTGCAACACAATCGTAATTCCTGCCGATGCTACCAGCATTCCCGACCTTGAAAACCTCTTCGTGAAAACAATGGAACATTTTGGCGGGAAGATCGATTTTATTCTTCATGCTATCGGAATGTCGCCCAACGTTCGGAAAAAGATTCCTTACGACCAGATAAACTATGATTTTTATCTCAAAACCCTGGATATTTCAGCGTTGTCATTTCACAAGGTCCTGCAAACAGCCAATAAATTCGATGCGCTGAATGAATGGGGCTCTGTGGTAGCCTTATCCTATATCGCGGCCCAACGCACCCTTTTCGAATACAACGATATGGCCGATGCCAAAGCTGCCCTCGAAAGTATAGCGCGGAGTTTCGGATATATTTATGGCCGGAAGAGCCATATCCGTATCAATACTATTTCGCAATCACCTACGCTGACAACAGCAGGCAGCGGCGTGAAAGGAATAAACGGCCTGATGGACTTCACCGAACGTATGGCCCCGCTGGGCAATGCCACGGCTGAAGAATGCGCCGATTATTGCATAACCCTGTTCAGCGACCTTACCAAAAAGGTAACCATGCAAAACCTATATAACGACGGCGGATTCAGCAGCATGGGGATGAGCTACCGCGCCATGCAAATGTACAACCGCAGCCTCGATTGCAAAGAATGCAACGGGCATAAGATTGACGAAGATAAGGAAGACCGGTTATAACCGGCGCAGATTCCGGGATATCAGGAATTTTCAGGCTGGCTGCCGAATGTAATGGTATAGCCATAGGAAGAGTGCGGCTGCTGTTCCGGCTTTTTACCGCCCGAGGGACTGGTGGCCGTATAATTGATCCTGAACGCTGTGCTGATCTCTTCCTTTTCTGTTTGAGCTACCGGCAGCATGAAAGCAATACGCGTTTTCATCGTCACTTTCATCTTCACCCCTTTGTTTTTAACAGCAGGGTAGGTTATGAGTTTTATCAAACGTATAGCCTCTTCGTCGCAACCATAGCCAATTCCGCGGGTTACGGCAATATTTTCCACCACCCCGATATTGTCAACAGTATAGTCAAGATAAACGGTTCCCTGGATGTTGTTTTTCAGCGCCTCTTCAGGATAGCGCAGATTTTCCTTCACAAATTCCCGGAAGGAGCTTTTCCCGCCCGGAAATGAAGGCATTTTTAAGAATTTATGCGGTTTTTGCGGTTTGTCGGAAGGTTGTTTCATCTATCAAACAGAAAAGATGTTGAGCAACTGTAAAATTATGCATTATGAAGCTATGTTCAATGGATAATTAATCCATGGTTTAAAAGTTTATCAACTGGTTAATCAACTGATTATTATTTTATTAGGTATTTTTCAGGGGACTTTTTCCTGAAGTTTTAGCGCCGTTTTGTCACCCGATTTCCCTCATCAAAGTCGAAAAAGTGCCCTGTTTGGGAGTTTGTTTTATCTTTGCCGTCCTGAAATGGGGAAAAAGAAGTTATCTTTAGGTTCAATCCTTTTCCGATTAATTAAAGTTAGAAACATAAAATCCTGATTCGATGAAAGTTTTAGTCTGCATCAGCAATGTACCTGACACTACGACTAAGGTCAGATTCCTTGATGACAATAAGAAACTAGATACCAATGGCATACAATGGGTTATCAATCCCTGGGACGAACTCTCCCTGACCCGTGCGCTCGAATTGAAAGACGTTGCGGCCAACGGAATAGAAAAGGTAACAGTAGCCCATGTAGGGACTGTAACTTCGGAACCGACTATCCGGAAAGCCCTGGCTATTGGCGCCGATGATGCTGTTCGGGTGAATGCCGATGCTGCCGACGCTTATTTTGTTGCTGCACAATTGGCCGAAGTGCTGAAGAAAAATCCTTACGATATTATCTTATGCGGCATTGAATCAAGCGACCACAACGGATCCACGGTAGGAGGAATGCTCGCGGAGATGCTTGACATCCCATCAGTATCGGCGGTTTCCTCGCTTTCGGTCGAAAATGGCGCTGCCATTCTGACCCGCGAAATTGATGGCGGAAAAGAAGTCGTTACGGTTCCGGCCCCGTTTGTTGCCATTGTCCAGAAAGGAATAGCCAAAGAGCCCCGTATTGCTGCAATGCGCGGAATAATGATGGCGCGGACAAAACCAATTGCGGTTACTGAACCTGCTCCTGTTGAAGCATTGACCGAAGTAATCGGGTACGAGATGCCTAAACCCAGGACTGCCTGCAAATTTGTGGATGCTGAAAATCCGAAACAGTTGATTGATTTTCTTCAGAACGAAGCCAAAATTCTCTAACCACGATAAAAAAAACATACGATATGTCAGTTCTTGTTTTTGTTGAAAATTGGGATGGTAAATTCAAAAAAGCCTCCTTTGAACTTATTTCATATGCAGCAGGTGTTGCCGAAATGTGCGGCACACAAGCTGTTGCTCTTTCAATAGGAAATGTAGGACAGCCTGAGCTCGATAAACTTACCGGTTTCGGCGCTGCAAAAATAATTGCTGCAAGCAATGATAAACTCAATGTTCTCGATAACCAGGCCTATGCTTCGGTAATTGCACAAATAGCCATCAACGAAAAAGCGTCTGTTGTAGTGCTGTCGAATAACAATACCGGGAAAGCGCTCGCTCCAAGGCTTTCAGTCAGGCTAAAAGCAGGAATTGGGGCCGGTGTAAACCAGTTGCCTCTGAGTGCAGACCCTTTTGTTGTTCATAAGAAAGCTTATTCCGGTAATGCATTCGCCAATGTCCTGATTAAAACACCGGTAAGGATACTGACATTAGCCCAGAATTCTTTTGAACTGAAAGAATCAGCCGCTAAAGCCCCCGTTGAACATATTGCAGTAGATGTGGAAGCCGGCATGGTAAAAACCACGGTGAAGGATGTCCAAAAACAAACCGGAAAAATTCTTCTCACAGATGCCGAAATCGTCGTTTCAGGCGGCAGGGGAATGAAATCGCCGGATAACTGGGGGCCTCTTACCGAACTGGCAGATTTACTTGGCGCGGCGACAGCCTGCTCACGTCCGGTTTCCGATGAAGGCTGGCGTTCTCCCGATGAACATACCGGTCAAACAGGCAAAATCATCGCCCCGAACCTGTACATCGCAGTAGGCATTTCCGGCGCTACACAGCACCTTGCCGGCGTAAGCGCTTCGAAATACATTGTGGCTATCAACACCGATAAAGACGCCCCGATATTCGGCGCCGCTCAATATGGCATTGTGGGTGATGCTGCCAAAGTACTTCCCAAACTTGTTGAAGCCGTTAAAGAAATGAAAGCCAAATAGCGCTTTTCGCGGCTGTGATACAACCGAAATCTTCATAAACCGGGCTGATTCTTCATGCCTGGGAAGAATGTGTATGCTGATTCATGATTAATCATTGAGACTCATTTAACTTATCAGTTATGGTAAAACAAATTGTCTTTGCAATTGCGCTTATAATTACCCTGCTGGTTTTTGCCTATACCATCAGCCGGATTATTGGTTTCTTCAGGCTAACCAGGAAAGGGTTTCCTGTTAAAGAGATAGGTAAGCGGTTTGGAATAATGATGAAAGTGGCTTTCGGCCAGAAAAAAATATTCCGCCGTCCTGTTATCGGATTATTGCACGCACTGGTTTTCTGGGGCTTTTGTGTAATATTGTTCGGGAGCATCGAAATGGTTATCGACGGTCTGTCGGGAGCCAGGAAATCGCTGTCGGTGCTGGGTTGGTTTCATGACCTTATCATGCTATCGGGAGATATTTTTGCGCTGCTGGTAGGCATTTCCATTATCGTTTTCCTGATAAGGAGGCTTTTCCTGCATGTCAGGCGTTTCGAAGGTATCGAAATGAAAAAGAAATCGCACACGGATGCAACGATAGCCCTCACGATGATATTATTACTGATGGTTTCCTTGCTGGGAATGAATGCCTCTTATGTGGAATCGTGCCGGCAGTCGGGCGAAACCTTGTATGGCATTTATCCGGTGAGCAATCTCCTTACAGGTGCGTTTTCGGGCATGCAACTGAAAAATGTTAATATCTGGAATGAGATTTTCTGGTGGAGCCATATTTTGCTCATTTTTATCTTTGCCAACATATTGCCGTATTCAAAGCATTTCCATGTTTTCATGTCAATCCCGAACGTGTTCTTGTCAAGGCTTGATCCGTTGGGCAAATTGCCGAATATGGATAGTATCACCCATGAAGTGAAATTAATGATGAATCCTGAAACTGCTTATGCAGCGCCTGCTTCTGATACCCCGGTCGAACGTTTCGGGGTAAAGGATGCCGAGGATATCAACTGGAAAAATTATTTCGATTCCCTGTCATGTACCGAATGCGGCCGCTGCACCTCGGTTTGTCCGGCAAATATTACCGGTAAAAGACTTTCACCCCGCAAGGTCATGATGGATGTTCGAGCCAGAATGAAGGAAAAAGGTCCGCATTTATTAAAGGACAAAGGATATGATGACTCCCGGTCTCTTATCCGCGATTATATCACGGAGGAAGAAATCTGGGCTTGCACTACCTGTAATGCATGCGCTATGGAATGTCCCATCAATATCAACCATCCGACACTGATTGTGGATATGCGCCGCTATCTTGTTATGGAAGAAGCATCTGCCCCTGGTGAACTGAAGACCGTTTTCAACAACATCGAAAACAATGGCGCCCCCTGGCAGTTTTCGCCGGAAGACCGTTTGCTGTGGGCCGAAAACATTGAAATGAACATGAACTAACCTTTGAAAAGACATTGCTATGGAAAAAGTTAAAGTGGAAGTCCCCGTTATGGCTGATCTCTTTGCACGGGGAGAAAAACCGGAATACCTTTTCTGGGTTGGATGCGCCGGCGCTTTTGACGACCGGTATAAAAAGGTTGCAGCCGCTTTCGTTAAAATTCTCACCCATCTGAAGGTGAGCTATGCCGTATTGGGAAAAGAAGAGTCCTGCTCCGGCGACCCGGCCCGCCGGGCCGGCAACGAAATGCTGTACCAGATGCAGGCGCTGCAAAATATTGAAGTGTTCAAGGCCTATAATGTTCAGAAAATCATTACAATTTGCCCACACTGTTACAACATTTTCAAGAATGAATATCCTGACCTGGGCGGTCATTATACGGTGATAAACTACCTGCAGTTTATACAGGAAAACATAGCCGGCGGAAAACTTATTCTTCCCCAAAATGCCTTTGACTCAAAAGTCATCACCTATCATGATCCATGTTACCTGGGACGTGCCAACGGCATTTATGAAGAGCCACGGGCAATTTTGGAACACCTTACGCGCAACTTTGTGGAAATGGGCCGCAATCGCAGCTTTGCCCTTTGTTGCGGCGCTGGCGGGGGACAAATGTTCAAGGAAGCTGAAAAGGGTAATAAGGAGATTTTTATCGAACGTACCGAAGATGCCCTGAATACAGGTTGTAATATCATTGCCACAGCCTGTCCTTTTTGTATGACAATGATGACCGACGGCATCAAGTATAAAAACCATGAGGAGGATGTCAGGAATTACGATATTGCCGAGCTCATCGTACAGGCATTGAACCTGTAGTTCCGGTCGGACAATTTCAGACATAATGAACAGAAAAAAAACAAAATAGCTACCGAAAAAAAATACTTGCCATGGAAAACAGAAAAGTGTTAAAAAGCGGCGAATTCCTCGTAGCAGAAGTTGAACCCAACGATGTGTTCATCCCCGAAGAATTCAACGAGGAACAGTTGATGATCGCGCAAACCTGCCGCGATTTTCTTGTTACCGAAGTATATCCAAACCTCGATAAACTTGACAAACAAGACCGTGAACTCATGAAGGAAATCCTGAAGAAATCAGGAGAACTGGGTCTCATGGGCATTTCGTTGCCCGAAGAATACAATGGCTTCGGACAATCATTTGTGACTCAAATGCTGACAGCCGAAACAATCGGGGCCGGTTACTCATTCTCGGTCGCCTTCATGGCACATTGTGGTATTGGTACTTTGCCCATCATGTATTACGGCAACGAAGAGCAACGCCAGAAGTATGTTTCCAGGCTTGCCACGGGCGAATTGATTGGCTGCTATTGCCTTACCGAACCCGGTGCCGGCAGTGATGCCAATTCAGGAAAGACAAACGCAAAACTTTCGGAAGATGGGTCTCATTATATCCTGAACGGGCAAAAAATGTGGATCACCAATGCCGGTTTTGCCGATACGCAGGTCGTTTTTGCCAAAATAGAGAACGATCGCGTGCTCAGCGCCTTTGTTGTCGAAAGGACAATGCCGGGTGTGGTTGTGGCCCCCGATGAAAAGAAAATGGGAATAAAAGGTTCGTCCACTGCCCAGATTTTCTACAATGATGTGAAAGTGCCGGCCGAAAACCTGATTGGAAAGAGGGGGGAAGGCTTCCGTATTGCGCTCAGCATACTCCATATGGGACGCCTGAAACTCGGCGCCAATGTTATAGGCGCTGCTAAAAAAGCTATAACGGATTCGGTGAAATATGCCAACGAAAGAAAACAATTTGGCGTACTGATCTCTACTTTCGGATCCCTCAAGTATAAGATGGCGGAACAGGTTATTAAAACCTTTGGCCATGAATCGGCAACCTACCGTGCCAGCTACGATATCGATCACCTGATCGGTGAACTGAAAGCCACCGGCATGGACAAAGGCCGCGCAACCATCGAAGCCATCAGCCATTATGCAGTGGAAGCAGCCCTGCTCAAGGTATATGGATCCGAAATGCTGGACTATGTTGCCGATGAAGCCGTTCAGATCCACGGAGGTATGGGATATTCTGCCGAAATGGCAGTTGAACGCGGCTATCGCGATTCACGTATCAACAGGATTTTTGAAGGGACTAACGAAATTAACCGGCTTCTGGTAGTCGACACTGCAATGAAACGCGCCATGAAAGGCGATTTCGACCTTTTCGGCGAAGCCGAAAAACTGGCTGCCGACCTGGGTTCTGTTGCTTGCAAGATTTCAGGGAACGAAACTTACTATGAAGAAAAATCGGTGTACCTGAAAAATTTCAAGAAAGTAGCCCTTCTTGCTATCAATGGCGCTTCAAAGCATTTCGGGAAACAGATTGCCCAGGAAGAAGAAGTCCTGAACAATATTTCCGATATCATGATGCAGATCTACGTGGCGGAATCCATGTCCCTTAGAATCCAAAAGCTTGAGGCAGCCCGTGGTGCAGATGCCGTTAGTGTATACCGGGATATTCTTGATGTTTTTGTATACGATTCGGCTGACCTGGTGCGCAAATCGGCCATGGATGCCGTCAATGCCTTTGCAACTGCTGAATTGCTGCCTGCACTGCATTCTGCCGTAGATCCACTTACCAGGGTAGCAGCTTTAAACGTTAAAGAATCACGCCGCCGTATTGCCGACAAACTTATTGCCGACAACGAATATAAGTTCTGATCCGGAACCAATTAAAAAGAAACAGCCTGGTTCTTTAGGAATCAGGCTGTTTTATTTTTGGAGGCGTCCCTGGTTACCCGGTAACAGATTCTCCGGTTACCGGAGGTATCTCAAGTTTTGCCGACGGCAACACTTTGATGGAGAGTTCGCCGGCATCTTTTTCATGATCAATCAGGATGGTATCGCCTTCTTTAAGGGTTGATTTAATGATTTCCTCAGCCAGCGTATCTTCGATGTATTTCTGGATGGCCCTTTTAAGCGGGCGGGCGCCGAATTGTTCATCCCAGCCCCGGTCAAGGATGAAATCCTTGGCGGCTTCCGTTATCTGAGGCTGGTAACCCATTTTGCGGATTCGATCAAACAGTTGACGCAATTCAATATCGATGATCTTATGAATATCATCACGCCCCAGCGATTCAAAAATGATAATGTCGTCAATCCTGTTCAGAAATTCAGGTGCGAAAGTTTTTTTCAGGGCATTTTCAATAACTCCCTGGGCCTGGTTTGACCATTGCGATTGCTTGGCAACAGTTGAGAACCCGACGCCGGTACCGAAATCCTTCAATTGCCGGGATCCGATATTGGAAGTCATGATAACGATGGTATTTTTGAAATCGACCTTGCGGCCAAGGCTGTCGGTGAGAACACCGTCGTCCAGGACCTGCAACAGGATATGAAAGATATCAGGATGGGCTTTCTCAATTTCATCAAGCAGGACAATAGAGTAGGGGCGGCGACGGACTTTTTCAGTCAACTGGCCTCCTTCTTCGTAGCCTACATAACCCGGAGGCGCCCCGACCAGCCTCGAAACGGCGAATTTTTCCATATACTCGCTCATATCAATCCTTACAAGGGTTTCTTCGGAATCGAAGAGATATTTTGCCAGGACCTTGGCAAGGTGTGTTTTTCCGACGCCGGTGGGCCCCAGAAAAATAAAGGTCCCGATAGGCTTGTTCGGGTCTTTCAGGCCGGCACGGTTACGGCGGATAGCTTTAACTACTTTTTTGATGGCTTCGTCCTGCCCGATTACAGCGCCACCCAGTTCATTTTCCATGTTCAGCAAGCGGTCGCTTTCATTCTGGGCGATACGCTGAACAGGAACGCCGGTCATCATGGCGACCACTTCGGCGACATTCTCAGCCGAAACTGTTTCGCGGTTGATCTTTGACTCATCCTCCCATCGCCGTTTGGCGCTTTCCAGGTCATTTTGCAGACGGCGTTCCGTATCACGGTAATTGGCAGCTTCTTCAAACTTCTGAGCCTTGATGGCTTTCATTTTCCGCTGCTTAACTTCTTCTATCTGAGCTTCGATGTTCACAATTTCAACCGGAACATGCATGTTTGAAATATGAACCCTTGCGCCTGCTTCGTCGAGTGCATCAATGGCCTTATCCGGAAGGCAACGGTCGGTGACGTATCGGTTTGTAAGGAAAACGCAGGCATCTATCGCTTCATCGGTATATTTGACCAGATGATGGTCTTCGTATTTCTCTTTGATCTGGTTGAGAATCTCTATGGTTTCCTCCGGACTGGTCGGGTCAACCAGCACTTTTTGGAAGCGGCGTTCCAGCGCGCCGTCTTTTTCAATGTACTGCCTGTATTCATCAAGGGTTGTTGCCCCGATGCACTGGATTTCACCCCGGGCCAGGGCCGGTTTGAACATATTGGATGCATCCAGCGAACCTGAAGCATTGCCAGCCCCGACAATGGTGTGAATCTCATCGATAAAAAGAATAATATCCCGGTTCTTTTCCAGTTCATTCAGCACCGCTTTCATTCGTTCTTCAAACTGCCCGCGGTATTTTGTGCCGGCAACAAGCGATGCCAGGTCCAGTGTAAAAACCCTTTTATTGAACAAAGCCCGGGAAACTCTCCGCTGCGTAATCCTCAAAGCTAATCCTTCAGCAATTGCCGATTTACCGACGCCCGGTTCACCGATAAGTATCGGGTTATTCTTCTTACGGCGGCTCAGGATTTGAGAAATGCGTTCAAGTTCTTTCTCCCGTCCGACAATAGGATCGAGGCGGTTTTCTTCGGCAGCGCGGGTCAGATCACGTCCGAAATTATCAAGAACAGGCGTTTTCGACTTGCTGTCAGCAATTTTTTTGCTTCCGCCAAATGGCGATCCCTCATCAGTATCGTCGTCCTGCGCTCCGCCGGGCAACTCATCGTGAAAGTCGGTCCGGCTGTCTTTTTCAGGTCTGTCAACGCCGCGGGAAGCGTCTTCATCCAGCGAAACAAGGTACGACTTGACCTCTTCTTTTACGATATCATAATCAACGCCATATTTCAGAACTGACCGGGTAACAATATTATCCTCATCTTTTAAGATGGCCAGCAGGAGATGCTCGGTACCAATCAGGTCGCTGTTAAAAAGCTTTGCTTCAAGGTACGTCAGCTTTAATGCCCTTTCTGCCTGCTTAACCAGCGGCAGGTTTTTAAGTTCTTCGATGTCAATTTTTTTTGACCGGTTCGCGATTGTCGATTCAATGGTTTTTCTGATTTCAGCGAGATCGACATTCAGGTAATTCAATATCTTGATTGCCAGTCCCTCACCTTCCCGTAATATACCAAGGAAAAGATGTTCAACACCAATATAATCGTTGCCCAGCCGCAAAGCTTCCTCCCGACTGAATGACAAAACGTCTTTTACCCTTTGTGAAAATTTAGCTTCCATTCCATTCTCTGTTACTGATTTACTCCGGCGGCAACCATATATTACTGTAATTCAAAATTAACACTAAAACAGGCAGATATGTTTGCAGCTTCAAAATTACTTTCAAAATCTGTAACGATCAATTAATATGCCATTGTCTTTTTAACATGAACCTGTTAGTAATATGACACAAATAGGCCGGGGGCAAAGATATTGCGTATCATAAAAATGATTAACTTCGTACAATTGTTCACATGAACATAAGTTATTAATAATTAGGTAGTTACAAAATGGATTACAACGACGAAGGCGAAAAAATTGTTCAGGTAAATATTGAGAATCAGATGAAATCGGCCTACATTGATTATTCAATGTCGGTCATTGTGTCGCGTGCTTTACCCGACGTTCGCGACGGTCTAAAACCTGTTCACCGCAGGGTTCTTTTTGGAATGTTCGATCTGGGTATACTATCGAACCGGTCATATAAAAAATCTGCCCGTATTGTCGGGGAAGTTTTAGGGAAGTACCATCCGCACGGAGACTCTTCAGTTTATGACGCCATGGTTCGTATGGCCCAGGATTGGTCTCTGCGTTACCCACTTGTTGACGGGCAGGGTAACTTTGGTTCGATTGACGGAGATAGCCCGGCTGCCATGAGGTACACCGAAGCAAGGCTCAAGAGGCTTGCCGAGGAATTACTGGCTGATCTTGATAAGGAAACCGTGGATTTCAAGTTAAACTTTGACGATTCACTGGAAGAACCCACCGTACTTCCGTCAAAAGTGCCCAACCTGCTCATCAACGGTTCATCCGGTATTGCAGTTGGTATGGCAACGAATATTGCGCCTCATAATCTTGGACAGGTAGTAGATGGTACAATTGCCTATATCGACAACCATGACATTACGATTGAAGAGCTTATGCAATATGTAAAAGCCCCCGATTTTCCGACCGGAGGCGTTATACATGGATATGACGGGGTGCGCGAAGCATTTGAAACCGGCAGGGGGCGTATCATTATCCGTGGTGAAACGACCATCGAAACCGATGATAAAGGACACGAATGCATTGTGGCTACTTCCATTCCTTACCAGATAAACAAAGCCGAGATGATCAAGAAAACGGCAGATCTGGTCAATGAGAAAAAAATTGAAGGGATCAGCGACATTCGTGATGAAAGCGATCGCAACGGTTTACGCATCGTCTATGAACTCAAACGTGATGCAATCACCAATATCGTTCTCAATAAACTGTATCAGTATACCTCGCTTCAAAGTTCATTCTCGGTCAATAATATTGCACTGGTGAAAGGCCGGCCCGTTCAGTTGAACCTGAAACAGCTCATCTCGATGTTTGTTGATCACCGTCACGAAGTTATCGTACGGCGTACTCAATTTGAACTTCGGGAAGCTGAAAAACGGGCTCATATTCTCGAAGGACTCCTTATAGCCCTGGACCATCTGGATGAAGTAATTGCCCTTATCCGGGCTTCTGTAACTCCGGATGAGGCTAAAACAGGCCTGATGGAGCGATTCGGATTATCGGAAATCCAGGCAAAGGCTATTCTCGATATGAGGCTTCAACGCCTTACGGGACTTGAACGGGATAAAATCAAGGAAGAGTATGCCGAACTTATAAAACTGATACAGCACCTGAAAGACATACTGGCCGACGAATCGCTTCGCATGCAGATCATTAAGGATGAGCTGCTCGAAATTAAGGAAAAGTATGGTGACGAACCCCGCAGCCGCATTGAGTACACAGCCAAAGACTTCAGGATCGAAGACACCATCGCTGATGAAAGTGTGGTGATCACTATCTCTCACATGGGATACATCAAGCGTACGATGTTAACCGAATACAAGCGGCAGAACAGAGGTGGGAGGGGAGCCCGCGGTTCCGATATCCGGGAAGAGGATTTTCTTGAGCACCTTTTTGTAGCTACCGCTCACAATTATCTTCTCTTCTTTACTGAAAAAGGCAAATGCTTCTGGCTAAGGGCCTTCGAAATTCCTGAAGGAGGAAAAGCATCCAAGGGACGTGCCATTCAGAATATAGTAAACATAGAACCTGATGATAAAATCAGGGCTATCATCAACCTGAAAGACCTCAATGATGATGAATATGTTAATAACAACTTCATAATTCTTTGCACCAAACAAGGCACCATCAAGAAAACATCTCTCGAGGCTTATTCCAGGCCCCGCGCCAATGGCATAAACGCTATCAACATTGTTGATGATGACTGTCTGCTGGAAGCCAGGCTCACTGACGGCAATTGCGAAATCATGATGGCGCTGCGATCGGGGCGGGCTATCAGGTTTAATGAAGCCACAGTTCGCCCAATGGGCCGGAATGCCACGGGTGTAAGAGGGATAAGGCTTGCCGGTGACCATGATGAAGTAATTGGCATGATATGTGGTAAAGATGAAAACGTTGATATCCTGGTTGTATCCGAAAACGGCTTTGGCAAACGGTCATCACTCGCTGATTACCGGGTGACCAACAGAGGCGGAAAAGGGGTAAAAACCATTAATATTACTGAAAAAACCGGCCAGCTTATTGCCATAAAAAATGTTACCGACAATGATGACCTGATGATCATCAACCGTTCAGGAATCATTATCCGGATGGCCGTCAGCGACCTGAGGGTTGTGGGAAGGGCCACGCAAGGCGTAAGGCTTATCAACCTGAAAGAAAACGATGCCATTGCGGCTGTTGCCAAAGTCGAATGCGAGGAAGATGATAACCTGGTCGGCCAGAATGATGAAGAACCTGGTGATGATAATACATACGAGTTAACCGATATTCCCGATGAGGAAAATGACGAACCTTCCGAAAAAGAATAAAAAAATGAATTGTAACTAATTCAAACTGCATACATTTGCCGACTATTAACGACTTAATAAAGGATAGCATAAAAATAAACCCAAACACCATTTATAAAATGAAAAAATCCATTCTGCTGCTGGCCTTAGTTATTATGACCAGTATGACTTTTGCACAATTTAAAAAAGACCGGACCTCTGCCTACAATTACTGGCAAAAGGGAGATCTTACGAAAGCCAGGGATTATATCGACAAAGCCATGGCATATCCGGAAGCAGCTACAGATGCTAAAGCGCATTATTACAATGGTGCCATTTATCTTGATATTCATTTCAAACCGGAAATGAAAGAAACCGTTCCCAACGATCTTCAGATCGCCTATGATGAAATGAAGAAAGCGCAGGAACTTGATACCAAAGGCGATTTTAAATCGGATATAATGATTCGCATGCTAACGCTTGGCGGTCAATTCTTCAATGCCGGCGCTGATTTGTTCAAGGCTGAGAAATTTGCTGAAGCCCTGAGCAATTTCAACCAGGCTGTGAAAATCGCCAGTGATAACCAGAGCCTTGATACATTAGCCATTTATGGTACAGCTTTGTGCTATGAGAAACTAAAAGACAATGAGAACGCCACGGCAACTTACGAAAAGCTCATCAGCCTAAGCATGAAAGAACCCAGCATATATACCTCGCTGGCTTCTATTTACATAGATATGAAAATGATGGATAAGGCAGATAAAGTTTTGCAGGATGGATTAAGGCTTTTCCCCGGAAATTATGACCTCATCATTTCGATGGCAAATCTTTACATAAAAAGCAATCAGCATCAGAAAGCGCTGGAAAGCCTGACAATTGCCAAGGAAAAGGATCCAACAAACAAAACTATTGCTTTTGCATTGGGCGTTACCTATGATTTACTGGCTAAAGACACGAACCTGACTGTTGCCGATCGTAAAATTTATTTCGACGATGCAGTAAAAGCCTATGAAGAAACGATAAAACTGGATCCCAATTTCTTTGACGCACAGTTCAACCTGGGGGTTGTGTATTACAATAAGGGTGGCGATGTGATCAATGAAGCGAATAAACTTCCTTTGAACGATCCGAACTATGAGAATCTGGTAAATCAGGGGAAAGAATATCTTAATAAAGCGCTGCCTTACCTGGAAGGTGCAGAAAAAATGAATCCTGGCGACCGGGATACGCTGATCTCACTCAAAGAAATCTATACCAGGCTGGGTATGTATGATAAATTGAAAACCGTCAATGATAAACTAAATCAATAATATTCAGAAACAATGGCCTGATTTATCAGGCCATTGTTTCAATATAGTAATTTAACATAATATTAATTATAAGAAATTTGATCTTGCCATTTGATGAATCCCTGAATCATTGATTTTGTATATCTTTAAACAAAAAATATGAAAGTCTTTAAAATCATTCTCTGGGCGCTTCTAATTTTTATACTGGCAGTATTTTTGACCGGATTTTTTCTTCCGCGTACAGTCTCCGTTTCCCGGTCAGTCATGATCAAAGGCTCTGTTGATGACATTTTTGAACAGGTTAATACCTTGAAGAATTGGGAAAAATGGTCGCCCTGGCATCACCTAGACACCACCATGACTATCCTTTATTCCGGCCCCGGGAAAGGCATTGGTGCAAGTTATAGCTGGAAAAGCGGGAATAAAAATGTCGGGACCGGTAAAATTTCAATTATCAACAGCTTTCCATACGATTCTGTAATATTGGATATGGATTTTATGGAGAATGGCAAATCCGTGGGCAAATTTATTTTCAGCAAAGCGGATACCTCTCATGTTTTTGTGACCTGGACTATGACCAGCGATCTCGGAAAAAATCCGGTCATCCGATATTTTGGATTGCTCATGGACCGGTTCGTTGGACCTGATTTTGAAAAAGGACTGCAAAATATCCGTCATGTAGTTGAATCACATCCTGAAACCACCAAGCCTTTCAAAATTACCGAGACCGATATTCCCGCCCGTATCATGCTGACGATTCGTGATACATGCAGCGGGAAAAACATTCGCCCCAAAATGGGCTTTATATATGGAGAAATATTCAATATAATAAAACAAAAGCATTTGCAGGTTACCGGATTTCCTGTTGCCATCTTTCATACCATTTCACCGGCCTTATTTGATATTGAAGCCGGAGTTGCGGTAAACAAAATCGTCAGTATTGAAAAAAACAACGTTCAGTTTACAGAAATGCCACAGCAGCATGCCGTAATGGCGCAATATTTCGGCCCTTATGAAGGAACGGCTCAGGCATATGCTGAAATTGAAAAATACATCACGGCAAATAAATTATCGGTTACGGCTCCGGTCATTGAAGAATATATATCTGACCCGAAAACTTTACCCGATACAGCAAAATGGCAGACAAATATCTATTTGCCTGTTAAATAGCCGGGGCGTAACATGGCTTCTCCCCTGCCTGCAGGAATGATGAAAGAAATAGAATGTCCGTCCAAAACCCGAAAACTGATCAGGACGAACCAATTCTCATTCAGTTATTATTTCATACGTTTGTTAAACCAATTACCTGAAAATGGCAGCAAAAGTTGTCCGGGTACCCCGCCTTGTTGAGGTTGATCCCTGGCTCATTCCAAACACAAACGATGTAATCAGCAGAATTGACCGTTTCCGGTCACGTCTGGCATCCATTGAAACCGATTTCGGCAGCCTGTTGAAATTTGCTTCTGCCCATGACTACTATGGTTTCCACTTCGATAAGCAAAATAAGCGATTTGTGTACCGCGAATGGGCGCCGGCAGCACATCAGTTGTACCTCACAGGTGATTTCAACCATTGGCATGGCACATCTCACCCAATGTGGCGTAATGATTATGGCGTCTGGGAAATTTTTCTCGATTTCGAAACCTATAAAGACAGGTTTAAACACGGCAGCTTCGTTAAAGTAGTCGTCCTGAGTGATTTAGGATTGCAGAAACGCATTCCGGCATACATCCGAAGAGTGGTTCAGGATGAGGTCACCAAGGATTATACGGGCCAGCTATGGTTCCCCAGCAAATTCGACTGGAAGAATGACAATTTTTCTATAAAAAACGGGAAGGACTTGTTTATATATGAAGCCCACATTGGAATGGCCCAGGAAAAAGAAGGCATCGGGACATACCAGGAATTCACTGATAATATTCTTCCCCGCATCAAAAAAGCCGGATATAACGCAGTTCAGCTCATGGCAATTCAGGAACATCCCTATTACGGGTCGTTCGGTTATCATGTGTCTAATTTTTTTGCCCCATCATCCCGTTTCGGAACGCCCGAAGAACTCAAACTCCTGATCAGAACAGCGCATAGTTTGGAGATTGCGGTTATCATGGATATTGTTCACTCGCATACGGTTAAAAACATCAACGAAGGGCTTAATTTGTTCGATGGAAGTGAAAACCAATATTTTCATCCGGGAGCCCGCGGTGAACATCCGACCTGGGATTCCAAACTTTTTGATTACGGTAAGACGGAAGTGTTAAGATTCCTGCTCTCGAATGTAAAATACTGGCTTCAGGAATTTCATTTCGACGGCTTCCGGTTTGATGGCGTCGGATCCATGCTCTATTTTCATCATGGTGATGAAACGATCGACAGCCCGGATAAATATTTCAGGCAAGGCGTTGAATATGACGCTGTTACCTATCTGCAATTGGCCAACCACCTGGCCCATAAAGTAAAACCGGATGCTGTAACGATAGCGGAAGATGTCACAGGAATGCCCGGCCTGACAGCGCCCGTTCCCGATGGGGGAATTGGATTTAATTACAGGCTCGGCATGGGCATTCCTGACTTCTGGATCAAATACCTCAAAGATCTGCGTGATGAAGACTGGAATATTTTTGAGATGTGGAATGTACTCAACGACAGGCTGCCTTATGTTAAGACGGTGGCTTACTGCGAATCGCACGACCAGGCACTTGTTGGAGACAAAACGCTGGCTTTCAGGCTTATGGATAAAGAGATGTACTTTTCCATGCGGAACTCAGACCATAATCCTGTCATTGACCGGGGGATCGCTCTCCACAAGATGATCCGGCTTTTCTCAATTTCATTGGGAGGACAAGCCTGGTTAAATTTTATGGGAAACGAATATGGCCATCCTGAATGGATTGATTTCCCCCGGCAGGGCAACGGATGGAGTTATAAATATGCCCGCCGGCAATGGTCACTGGTTGATGACAAAACGCTGAAATACCATTTTCTGGCTGATTTTGACAGGGAGATGATAAAAATTATGGCTGAATATAGAATTATGTCCTCCGGCTATGCCCGTCAACTCAATATGGATGAAGCGAATAAATGTATCATTTTTGAACGTGGCGGATTACTGTTTTTATTCAATTTCCATCATCAGCGGTCAATATCCGATTATTCATTTATAATCCCGGGAGATGGCAGGTTTCAGATTCTGTTAAACAGCGACAGTAAATTATTTGGCGGGCACGGACGCATTGATGATCATACGGTTCATAATGCCTTATTTGACAAGGAAAACAACTGTTACAGACTTCAGGTATATTTACCTTGCCGGTCGGCCCTGATTTTACAAAAAACGGTTGTTTAAATTATCCTGAAACATTTTAATTGAATTAACAAATATTATTATTTTTTATCAAAAATACTTTTGTATAATTGCCCCAAAAATTTATTAAAGAGAAATGAGTAATAAGCCAGCGAAAAAACGGGTAATTGTCAGTTACCAGAATCTCTCAAGCGAATTAAAGGAAGCTGTTCTTAAGAAATACCCATTGGGTTGGGTTAACAACATGATTAAGGTTAAAGGCGCCGGTGATACCTTTTTCCACGCTATTACGCTTGATACGGATGAGATCAGTTATCTTATCAAAGTTCCGGTAAGAATTGATCAGAAATCAGATAAAGATGACGAGGACTTTTTTGCAGAATCGATTGATATTAAGGAGTCTGATGAATCGTCGGGCGGCGAAGGCAAAGAAGACGACAATGAACAAGACCGGGAGGAATAGATGTTGCTTTGTTCAATTAACAACTTTTAACAATAAAAAGCGAAGTAACGAATTAATTCATTGTATTTTAGCCGCGATGTTCACAGCGATGACATTCCCTAAGGAGTTTATTAATTAAAAAACAGCCATAAAAGGAGCCTTTCAGGTTCCTTTTTTTTTAAAACCATATCAGCCGACCAGCAGGGATATCTCGGAATACCGGTAATTGGAATACGATACTTTTCGCAGGAGCGCCATGGCTAATGTAAGCGTACCGATACGTCCGACATACATCGTAAAGATTAATATCGTTTTGCCGGCATCAGATAAAAATGGCGTAATCCCCGTTGACAAACCTACCGTACCGAAAGCCGACACTTCTTCAAATATCAGGTTTAGAAAAGGGTGGTTCCCATCGGTTATTGACAGGAAAAAGGTTGAGATAAAGATCAGGGAAACTGAAAACAAGGCAATTGAATATGCTTTATCAATAAGTTCGAATGAAACCGTATGATGCATCAGCTCTACGTTCTTCTTCCCCCTGATGGTTGCATACGCCGATGAAATCAGGGTCGCAAATGTTGTTGTTTTAATTCCGCCACCCGTGGATGCAGGAGATGCCCCTATAAACATCAGGAAAATCATGAACATCAGCACCGGCTGGCTCAGGTGTGAGAAATCAACGGAATTGAAACCTGCTGTCCGGCAGGTCACCGATTGAAACACAGAAGTGACGATAGCACCATAATACCCGTAATCTTCAATGGTACGATGCCTTTCCACAAAATAGAACACGACGGCGCCTGCAAGTATTAATCCAAACGATGTAAAGAGCGCCACCTTCGAATGAACGCGGAGTTTTTTCCATTTCATTTTTCGCCGCTCACGAATGCGGGCAATACTAAACATATCCTCAAGCACCATGATCCCTATCCCGCCAAGGAAAATCAGACCCGCTATGAT
>DAONEP010000026.1:0-9652 GCA_035403165.1 Bacteroidales bacterium | reverse complement strand
GTTTCACTCAACTGGTCGGTCGACACCAGGTCTTTGATAAGGGACTGATAACGTAACCCCGCGGAGCTCCTTGAGAAGGTGGCAAAAAAAGCAGCAAATGAAATAATATTGATACCTCCTAATTGTATCAGCAGCATGATAATTGCCTGGCCTTTGATGGTGAAACATGTTGCGGTATCAACAACAACAAGCCCGGTAACACAACAGGCGCTTGTAGAAGTAAAGAGGGCGTCAATAAACCGGATTCTGTCTACAGTCATTTCGGGCAAGCAAAGGAGCCCGGCACCGGTGAGGATCAGGATAATGAAGGATAACGCCAGCATGGCGGATGGGCCCATTTTTATCAATGAAATATGCTCACTGGCCCTCCCGACTTCAAAGGCTATGAAAACGAAGAAGTAGAGTTGAATAAAAACAATGAAATATTCGGTAAACTTCGGCAGGCCCAATAATTTAAAAAACATAAGGACAATGTGGTCGCCAAACAACATCAGCCCTATTCCATCCAATAGCAACCCCAGCATGATAATAGCTTCGAAAAGGTTGTTCTTGATAAATTCTATCGGGTGAAAGTCATAAAATATTTTTGTCAGGAACTTTACAAAATAAAATATAAAGCTGCCTTCCATGATAATGTAATTGAGCCTGTATGTAGCCGGCGTTTTCGGAAAACCATAATAGTAGATGATAGATCCGACAGCAACTATGGCTACAAAAATGCTGAGTATCTGCAAGCTCCTGATTACGTATACCTTATGTTTGTATAACCGGATATTGATATACTCCCTGATCCGATCAACCCTAGTCAATGGCATATTGAACCCGGAATATTAAGCATTGATTTGAAGGAAACGGTCGATATCCTTAATATGGCCAAAGATAAGCAGGCGGTCGGTGACTTCAAGGATCTGCTTTGTTTCAGGCACCCCAATAATATGATGTTCAGCCAGTTCTTTTCCTCCTTTAACGGTATGGATTTCCTTTTTTAAAGTAATGAGGCTGAGTTTATATTTGTCGCGAAGGTCTATTTCACCGAAGGTTTTGTTGATACAATTCTTCGGAGCAATAATTTCGGCGATCCGGTAATCATCGGGCAACTGAAGATAGCTGACAATACTGGGGTTAGAAAGCCTTTCGGCAACAATAACCCCGACCTCTTCTTCGGGTGAGAGTATTTCGGTGATACCCATTTTTTCAAGGATAATCCGTTGAGCTTCACCATTCGCCCGGGTAATAAGTCGTTTCACCTGCAAATCGAGCAGGACGGAGGAACAAAGGAGCCTCTCTTCAAAATCGGAGCCAATGGCGACTACAACAGCATCAAATTCAGAGATATTTTGTGATTGCAGGGCTTTTTTATCCGTCGCATCGAGAGCTACTGCATAGGCTACATCCTCCCCTATTGAATCGATCACTTCCTGATTATTGTCGATTGCCATTACTTCGTATCCTTTGGCTGACAAGTTTTTGGCGATAGCCTTACCAAACTGACCAATCCCAATTACAGCGTATTTTTTGGTTGCCATGTGTCTGACAGTAGTTAATTATAAAAACCTGCAAATTTACAGCTATTTAAATATGCCTGGCATCTCTGATACGAGTATATTTTTTTACAGATTTATAAATCCGGAATTTTCGTATAAATGGATCATATTTGGATGCAGGGGGAATTTTTATCGGCAGGGAAAAGAGAAAAAAAGATGAGGAACCCCTCTTTCTGAAAGGTTCCTCACCTCCGTGTCAGCAACCGTAATTGCTGAAGCGGGCCGAACTCCGGATGCCAGGGATTGAATAAGGACTTACGTCCTTTTTTCATCTGATCAAACCGTCAAACTTACGTCTTCAAGCCTGATCCCCGGTTTCTTATGCCTGGTTTTCAAAAATCCTTTTCAGAATTTTATCAGCAAGGACATAAACGGCCTCTTTCCTTACTTTTTGCAAAGGCTGGCAGTGTTGCCTTTTGAAACCGTCCCCGGCGGCAGGAAGATTTTCCGCGGTTCCTTCCCGTAAGAAGTCCCGTTTTCAGAACTGGCAATGCATGCGCTGTTTTGCCTTGTTCCGGCTCTTTCCTGTTTCATCCTGGTTGTCCTTTCGGACAATTCGGGTTTCATTCAGTTGCGGCTTCCGTTTGTTCCCTTTTTCAAAGTCCCAGATTTCAGCCACTGAGCCGATCTTCCTGTTGGAGGGGATCAGAATAACACTCGGAAGTGCTCTTCTTTTCCCTGCAAAAAATCAAACACTTGCATGCCCGTTTTTTGCTCCCGGCCTCCTGCTTCCCTCTTCCCGGCTTTTCCTTTCGGAATCACCGATGTTGATTCCAGCAGTTTTTCGCTTCGTCTGTCTCCCTTTCGGGATCCCGGCGTTTCGATTTTCGGTCAGGCTCCATGATCGTGTCCGGTGAATTAAAAATACGACGCAACAGGTAACCAGGTCAAGTGTTTTTATGGAAAGAATTAAACATTATATTAACGTTAGTTATGAACAATTGTTGAAAAGTTTAAAATCGTAAATAACTGATATATATTGCATTAGATATAACCATTATTTTTCGTTTAAAATGTTAAGATCCGGTATGCCTCTCTTAATTCGTTTAACAGCGCAAATTATTTCTTTTTTATTTTGGAGGAAGGCCGTTTCAGGAACAACTATTTCTAAGTTATTCCCAAAGCAATCCGATGTTTTAAGCTTAATGTCCTTATTTTGAGAAGATAAAATACCTGTTATCCTGAAGGTGTACTTCTCCCCTATCCTGTATACGGGGTGATCGGGTTCCAGAAATACCCTTCCTGTGCAATTTATGTGGTCTACATAGCAATTAATCTCGCTGCCGATTTGGATGCCATATTTCTCGTAAGGTTTTGCGGGAATGAAATGCCTGAGATTGAAGGGGTCTTCAACAATAAGATACTGCTCAGAATCCTGAAGCGTTATGAGTTTCAGAACCTTGAAAATATAGGAATTGCCTTCAACAAGTTTCAGTTCGTTGTCAGGGTATAAATAGGAGGTCATCCGTCAAAAGTAATAATTAGCCCAAATATTTTGAGGCATCCGGAGGTTTTCCTGATCAGTTTATCCTCACCACCCTGGTTACATCCTTCACTTTTGAGATGCGGGCGATAATCATTTCCAAATGACTTTTTCCCGACACATTGATGGTTATAATCCCTTCAAACCGGCCGTTTCTGCTCTCAATATTGATTGAGCGCGTGTTGGCCTTCAACTCATCGGAAAGTACCGTGGTAATTGAACTCAATATTCCGACCCGGTCATTTCCGGTGATTTTTATTGTAGCCAGATAGTTGGAAACTTCTGCATTCTCCGCCCACCGGGCTTTAACGACCCTGTATAAATACCGGCTATGCATCTGGTGAGCATTTGTACAGTCCAAACGATGTATTTTAATGCCTTCGGTAACGGTAACAAAACCGAAGATGGCGTCTCCCATTACCGGGTGACAGCACCTTGCCAGTTTTACATCACTCAGGGGCGTATCATCATTGATGATCACGATGGCTTTTGAAACAGATTCAGAAGATTTTCTTGTTTTCTTCTCAATGGTCTTTTCCGCTGGTTTTATTTCTTCCGGTTTGGCTGATGGGAATAGTGCTTCTTTGATTTCCTGAATATCTATGCGTTCTATTGCAATATCATGAAATAGATCCAGCGAATTATCGGCTTTAAAATGTGTGACCAGTTTATGAATTGCCTCATCAGCATTGGTGATTTTTAACTGGTTTAATTTTCGGAGAAGAATATCCCTGCCGATATCAGCCTGTCTGAATTCTGCTTCTTTCAGATTACGCCTGATCTTGTTCAGCGCTTTTGAGGTGATGGCGATGTTAAGCCAGTCCCTGCTGGGACGCTGATTTTTCGATGTTACGATCTCGACCTGGTCTCCGGTTTTTAAAATATATTTCAGGGGGACAAAGGAATTATTGACTTTGGCTCCGGTACAATGATTTCCAACATCAGAGTGTACTTCATAGGCAAAATCGAGAGCTGTGGCCCCGGCAGGTAATTTTTTCAGGTCCCCCTGCGGGGTGAAAATATAAATATTCCTGTCGAAAGGTTCTATTTTTGTGTTCCTTTCGGTTTCGCGATCTACCAAAAGATAATTTTCCAGAACGGTCCGGATATTCCTCAATCTCAGATCGGCGCCGGATTCGCTCCCGGAAGCTGATTTATATTTCCAATGGGCAGCCCGGCCCTTCTCAGCATCTTCATCCATCCGTTTTGAACGTATCTGAACTTCCACCCATTTTCCCTGCGGCCCGATGACGGTTGCATGAAGCGATTCATACCCGCTGCTCCTGGGAGCCGAAATCCAGTCGCGCATACGGGATGGATTCGGCTTGTAAATGTTTGTCACCAGGGAATATACTTCCCAACAGTCGCGCTTTTCGTTCGCAAGGAGGCTGTCGGTTATGATGCGGATAGCAAAAAAATCATATACCTGCTCAAACTCGATGTTTTGCTTTTTCATCTTACTCCAGATCGAAGGTATTGATTTGGTACGTGACTTTATCTCATAGATCAGGCTGGTCTTCTTAAGTTCCCTTTCTATAGGTTTTAAAAACTCCTTGATGTATAACTTCTGCGATTCTTTTGAATGTTCAATCTTATCAGCAATGCTTTTATATATCTCCGGATAAACGTGCTGCATTGCTAATTCTTCAAGTTCCGATTTAATTTTATACAGCCCCAGCCGATGTGCAAGCGGAGTATACAGGTTGATGGTTTCCGCCGATATCTTTCGCTGAATCTCAAACGGCACCTTTTCAATTGTCCGCATGAAATTCAGCCTGTCAGCCAGCCTGATCAGAATTACCCGGATATCATCCGTCATTGTTAAAATCAACTGGATGAAGTTCTCGGCCTGGATGGAAATTTTCTCCGTATGCAATCCTGATATCCGATGGAGTTGTGAAACCAGTCCGGATGTATTATCCCCGAAATTTTTTTCGATTTCAGCTAAGCTTTTTTCGTTGGTTAAAGTATCCTGCAACAATGCCGCAATAATGCAGGAAACGGGCATTTCCATCTCCATGGCCAGGATAGAGGCGACAGCACAGGAATGATGCACTCTACTCTGACAAACCTCAGGAGTTTCATTCTGAAATACGGAAATCATATATTTATAGGCACGCCGGATCTGCTTTTTCTGATCCGTATCTGCCATACGATCACAAGATAGCATAAGCAGCCGGTAACTGCGGTAAACGGTATTGTTTTCACCCTGTGCGCGTACCTGAGTTGTGTTTTTCATAGATGCAAAATTACAATGAGTAATATCGAAAAAAACGCCCGGAAATTTACCGGGCGCCATTTCATCAAAAGGCAGGATAAAACTATTTGCCTGGTTTAATAACTACCTTTCCTGTAGTCCTTTTACCGCCCGTTCCGGCTGGTGTTGTGGTGGCTGATTTTGAGGTATTTGAAGGGGACGGAGTGGTCGTTGTTGATTTCACAGCCCCCTTTTGGCCTCCCGCAACATAGTATTTTTGAGCTTCAGGAAGGAATTTCCTGATTTCAGCAATACGGTGTTCATCACTCGGATGGGTGCTTAAAAATTCGGGCGTCTTACTGTCCCCCGAACTGGCCATTTCCTGCCAGAAGGATAAAGCACGCTGGGGATCGTAACCTGCCATAGCCATGAAAATAAGTCCCAGTTTGTCAGCTTCCAGCTCATGCTGACGTGAGTAAGCCAGGGTGCCTAACTGCGATCCGACCCCGAAAGCTGCCAAAAAAATCTGCCTCGTTTGTTCCGGCTTTTGTTGCATATACAGTTCAAGCCCGATACCGGCTGCCTGGACAGCCAGTTCCTGGCTCATCCTTTCATTTCCGTGCTCAGCAATGGCATGAGCAATTTCGTGCCCGAGCACCACCGCCAATCCTGCATCATCTTTAGTAAGCGGCAGTATTCCGGTATAAACTACAACCTTTCCGCCCGGCATGCACCATGCATTTACATCGGTGCTGTTCACTGTATTAAATTCCCAGTTATAACCGGCTAATCGTTTCGCCATTCCGTTATCATTCATGTATTTAACAACGGCTGCTTTTACCCGGTCGCCAACAACTGACACTTCTGCAGACTGAACCGTTGGTGGAGTGACTGCGGGATTTTCTTTTAAAAATGACGTATAGTTTTCGGCCCCCATGCTGTTGACGATGCTTGATGGCAGCAGCTTAAGCTGTTTACGGCCTGTAATAGGCACTTTTTGACATGAGGTAAAAGCCGCCGACATTAAAATTACTGTCAGCAATAAAACTGTTATCCTTCTCATACAGATATCTTTTTGTTAAACCTTAAAACTGTCAGTTAATTTTTGCTGTAAGGTTCCTGTTGTTGAGTTCAAGGCAAACCGGATCAAGTTCGTCGCGGGAACCAGACTTAACGCTACATTTACCTTTTAAATGTGTGATCAGGGCTACCTGTTCGGCCTGCTCCGGCGTATGACCACAAACTTCAATGAGCGTGCTGATTACGTATTCAAAGGTATTGAAGTCGTCGTTGTACAACACAATTTCGTGGCCGTAGTAATGACCGGTTTCGGTGACATCCCTGATAAGCGGTTTATTCTTTGTCATTCCCTGATCCATTGTTTTACAAAGATAGTCAAATCATTTCTGTCCTGTTATTTTCAGCAGCATCTCAAAAATTTATCAAACAAGCCGCTGAAAATGTATTTTTACGGTTACAATAACTATACCAACAATTTCGGGAGAATGGTCGAGAAGATATCTTACAGGGAATTATTCAGCGATTGGCCTCTATTCAAATATAAACTGAGTACGAGGCTTTCCGAACCTTTACCCGGGAAAGAAGCCCAATACAAATTAGCGCCTGTACACCGCCAGTTTGAAAAGGAAAGTGGCTTAACACCGGATCATGCTGTTGAAAGCAGTGTCCTCCTAACCTTATTTCCTGAAAACAATTCGGTAAAATCGGTGGTTATTTTGCGAAATGAGTATGATGGCGTTCACTCCGGACAGGTCAGCTTACCGGGCGGAAGAAAAGAATCTTCGGATAAGAGCAATTATCACACCGCTTTACGCGAGACGAAAGAAGAAATAGGAATTCAGCCGGATATGCTGATATATTGCGGAACGCTTACCAGCCTTTACATTTCGCGTAGCAATTTCAATGTTTTTCCATTTGTTGCCACCATTGAATTTCCGCCTTCTTTTGTCATTGACAACAGGGAGGTAAAAGAACTCATCGTTTTCGACTTGCTGGATATAACACCCCCCGGCGCAAGAATGGAGAAAAAGTTCCGGTTGAGAGATAATTTCACATTTAACGCGCCCGGATTTCTTGTCGGAGGACATTTTATGTGGGGCGCAACGGCAATGATTTTCAGTGAATTCCTTCAGGTAATTGAAGATTTAAGGGCCCCGCCCCTATCCTGATGCTGCTGGTTATTTCTGCTTTGAAGAATCAAAAACCACTTTGCCATTGATGATTGTGTAAAGCACGTTGGTTTTAAGAATATCCTTTTCGGGAATCTTCATGATATCCTGATCCAGGATTACCAGGTCGCCATATTTTCCTTTTTCGATACTGCCTTTTTCCTCTTCTTCAAATGCAGCTTTCGCAGCCCATATCGTAATACTCTCAAGCGCTTCCTTCCGGCTTAATGCATCAGTCGTTTGAAAGCCTTCAGCAGGGGCTCCGTTGATATCTTTGCGGGCAACACCGGCATAGAATGACTTCAGAGGTTCAATGCTTTCAATCGGGAAATCTGTGCCGTCGGGAAGCCATCCATTCTGGGCAAGAAGCCTTTTATAAGGATACGCATTAATCACCCTGTTGCCTAACCTCGTTTCGGCCCAACCCATGTCAGAAGTCGCATGGGTTGTTTGGATTGATGGTATAATGCTGAATTTCCCAAACATGTATAAATCTTCCGGGTCCACAACCTGGGAATGTTCTATGCGCCAGCGCCTGTCATTATGCCCTTTCAGGAATATCCCGTAGTTTCTGAGAATAAAAGCAACGGCAGAGTCGCCGATAGCATGAGTACAAACCTGATAACCTGCATGGTATGCTTTTTCACAGGTTTCACGTAAGACGTCTTTTGAAATTACCAGTACTCCAAAATTTGAACGATCGTCAGAATATGGTTTTTTGAGGCAGGCTCCCCGCGAGCCTAAAGCCCCGTCAGCATAAAGCTTGACAGACCGGACTGTTAACTGAGGGGTTTTATAGATTCCTTTATCAAGAAAAGTCCTGAAATTCTCCTCGGTAGGATTCAGCATGGCATTTACCCGAATGGACAGTTTCCCTGCCTTTTGAAGCGAATCCAGGCGAATGATGTCTTTCCGGTCGAGGCCGGCGTCTGTCACACTTGTAAGGCCGGCAGCATAGCAGCGGCCGGCGGCCGAAAAAAGCATATCCTCAGTTTCAGCCTCAGAAAGGCCCGGCACGGCCGCTTTTATTTTATCGGCTGTTCCCTCAAGAAAAATGCCTGTTAGCCTGTTGCCGTCGTAAATAGCTTCACCCGGCGGAATAGCGCCGAGATTCGACCGCCTGATTGCCTCTGTACTGGCGAGTACTGCATGGCCATCGATCCGTGTGAGCACAACCGGTATACCCGGAAAAAGACGATCCAGCTCCTTGTTATCAGGGAACCTGCGACCGGGCCATTTATTCTGGTCCCATCCCCTGCCGAGTATCCACCCTGATGGATGCGCTTGATTCCACAACTTCAACTGCTTCAGCACGCCGGTGAACGATCCCGCTGCCGAAAGGTCCGCGTACCGCTGCATTTGTGCCAGGCCATAAAGATGGGAATGAGCGTCGATAAAACCCGGATACACAAAATGTTTTTTTGCATTGATCTGAACCGTTGCGTCGTAACGGCTCAATATCCAATCATCATGACCGCATTCAAGAATTTTACCATTTCTGATTACAACAGCGCCTGTTGTCGTTGAAAATGCACTGTCAACCGTGTATATAAATGCATTATAGACAATAAGATCAGCCTTTCTTTTCATATCATGACACGCGCTTATGGAAAAGAAAGAGGATAAAGCCATGATGATCAGGATGAGATTTGAGATGAACTTTGCAGGTTTCATGATACCGGACTTCTTTGACTGCAAAAGTATTGAAATTATGAGGGCGGCAGATTGTCAGCATCATTGTTTGCGGCTAATAATCAACGACTGATCATGAATATTTGCCGGATTTAAACAGGAGTGTGTTAGTATCCGCTGAATTATCTTGGATCAGATCCTTTGCTTTTTATTACTTTTGTAACTCTTCAACCTATATCGTACAGATGGACAACAAAACATTCTCATTAAAGTTCTACTTGATTGTATCAATGGTAGTTGCGGCTGCATTCATGCGCCTGGTACCGCATTGGCCTAATTTTACCCCTATTGCGGCTATTGCCTTGTTCGGGGGTACCTATATCAAACGGAAAGAGCTGGCTTTCCTGATCCCTGTATCAGCTCTTTTATTAAGCGATTTGTTCCTCGGGTTCCATAGTACTATGATACCGGTATACGCCAGTTTTCTCCTGATTGTATCGCTGGGATTTGTACTGCGCCGCATGGTTTCGGTGAAAGGTATTGTTACCGCTTCACTGGCATCATCCCTGCTGTTTTTCCTGATTACAAATTTTGCTGTCTGGTATTC
>DAONEP010000025.1:0-46157 GCA_035403165.1 Bacteroidales bacterium | reverse complement strand
CTCTTAAAGAGATCAAATTGATCCTGTAAATCTGAACCGGGAATTTGCAGTTCATCTTGAGCCATGCCGTTTCCCGGGTTCCCGGTTGTAAGAATTAATTAGGGTATACTGAAAAAAGCAGTGTATCGCAGGCTTTTCCAGCAAAAAAAAGCTGCCTCTGAGAAGCAGCTTTATTGTTTTTAACAAGGGCTGAGTTCCTTATTTTGATTTAGGCACAGGTACTTGTTCCGGTTTTGCTCCTTCTTTTTTGCATCCACCTTTTTTAGCGTGATCGCAAGGTTTGCTGCATGTTTTGGAACAATCGCTCTTAGTTGCGCATGATTTTGCACAATCGCTTTTGGTTGTTGAGGATTTAGCGCAGCAGGATTTTGCAGGGGCCTGGACATCTTTGGCTGGTGTAACTTTCTCTGTAGTAGCCTTTTGTGCTCCCGGATTACTTTGGGCCGAAGCAGTTACGGAAAATGCCATGACAAAGGCAACAAGTGAAACCAGCATTACGATTTTTTTCATGTTCTGATAAATTTAGGATTATTTTTAACGTTTCAAAAGTAATGCTATAATATAGACAAATGGAAATATTTTTGTTAATAGGATGTTAATGTCAGTGGAGCCTGTTAAACGTTCCGATTATAGTTACGCCTCCTTTTACTTTCTCTTCCAGATGAACATTGATGTTGGCGGAAAGCGGAAGAAACAGATCCACCCTGGAACCAAATTTGATAAATCCCAGCTCCAGACCCTGGGTAATACGTTCATTGGTTTTTGAATAGCAGACGATACGCCGGGCCAGTGCGCCGGCAATTTGCCTTACCATTACCGGGCCGTATGATGAATGATCTATTACGACCGTGTTCCGTTCGTTTTCAGTCGATGATTTCGGATGCCAGGCAACGAGAAATGAACCGGGCCAGTAATTCGTGTAAACAATTTTTCCGCTGACGGGATACCGGTTAACATGTACATTGGATGGCGACATGAAGATAGAAATCTGCCTGCGGGTATCGTTGAAAAATTCAGGTTCATGAACCTCTTCAATAGCAACGATGGTTCCGTCGGCGGGACATAAGATCACGTCGGTATCTGTCTTGATCGTCCGCTCCGGAATCCTGAAGAACTGGATTATAATAAAGAGAAAGACCATTAAAGCCAGATACAGAATATAATGTAACACGGTTTGATGAGGCAATATCAAATTGAAAATCAATGCAATAATCGCACAAACAAGACCGGTTACAAGGATTATTCTGTAACCTTCTTTATGAATTCTCATTTTTGTCATACAGGCAACTCTTTTCAGTTTAGGTAAGTGAGGAAAACGTAAACAAAGGGCGACGCCACAAAAACGGCATCAAAACGGTCGAGCAGACCGCCATGACCAGGGAGAATGTTTCCGGAATCCTTGATACCAATGCTCCGTTTAAACATGGATTCCACAAGGTCGCCTAAGGTTCCCGTTACCATGATAATAAATGCAAGGACAATCCATTGCCAGGCAGCATATTGCGGAAAGATGAATGAAATTCCATACGCGGTAAGCAAGGCTATTATTCCTCCTCCGATGCTCCCTTCCCAGCTCTTTTTAGGGGATATCCGCTCAAAAAGCCGGTGTTTTCCGATCAGTGATCCGACAAAATAGGCTCCGGTGTCATTCAGCCAAAGAATTACGAAGAAACCAAGAATGGCCCCGCTATGTTCTTTCCAGTTTACACCGGTGCTGTCAAAGTAATGGGTGAGCAAAGCAAACGGGACCGCGATATAGACCACCGACAATATCATCCATGCTAAATTCGTAAACGGATTCTTTTTACTGCGGAATAATTCAGCAATTATGGGCAGCATCAGCAATGGAAATATAAATGTAAGCCATCTTGCATCCAATGGTATTAATCCGAACAAGGATATCAGGGAATAAGTAAGCGCCCCGGTCACAATAGTAAGAATCCGGTTAGGTTCTGCGCCGGTTTTCAAGGCAAGTTTCAGAAATTCATCAAGGGTTAAAATAGTTAACAGCAGGAAAAGTAGTGCTGTAGCCAACTGTCCCAACAGCATGGAGCCGACCATTACGATTACAAAGACAATTGCCGTTACCGAACGTGTAGCCAGATTATTCACTTAAATGCTTTTGTATGATTTGTTTTGCCTTGAAAGCATCGGCCGTAGTGACATAAATTTCAACCTCGCCTATCAGGTAGGCGGAATCACGTTTATTCAGGCTGATAGACTCAATATCGTTCTGCTTGAGCAATTCTTTGATCAGTTCTGCTTCATAAATCTGCGGAGAAGTAAATACAATGACCCAATCGTTGTACATTATTCTTCTGTTTCGTTATTTGGTTCAGATGATTCAACAAGAAATACATATAGTTCCTTTGGCCCATGAGCCCCCATTACCAGTGTTTTCTCAATATCGGCAGTACGGCTTGGCCCTGTGATTACCGAGATAAGGGAAGGCAAGCCGTTTGCATATTTTTCCCGTATCGCCGTCAACGCTTGTTTCAGGTCGGGAACCAACTGCCAGGTATAGGCAATTACGACATGAGTGCCCGGGAATATATTCAGCCTTCTCCCGGATTCCTGTTTCGACGAGACCATGATGCTGCCAAGCCGGGAAATCAGAAATTCGCAACCGGTCACCCCTATTTCAATGTCGTGAAAATCTTCCTCATCAGCATTAAAAGGGACACCGGCCTGAGTAAGCAGGTATTGAACCGGAGGATCGGTACAGAACACATTTTGCCAGTTCTGTTGCTGAGAAATAGCCGAAAGGCTGTCAACGAGATCGGCTTCTCCTTCACAATAAACAAACTTGCCCCCAGCCTTCATCAATTCCCCCGCAAAGATCACATCCGGAGATTCACCGGAACTATTGTATAACGGTACATCGAAATCAATATGAGGAAAAGGATTATCCGTTTTATAAATCAGTGCATTGCGCACGTTTTTCAGAACCTTTTCCCTCGATGTGCTTTCGTCCATAAGCCACAAACTTGAAGTTCAGGAACAAATATCCGACATTTCGGCTCGATTTGTTCTATGTTTATCAGGATTTTTTCGGCTCTTCGTCCTGATCTCCCTCATCGCCGGCCATTTCATCCTGCTTTTCAGCCTGTTTTTCGACGGCTGACACCTCGCTTTTTTCGGAAGCTTCGGCTCCGTTTTCCCCGTTACCATTAAAGATCACATGTTCGTGGGGTTCGAAAGGGCGTTCGCCGAAAATTACGACCAGATCTTCCCGGAAGATTACTTCTTTCTGCAACAGTTTATTGGCAAGCTGATCGAGTTTATCACGGTTTTCTGTTAACAGCTTTTTAGCTTTGGAATAAGCGCTTTCGATCATCTTACTGATTTCTTCGTCAATGGTTTTGGCGGTTTCCTCACTGAATGGTTTGGTGAGCATATATTCCTGCTGACCAGTTGAATCGTAATAGCTGATATTCCCGATCTTGTCATTGAGACCGTAATAAGCAATCATGGCGTATGCCTGCTTGGTAACTTTCTCGAGGTCATTCAGGGCCCCGGTGGAAACCTTTCCAAATACCACTTCTTCAGAAGCTCGCCCACCAAGCGCTGCAGTAATTTCGTCATACATCTGCTCAAAGGTCGTGATCTGCCTTTCTTCAGGCAGGTACCAGGCAGCTCCCAGAGCTTTGCCACGGGGGACAATGGTAACCTTCACCAGCGGATTGGCATGCTCCACAAGCCAGCTTATTGCTGCATGTCCCGATTCATGGTATGCAATCACTTTCTTTTCGTGCGGGGATATAATCTTGTTGCGCTTTTCAAGGCCGCCAACGATCCTGTCGATGGCATCAAGGAAATCCTGCTTGTCGATTTGTTTTTTATCATTACGGGCTGCTATCAGGGCTGATTCATTGCACACATTGGCAATATCGGCGCCGGAGAAGCCAGGCGTCTGCCGGGCAAGAAAATCTACATTAACAGTTTCGTCCAGTTTCAGGTTGCGCATGTGTACCTTAAAAATAGCTTTCCGTTCTTCAAGGTCGGGCAGTTCAACATGTATCTGCCTGTCGAAACGTCCGGCACGCAGCAAAGCCCTGTCGAGGATATCGGCGCGGTTGGTAGCCGCCAGGATGATAACCCCCGCATTGGTCTGAAAGCCATCCATTTCGGTAAGCAACTGATTCAGTGTATTTTCACGTTCATCGTTCGATCCGGTCATCGGATTACGGCCACGTGCACGTCCGATAGCGTCAATTTCATCAATAAAAATGATGCATGGCGCTTTATCTTTTGCCTGTTTGAACAGGTCGCGCACACGTGAAGCGCCGACGCCGACAAACATTTCAACGAAATCGGACCCGGAAAGTGAGAAAAAAGGCACTTTGGCTTCACCGGCAACAGCCTTGGCCAGCAAGGTCTTCCCGGTACCCGGAGGGCCGACCAATAAAGCTCCTTTGGGTATTTTACCGCCCAGTTCCGTATATTTTTTGGGATTTTTTAAAAATTCAACAATCTCCATGATTTCCACCTTGGCTTCTTCAAGGCCGGCAACATCATTAAAATTGGTGGTAACCATGGTATCGCGGTCAAAAAGCTGGGCCTTCGATTTGCCGATGTTGAATATCTGGCCGCCGCCACCGCCGCCGCCTTTGCTCATCATGCGCATAATCAGGAACCATCCACCGATCAGGATTACGAAAGGTAATATCCATCCCAACACATCCATCCCCCAGTTCTTGCGTGTAACAACCTGTATGTAAACAGGCGTTGGATTATCCTTCTGCGCTTCCTGTATCTCTTTTTCAAAAGATTCGGCCGAAACTATCTGGTAGATATAATGGGGTGTGGATGAAGTAAGGGAATTCCCTTGTTTCAGGTCCTTGTATTTTTCAAGCGACAGCCTGTCCTTTTTAATGAAAATCTCAGCCTGCTCCTTGTTGACGAGTATAATCTTTTCAACATCCTTGCTGACCAACATTCCCTTAAGCTCCCCCCAACCAATGGTTTTTGGGCTTGTTCCCATATTTGAAAAATACAGGAAGGTGAAAATGACGGCCAGTATCCCGTAAATCCAATAAAAATTGAACTTAAACCTGGGATTCTTTAGTTTCGGAAGATTACCGTTAAAGGGTTTGCGATTATTGTCGCTATTTGGAGTTTCTTCTGCCATTATTCTGTTATATAATCCTGATTAACTACTTAGGAAACATTTGTTCGCCCGGCATCAGCCCAGAGACGTTCCAACTGGTAGAAGCTGCGCGTTTCAGCCTGGAAAATGTGGACTACTACATCAAAATAATCGAGTAATATCCATTCACAATTCTCAAAACCTTCCCGGTGCCATGGACTCAGCCCTACTGCCTTTTTTACTTCAGCCTCAACGGAATCAGCAATCGCCTCCACCTGTGTACGTGATGTGCCATGACAAATTACAAAGTAATCGGTAATAGAGTTTTGTAATTGGCCAAGGTTAAGTTTCACAATTTCCTGCGCTTTACGTTCCGCCATACCATGAACTACAATGTCGGCCAGCATATCGGACGCTTCACTCTTTGCATGTTTTGCCATCTATAATTACATAATTTTCACAAAGGTACATATTTAATTGCTTTGTGCCTTTCGGTATTACGGCCCCTTTTTATCAAACATCGCGCCCCGGAGCCAGATACGACATTTTGTCATTTACGGAGTCTGTATTTAAACAACACTTTTCAAAATTTGTTGTACCTTTAAAAATCAAAATTCAATAAACCCATGCGGATTATCGGTTCATCCATCATCAGCCTCGATGAATCAGCATCAACCAACGATTATGCCTTAGAATTGCTAAAGTCATCGAAACCTGCCGACGGGACTGTCGTCACAACAAAAAAGCAGTCGGCAGGGCGGGGACAGGAAAACAATTCCTGGGAAAGTGAACCGGGTAAAAATCTCACCCTGAGCATCATCCTATATCCCCATTTCCTGCCTCCCGACAGGCAAAGTCTGCTTTCGATGGCCATAGCCCTGGGCGTTTATGATCTCATTAATTCCCATATTACGGCCCAGCCGGTCCGGATAAAATGGCCTAACGATATTTATATAGGCGATCGTAAAGCCTGCGGTATGCTCATCCAGAATTCGATTATGGGGAACCGCTTTGATTACGCCATTGCCGGTATCGGACTGAATGTAAACCAGGAAAAATTCATCAGCGATGCCCCGAATCCGGTTTCGCTGAAAATGATAGCCGGCAGGGAATTCCCGACCGAAGAATTATTATGGCAACTTTGCGGCTGGCTCGATACCCGGTATCACCAACTCCGGCTGGGCGACAGGAAAGGCATAAGCGAAGAGTACCTCAGCCTGATGTACAGGTATAATGAGTGGCATGTTTTCGAAATACGACACAGAGCTGCTGAAGCCAGGATCACCGGGATAAACCGTTACGGGCAATTGCAGCTCGAAGAAAGAAACGGGACAAGATCAGAATGCGATATGAAGGAAGTAAAATTCCTTATCTGATCTATCGTAATTCCGGATTGCATACCGGAAATTTCACTTCTTTTCCGGCTTCATGTAACAGGCTTGCCTGTTGCCGGGATTGTGTTACGGGTGCTTCAAACAAGGTTGAATCCGAGCTTTCCGGCATCCTTTCACTAACAATTTCCGCCAGGTCCATAACCATTACGTCTGAACCATTGTCAAAGGTCTTTTTACATAAAGGGCAGGCTGTAACCAACAGATCCGGATTCGGCTCCAATAAAATTTTCAGCGCTTCGTCCCTGATAACGGTACGTTCATTATAGTTCATTGCAAGGTCGCCGACCGATCCTCCGCAACAAAGGGCATGTTCACGCTGCTGACTGATATCCGCCAAGCAGACCATTTTATTAAGGAGCCTGCGCGGTTCTTCAAAAATGCCCGAGCCCCGTCCCAATTCACAAGGATCATGGTAAACGGCCAGAACCGGCGAAGCATCAACCTTAATTTTTCCGCTTTCCACCAGCCTGAGCAGGTATTGCGAATGATGAAGCACTTCGATGCCAGGCAGTTTATATTCTTCGCTGAACACCTTGAAACAAATAGGACAGGATGTCACAAATGTTTTGGCTCCAGACTTTACGATCGTTTCAGTATTTTTTCGGATTAATTCACCGGCTGCTTCGGGTAATCCTGCCATCATCAGAGGCCTTCCGCAACATACCGAACCATCCTCATCCATGAAACTGAAATTTTCGCCTGAGGCATCCAGAATTTTCACCATTGCTTTCTTGACCGAAGGCGTCAGATGGCCCATGCATCCTGCAAAATAAAGCATATCAACCCGGGGTTCCGGTATCTGGATGCTGTCGAGGTAGTTGTATGACGGTGATACCAGCACGTTATCAATATATCTGGAAGCCATCCTGATTCCAACGGTATCAATCTGAACCGGGCAAACCTGGTGACACCTGCCGCATAACATGCAATTGGCATCCTGTATGGCATTCTGTTTACCATAGCGCAAAGAGCGAAGAAAATAAGCCGGGGTAGCATCCGTTTTCCCGGCATAGTTCATCTGGCAAACATCAATGCACACACCGCAACGCGGACAGGAGTGTATTTCGATATCGGTAAAACTGTCCGGTTTTTTACCGGTTTTTATTCCGAAATGCCGCAGATAAATCAGCAGCACTTCGGTGGGTATATGCATGTACCGTGACCAGGGAAGCGTTACAAAAAACACACCCAGCGCGATGGAGTAAGCCCACCAGGCAGGATAATACAGGTGTTCAACAGGCAAGAACGAAGCAAAAGCCATTCCCAGGGTATTGGTAAGGAAGCCTCCTCCCTGGTAAACGCCGGCAGTAAAACTTTCGGCCAGCAAACGCATCGGGAAAATCAGCCAGAGAGAGGTTATGGCCCATTTATCGAGCTTATTGTGTTGGGTGGTTCTTTTCATGCCGAACCATTTCGAACGGGTTCTCTTAATGAAAGCCAGCACCAATCCCGAAAGGATAAACAGCAGCAGGAAATCCATGATGAACCGGAAAAAACCTGGCAGCGTATACAACTCGAACGGCAGAGCGCGCTTATCATGAACAAAGAATTTCAGAAATATGGGATAATAGGGCGGGTTGAGGTGATTTCCGCTATAAATCCTCGATTCAAGGTTGCCCATTACAATAAGTAAAAACCAGCCGAAAGCAAAGCTCATGTGCATGAATCCCAGCAGTTTATTCTGACGGAACATACGCCTGTGCAGAAGGCTTTCCATAAACACTTCCCAGGTTGCCGGGAAGATCTGCCCGTTCAATAACCCATGGCCTAGTTTTTTGCGCCCGCTTCTGTCGAGTGTAGCAAGCCAGGCGGTAAAACGGATGATGATGACTGCCAGTAAAAACAGCATCCCGCCAAAAAACGGTATAACAAATAGGTTAAAGGTCATAAAACAGTATTTTTCAATGCCTTATGAATCTGTAAGATCAGGTTTCGTGTATTTACCCCACGGGGACAAACCAATTGACATTTTCCGCACAACATGCACTTGGTAACTTCATTTTCCAATCCGGAAACCTCTCCGCGGCGCACCAGCAGAATAAGACGGCGTAAACTAAAATCAGTAAACTGAGCAGCCGTGCAGGTAGCAGCGCAGGTACCGCAAGAGATGCAAAGATTTAGCGACGGTTCGGCAATAATAACTGTGGAGGCCAATTTTTTGCTGTTGGCATCATAATCTATTTGCCGGTCTTTGTTAACCGTAAACCCAAATCTCACTTTTTCTTTTATGTCGCTCATTTCCTAAGTTTTGCCGGATTACCGATGTTAACTCTTCAGATACTTTGCAACCGCAAGCGCCGCCGAACGGGCATCAGCCAGGGTATCGGCAATGTTTTTCGGGCCGGTACAGGTCCCGGCATAAAATAAGCCGGGAATTTCTGAGATATTGGCAGAGAGGTGGGCATCCGAAGGAATGAGAAAATTATCATTGTCTTTCGCCAGGTGCAGCATATCGCGCAATTGACGTGTCCCGGAAGGAGATTCCATTCCCGCCATCAGCACAAGCATATCCACCCCTATTTTCAATGGTTTCCCCAGGAGAGTATCCTCAACCTTCAGGATTACTTTACCGTTATGGTCTTCGGTTGATTCGCTCAAACGGCCACGGATAAACTGGACATTGTATTTTTCCTGTGCTTCCTTGTAGAGTTCTTCGTAATGACGCCCGAACATGCGCAAATCCATATAGAAACAAAACACTTCGGTTCCCGGGAGGAATTCCTTGATTTCGATAGCCTGCTTCACTGCGGTTACACAACAAACCTTGGAGCAGTAAATATTACCGGCTTTTTCATCGCGCGAACCCACACAATGCACAAATCCGATTCTTTTCGGTATTTCACCGTTTTTCATGGTGACTTTGCCAGCTGAGAAAGCTGCTTCGAGATCGGCAGAAGTGATTACATTATCATAAATCCGGTATCCGTATTCTTCCTTTTTCCGGGCATCGAACAGGGAAAAGCCTGTCGCCATCAACACTGCATCAGCTTCAGTTTGCCAATCGTTACCGCTCTCAACGAAAAATGTTTTCCCGTTCGGTTTAATGGCTGAAACCGGCTTACCGGTGACAAGGTTTACACCGGGATCCAGGTTCTTCCTCAGCGAATCAAGCACTTCAGCCCCCGGCCTCCTGTTAGGAAACAAAGCGTGCCAATCTTTAACATGCCCGCCTGTAGAATCTTCCTTTTCGACGAGTGTTACCCGGAAGCCCATGGATGCTAAGGCTGACGAGGCTTCAAGGCCGGCGGCACCGGCTCCAATTACAGCTACATGCCTGCTCATTCTTTATAAAATTTTAGATATGACGGGGCAACCGGCCGGCCAAGGTCTTCGCCGTTCGGGCCTTTGAATTTTTTATCGGGATCGTATTCAACGCCAATCTTATCAAGCACCGGTTCAGCCGGAACCTGGTGCACCTGCAATCCGATTTCCCAGGGATCGTAACCCATCACAATACCAGCTACCTCCTCGTATGTAAAGACGGGTATCCCCTTTCCGTTCTTACCGTATGTTTTGCCTTCCATTTCGCTGAGGGCATATTGCCAGCGGTCAAGGAACATCGGGCAGCCCGGGCAGTTGGTAATGATCATATCCGGTTCGTATGGCTCCATGGAATCGAATTTCTTTTTTGAGCACGCGATAGAAAACCCCCGGTTAGCCTGCACAATATATTGCCTGAAACCAAAACCACAGCAATGCCGGCGCTCGGGGTAATCGATCACTTCACCTCCCCAGGCTTCAATCATTCCGGTAAGCACATAAGGATATTCGGCGCCTCCTACCCCTTTATGGGGGAACATTTTGGAATAATGGCAACCGATATGTTCCACTACTTTAAGGGGTTTCCCGGTTTCCTTATCCACCAGGCGATATTTGGCTTTAGCAGCTATTTCGTATCGGAATTTATAAATAATATCGCTGGCGTGGGCAAGGTTTTTGGGCACCTTAAACTCGCGGCCGGTGGCTTTGAAAAGATATTCACGGGCCCTGTCCTCTGTTTCCGGGAAATGATGCCACATATCGATGATTTCCGTATAAAGCCCGAAACTCGTAATGCACGAAGCTGCATAGTTTTCATAACCGGCTTCCGTCATCAGGGCAAACTGTCTGGCTATTACGGTCATGGTTGTTTCGAGCGGCACGATATCGGAATGATAACCGATGCCGGTACATGAGGTATGGTGCGCTCCGTCGCATACATCTTTTCCCAGTTCATCTTTCAGAATGCGCAGGAACGTCATTTCGGACCCCGGGAAAAAGGTCTGCCTGATACAACTACGGGCATAGAAGTAATGATCTTCGGCAATCTCCTTCTGGTAATCCCGCCATACCAGTTTTTTTCCTTCGTATTTCATGATCTGGTATGTTTCGAATTGTTGGTAGTATAAACGTAGTCGAAATACTCACTGTCGATGTCATGACCGCAATCCAGCCCCATTTCATCGGCTTTTTTTTCCGAACTTTCTTCAATTTTTCTGAAACGTTCCGTGCCGCCTGTAATATCGAAGATGTTCTTCAATTCCTGCAGGTCGGCGTCCGAAATTTTCCTGAGAGCGCCGGGACCTTCTCCATGGTAATTGGCGCCCATCTTTTCCATGACCGGTTCTATATGCTCCTTTTCCCACTCCCAGATCGGGCCCTGTTCGGGATGAAGCCTCGGATTCATAATATCGGGGTTAACGCAGTATCCGTACTTGAGTATCCATTCGCCAATAGTGCGTTTAAGCGCCAGTTGCTGCCTGCCCTTTTCCGATTCGGTGAAGTAGCCAAGATCCTGCGACAGCGATCTTAAGGCAATGATCAGCAATCCGGGGGCATTGCCTCTCGGGCAGCGTGTTTTGCATGACATACATTCGCCGCAGTACCAGATGGTTTCACTTTTGAGCAATTCCTCAATTTTTGCATCGTCCTGCGATTGCACCGTTGTTGCTATTACCCGTGGCTCATAATTATAGAATTCCGCTGCAGGACAAATGGCAGTGCAGGTACCGCAATTTATACAGGCTTTCAGGCTTTCAACAAACCTGACATCCTGTGATAGTTTATCATAAAGCTTGCCCATAACTGCTCCTGTTTCTTACTGCCGGCATCAACATTCAATTATCGGAACATTTTACTTCTCTCCCTTCGAAGATAGGCCTTAAACGGATACCTGGCTTATACCGGCAGATAAATTTACAATCGTTAGCTAAGTTAAGAATTCAAAAATAAGCCTCAAATCTGTCCGTATAATTTATCTTTGCCTTAGTGTTTTCATGCAAAAACATTAAATAATCAATGTCAGAGTATTAGATGTTATATTTGTGGTTTGCTAAAATTGACCTTTATGCCATTTACTTCTGGAGCCCAGGGATATAACTGGTTAAAAAGAGTTTCGCTTCAATTCATTTCCGAAAAGGAATTTGACAGGATCGAAAAAACGTCTGTCCAACTTAGTTTTAAGAAGGGCGAAACCATCCTGAAACAAGGAGGCCTTTCTACTCATATTGTTTACCTGGAAAAAGGGATTGTAAAATTCAATTATGAGAATGAAACGAATAAAAATCTTATTCTCACCATTGTTTCTTCGCCAAAGATATTGGGAGGCGCCAATCTTTTTTACAAGGATAACAACCTTTTTTCGATTGCAGCCGTAGAAGATTGCGAGGTAGTGCTCATAGATGCGAATGTTCTGCTGAGTGTGATGACCGACAATGCTAAATTTTCAATTATGCTGTTCCAACTGGCTTCTGAGATGTTCAAGAAGTCGGTGATCAATTTTGTCAGCCTGGCGCATAAACAAAAAGAAGGAAGAATCGCCGATATATTAATCTATCTGGCCGTTGAAGTTTATCACAGCAACAGTTTCGATTTATCGCTCAAACGAAAGGAACTGGCTGAATTTGCCGGATGCTCCACCGAAAATGTGATCATGACATTGTCGCGATGGCAGGCTGAAAATATCATCCGGATTGAAGGCAAGCACCTTGACATTCTCGAAATGGACCGGATAAAACATATCAGCCGGATCGGTTAAAAAAGAGCTGCTCCTGAACAGAAGCAGCTCTTTCGGCCCGAAGGCAACCATTATTTGGTCAGCACTACTTTCAGTTGCTCGCTGACATTTTCGCCTGTTATCTTTATCAGGTAATAACCAGGAGATTTTGCACCCAGATCGAATGAATATACTGCATCCGGCCGGCCGGAAATTTCTACAGATTCCACAATTCTCCCGCTTGCATCGTAAACGATAATCTTCTTCACATTTTCAAAACCGTTGTTCGATTCAACCGATATTTTGCCGGTAGTAGGATTGGGGTATACCTGAAATTCCGCGGTTTCTACTCCTGTTTCGTCCTCTGTTTGTTTGGATGTGGAATATTTATACCTGAGTTTTGTGTTAATAGAGTTTGTTCCGCATCCCGAAACCGTTGTGACCAGTTTGACCGTTCCTGTAAAGGTGGCGGTCCAGACGATTTTGGCATCATCGCCGCAATAATCGTCGGAATAGGCAATGAACGCATCGGTAGTCTTATTGCGTAAGGTCATTTCCGAATTATAGGAAGCGCTTCCTCCGTCGGTCGTACAATAAGAGAAGTAATAAGTACGGCCCGACGTTACATTGAATGCAGTGTATTCCCCTGCATAAATGTAGTTCTGGGTCTTCCAGTTTTTTGAAGGTGTAAGCGTTGAACTGGGATACTGGCTTGAACTTGTACATCCGGCAGTAATTGTTGTTACGGTAATGGCCACGCTGCCGGTATTGTTGGTTTCGTCGCTTTCGGTAACTGCTGCATCGGCATCGGCAAAAAACACAATGTAATAGGTCCCTGCGCCTGTGGTTGAAGGAATTGTGAGCGCAGCACCGGCCGCAGCCGAGCCTCCCGCTGCCAGCGACGCAACGGCGGTAGTTGCCAGATAGGTGTCGCCGGAACTATATGCATTATCGACCGACAGGTAGTACTTAAGGTTAGAGGCCACTGCCACATCGGTTCCCTGGTTATATACCGTACAGGTTGCCGAAGTCACACTTCCGGCTGCAACGGTGGCAGGCGTTGTTGCAGGACTCTGAACAACCAGATCGGGTGATCCTGAAGCAGAAGTAACACTGATCTGAACGTATCCCACATTATTGGCTTCATTACCCTCGGCAACAGCGGCATCGGCATCGGCAAAGAACAGTATATAACAGGTACCTACCGGCGTTTCCAAAGGTATTGTCAGGACTTCGCTTAAGGAAACCGAGCTTCCGGCCGTGAGCGCAGCAACGGCATCGGTCGTCAGGAGAATATCGCCTGAGTTGTAAGATACATCAGCCGAAAGATAATACTTAAGGTTTGAAGTCCCGGCATCGGCGCCTCCCTGGTTTTTGACAGTACAGGAAGCCGTTGTTGTTGCTCCCTGAATGATGGAAGTGGGCGTCGTTGCCGGATTTTGAACAATGAGGTCGGGAGTGGCGGGAGCGGCAGCCACCTGGAATGAAGCGATTTTGGTCTGGCGAGAACCTCCGTATTGTGTTGTAAACCAGAAAGTCTTATCATCCGAAGGGTCAACACTCATGCCCGAATAGTCGCCCCAACGGTTATATGCTGTTTGCGAAGTGGTTCCGTTTACGATTGTCTGTTCACTCAAGTCCAGTAATCCAGCACCTTCAGCATAGGCGGCGGCTGACTGACCGGTGTACCGGATTCCGGGATAAACCGAAGTACTGGATATAGAATATCCCAGGCCAATTTCACCCTGGCCGTTCAGGCGGATACTGGCCATCCACCGTGAGTGCGCATCGGGGGCATAGGTACCCGACTGGCGGAGCGACCAGGTTCCGTTTGTTGTACGCAGTTCATACCATCTTATACCGGCATGATCGGTAGCATCCACATCTACGGTATGGCAACACAGCAAGGTTTGGTAAGTGCCGAAATTCCGGTACTGGGGCGCGTTCATGATAACCTGCGGTATAGCATCAAGTTCACGGGATGTACCGGGTTGTTTGATGTTGTCCCAGTTATTCCCGAAATTACTGTCGAATGCCGGAACATTTATCTGCTGGGTACGGGCAAAGGTAGACGACGAAGGAGTGACCCAGTTGACGGTCATTTTATAAATCCAGAGTTGATCGGAACCGCCGCCTATGGCATCGTCGTTAATAGTGATGAACATTCCCGGAGTACCGGCCGGCGCGGAGGCTCCATCGTTATCTACAGGCGGCACACACATAAAACCATCTATTGTGGTTGGCCTGTTTGGATTATCGAATCCGATAAATTGTGCTGTACCACCTGTCAGCATCTGCGAGCGCTGGAAAACATATACGTCTTTGCCCGAGGAATTGTTCATTCCCATATAATAGCCATCCAGCCAGACAGCCATTTTTTCATAATCAGGCATTTCGGCGACATCAAAGGAGTAACGGTGCCATGAACCTGTCGGGTCATTGGTCTGCGATACAGCCATCAGCATATAATCATTTGATCCGCTGATTGAGAATTCGCACGCAACCCATCGGTCAGCCATTTCATCGTACAGCACAACCGGATCGCCATCATTGTAAGTTGCGCCCGTCACCCCGCTGAAGAGGGTATTCATGTTTGAAGGGCCTGCTACCAGCGTTCCCGATTTATTATAAATGGCGTAAACGCAGTTGATGGTCTGCATGAAATGGTTGGGCCCCACAGCGCCATTGGCATCTGACGGATAGTAGGGCGATGTTTGTCCGCTGAACGATACGATTGGCGCTCTTGGCGGCTGGGTTCTGCCATATTCCTTCTGCCAAACCGGGTCATTACCTTTGGGCAATGCCACAGCGGCAAAAGGATAGGAACGCTCCCGTAACTCTTCATTCCGGGGTTTCATGGCGTCAAATTCCATTCTTTCCCATTCTTCGTCGGTCAGCACGGCTGCATCCCGCAAGGGTTGCGACAGCCCGTGATACTCACCAACCCCGATAATGGAAGGATGAACAGGTTCATCCTGTGCCTGGGCGATTGAGAATGATGCCCAGAACACGATCAGGAGTAATAAATATTTTTTCATGGTCGGACGGTTTGGTTGATAAATGGCTGGATTACAAATTCTGAAATATATAGTAAATATAATATTAAATCAGGATACTTAGAACACTTCTTAACATATTTCATTACAGCTTTTACAATAATTTTCAGGGATACAGACTTTAAAAAACAACAAAGCCCGGCATTTATAACCGGGCATCGCATATTTTAAAACCAGCTTCCTGTTATCAGGCAGCCGATTCCATTATTTCTTTCAATTTGCCGGCCAGCAGGTTAACGAAATTCTGCAAAGGGGTGGCAGCCATCATGGACATGAAAGGATTCATGTCGGCATCGATGACCAGAAACACTTCTGTTGAATTATCAGAAACCGCATCTGTATGACAGGTAAAAGTAAATCCGAAAGGCAGCTTACCCTCGGCTTTCATGACGACCATGGTAAACGGATGTTTTTCGGTAATTCTCAAACCCAGAGATGCCATTCCCTTGATTTCGAAGGAACAGGCGTCGGTTTCGGCCTTAAAATTTTCTACCTGCTCAGGCATCATCCGGCCAAAATTTTTAAAGTCGGTGATATAGCTAAAAATATCAGCCGCCGGACGGTTTATGGTTACCGTATCGCTTTTTATGACCTTGCTCATTTATCGAGTCCCCAGGTTTTGGGATTCTCCCGCCACTGTATCAGCGACTGCAGGTCGGTATCTTTAATATAACCCTGTTCAAGGGCTTTTTTAATCAGGAAATCGTAATTGGTGAGTGTTTGAAGAGGGCAACCGGATTCTTTGAAATTCTGTTCAGCATCGGGAAGCTGATATGTAAAAATCGCCACCATTCCTTTCACGTTGCATCCTGCATCGCGCAATGCCTGCACGGCATTCAGGCTGCTCTTGCCGGTCGAAACAAGGTCTTCAACCACCACGACCGACTGTCCGCTCTCCACATTGCCTTCAATCAGGTTTTCAAGTCCGTGGCTTTTCTTCTCCGAACGAACATACACGAATGGAAGGCCTAGGTCCTGCGCTACCAGCGCTCCCTGGGCGATGGCACCCGTGGCTACCCCGGCGATCAGGTCGACTGTGCCGTACACTTCATTGATGCATTTTACGAACTCCTGGCGGATATAAGTCCTGATTTTCGGATAGGACAAAGTTTTGCGGTTATCGCAATAAATCGGCGATTTTATTCCCGATGCCCATGTAAACGGATTACTGTTGTCGAGTTTTATTGCTTTAATTTGCAACAGGAATTCAGCCGTAGTCAGGGCAGTTTCTTCAAAATTTGTTCTCATGGCGCAAAGATACAGAGTTTTTATCGATCGTAAAATAATTGAGTTTTCAGACGGTGTGAACGATGGCGTTTATGCCAATAATCAGATGATTACCGGTTTTTCGTCCGCACAACAGTTATCGGCTGATTTCATAAAGTTACTACATAGTAACGAGCAATCATGCCTGATTGTTTTAACAGGCGAAAGATTTGATGAAGCGGTAAAATCGTTCAGATCGCTGTTTCGCGAAATCAAGGCAGCCGGGGGAATTATCCGGAACGCGGAAGGCTGTTTCCTGTTCATAAAGCGGCATGGCCTGTGGGACCTGCCCAAGGGAAAACTTGAACCTGACGAAAAACCGGAATCCGGAGCCTTGCGCGAAGTGACCGAAGAAACCGGTTTGGCAAACCTTTCCATTACGGCTCCTCCGGTTTCAACATTTCACATTTACCCGGATCAGAAAGGCGGATTTATTCTTAAGGAAACATACTGGTATGAGATGTTATTCAAAGGAAATGAACCGCCTGTGCCACAACTGGAAGAAGATATTACCGAAGTCAGATGGTTTGCCCGCAACGAATTGGACGAAGCTGTCAATAACACCTACCTGTCGCTCAAAGAGTTGTTGACGGATTATTTTGCCGGAAAAGCCTCCCGGTAGGCCACTGATATTTTCTAAGTAATTTTGTAAAAAATAAACCCTATGAAAACAGCCGTTTTTGCCGGTTCGTTCGACCCGATTACCCGTGGACACGAATCCATTGTCCGGAGGGCTTTGCCCCTTTTCGACCATATCATCGTAGCTATCGGCGTCAACCAGGATAAAACCGGCTATTTCCCCCTCGAAAAACGGCTTGAATGGATCGGACAAGTCTTCAGCGACTGTCCTTCGGTAAGCGTGGAAAGTTATAACGGACTCACCGTTGATTTCTGCATGAGAAGGAATGCTTCCTACCTTATCAGGGGATTGCGCACTTCCGCCGATTTTGAATTTGAGCGTTCCGTAGCACAGGTCAACAACCGGCTTACTCCCTCCATCGAAACCGTTTTCCTGCTTACGCAACCTGAGTTTGTGATGATAACCTCCTCAATTGTCCGCGAGGTGCATAAATGTGGCGGTAATATCAGCCAGTTTATTCCTGAAACCATTCAGATAGGCTAATCAACCTGCCCTTCCTTTTCAGCGGAGAAAAAGGAAAAATGAACTTTACCGTACCGCCTTACCTCTGCAAAATGCGGCATATCTTTAAAGTTCTTGAATACATCGTGTTCAAGAATCAGCCAGCCATCAGGGGCAAGGAGTGAGTTGCCGAAAACCAGACCGGGAATTTCAGAGGCTTCCTTCATATCATAGGGAGGATCGGCGAAGATCACATCAAACTTCCGGGACACGGATTTCAGGAAGCTGAAGGCATTGGTTTTTACCGTAAAAACCTTATCGAGCGACAGTTCATGCGAAGCCTTGCGTATATAATCAATACATTTTGAATTGATATCCACCGCTACCACTTCTGCGGCTCCGCGTGAAGCAAATTCGAGGGAGATATTCCCTGTACCGGCAAAAAGATCCAGCACCGTAAGATTTTCAAAATCAATACGGTTGTTAAGAATATTAAAAAGGCTTTCCTTGCCCAGGTCGGTGGTAGGGCGTATCGGCAGCCCTTTGGGAGGATGCAGTATCCTGCCTTTGTTTGTTCCTGCTATGATTCGCACAGTGCAACAGTAAAAACCGTGAAGAAATTATGCCATGAAATTCCCCGGAATACCGGCGCCAGGGAAACGCCCTGAGGCTTTTCGATAAAAGCTGCGTTTTCAAGGTAGCTGATCAGCAGTTCGTGGGTGCGCGATCCTTCATTTATCCCGCCTGACAGCCAAAGAGGTATCTTCCCGGCCGGGTTTATCTGTCCGGAAACAAAAACGATATAATAAACGACATCCTCAATAGTATTGACCTCAAAATCATTGCAATAAATAAGGCTTTCGTGACCGCTCACCATTATTTTCAGGTTTCTTTCTGCTATATCGGCCAACATGATTGTATCCCCGGAACCGGCATGATCTATCAGCAATGAATTGATTACAACGCCATTGACGCTATGAAGGGCAACGCCGGGGAAATTCCCTGAAACGACATCCTGAACAACCGGTGGGATACTGTAAATATTGTATGCATCCAGGGCGCGGATATACTCATGGTTAAGCGCTTCGCCCTGAATTGCCGTATAATTTAATTCAAAACAGCGCGCCGCGGTATCTGCATTGTAAAAAGATCCAGGCACCAGGGTATTACGGGTTGAAGCAAAAGCAACTCTGGGATTCCTCATGGATATTCCCATCTCATCGGCGGCTTTTATCGTTGCCATGGCCGCTTTTCGGTAACTCTCATACCCGGATGGACTAAAAACCTCACCAGGCGCCAGCCCGAACTGGTACCGGAGCAATACATGAAAGGTACGCGTTTCCTTATCGTGAACCGAAATAAAACATCCATCCCCGGTAAAGAGAATGGATGTGATATATTGCAGCGTATCAGCCTGACCGAAAAACGGGTCAACCAGCCGAAGGACGCAATTAATGCCGGCTGACGAAATATTATTCCCAGTTTCCGTCGGTAGATGCATCGATCATTGAGCCAACTTTCAGACCGGGGAATTTATTTTTATTCTCCATCTCCTTCTTCTGGTTGATAACAAGCTGTTTGTTCAACCCTTTGGAATAGAATTCAATGGGAGTCGAAGCTTCGAAAACGGCAACTTTTACGCCACCCTTGTCGATCTGCCCGGCCAGTAATTCGAATTTTTCGCCGTCGGAGTAAGGTACCACGTTCAGTTCCTCCAGCTTATAGGCCTTTTTCGAATATATTGAGTCGTAAATGCTTACATAACCAAGGGTATCGGAAATGGTGCGGGTGAAGGTAGTATCCTTAGGATCGGGAATCATTTTCACCACAGGAATTTTGCCCGTCCTGATAAATTGTACAAGTGAATCAAAATCACCTGTATAATGCCTGTTAATTTGTTTGAAAAGTTGCTCAGCCGTACGGATGTCTTTCAATTTGTCTATTACGACAGATCCCCGGGAACCAAGGTCATTCTTAAATTTCACAGGTGTGACGATGCTGTTGAAAATCAGGTAGGCCAGTACAAGAATTACCAGGCTTAAAACAACTTTAAGGATAGGACTCTTCATGTTTTAATGATTTTGTAAAAGTTTCGGAGTATTTACTTCCAGTCTCTAATTCGCTACAATACCGGACTTCCCCGGTTTTTGAATTTTGCAAATGTAGAACAATTTTCAGAATATTATCCACACAAATTTTTGAAAAAAGGGACGAACCTTCCCGGTTTTGCCGCCATCCGTAACATCCCTGTTGCCAGCGTGGTAGCTTTGCGTCTACGGGTTCCATCTGGTGCAGAAAAAGCAGCGGATGCGGCAATCCTCACTTCAAAATTTATTTATTGCCGGTTCTGTGGCTGCTCTCATCAGAAACCGGAATCACATTTTTGTATACTGTGATTTTTGGAACATTTTTTGATAAAATGAATTCATCCGGCTTTGAATCGCGTAAAATTATATTTTTGTACTTCCGGTTGAAAAATCAAATCACTATCCACCCTTATAAACAACTTCGACAATGAAAAAAATTATTGCCTTTCTCTTCGTGGCATATATTGCCATCAATGCAGGGAACCTCTGCGCCCAGACTCTTCAGGAAGCTGCTGATGCCTACAACAAAGCATTGGAACTTAAAAACACCGATCTTCCCGGTTCGATTACCAGCCTGGTAAACGTAGTCGGAATGTGCGAAAAAATAGGTGCTGAAGCCGACGACCTTAAAAAGATGGCTTCCGGAGTGATTCCTGATTTACAGTATTCCCTTGCCAATAATATGCTGAAGGAAAAAAAATATGACGAAGCCATAGCAGCTTTCGAGAAAACTACTGAATATGCAAACACCTACAATGATGCTGACAAAATCAGCAAGGTGCAGGCCCAGTTGCCAAGGATATATTATGCCAAAAGTCTCGATCAGTACAAAGCTGAAGACCTTGACGGCGCCCTGGCAAGCCTCGATAAAGCAACAACCCTCGATCCTGAGTACACCAAAGCTTTCTATACCAAGGGTATTATCTATAAGAAAAAAGACGATGCCGCCAACATGCAAACGGCATTTGACAAAACCATTGAACTGGCAGCCAAAGACGGCGATTCGGTAACCGGCAACAAAGCAAAGGAATCAATGGCCAGCAGTTTGCTGATAAGTGCAAACAAAGCGCTCTCTGCCAAAAAATATGCTGATGCCATTAAGTTTGCCAACTCATCGCTCGCATACAGCACTGTTAGAAGCAACACCTATCTAATCCTTACCCTGAGCTATAACAGCACCTCAAAATTCGATCTGGCCATTGAAGCAGCCAATAAAGGCCTTGAGCTTGAAGCAAAACCTGAAAAGAAAGTTGATTTTTATTTCCAGCTCGGTAAGGCTTACGAAGGCAAGAACGACAATGCCAATGCCTGCGCCAATTTCAGGAAAGTAAACGTCGGGCCCAATAAAGCCGCCGCTGACTATGAGATCAAGACCGTTCTGAAATGCAAATAAGCGGTTTTACCGATCCAGAAAGACCAGGCTCCGGCCTGGTTTTTTTATTCCCGGGATCCGGGGGAATTTGAAGCTGGAAATCAGAGGAGAACAATAACCAGAACGCTTGCCACCAGGATTGCGCCAAAACCATAAAGTAACAGGGGGCGCACTTTTTTCCCGGCCAATACAAGACTGTAAACCATTTTCAGCAGGTTATTGCTGAATATCGCCTGCATGGTAGCCACGGCTGTCATTTCAATACCCACCCCGAATTTCCCCTGGAACAAGTTGATAAGGAAAGGATCGATATCCGTTACCCCGACAATGTAAGCCAGCGTCTGTAAGCCGTTTGTTCCGAAGCGATTTAGGGTGAAATAGGTAATAAAACTCATGGCCACAAAAAGCACGGTGAAAATCACGGCTACCCTGAATTCGAGCGGATTCGCATTGCTGATGTCAGCAGGCGGGCTGACCAGCTCCGGATCCCGGCGTATATAAAGCAGTGCCAGTGCCACCGCTACCGAAATTCCGGCCATGAACAGGAACCAGGGGAGCAGCAGCGCAGCCAGTTGTAAATTAAAAATAGCCATCAGAATTGCAATCCGAAGGTACATCATAGAAGTTGCCAGGATGGTTCCCGCGGCAAAATGGCGCTGCCCTCCGGCAAGATTACGGCTCTGCTTTGCCAGGACAATGGTTGTGGCTGTGCTGCTATATAGACCGCCAAGAATTCCCGCCACGATGATGCCTGAATCACGGAAAACGAATTTCCGCAACAGGTACGACAGGTATGAAATGCTCGAAATGACTACCACCGCCAGCCATATGCTGTAAGGCGTCAGTTCGAGGAAAGAAACGATGGGCTTATCAGGAACAATGGGGAGCACAATTCCGGCGATAGCAAGGAATTTCCCCAACGTGATAAACTCTTCACGGTTTACCTTTTTCGACAGTACATTCAACGGCTCCTTTAATTCGGTGAGCACCAGCACGATTACATATACCAGCATGAAAAGCCAGAAGGGCTGCGTGCGGATGAGGGCCGCGAGGGAGTATGTTATCAGGGCAATGAAAATGGTTGTCAAACCGAAGTCCTGGAAAAGCGAGACTTTATTGAAATAATTAACAACAAGGAAAGCGGCAACCACAGCTAACCCGATCAGGTACAACAGGCGCGACGGATCGGATATCCAGAGGATGTAACCCAGCAGGCCGATAAACGTAAAAGTGCGGTCGGTGCCGAAGCTCGAATCTTTTTCCTCCGGATGGGTGAATCGAAGCGCTTTTTGCGAAAGCCCGATAATAAGCGAAAACAGGGCTATTACAACTATTTCAAATAGTTCACGGGGTATTACTTCAAATATTTTCTCCATTTCCCTGATGATTTTTACAGGCCGTTTCTGGTTGGCAACTTTGGTCCGTCACACGACAACATTTCGCTGTACGAAGGGATTTCATTCAAAAAAACATATAACCTGTTTTCGAAATCAATCCGGCAGCAAAAATGTTCAATTCCGTTTGTAATGAGAAAAAGGCCGGCATTCAGGCTCAGGTTGTATCGCGCTGCCTGGTCGAATACTTTCTCGCCCACTCTTACTCCCGGCGCCTTGCATTCCACCAGCATCAACGGCTGCACGTTCCTGTTGAATACCACGACATCAAAACGTTTTGCCAGCGAATTTATCTCAAGTTTTTTTTCTACAGCAAGCAGATTAACCGGAACCTGCTTTTCACGGATCAGGTATTCAACCACATTCTGCCGCACCCATTCTTCCGGAGTAAGTGTCACAAATTTTTTTCTTACCTGATCATAAATCTCTTCCCTGCCATTGAGCCGGCGCAACGGTAAACTGAACGGTGGAAAATTTAATGGCTGCATGGAAAGGTTCCTGACCTAAATTTATGTTTCAATAGTTCCTGTATCCGCAAAGATGGGGTAAAAAAACTAAATTTGCTGCACCTGAAATAAATTCATTTCATGAAACGGACCTGTTTGCGGAAAAACCCGATAGGCTTTGCGAAGCGATCACTCCGAAGTTAAGATAGCTGGCGTGGAGTTCCCGCCGGCTTTAAAAAACCTGCACAGGAAGCATATTGCCGCAAAAGTAAAAAATGGATTAATAATTATTCACGGATGAAAACAAAACAAGATATTGTCGAGAACTGGCTACCGCGATATACCGGAACCAAACTCGAAGAATTCGGTAATTATATACTCCTGGTCAACTTCAACAATTATCTTGAAGAATTTGCCAGGATCAACAATGTTGAAATCAGGGGGCTCGGCAAATCGATGCCCAGCGCTACTGCCGGAAATATCACCATGATAAATTTCGGGATGGGAAGCGCCAATGCTGCTACCATCATGGATCTGCTGAGCGCGATTCAGCCCAAGGCGGTCCTGTTTCTCGGAAAGTGCGGAGGTATCAAGCACATCAGCCAGGTAGGCGATTTAATCCTCCCTATTGCAGCCATCCGCGGCGAGGGAACATCCGACGACTATTTTCCACCCGAAATACCGGCATTGCCGGCCTTCAGCCTGCAAAAAGCCATTTCGACCACTATCCGTGACTTTAACCGGGATTATTGGACCGGAACCGTATATACCACCAACCGCAGGGTTTGGGAACACGATGAAAATTTCAAAGATTATCTGCGTGAAACGCACGCCATCGGGGTAGACCTTGAAACAGCGACCATCTTCATTGTAGGCTTTGCCAATGAAATCCCTACGGGCGCCCTGTTGCTCGTTTCCGACCAGCCTATGATTTCCACCGGCATTAAAACCGAGAAAAGCGATCAGATGGTGACCGAATGTTACACGGCAGATCATCTTGCCATCGGCATCGAATCGCTGAAGCAACTCATTGAAAAGCGGCTCACGGTTAAACACCTTCGTTTCTAACATTCTGTTCAGCAAATACCCCCATGACTCCTTCTATCAATCAATTATTTAAGGATTTGAAGGCTAAGAAGTACCAGCCCGTTTACCTGATATACGGTGAAGAACCTTATTATATTGACCTGATTGCGGATTTTATTGAAGGAAACGTGCTCAGTGGGCCCGAGAAGGAATTTAACCAAACAATTGCTTACGGGCGCGATATTACTGCCGTTCAGGTAATCAATCAGTGTAAGGCATACCCAATGATGGGCAACCAGCAGGTTATCGTTCTGCGGGAAGCCCAGGATATGGATCTCCGCAAGGCGGAATCATATAAGCCGATGCTGGCCTATATGCAGAATCCATCCCCGCACACATTGCTGGTCATCTGTCATAAATATAAAAAGCCTCCTTCCGATTGGGTGAAATATACCGGCAAAGCAAGCCATTGCGTTTTGTATGAGTCGGCCAAACTTAAAGACAACAAGATTACCGAATGGATTGCCGAATACGTGAAGGAACAGGGCTATTCCATTACGGCAAAAGGGTGCAGCATGCTGGCAGAATTTCTCGGCACCGACCTTGAAAAAATCGTCAATGAGCTCAGCAAGCTATTTATCAACCACGCGAAAGAAAAGCCTATCAATGAAGAAGTCATCGAAAAATACATCGGCATAAGCAAGGATTACAACGGTTTTGAGCTGGTGAATGCCATCGCGCGCTGCGATGTCGCCAAGGCAAACCGCATCCTGTTCCATTTTGCCGCCAATCCAAAGGAAAATCCTATCTTCAAGATAATTCCCCTCATGTTCAATTTTTTCAGCAAGCTGATGCTGTACCACTCCATCCCTGATAAGAGGCCTGGCAACCCTGAAAAAGTCATGAACATGTACTCTTCAAGTATACAGCAATATGTTATTGCATCCAAGAATTATTCTCCCGGTCAATGCATCAGAGCTATTTCGCTTCTGCGAACCTATGCTACCCGGGCTGTAGGAATCGACAATAACAGTACCGGCAACGAAGAGCTTCTTAAAGAGCTGGTCTTCAGAATCATGAATAAGTGCTGATGCATCAAGGGGGTTTACCCTTCATTCTCTGTGCGTACAGGCTGAATAATTTCAGATATGCCAGTATCTTTGCCCGATAATTACCTTTGAATGAAAGCCGACAACCCGACATCAGATAAAGAAAGCCTGCTGGGTAAAAATCCCGATGAATTGCGTGCGATTGCTGCCGGACTGGATTTGCCCGCTTTTACCGGGAACCAGATTGCTTACTGGCTTTACAAGACCTCGGTCACCTCGTTCGATGAAATGACTAACATCTCGAAGCAGGCCCGGAGGTTATTCAGCGACAAATACACTGTCGGCTGTTCGGAACCGGTCAATGTACAGCAGTCGGCCGACGGCACCAGGAAATACCTGTTCCGTACCAACGGCGACAGGTACATCGAAACCGCATATATTCCCGACGAAAGGCGTCACACCCTATGCGTGTCATCGCAAGTGGGATGTAAAATGGGATGCCTTTTCTGCATGACCGGGAAACAGGGCTTCCAGGCGCATCTAACAGCCGGCGAAATTCTCAACCAGTTGAGAAGCATCCCGGAACGGAAACTCATTACCAACATTGTATTTATGGGGATGGGCGAACCGTTTGACAATCCCGATGCCGTAATGCGCGCTCAGGAAATACTAACGGCCGAATATGGTTTTGCGCTCAGTGTGCGCAAGGTCACGGTTTCAACCATCGGCATTTTACCCGGGATAGAATACTTCCTGAAAAACAGCAAGTGTAACCTGGCCGTGAGCCTTCATTCGCCGTTTGACGACGAACGGCGGCGGCTGATGCCCATCCAGCACGTTTACCCGATAAAAGAGGTGATAGATATGATCAGCAAGGCCGATCTCGGAAAATACCGGCGGGTATCCATGGAATATATCGTCTTTAAAGGGGTAAACGATACACCGCGCCACGTTAAGGAACTGGCAAGACTGCTCAATAAAACACGCTGCCGGATAAACCTGATACGTTTTCATAAGGTGCCGGGAGTTCCTCTGGAAGGAAGCGATGAAGAAACTGTACTTGCATTCCAGCGGGCCCTCAACGATAAAGGCATCACAACCACGCTGCGGGCTTCGAGGGGACTTGACATCGATGCTGCATGCGGGCTTCTTTCCACCAGGGCGCTGGTCGAAAAGAAAAATAACGGCCTGTAATCCGGTTTACTTGTTTATCTTTGAATGCCCTAACCAATCACTCGCATAAATCACTATGATTTCAAACAGCCGTATTTTAATTGTTGAAGATTCTGATGCCGACCGGTTGCTTTTTTCAAAATTTCTTCATCAACTTGGCTATGAATCAGTTTGTTTTAAGAACGGCAAGGAACTTGTTGATGAAATAAAGAACCTTCCGTCCTCGGTTATCCTGCTCGACATTGAACTGCCTGTAATGAACGGAATGGAAACCGCCCGTTACATCCGCGATAACGCTGAAAACAATGGCTGCCGGTTTGTTATCATCGGCATCACCGGGCACGATGCCGTTGATATTGTCGATGAGATAGCATCAGCCGGTTTTGATGATTGCCTGCATAAACCCGTATCGAAAAAAGCGCTTCAGGAAAAATTACAACGGTACCTTAAACCCGTCAGCGGGGTGCCGGACGAAGTGCCCGTCAACAACGGGAACAGCGATAACCTTTTGTATTCCCTCGAACGGCTCGAAACGGATGATCAGGAATTTATCCAATCCATCGTTAAGATGTTCTGCGACAATACGCCGGAATTCATCAAAAGCATGAAAGAAGCTTATACGGTTCGCGATTGGGAAACCATAAGGCAGGTTGCCCACAAACTGAAACCCCACTTCATATTCTTCTCCGTTGACGGCGCCTCTGAAGTATTACACAATGTTGAAGAATTTGCCCGGGCCGGTAATGACGACCCACGTATTCCAGAAATGCTTGAATGCGTTGAACGCACCAGCAACCTGGTCATCAGGCAGATGAAAAAAAACATCGCCGGCATCTGACGCCGACCGGCATCAGGGACTGTACACCCCGTCAATTCCTTTGTTTTCCTGTTTGTTTTCAGCATACACCTTTTACCGCTAATTCTCTTTCATTCGTTACAGGCAATATATGAAAAACCTTACGGAAGGACACAGCGGTAGACTCATCTTCCAGTTTGCAATGCCGATGCTGATCGGCAACGTTTTCCAGCAGATGTACAACATCGTGGACAGCATTGTGGTTGGGCGTTATGTAGGCAAACAGGCGCTGGCAGCCGTAGGCGCGTCATTTCCGCTGATCTTCATGCTCATCTCATTTGTCATCGGCATCTCGATGGGGGCAACTATCATGATAGCCCAGTATTTCGGGGCAAAAGACATGAAAAATGTGAAACGCACCATGGATACCATGTATGTATTTCTGTTTTTCGCAGCCCTTATCGTCACTATTTTGGGAATCACCCTGAGTAAGCCGATCTTCAGGCTCATCAATTTGCCGGATGATGTTATGCCTCAGGCTATTACCTATTTCAACATCTATATTACCGGCTTCATTTTCTTTTTCGGATTTAACGGCATTTCAGCGGTGCTGCGCGGCCTTGGCGACAGCAAAACACCTCTGTATTTCCTGGTTTTTTCCACGGTCGCAAACCTGCTCCTGGCAGTGCTGTTCGTCGGGGTCTTCAAGTGGGGAGTTGCGGGATCGGCATGGGCAACGGTTATTGCACAAGCCGGCGCGTTTATTGCCGGTATACTCTACCTGAACCGGACGCACGAAGTCGTCAGACTGACTTCTTTTCGCCTTGAATTTGACCGGAAAATTTTCAGGGCAAGCCTCAGGATCGGCCTGCCGCAAGGATTCCAGCAGACTTTCGTATCGATTGGCATGCTCGCGGTTGTACGCTTCGTGAATGAGTTCGGCACCAACGCCATCGCTGCCTACAGTGTAGCCGGGCGCATCGATTCCCTGGCCGGTATGCCTGCCATGAATTTTGCCGCTGCACTCACCACCTTCGTGGGGCAAAACCTTGGAGCCAACAAACCGGATAGGGTAAAACAGGGTTTGCGGTCGACTTTATTTCTATCATCGGCCCTTGCGCTGGTCACGACGGTAATCGTTATTATTTTCCGAAGGTCCCTGATCCGGCTTTTCACCAATGATGCGGCAGTAATAGAGATGGGTTCGGAATACCTGGTGATTGTCGCTTCGTTTTACCTGTTGTTCTCTACAATGTTTGTCGTAGGCGGGGTGATGCGTGGCGCAGGCGCCACTCTGATTCCTATGTTTATAACCCTGTTATCGTTATGGCTGATCCGCATCCCCTTTACCTGGCTGTTATCGCATAAAATGGGGGTAACCGGCATCTGGTGGGCAATACCCATTGCCTGGTTTACAGGGCTGGCCCTCTCATATATTTATTACCTGAAAGGAAAATGGCGACAAAAGGTAATCGTTCGTTATAACCCGGACGAAAGCAATATGGGAAATCTTTAGGGGCTCAGGAGGAAGGTTGGCGGATGTTGCTGTTGGCCGTTGGCTATTGGCTGTTGGCTATTGGCTGTTGGTTATTGGCTATTTGTCTTATCACTATTTGCGAACAACGAATTACTAATTACTAATCACGAACCACGAATTTCACGAATGCTATCACGAATTCCACGAATCACTATTAGCGAATCACTATTTATCCGAAAAGCGGCTTCGCCGGGACACGAATTATCAGTGTTCATTCGTGCTTCATTCGTGCTAATTCGTGGATAAAACCTAACCATGAATTCCACGAACCACGAATTCCACTCAAAACTCAAAACACAAAACGCAGAACGCAGAACGCAAAGGCTTAAACCCAAACCTTGAAACGCTGAAACCCTGCCTCTTCCCACAGCCCTGCACAAGGCAGGCAGGTCTGAAACACTGGAACACTGCCCGCGAGACACGAATTGCACGAATAACGAATCAATAATCACTAATCACTTATCACTTATTCATACTCATACCTTACCCTGTAATCCTGAGGCGCCCGCCGGGATGAGCCTTCAACAAAAACAGAATTCTCCAGCAACAGGCCGTTTTCATCATATCGACGAAGAATCCTGCTGATAAGAGCTCCCGACTCAGAAGTTTCCTCCTGCATGATAATGCGTCCGCCGGCATCGTATTCCAGCGCTGTAAAGGTTATTCCGGCCGTTGTTTCTTCCTTATAGGAAACAGCATTATCCGCATCATCGTATGTAAATGTGACTCTTTCCACAAGGTGCCCGTCGCCATTATAACGCCTGGAGATTAAGCGCCTGCCTTTTTCATCATAATCATTCACGTGCCTGAACTTTTCTTCGGGAGAATTTACTGATTCTTCGAGCAGATGCCCGGAATCATCATAGGAAAAATGTTTCTCAGACCTGGCATCATTTTCCGAATCGTCGGTTTTTTCAAGTATCAGGAGGCCTTTATCATAAATGTATTCAGTCCGGCTTTCCTCCTCCCCGTCGCTATCGACAGTTCTTTTCGACAACAATTTTCCTTTATCATCATAGACGAATTCAGTTGTATCGCATGTTTCATCCTGATAATGACGGTATTCATGGTTCAGAAGTCCGGCTTCATTATAATCCATAGTCCGGTGTTCCGAAACAAATTCACCCTCCTCAATCAGCATTTCTTCGACTACACGGTTATTTTCATCATATTTATAAGTGTATTTATGCTCCAATATCCCATCGGCAAAATAAGTTTCCTCACATAACGGTGAACCGGAATCGTTAAATTCAACCTGCTGATAGAGATATTCCTTCTCACGGAGTTGTTCTTCCTCAAGTTCCCGGGTGAGCACAGCCCTCCATGAAACCATTGATTTGAATGATGCTGACATAGTGCTAGGGTAAGAATTAATGGATGCAAAACTATAAAATTCACCTTCAACCGGTATACCTTTATGCGGTTTAGATTATGCCTCAGGCACATTTCGCCGGTTGACTCAGGCATAACCGGCATCTGACAAGACAATGTGACCGGGCCTGCCTTTAATAAAGCTTAGCGGATAACCGGAATTCAGGCTGATACTGCCTCGACCTCCGGGGCTATTTTCTTCACCAATCCCTGCAGTACCGTTCCGGGACCTGCTTCAATAAACAAAACTGCGCCATCGGCAACCATGTTCTGAACCGTCTGGGTCCATCGGACAGGGGAAGTGAGTTGTGCTATCAGGTTGGCCTTAATAGCGGCGGGATCGGAACAAGGTTTTGCATTAACATTCTGATACACCGGGCAAATGGGCTTGTTGAAGGAGGTCGTTTCAATCGCGGCAGCCAGTTGCTGTCGTGCCGGTTCCATCAACGGCGAGTGGAAGGCGCCGCCGACTTTAAGCGGCAGAGCGCGTTTGGCGCCTGCTGCCTTCATGGCTTCACAGGCAAGTTCAATGCCTTTCATCGAACCGGAGATCACAAGCTGACCGGGACTGTTATAGTTGGCCGGAACCACCACTTCGCTAATTCCTTTGAGAACGCGCTCAACGGTTCCATCATCAAGGCCCAGGATGGCGGCCATAGTGCCAGGTTCGGCTTCGCAAGCCTTTTGCATGGCATTAGCCCTTGCAGCCACCAGTCGTAAACCATCCTCGAACGATAATGCTTTGTTGGCTACCAATGCTGAAAATTCGCCCAACGAATGTCCCGCTACCATATCCGGTCTAAAATCGGGCAAGGTTGCAGCTAATATTACCGAATGAAGGAAAATGGCCGGTTGCGTAACCCTGGTCTGACGGAGGTCTTCGTCGGTACCGGCAAACATCAGATCAGTAATATTGAATCCGAGTATGGCATTTGCCTTATCGAACATTTCTTTGGCTCCGGGGAATTTATCATATAAATCTTTTCCCATTCCGACAAACTGGGCGCCTTGCCCGGGAAATACATATGCTTTCATAGTTGTTGGGTTAAAATGGACGGCAAATATATAAAAAGCCTAAAACCAGCTTTTCGATCCGGGAGCCGGAATCTCAGATTTTCAAACCTTCCGGCCCCGCAACTTCTTTTACCGGGCAGTTACCCGCCCTACTTCCTCCACTCTTCCTGTTCCTTGCTTTCGCGAATCATATCCGGGAGGTTGTCGATGGCTGGGCTTTCCTCCAGCGCTTTCCAGTCGAATTTTTCATCCAGCGGATCGAGGGCTTTCTGAGGATCAAAGATGCGTGCATCAACCGGCAATGCCCTGTAAGGCGTGAAATCGGGGGTATCCGTAAAGAAATCCGCCAGATCGCTGGCGCCGGCGTCATATTGGTTCAGGTAAGGAATGCCGAGAATATTCCAGAAGGTTTTGAAAATACTACCGAAACTATAATGTACATGGCTCACATAATCTTTTCTGGCGTATGGTGAAACTACCATCAGCATGCTCCGGTGGGCATCCACATGATCTACACCGTTCTGGGCGTCGTCCTCGGTGATGATAATGGCCATATTTTTCCAGTAAGGCGTATGCGAAAGGAACTCGATGATACGTCCCACCGCCAGGTCGTTATCGGCCATATAGCTTTCGCGGAAAGGATAACCCGCATCCGGTCTCTCGCCGGCGCCATGGTCATTCGGCAGAATTACCGTTAGCACCTGCGGCATTTCAGCTTTCCCTTCACCCCATTTCTCATTAAATTCCTTCGTAAACATCTCGATCCGGAACTGATCGGGAATGGCCATGTTGAAAGTAGGATACATGTGTGAAGTGCGGTCGTACATGGGTGTTGGCATAGGAAAATTGGCAATATACTTGATACCCATGTATTTGTATTTTTCACTGTAATCGGCCGGATCAAACATCACCCCGAAACCAAAATTGAAGAAGCCGACATTATGCCGGGCCAGATGGTCCCATAATGAGCCTGCCTCATTGTAATCTTCAGGGTATATGGCGCCGGAAGCTCCGTTGATGCCGAGGTTCCCGGGCGCTTTGCTGTTTTCCCGGTAATCGCGGTTACCACCGTAATTGGCCGGCACACTGGCTTCCACCCATTCGTTGGGATAGGTGTTTGCCAGCCAGCGGTGTCCGTCGGCCGAAACATCACTGTCGACATAAAAGTTATCGGACATGGCATAGGTATGGGCCAGATTCAGGTGGTTGGGCATCACCGTGACGAAGTTCACGCCCCGGCTTTTTTTGTTATTGGTGAACGAAACGTTGGCACCATACCTTGCCAGTGTGGCATCGCCGCTGCCTTTCACGACCTGCCCGAAAATTTCATCATAAGTGCGGTTTTCCTTCGAGATGAAGACAATATGTTTGATCGGGGATGTTTTTTCTCCCGGATACAACGGCACGGGATTATTCTTCCGCCAGGAGAATTCTTTACTGTCGGCAGGGCGACACATGTAATTATTGTCAACCACTTTTTGGGTCAACGATGGTAAGGCGTCGTCAGCCGGAATATCGATCACTTCCACCGTTCCTTTCATCAGGCAACCGATATAGGTCCCTTCGGGCCCTTTCGAAAATCCAGCGCCCCCGTTCGGGCCGCTGCCAAAGCCTTTGGCATTGCCTACCACCAGTTTTTTACCGTCGCCGGTTACTTTCAGTTTGGCAGGGAACCAGCCGGCAGGAATATGCCCGATGACTTCCAGCGTTTTTACATCCAACACGCCGATGGCATTCAGACCCGACTCCGCCACAAACAGCCTTTTACCATCGGGCGAAAGAGCCAGCCCGAAAGGAATGATTCCGCGCAATTTGCTGAGCCTTTCATCGGGACATAACCTGATATTTTTAACGACGGTTTTCTTCCGTATGTCGATAACGCTGACATTGTCATTATTGCCGTTGCTGCAAAAAACATACCGTCCGTCCGATACCAGGGAATTAGGGCTCGATCCTCCCACCGCCGGGAAACCTTCCACCATCTGCCCAACCAGCGTGCCGGTTTTAATCCTGGCCGTTACCCGTGGTTTCAAAGGATTTCCTACATCAACAGCCCAGACGGAAAACGATTCGTCCGAATCAACAGGCCCCAGCCCCGGAATATCGAGGGAATCGTTTAATATCCCTTCTTCAGCCTCCTCCGAACCATAGGCAAAAGCCGGGTAGTCGATCATCCCGTTCTTCCATTCCCCGTTCTTTTTCTTCCTGACAAGGCTGTATTTATACATTCCCACATTGGCGACAAAAGCCTGCTTTTCATCGGGCGAAAGGCATATCCCGAAAGGGTACCTGCCGACAGGAACGTTGGCCACGAGCTTCCGTTTCACCGCATCGACCACCACCATACGGAAACCAACCTGATCGACGGCATAGATGGTTCTGCCGTCGCGGCTCAGCACCAGATCGCCGATATAACCGTGGGTATAATCCGATTTTGAATCCGAAAAGCTGCAATCGATTTCTCCGGTTTTTTCACCAGTTTCCACATCGAAAATGAAGATTTTATTTTCCTGTCCTCCGGCAACATAAACCAGTTTTTCATCGGGAGAAATTGCAAGTCCCATGAAGACCGAAGCAAGAACGCCCTTGTCGTTGGCCGCTCCGGGAGGAACCTGCTGTATGTCGGGATTTTCCGAATTCAGGTTGCGCAGGATGGTTATACATAACGGCTTGACGCCCGAATTGGCGACAACAGCCATATTCCCATTCTTACCGATAGCCAGCCCGTATGGATGCGGTGCTACTGTCAGGCACTTGCCCAAGGGTGTTACAAGGCGGCCGTTGGGGATCACGGTAGTACCCGAGGGATCAATAGCAGTGTACTTATCACCGGCGGGGGCCGAAAGAATAAATGCCGGACCCTGTGCCATCGCCACAACCGAAACGGCTGAAAGAAAAAAGATTACCAAGTATTTCATGAGCATGATGTCAGTAAACAAATGTAAGATTATTGAGGAAACCATTGAGGAATCGGGCGCAAACAAAAGTTCAGCCCTCCCTTTGCCTCAGAAAAATGACCTACTTTTGCCGTGAATTATACGGAATATCCTGTTTCTCCGTTTTAAGAACTATAGCAGATTTTTATGATCCAGTTTGACCGGTTTACACTTCTTAATGGGCTCCGGGTGATTGTCCATCACGATGCTTCTACGCCAATTGTGGCTATGAACATCCTTTACAATGTAGGTTCGCGCGACGAAGATCCCAACCGTACCGGCTTTGCCCATTTGTTTGAGCACCTGATGTTTGGCGGCAGCGTCAACATTCCGCGTTTTGACGAGCCGCTCGAACGTGTTGGCGGCGAAAACAACGCCTTCACCAACTGCGACTTCACAAATTACTACCTTACAATTCCAAAACCAAACCTGGAAACCGCATTCTGGCTCGAATCGGACCGTATGCTCGACCTGGCTTTCTCTGCTAAAAGCCTTGATGTTCAACGAAACGTTGTAGCCGAAGAATTCCGGCAAAACTACCTTAATCAGCCTTACGGTGATACGTGGCTGTTGCTGCGCCCGCTGGCTTACAAGATTCATCCTTACCGCTGGCCTACCATCGGGAAAGAGCTATCGCATATTGAAAATGCAGGCATGGACGAGGTAAAAACATTCTACCGGAAATTTTACAATCCTTCGAATGCCATTTTGGTTGTGGCGGGAGATGTTGAAACAGAACAGATCAGGGAATTGTCGGAAAAATGGTTCGGGGAAATCAGGAAAAACGGACATTATGAAAGGTCTCTTCCGGTGGAACCGGAACAAGAAGAAGACCGCTTCCTGGAGGTGGAACGAAAAGTGCCCTATGATTCCATCTGTAAGGTCTGGCATATGTGCCGGAGAAATAATCCTTCCTTTTATGCCACAGACCTGATCAGCGATGTAATGTCGGCAGGACAATCAGGCAGGCTCTATGCCGAACTGGTTAAAAAACAGCAGCTTTTCAGCGAGTTGAATGCATACATAACCGGCGATATCGACGAAGGTTTGTTTGTAATTTCCGGGAAACTGATCAGGGGAATCACCTTTGACCAGGCTGAAAAGGCCATTGAATCCGAAATCAGGAAAATATGCAGCATTCCTGTCGAAGCAACTGAATTACAAAAGCTGAAGAACCGTGCCGAAACCCTGATGGCTTTTTCGGAAATGCGCGTTCTCGACAAGGCCATGAACCTGGCCTATTACGAATTTCTTGGCGACGCCGCGCTGATCAACCGGATCATCGGACTGTACAATGCCGTTGAAAGCCGGGATATTCAAACGGAAGCAATGCGGGTTTTCCGGCCCGGCAATTGTTCCACGTTGCACTACAAGGCCGTCTGATCCATTGGGATAAACACTCCAAAAAAACGCCGATGAACACGATAGCACGATATACTCAACCACCGGTCAATCCTTTAAACCGGATACAGCTTGCCCGTCCTGAAAAATACGCCCTTCACAACGGAATACCGGTGTATCAGATTAATTCCGGAACCCAGGACCTGGTAATGATCGAAATGATCTTCAATGCCGGGAGCTGGTACCAGCCGAAACCTTTTACATCATTGGGAACCAGCCTGATGCTGCGGGAAGGGACAAAGGATCATACATCGCAGGAGATATCGGAAAAGCTGGATTTCTACGGGGCCCACCTCGAAACGACAACCGAAAAGGACCTTGCCCTGGTTACCCTTTATACGCTGAACAAACACCTTGATAATACGCTTCCGGTACTGGAAGATATCCTGAAAAACGCCGTTTTCCCTGATGAAGAATGCGGCATCATGCTCAGGAAACAAAAACAGGCCCTTGATATTGACATGCAAAAAGTGCGGTACCTGGCGCGTACCCGCTTCAATGCATTGCTGTATGGTGAAAGCCATCCTTATGGAGCTTACCGCCGGCAGGAAGATATTGAGGGGGCCTCTACTGAACTTTTCAGAAACTTTTATCATTCGCATTACCAGGCAGCCAATTGCAGGATCATAGTTGCCGGTAAAATTCCGGACAGCCTGCCGGGTCAGCTTCAGCGTTTATTCGGCGGTACCGACTGGATGAGACCTGAAATCAACGAACCGGTTTTTGTACCCGGTCCGTCCGGAGAAAAGGAATCTTTCGTAGTAAAAGATGACGCCTTGCAATCGGCTATACGTATGGGGAGGGTGATGTTTAACAGGAACCATCCCGATTTTGTGGGCATGCACTTCCTTAACACCTTGCTGGGCGGCTATTTCGGTTCAAGGCTGATGGGAAACCTGCGCGAAGATAAAGGATATACCTATGGCATCGGTTCAGCCATAATTCCCCTGCAACATTCCGGCTTTTTCTTTATCTCGGCCGAAACAGGCAGCGAAGTGACCATAAAAGCCGTCCGGGAAATTGAAAAGGAACTGGAGAAGCTTTGCAATGATCTGGTGAGTGAAGATGAATTGTCGCTGGTGCGGAATTACCTCCAGGGCTCATTCCTCAGGAGTATCGACGGCCCCTTTGCCATGGCCGAAAGATACCGCGACCTGATGCAGGCAGGGTTCGATGTTGAGTACTTCGATGAAATGCTCGAAACGCAACGAACCATCACCGCTCAACAACTCCGCGAACTGGCCCGGAAATACCTGAAACCGGATGAAATGTACCGGCTCATTGCCGGAAAACAAGCCTGAGAGATTCTATAATTCGTACATTTAACGTCTGAATTTTCAATATTGGGCTACGCTGATGAAAAAAATACAGCTTTATCTCCTGGCGGCTCTTACTGTTCTGTTCTCATCCGGTGAAACCGCAGCGCAGGAAAATGCACAAGGCAGAAACCCTCAGGCTATCGTCCTCGGCATCACCCCTGTTAACGCAGGTATAGCCCGGCTGGACTGGGTCATTCAAGGCATGCCCAGTGCCGGCGTCTTTTATGTTCAACGGCAATATAATACCAACTGGGCAAATATTGGCACCATTGATTACGATCCGGCCAATCCTGTTACCACATTTTCTGATACAGTCTCAACACCATTCTGCGACAGTTCACTGATCAATTATCGGGTCGCATTTATCGACGATGCAACCGTCAGCCTTACGATTTCAAATGTCGTATCCGGAAATTTTCTAGATATCAATACGCCCCGGAATCCATCTCTCGATACCGTCAGCATCTATTACGATCCTTCCGGGTTTTATGCCTGTCCCATCATCGGCTGGGTAAAAAGCCCACAGCATGATATTGCCGGTTATATCATATACCGTTGGAATGAAGTCACTCAGACGTTCGACTCTATTCAAACGGCAGGCCCTGGTTCAACGACGTTTACGGATTTGAGCATTAACTCCCTCGAAACCTGTCTGAACCCGCACTCATACGCAATTGCCGCCATCGACAGTTGCCAGAACAAGAGTTACGGCACTTTCATGTTTGCGCCTCATACGATCTCACTGCAGGTAATGAACGATATAGATCCCTGTGAGAAAAATGTTACGCTTCAGTGGAACGGATACGATAATATGCCTGACGGCCTTAAAGGATACCAGGTTTTTATGGAAACCAAGGATGAAAATCAGGTAATTGTTCAGAATTTCACCCTGATAAATGAACCCGGCCCTTCGGATACAAGCTATACCGATACACGGGCCTTTGCCGACGGCTATTCTTACACCTATTTCGTACGGGCGGTCAGCAACAACGGCGTCTCAAGCAGTTCCTCGTGCCGGCAGATAAAAACATATCATGGCCCTGTGCTTCCCGACACCCTTTACATCGAACACGCCACGGTGGTAGACGATGACTATGTCAATATAAAGTATTATTATTCGCCGGAAAACACAATCCGGAAACTGGTTCTTGAGCGAAGGATCGTCCCGAACGGAATATTTACGGTCATTGACTCCCTGGAAATGCCGGCCGGCGGTTTTCTGCCTGAGGTGTGGGAATTTAACGACACCACTGCCGAAGTCCATTACCTTAGCTATCAATACCGGTTGCTGATACAGGACACGGCATGTGTGCAAGCTGTTGATACTTCGGTTAACGAGGCACGTTCGATATTGTTTCTAGCCTGGGCCCTCGATGACAATTCAAACCAGTTGGTCTGGAATCCTTATGAAACCTGGTATGGCGGTGTAGCGCGGTATGAATTGTTCAGGAGTATTGACGGTGTGGACGATCCGGCCAACCCAATTGCTTCGCTGATTTCGGACACCCTGTATGTGGATAATGTCACCGGTATCAGCCCGACAGCTACCATATGTTACCGTATTGAAGCCGTTGAAGGTACGGGGAACCCTGTAACTTCCGGAGAACGGTCTGTCTCAAACCAGGCCTGCGTTATCCGTGACCCGTCGTTTTTCATGCCCAATGCTTTCAGGCCAAGCGGCATTTTAAACCGTACCTTCAGGCCTGTGGCATCGTTTGTAGAGACGGCTAATTTCAGCATGAAGATTTATAACCGCTGGGGTCAGATGATATTTGAAACCGACAATATTTTCAACGGGTGGGACGGTAATATTGGCAGCGTTCCTGCTCCTGCCGGCGTATATGCCTGGCTGATCACGTACCGTTCGTTGCTCGGAAAATCTTATACAAAGCGGGGACTTGTCACCCTGATCCGGTAACAATATCCTGAAATGATCCATCAGGGTATCTTTTGAATTCAAGCTATTAAAACAGCCCCTGATAATGTTCTGAAATCAAGTTATAATCCTGTTACTTTCAAAGAATTCCTTAACAAATTTTAAGTAAGCACTTTTACTAAAATTAATAACTTTGCACCTTTCAAAAAAAGGCCATGTTTCCTGATGATTCAAAATTCGTAGGTGAAGGGCTTACGTACGACGACGTATTACTGTTGCCGGCGTATTCCGAAGTGCTTCCCCGCGAAGCCGATATCTCCACCCGGTTTACACGGGGAATCGGGATGAACATACCTATCGTTTCAGCGGCAATGGATACGGTTACCGATTCGGCGATGGCTATTGCCATGGCCCAGGAAGGCGGTATCGGCGTACTCCATAAGAACATGCCTATCGAAGACCAGGGCGCGGAGGTCAGGAGGGTTAAACGCGCAGAAAACGGCATAATTCCCGACCCGGTCACCTTACATGAAAGCGCCCTGGTTGCAGATGCGCTGGAGATAATGAGTGTGCATAAAATCGGGGGTATTCCGGTTATCGATAGCAGCCGAAAGCTTGTGGGAATTATCACCAACCGCGATCTCCGCTTCGAGCGCAACCCCGAAAAGCCTGTTGCCGATGTAATGACAAAGAAAAGCCTTATCACTACCACCGAGTTTACAGACTTCGAAAAAGCCGCCGGAATCCTCCAGAAGTACAAGATTGAGAAACTTCCCGTTGTAGACAAGGATTTTCACCTGGTAGGACTTATCACTTACAAGGACATCATCAAGATAAAAGCCCGTCCTAACGCCTGTAAAGATGAGCTGGGACGACTCCGCGTTGCCGCAGCCGTAGGCGTTACTTCCGATACCCTGGAACGCGTGAGCGAACTGGTAAAAAATTCCGTTGACGCCATCGTTATCGACACTGCCCACGGGCATTCCCGGGGCGTCATCGAAATGGCAAAAAGGGTGAAACGACAGTTCCCCGATCTGCAGCTTGTTATCGGCAATATTGCTACCGGCGAAGCAGCCCTCGCCCTGATGAAAGCCGGCGCCGATGCGGTAAAGGTCGGTATCGGCCCGGGATCTATCTGCACCACCCGCGTAATAGCAGGCATCGGAGTTCCGCAACTTTCAGCCGTGTTTGAGGTGGCCAGGGCGCTCAAAGGCACTGGTATTCCTGTAATTGCCGATGGCGGTATCCGGTACACGGGCGATGTGGTCAAAGCATTGGCAGCCGGGGCAAGCAGTATTATGGCAGGTTCGCTCTTTGCCGGCGTTGACGAATCGCCGGGAGAAACCATCATTTTTGAAGGCCGCAAATTCAAGACATACCGGGGCATGGGCTCCATCGAAGCAATGCAGAAAGGTTCGAAAGACCGCTATTTCCAGGATACTGAAGACGATATAAAAAAACTGGTCCCCGAAGGCATCGTGGGTAGGGTTCCATACAAAGGCACACTCTCGGAAGTAATTCAACAAATGGTTGGCGGGTTGCGCGCCGGAATGGGATATACCGGATCGGCCGATATCAACGCCCTGCAAAAAGCCAGGTTCATCAAAATCACAACTGCCGGCGTTACCGAAAGCCATCCTCACGATATCACCATAACCCGGGAAGCTCCCAACTACAGCAGGTAATAAAAAAAATTTCCCCGCGTTTCTGACCCGGGAATCAACCATAAATAAAAAACAAACTTACTATCCTCTTAACCTACCGATTATTAATTACTAACACAAAACTTATGAAACGTTTGGCCCTGAGCCTTTCCATCGTTGTTTTTATCCTGACTCCAGGTTTCCTTTACGCCCAATCCCAGGATAATGACCCCGTGATTTTAGATGTTGCCGGTGAGAAAATTACACGTAGCGAGTTTTTGAATGTTTACCAAAAGAATAATACCAAGGGGGAAGCCCTTGATGCCAAATCGTTGGAGGAATATCTTGAACTCTATATCAACTTCCGCCTTAAGGTAAAAGAAGCACAGGAACAGGGACTCGATACCCTTCGTTCGTTCCGTGATGAACTTGCCGGATACCGAAAACAATTATCCACTCCTTACCTGGTGGATGACCAGGCAGTTGAATCACTGGTAAACGAAGCTTACCAGCGCAAATTATCCGACATCCGCGCAAGCCACATTCTGGTGCGGTGCACACGGGAAGCCGCCCCTGCCGATACGCTGGCGGCCTGGAACCGCGTCATGCAACTCCGGAAACGGATCCTAAAAGGCGAAGACTTCGGAAAAATTGCTGCTGAAAATTCGGACGACGAATCAGCCAGGAACCGGACCGCTCAGGGCCGCCCCGTCAAAGGCAACTACGGCGACCTGGGGTATTTTACCGTTTTCGACATGGTTTATCCTTTCGAAACCGCTGCCTACAACACAAAAGAAGGTGAAGTGTCGATGCCGGTGCGCACCGATTTCGGCTATCATCTCATCAAGGTTGCAGCCAGGAAACCGGCTATGGGAAAAGTACAGATTGCCCATATCCTGATGATCTTCCCGCCAAAAGCGACGGCTGCCGACTCGGCAAAGATGGCCGATTCAATCCAAATGGTATATGAACTGCTCAGGAACGGCGGTGATTTTGCAACCCTGACCAAAAAATACTCCGGCGACAAGAGCACTGCCGACAAAGGCGGCATGCTGCCCTGGTTCGGCGTTAACCGTATGATCCCCAAATTCATCGATGCCATTCGCGACCTGAAAGAAATCGGGGATTATTCGGCGCCTTTCATGTCGGATTTCGGCTGGCATATCATCAAACTGGCTGACCGCAAACCGGTAGGTTCGTTCGAAGACGAAAAAGGCGACCTGAAACAACGGGTAACCAAGAGCGACCGCACCGTCGTATCGCAACAATCCTTCATTGAAAAAGCTAAAAAAGAGTATAGTTTCACCGAGAACAAGGCTGCGCTTGATAAAGTGATTTCCCAGGTTGATCCTTCCGTATTTGCAGGCAAATGGTCTGTTCCGGCTCAGGCCGCCCTAACCGAAACCCTGTTTACAATCGGTAATGCCCGTTACACCCAGGCCGACCTGGCAAATTACCTTGCATCGCACCAGCAAAAAGGAGATACGCTGCACATACCTACTTACGTTGATGAACAATACAAGAAGTTCCGCGACGAAAAATGCCAGTCGTATGCCGACAGCCAGCTCGAGAACAAGTATCCTGAATTCCGCTCACTCATGCGCGAGTATCACGACGGAATCCTCCTTTTCGACCTGACGGACAAAAAGGTATGGTCAAAAGCTATAAAAGACACTACCGGCCTGCAGAACTTCTATGAAGCCAATAAGAACAACTACCTCTGGGACGACCGCGTTGATGCCACCCTGTACACTTATGCCAACCCGAAAATCACCAAATCGCTCAGGAAATATGTGAAGAAAGGCCTCCCCTTCGAACAGATCCTGCCGAAATTCAACCATGATACGGTCGTGGTTGTTGAGGCTGAAAGGAAAAAGTTCCTGAAAGGTGAAAATGCGACGGTCGACAGCCTGGGATGGAATAAAGGATTTTATCCGGAACTGCCCGGTAAAAACGGCAAACTACTGACTGTGGTCATCAATGATGTGGTTAAAAAAGAACCGAAACAGCTCAATGAAGCTAAAGGTATTATCACCGCCGATTATCAGAACTACCTGGAACAGGAATGGATCAAGGAATTGCGTAAGAAATACCCCTTTGTTGCAAACCAGGAAGTGCTCAAATCCATAACCGAAAATCAATAGTGCCAAAACTGTTTCTTTTCCTACCGATTGTGCTGCTGGCTTCTTCATGCAGCCTGTTTTCAGGCCATGGCAGTAAAAAAGAGGCTGTCGCCCGCGTCAACGATACCTATTTGTACCGCGACGACCTGGCTGGTGTCGTTCCGGCAGGAACGGATGAAAAAGACAGCGCCGATCTGGTGAAAACCTACATCAACAACTGGATTCGCCAACAGTTGCTGCTGCAACAGGCCGAAAACAACCTGAGCAGCGATAAGTCCGATTTTACGAAGGAACTGGAGCAGTACCGCAATTCGTTGATTATGTACGAGTATGAATCGGAACTCGTAAAACAAAAGCTCGATACGGTGATTTCCGAGAAGGAAATCGTAGATTACTACAACAAAAACCAGGCAAATTTCCAGTTAAGGGAAAACATCGTAAAAGCATGCTACATCATTGCTCCCCTGAAAACACGTGAAATACCCCGGATGCGGGATCTGCTTCGAAGTGATAAAATGACCGACCATGGCGTCCTCGAGAACCTCTGCCAGGAACATGCCTCTGATTTTGACCTTGATTCCCAAAACTGGATGTCGTTCAGCGACTTATTGAAAAAAATCCCCTTATCAGCCGGTGACCAGGAAGATTTTCTAAACTCGAACAGGTATTTTGAAGTCCAGGATTCGGTAAGCCGTTATATGGTGCGCATCTATGATTTTAAGATGAGGGAAAGCGTATCGCCCCTTAGTTTCGAGATGGAAAATATCCGTTCTGTCATCCTGAATAAGAGAAAATTTGAACTATTGTCGCGCATGGAAGAAGACCTCTTTAACGACGCGCTCAAAAAAAAGAAATTCGAAATTTATTAATCTCCCGCTTCGCTAATGAAAAAATTCTTCTTTACAGCCCTGTTCCTGATCCCCATCTTCACAACCATACCTGTGAAAGCACAGGATAAAGTGATTGATGAGGTGGTTGCCGTCGTGGGAAGTCATCCTGTTCTTTACTCCGACGTGGAAGTTCAGTATATGCAGATGAAAGCCCAAACAACAGTACCCGACCCTGCGGCTGCCCGTTGCCAGATATTTGAACAACTGCTTTTTCAGAAATTGCTGCTCTACCAGGCTGAAGTGGATAGTATTGTGGTTGATGACGAACAGGTAAACGCCACGCTCGATCAGAAACTGCGCTATTATATCCAGCAATTCGGATCGCAGGAAAAGCTGGAAGACTTTTATGATAAATCAATCCTGGAGATAAAAGAAGAATTCCGCGAACCGATCCGCGAGCAGATGCTGTCGGAACAGGTGCAGAGAAAAATAACCGAGAATATTAAGATCACTCCCACCGAAGTAAAAAAATTCTTCGAGAAAATTCCCGCCGACAGTATTCCGGTGATCCCGATGAAATACGAAATTGCCCAGATCGTTAAAGAACCCGATGTAAGTTCGGAAGAACTGAATGCATCCCGTGAAAAAATTACAGCCTTGCGCGACCGTATCCTCAAGGGAGAGAAGTTCAGCACGCTGGCCGTCCTGTATTCCGAGGACCCGGGATCAGCCTCCAAAGGGGGCGAACTGGGTTTTTTCGGACGTGGCGATATGGCCCCTGAATTTGAAGCGGCGGCTTTCAGCCTGAAAAACAAGGATGATATGTCGGAGGTTATCCGGACAAAATTCGGCTTCCATATCATCCAGCTTATCGAGAGGCGCGGAGAACTGATCAATGCCCGGCACATCCTCGTCATTCCTAAAGTTTCGCCCCTTGACCTTTCGCGGGCCAAAAACGAACTCGACAGTATTGCCGGATTAATTGCAAAAGACAGTATTTCCTTCGAGAAGGCCGCGTTGAAATTCAGCGACGATCCGGGGAAAGTAAATAACGGACTTCTTATCAATCAGGCATCGAACAACTCCGTCTTCCCTGCCGACCAGCTTGATCCCAAAATATTTTTCGTAATCGACAAACTGGATGTAGGAGGCGTTTCGGCTGCCGTTCCCTATTCAACCGAGGACGGAACTTCAGCCTACCGTATCCTGAAACTTGTTTCACGTACACAACCACACAAGGCAACCCTGAAAGATGATTACGACCAGATACAGGAATGGGCGCTCAACGAGAAAAAAGGGAAAGCCGTGACAAAATGGATCGCTGACAAATCAAAGACTGCGTTCATCAGGATTGACGATAAATACAAGAATTGTCCTTTCCAGTATAACTGGAACCTGTAACAGGCAAATCATCCTTAAAACAGGGGGCCGTTTGTCACCCTATGCCGCATACCAACGTTGAGTAATACTTTATAAGCTATGATTTCTTTTAAGTCCGATACCGAAGCACTTGATGCTTTCACACTGAAATACAATGAACTGCGTAATGAGATCGGTAAAGTCATCATTGGCCAGGATGAAGCGATAAAGAATCTGATCATTGCCATTTTCAGCAAAGGGCATGGCTTGCTTGTCGGCGTGCCGGGATTGGCTAAAACCTTAATGGTAAACACGATAAGCAAAGTGCTGGGACTTTCATACAGCCGCATCCAGTTTACACCCGATTTGATGCCCAGCGATATTATCGGGACTGAGATCCTGGACGAAAACCGGCAGTTCAGGTTCATCCGGGGACCGGTGTTTGCCAACATCATTCTCGCCGATGAAATCAACCGTACACCTCCCAAGACCCAGAGCGCGCTGCTCGAAGCCATGCAGGAAAAAGCCGTGACGGTTGCCGGCATGAGCCATAAACTCGAAGAACCTTTCTTTGTTTTGGCCACCCAAAACCCCATTGAGCAGGAAGGAACCTATCCGCTGCCCGAAGCCCAGCTCGACCGTTTCATGTTCAACATCTGGCTCGATTACCCTTCGTTCGAACAGGAAATCCGGATCGTGAAAACCACGACGGCCAACTATCTGGCCGACCTGAAAGTCGTTCTTCAGCGCGATGAAATCATCTTTTTCCAGGACCTGATACGCCGCATCCCGGTTGCCGAAAATGTTTTCCAATACGCGGTAAAACTGGCTTCGCGCACCCGTCCGGGAACACCCGCCGCCCATGCCTGGGCCAACGATTATCTTACCTGGGGCGCCGGCCCCCGCGCCTCGCAGTACCTAATACTGGGAGCCAAATGCCATGCTGCCGTAAATGGCAAATATTCCCCCGACATTGAAGATGTGCAGGCCATTGCCAATTCCATCCTCCGTCACCGCATCGTCCGCAATTACAAAGCCGAAGCCGAAGGCATCAAGGAAGACCATATCGTGCAGGAACTCCTGAAGTAAGACCTGCTACGGCTGCGCTTTGGGTATTTTCTTCTTCCCGAACAACCCCGCCGCGTATGTAGCGTACGGCTCAAAAAGGTATTCTTTGCGTTTGGACCCGATGTAAGAAATCCCCCGTCATCCGCTGACGGCGGAGGCCCCCCCCTTTAAAAAAAGGGGGACAGCGTCTTTTCATCTCTTCCCAAATTGTCCGGAGCACACAGTCCCCCTTTGCAAAGGGGGTGGCGACGTTAGTCGCCGGGGGATTGGTGGCCGTATAGAAATCCCCCGTCATCCGCTTAGCGCGGATGCCTCCCCCTTTAAAAAAGGGGGACAGCGCCTTTTTATTTCTTCCCAAATTTTCCGGAGCATACAGTCCCCCTTTGCAAAGGAGGTAGCGACGATAGTCGCCGGGGGATTGGTGGCCCTAAAGAAATCCCCCGTCATCCGCTGACGGCGGAGGCCACCCCCTTTAAA
>DAONEP010000024.1:36748-46508 GCA_035403165.1 Bacteroidales bacterium | reverse complement strand
TTCCCTTTCAGCACGCAGTTGAGTTTGGCTTCGTTGGGTGAATCGCTGTGGGCACATTCGCCGCATGCCAGCAGATCCGTAACATATTGATGTCCGGAATGGGTTGCTACCCATTCCACGCCCCAGTTAGGGCCGCCCCAGGGATCTTCGCATATAGGATCATAATTCAGCCCGTCGAGGGCGCACCACTCCATATAGTTTTGCGTGTTGCCCGGAGAATAACTTTCAATATCGGCAAAGTCGAAGAGCGTTTTCTGATTTTCAGCACAATAATTCCTGATCAGGTTGTTCATGTGGTTCAGGTTTCCTTCCGAACCGGAGCCATCCAGATGTCCGGTCATATAAACAAATTTTACGTCCGGATACTGTATTTCCAGGTAATTCATTCCGTTCAGATAGGCATAGATGCCGGCCGAATCGTTATCGCTGACGCCTCCGCACCATGACCACATGACTACGTTGCGATCGCATGCCGGGTCATTGAGCAGCGCGATGGTAGCGGTTTGCCAGGCAAGATCGCCATAATGCCCCAGGTCGGATGCACCGGGAATGCCGTAATCGTTCAGGAAAACGTCTGTGACCAGTCCGTTTCCCGAGGAAGTGAATGAAAATTCCGGACCGTGGGTGGAGGCTATCGCGTTGATCCCGCTCACCAGTTGGCTGCCATGTGATGTATGCTGGTAAGTGACTTTCAGGTTTGCTTTCGCGGAATCGAGCCATGCTGCCGGCACTGCTGCGAGGTCTGTACAGGTATGGTTGATGAGGATTGCCTGACTATAGACCTGACATAATGCAGACAAAAAGAGGAAAGCCGTAATGCATAAATGTTTCATCGATTCCTGTTTTAACGCTTGTAAATCCTGACTGAATAAACTGATGAAGAACTTTAATTAGAAAAGGGCAGGTTAACCCTATTGTAAAGATACGAAATCAGGGACGTTATTTATAAAGGTTCTTTTAAGAGGGTACCGGAAAAAATCATACAAGTCAGATAGATGATTCCTGAGTGCTTAAGGGCATGTTGTATCGCATATCCTGCGGCGTTTATCCATCAGGGACAACCTCTTTTTTCCTGTTTTAACGATGCAATATCCGCTGCCGGTTCGTCGCATTATTATTATAACAGGGAGCTATTTCCGGCCGGGGTTCAGCAGGTTCACCCTGACTACCCAATCCTTTTTTACCTTGGAAGATATATTCAGGTCCAAAACGTTTTTATCTATCGGCTGCAACGATGACTGGCCCGTTTTTGTATCAATGGCCAGGGCGAGATCCGGGGTACCGTTGTTGTCAAAATCAATGGTATCGCTGATGAAAGGCGGTAATGAATCGGCCGGAGAAAACCTGACCTGCACAAATCCTTTCCTGCTTTCGCCGATCAGCGCATCGAAAACAGGTTTATTCACGGTTATTTTAAGGTTATTATGCTCGTAAACCCGACCGATTTCACCTCCGGAATGCCTGGGGTTAATTTTCATGAAAGGCAGTCTGGCCAGCATTTCCGAAAATCCTGTGCTTCGCACGAATGTGACAGGGATCAGGATCATACAAAGGACTGCCCACGTATATATGATAATGTTTCTGATGGTTTTCATAACAGAATGTTTTAAAAGAGACTGCCGGTTGTGAATAATCGGATCAGGAGCGTGATGCCGTACTGCATGGTTCCGCCGGTGAAAATCACCAGCAGTGTGAAAGCAGGGTAAAGGAACAGCATGCGTGCTGTTGTCAGTTTCTTATCGGACGGCGTTCCTTTTAAGTGATAATGAATGGCTTGCCGGGAACAACTGTCGATACACTTCCCGCATTTGCAGCAGGTCATCGAAGGCTTTCCGCGGGCTACTTCTTCTTTGTTAAGCGAGAGTGTCGGACATATAGTGACGCATTTCAAACAGGAGTTGCATTTTTCCTTGTCGATTTTTACATCAAACACGTTGATTTTATTGGTAAGCGAGCAAAGGGCGCCCATGGGGCAGAAGGTGGCGCATTGGATGCGTTTTTTGGTCAGCAGCGGAAGAATGATCACCAAGGCCGCAAAGAGGGAAACAAACACGATTGTTTTCAGCAGTGTTTCAACGGAGGTCACCTTTTCGAATTCGGTGACGGTTTTAAAGGGACACAGCCAGTTGCAATACTGGGGCGTAAGGGTCAGCGCCGCCCACAGGGCAACCAGTATCAGCACGGCAAAGGCTGCCCACCGGAAGACCGGGTTAAATTTCCTGATGACGGGTTTCTTCAGGATGCGCGACGTCCCGTCGTCCCAGCCCCCGTAAAAGCAGCCCCAGCTACAAAATCCCCTTCCCAGCGCAAGGCTGATGCCAAGCCAGATGACGATCATCATCGAGATGGCGGCAAACCCTTCGAGGATGCTCCCCGGGAAAATAATGGTTTGGGTAAGCGCCGCCGGGATGATGATCATCGTAATGACGATATGGCAAAAAGGAATTTCACATGCCAGGATATTCTCATCCGAAAACGACATATTCCCCCTGGCCCTGACCAGGTTAACAATAAAGACGAAGGCAAAAAACAGCGCCAGCACTATGAACCCTGCAGCCCTGTACCGGTCGGTTTTTCCGGTATACAACATCCGGAAGAACAGGTAATTGAAAAAAACATAGGTGATGATAAATCCGATGACCTGGCCGGTTCCTGAAAAATCGGGTTGCCCGCCCGTGATGAATACGAAAGTGATCAGAAGCATGGGCAGGAGGAAAAGTACCGATTTGCCGATTTTTCCCGTTGTAGAATAGGCTGAAGGAGTTTTCATTCTTTAATTATTTGTGAACCAGCATAATTAAACCCAGGTAAAAATAATAAAATCCCGCCAGGATTGAAGCAAACTTTCCGATAATCTGCAATACTTTTTGCCGCCTGACGAATCCTATGAGCGGCAAGGGAATGAAGTAAACAGATGTCCCCAGAAAAAACCAGAAAAACAGCATTAAACTCCCGGAAATGTTTCCGGTTGCAAAAGCCTTTGTAAATGCCATCATGAAAGGAGGACAAAGGTTGAAGCCCGTCAGGACTCCCCCGAGAAAAGGCACCCATGCTGTCAGGTCCGGGCCGAAATGTATTTTAACATTTTTACCGGCACTGCCCAGGCATATTTCCCTGAAACGATGAAAGCCGTAAATAATCATCAGGAGGGCCAGCAATATATAAACGATGGCCAGCGCCCTAGTAAATAATGCTGATTTTTGAAAGAATGTCATTCCGATCAGTCCGGCAATCAATCCCGTGGTCAGATACGCAATGAGCCTTCCGCCCAGAAAAAGCACGAGTGAAAGGTAATTTCTTTTTACCCTTGTGCTTTCAGCCAGGATGTATGGAATCAGAACAGGCCCGCAGTATGCCAGGCAAACCACGCCCGTGCTGAGGCCTAAGATGAATCCTTCGGATGAGAGCATGGTTCGTGGTATTAGGTTTCATAATTACAGGCTTCCTGCCGCCGGACAGGAACCTGAAGGAGCCTGAAGAACAAAGGTAAGGGAATGAGAAACAGAAATCAATTTCTGTATGTTTTCGTTTCGTCCGGCAGCATACATTAAAAGCGCATTGTAAAAACCGTTTCCGATTCCGGCACCGAAATCACGTCAAGACTGCCGCCATGTAACCGCATAATCTGCCGCGATATACTCAGCCCGATTCCGGAACCGTCGTCTTTGGTCGAAAAGAAAGGAATAAAAATCTGTTCAATCAGTTCCGGTTTTATACCCGGCCCGTTGTCGGTTACAGCAATTTCCGGCCTGTTATATTGCGATACCTGAGCTGTCAACCGGATAGCTAAACCCGGATACCCTTCACCTGCTTCAAAAGCATTTTTTACCAGGTTAACAATCACCTGCGAGATCATCCCCTGATCGGCAAAAATCTCCAGATCGGGAGGCGTAATCTTTTGCATGAGCGGGATGTCCGCATTTCCAGGAACCGACCTGAACAATTCTGAAATTCTTGCAAAAAGCTCTTCAATGCTAAACAATGTTTTCTCGGGTTTCGGCAGCCTGGTCAGCTTTCTGTATGATTCAACGAAGCGGATAAGCCCTTGTCCCTGATCGCCGATTACTTTCAGGCCTTTGACGAGCGTATTGACGGTCTCCTGTCCAAGTTCGGAAGGCTTCAGGTTAACCGAGTCCCTTATCAGGTAATGCGACAAGCTTTCGGATAGCGTCGTTATGGGGGTGATGGTATTCATGATCTCATGCATCATTACCCTGATCAGTTTGATCCAGGCATCCGTTTCTTTTTCGTCCAGTTCATTTCTGATATCCTGGGCCGAAACGATGTAATAAGCATCGTCGGTTGATTCGAAATAACTGGCTTTCAGAAGCAACTGAACAATGACCGGCCCCTGTTGAAGGCTTACAAGCTTTTGTTCATCGGGTTTCAGGGCTTCGATTGTTTTATAGAGTTGTTCATTCACCCGCTCAAGTTGCCTGATATGGGTGAAAGTTTCGAGCCCGAACATCTTTTTCACCGATGAATTGCAGTGAACTATGAATCCTTTCCGGTTGAAAGCCATGATGCCGGTAGCGGCATGTTCAAGCAGTATCCTCAAATACTGATCCTGTTGCTGGCTGGCAACACGCACTTCCTGAATGCCGGCATTTAGTTCGTTGAGCTTATCGCTGAGTTTGTCGAGCGTCCTATCGCCGGTATCATTGTTGAACCGGACCGTAAAATCGTCGTTCCTGACTGATTCAAAGAAATAAAGGAGTCTCCTGTCGGTTTTATGGAGGTATTTTATTGTGTTGAAGAATACCAGGCCTGTGAAAAGCGACAAGGCGCACAGCAATAAAACAGAACCGTGGGCCATCCAGGTGCAGCACAATGCAAATCCGGCCAGTACCAGTGTTATCAGGCGGATGAATATCTGCATGTAATAATCCCTGATGATCATAAACCGTATTTTTTAATCTTGTTATACAAAGTCTGTCGGGTAACACCCAGTTGTCCGGCAGTAGCGCTCAGGTTGCCGTTGTTTTTCTGCATCACCGTCCGGATGAAGTGTTTTTCCATTTCTTCGAGTGAAGAGGCTGCTTCATCAGGGCGGAATACAGAAGTTTGTTGCAGGAAAAAATCTTCAGGTTTAAGAATGTTGCTGTCACTGAGTATCACAGCCTTTTCGATGGTATGGTCCAGTTCCCTTACATTCCCGGGCCATGAATATTTTAATAATTTTTCCCTGGCGTTACTGTTGATTTTCAGGTTTGCTTTTTCATATTTCGAGGCGTATTTCCTGATGAAATACTCAGCCAGCAGGATAATGTCTTCGTCTCTTTCACGAAGCGGAGGAACCTCAATCTGGATGGTGTTGATCCGGTAAAGAAGGTCCTCGCGAAACAACCCGTCGGAGACCATCTGCTGAAGGTTTTTATTCGTGGCGCTGATGAGCCTGATATCAACTGCAATAGGCCTGTCGGAGCCGACACGCATTACTTCCCGGTTTTGCAATGCCGAGAGCAGTTTTGCCTGAAGATGTAAGGAGAGGTTGCCGATTTCATCCAGGAACAGGGTGCCGCGGTTAGCGGTTTCAAATTTCCCGGCCCTGTTTTCGCGGGCATCGGTGAAAGAGCCTTTTACATGACCAAATAATTCACTCTCAAAAAGGGTCTCACTTACGGCGCCCATATCAACATTCACCAACAATTCATTGCTTCGCTCGGATAGCCTGTGTATTTCCTTGGCTATCAATTCTTTTCCGGTCCCGTTTTCGCCGGTTATGAGAATATTGGCATTGGTGCGCGCTACCTTCCTGACTATATTCAGCACCTGCATTAGTTTTGGCGAATTGCCCATGATCGCCGGCTGCGTTTTGTTGATTTCCTGCTTCAGGAAATTCTCTTTTTGCTTCAGTTGCATAACTTCCTGTCTCGAATGGTTCAATTGCACGGCAGCTTTCAGGGTTGCCAGCAATTTTGAATTCTCCCATGGCTTCAGGATAAAATCCGTAGCCCCTCTTTTTAAGGCTTCTACAGCAACTTCCACATCTTTATAGGCAGTTATCAGGACAACGGAGATATCGGGATTGGCCTCCAGGATGCGTCCAAGCCAGTATAGCCCTTCGTTTCCCGAATTATTTCCAGCCTTAAAATTCATATCGAGAATCACCAGGTTATAATTGCAATTCCTCAATTCGGTCAGGATCAGGTTGGGGTTGGTGATTCCCCTGACATGGTCAAATTCGGGTATCAGCAATATTTCCAGCGCTGTGACAATGCTCTTGTTGTCATCAACGATCAATACGCGGCTTTTGGGCATGCTGTTTTTTTTTGTAAAAATATACCATGCAATTATCAGCCTGATAAAAGTGTTAAAATATTATACATAAATTGTAAATAAATTTTACAATTGAGGGTTGGCGAGGCTGTAGATAAAAAGCTCTTTGTCAGTGTAATAGGCGATATGGTAAGATATTGGATAGTCAGAAAGCAAGACTATTCATGATATGCGATTCGGATTGATCTTTTTGATCCTCATGGTGGCAAGCAGCAGCCTGCAGGCCCAGGAAAGACTGAATTTGTGCAGATGCATCAGATATGCGATTGATAATAATCTGCAGATAAAAAATATAGCGATTAGTAAGAAATTATCTCAGGAAAGGCTCAGCCAAAGCAGACGCGACAGGCTGCCGGATGCTGGCTTTTACTCCGGCGCCGGAATCAGTTTTGGCAAATCGATTGATCCCAACACCAACGATATCATCTCTGCCGGTTTCTTTAACAGCACTTATAATTTCAGCAGTTCCATCACCTTGTTCGATGGCTTTCGTATGCAGAAGAAGACTGATTTTGAACGTTTCAGGTTGAATGCCGAAGAATTTCGCCTGCAAAATGCAGAAGATGAACTCGCTTTTGATGTGATGACCTGCTATTACGATATTCAATATTATAAAGGACTGACAAAGATAGCCAGGGATCAGGCGGAAGCCTCTGCGCTATGGCTAAAGATGATTGAACGCAAGGCTGAGGCAGGGCTGAAATCGGTAAGCGACATAGCGGAAGTCAGGGCTAACCTCCAGTTAGAAGAAGTACACAAGGTACAGGCCGAAAACAAGCTGAACGAAGCAATGCTGAATCTGCAAAAGCTCATGAATGTTGAAAAACCTATTGATACGGCAGACATTGAAGAGGCTCCGGAGAGCTTTCCGGATTCAACCGGGATAATGCTATCTGGCATCGATCCGGATATAATCTTCAACAGTTTCCTGTTGCGGTCGCCTTTATATCTTTCCGAAGAGGCCAACTATAAAGCAGAAACGAAGAGCCTTTCAATCAGCCGATCAAATTTTTATCCGGCAATTTCCGGCGGCTGGTCGATAGGGTCCGGTTATTATGAAACCAATACCACTCCCGACGGGGATGTAATATCATTTGCACGGCAACTGAAAGACAATCGCAACCAGTACCTTGGCGTCAGCCTGAATTTTCCGCTGTTTACGCGGATGGCAAACCGGTCGGCTGTATCGGTTGCCAGGCTGAATGCGGAGCAGGCCCGCAACAGCATGGACAATACCAGGCAAAATTTGTACTTCGGGGTTTGCAAAGCCGTCAACGATTTGAAAGCCTTACAAAAGGAATCCCTTCAGTATGTCAGGCAACAGGATGCCGATAGCCTGGCATTGGCCATGGCGGAGAAAAAGTTTGCTCAGGGATTGATCAGCGTTGTTGATTATTATGTGGCTAAAAACCGCTTTGCCAATTCACAAAGCCAGGTGTTGCGGAGCGCCCTGCAACTTGATATGCAGGCAAGGCTGATTGCGTTTTATGAGGGAGACAGGTTTTGGGAGTAAATATGGAGGGTAAAAGGCAAGGAGAACGGAGAAGGGAAAACTTTACCTGCCGGTGTATGGCATTGTGTGAGAGGCAGGCAGGCAGGGGAAAACGGAAAATGGAGACAGGGAGAACGGAGCAGGGAGTAGGGAGCAAGGAGAAAGGAGAAGAACGCAAAACGCAAAACGCAGAACGCAGAACTCAAAACTCAAAACGCTAAAAGCTAACGGCCAACGGCTAAACAAAACCTGAAATGCTGAAACCCTGCCCCTCACCCGCAACCTCGCCCGGGCAGGCAGGCCTGCCACCTTACGCACAGCCTTCCCGGGCAGGCAGGCCTGAAACACTGAAACCCTGAAACACTGAAACACAGAACGCAGAACACAAAACGCAGAACTCTGAAACACTGGAACACTGAAACATTGATACATTGAAACCCTGGAACCCTGCCCACGAATGACGAACCACGAATTCCACGAATGTCAATTACGAATTCCACGAAACGCAAAACGCAGAACGCAAACACGAAACGCAGAACGCAAACACGAAACGCAAAACGCAGAACACAGAACTCAAAACGTCAAAGGCCAAGGGCTAACAGTTTACCTGCCTGGGCAGGCTGAGCGTAAGACGGCAGGCTAATAGCCAAAAGCCCATACTAAAGCAAAGCATAAAATAGCACATCTATGACAATGGATAAACCAATTGTAAAGAAAAAGGGGATAAAACGCAAACATATTTACTGGATAGTCGGTGGATTGTTGCTGATATTCCTGGTTTATAAATCAGTGACGGGGATGAGGGGCTCTTCTTACCGGGCTGAGCGGGATAAGCTAACAATAAGCACGGTTGATTCGGGACTATTCAATGATTATATTTCGGTTATCGGTCAGGTGGAACCCATTTCCACCGTTTTCCTTGATGCCGAAGAAGGCGGCAAGGTAGTTCAAATACTCGTTGAAGAGGGTGAAATGGTGAAAACGGGAGATGTGATTCTTCGCTTGAAGAACAATGACTTAACCTTGAATATCATGAACAGCGAGTCGAACCTCGCCTATCATTCCAACGAATTGCGAAACACACGCATTCAGATGGAGCAACAAAAAATAGCCAATCGTCAGCAGTTGAACCAGATTGAGTATGAATTGAATCGTTTGGAACGGAAATACAAACAGCAAAAGGACTTGTATATCGACCAGCTGATTCCCCGGGAAGATTTCCTTCAGGCCGAAGAAGATTTTGAATATAAGAAACAGGAAAGGGAGCTGATTTACAAGAAACTGATTCAGGATTCCATCTTCCGGGAGAACCAAAAACGGTCTATGGATGAAAACCTTTCGAATATGCAGGCCAACCTTGCTATGGTTCAGCAACGCCGCGAAGATCTGGACGTGAAAGCGCCTGTTGACGGCCAGCTTGGCCTGCTCAAAGCCCAGATCGGGGAATCTATCGGGAAAGGGCAACGCATCGGGCAGATCAATGTGCTGACGTCGTACAAAATCACCGCCATGGTCGATGAACATTACATTGACAGGTTCAGGGCCGGATTGCCGGCGACCATCGAGCGTAAGGATGATACCTACGGCCTGCTGGTGAAAAAAGTATACCCGGAAGTCCGTAACGGTCAGTTTCAGATTGACCTGGTTTTTAAAGGAGATGTTCCTGAAAATCTGCGTACAGGACAAACCTTTCACCTGAGAATTGAGCTGGGTGAATCTGAAAAAGCGACAATGGTCCCAAGGGGCGGTTTCTTCCAAAGCACCGGCGGACAATGGATTTTTGTTCTTGACGCTACGGGTCGGGAAGCCCGCAAACGCAATATTCAGGTCGGCAGGCAGAACCCGATGTATTTTGAAATTCTTGATGGATTAAAGCCCGGAGAGCAGGTAATTACAAGCGGATATGAGCTGTTTGGGGATAATGACAGGATAGTTCTGAAGTAAGGAGGACGGAATACGGAAAACGGAATACGGAAAACGGAGAACGGA
>DAONEP010000024.1:0-36648 GCA_035403165.1 Bacteroidales bacterium | reverse complement strand
ACGGAAAACGGAGAACGGATTACGAAGTACGGAATACGGAATACGGAATACGGAATACGGAATACGTAAGAAGGAAGAAATACCTGATAAGCGTTCATGAGTCAGGTATGAAGGTGATTGAACGACCGATCTGACTTCTGAATTAAAACTGGATGTATTTAGCAGCCAGTGTATTGCAGCGAATTGATAATCAAATGACTAAGAAATAATGATCAATAAAATAGAAAAATTTGAAGATCTGGATGTATGGCAAAATGCTGTAAATCTAAGCGTTAAGATTTATGACATTTTTAAAGATAACCGTGATTTTGGATTTCGCGATCAGATATGCAGAGCTTCTGTTTCTATTGCTTCAAATATTGCAGAAGGCTTCGAGCGACAATATAACAAGGAGTTTATCCACTTCTTGTTTATTGCCAGAGGTTCAGCAGGAGAATTAAGGACGCAAATAGAAATTGGTAACAGACTTCAATATTTTATAGAACCGGATTATAATTCCCTGATTGATGACTCCAGAAAAATCTCAGCCCAACTTTATAAACTGATACAAGTCAGGAAAGAACGTTTCAAATAGAAATGTTACCCATTTCCCGCTCTCCGTCCTCCATTCTCCGTTCTCCGTTCTCTGATCACTAATAGCTACAGCCATGATAAAAACAGTAAACCTCTCAAAAGTATTTCGGACTGAAGAAATCGAAACTTTGGCGCTTAACAACATCAATTTCAACGTTAAAAGTGGTGAATTCGCCGCCATTATGGGTCCTTCGGGTTGCGGTAAGTCCACGTTGCTGAATATTGTCGGGTTGCTCGACAACCCTTCATCCGGCGAATATTATTTCGACGGGCAGCAGGTTGGCGGGTTGAAAGAAGTAAACCGGACCTCGCTTCGTAAAGGCAAAATAGGCTTCGTTTTCCAAAGTTTTAACCTGATTGATGAGCTCAATGTGTTCGAGAACGTTGAACTGCCCCTGGTTTACCTGAAGCTGAAGGCTTCGGAACGCAGGCAGATGGTTGAAACCGTTCTCGACCGTATGAAAATCAGCCACCGGAAAAAACATTTCCCGCAGCAACTCTCCGGCGGTCAGCAGCAACGTGTGGCTATCGCCAGGGCCGTGGTCGCCAATCCGAAACTGATCCTTGCCGATGAGCCTACCGGGAACCTCGATTCCAAAAACGGGCTGGAAGTGATGAACCTGCTCACCGACCTGAACCGTGAAGGCACCACCATTGTCATGGTTACCCATTCCATGCACGACGCAGGTTTTGCGCACAGGGTCATCAACCTTTTCGACGGACAGATCATAACCGATAATACCCACGCTGTTTCTGCAGAACCGGTGTGGTAACCTGTGGATCTGACAACCAGGAAAATCAATTCCGATTCAAAATGCTAAAGCTGTAATGAACGTACTGTTTTTTAAGATGGCTTTCCGTCATATTGTCAGGAACAAATTGCATTCCCTGATCAATATCATCGGTTTTTCCATCGGTATCGCCACAGCCCTGTACCTTTTTCTGTTTATACATCATGAGACGGGCTTCGACAGGTTTATGCCGGCAGCTGAACGTACTTACCGGATGATAGAAACAATAAAGATAAAGGATAACACGCAAGTTTCAGGGCTTTTCTGGTATCCGCTGGCGCAGGAAGTCAAAAGCCAGGTGCCTTCGGTTGAGAGCTGTTGCAGGGTTTCGGAATATATCGGTTCCGGAGTAAAGGCGAACGGTCATCAGATCCGGTTGAATAAAATTAAAGCGGTTGACGGCAACTTCCTTGATTTCTTCGGACTCAACCTGGTTTCGGGGGCCAAAGCCAGCGCTTTGAATTCACCGGATAAAATCGTGCTCTCCGAAGAAACCGCCAGCCTGTTATTCGGAACCGAAGCATGCGAAGGCAGGCAGATCGAATTTCTGGATAAGCTGTTTACGGTTTCCGGTGTGGTTAAACAAATGCCATCCAATACCCATCTTTCCTTTGATGCACTGGTAACCAACACCTTTCTCGAAAGTTGCAGGGATTATTACCTCGGCTGGACAGGGGGCGTAACTTTTGTGTCGTACATCAGGCTGATGCAGGGCGTATCGCCGGCGCAGGTCAAAGGGCCGATTAACAGCATATTGGACCAGCATGTGAATATTCTGCTCAAAGGCAGCGGAATGACAGTAGCCGCTGACTTGCAGAAGATTACCGATATACATCTGCACAGCGATCCGGGCTGGTACGATATCGATACCAACAGGAGCCTGAGTTCCCTGTGCCTGATTACTTTGGTTGGCCTGATTTTACTCCTGCTGGCGGTATTTAACTACATCAGCCTGTACATCGCCCAAAAAACGGGAAAAACAAAAGATATGGGGATATTATCGGTTCACGGAGCCAACAGGTTAAACCTGAAGCGGCAATTATTTCTGGAAGTGCTGATCGTTTCGTTCATTGCCGGCATCCTTGCCTGGATCCTGTTCCGCGTTTTCACGCCGTTCCTCAATTCGAGCTTCAATACCAGTGTTTCCCTGAAGGGGAATATATTGCCGGCGTTAATTTTCATTATCGCTTTAAACATAATCTTATCCTTCATTATTACCTTCTTTGCAGGAAGGGGATTTTCCACGCTGAATATCACCGGTATTCTGAAAGGTGAAGTTGCCGGAGGCAGTAAGATGACGGCAGGGAAAGTCCTCGTTGCGGTTCAGTTTTTCGTGATAACCGTATTGCTCACTGCCGGGCTTTACATCCACAGGCAATATAAATTCCTGCTCAACCACGATCTGGGGTTCGATTCGAAAAATGTGCTGGTGCTTTCAGCCGATAAAAACCTGCCTTCCGATAAGCTTGCACAGTTTAAGCAGCAACTCATGGAAATTCCTGAAATATCAGGGGTTTCGCTTACAACCCAGCCCCTGGGTAGCGGATTGACATCCAACGGCTATATGCTTCCCGGTGAGGAAGAGGCTACTATGATCAATATCATTTACACGGATACATCCTTCCTGGATTTGTTCAATATAAAGCTTACTTCAGGAAGAAATTTCAGCGGTGACCCGAAAGCCGACAGCAATTCCATCATCGTCAACAATGCCCTGGTAAAATATGCCGGGTGGAAAGAGCCGCTGGGTCAGGATATCAGGAGAAACGGCCGCCTCAGGGTGATCGGCACCGTGAACGATTTCAATTTTTCGCCGCTCAGCGAAAGCGTCAAACCCCTTATCATCAGTTGCAATCCCGCCATTGATGGATGTGGCTACAGCTATGTTAATATTCTCTGCAGGACGCAGGATATGCAGCGTCTGACAGCAAAACTGAAAACAGCGTGGGAAAAAAGTTTTCCCGATGCAGCCGTTGAAATCGATTTTCTTGACCGGCAACTGGCCGCAAACTATGATACACTGGTTTCCATGAACCGGATGATCACCTTTTTCACACTGCTGGTCATGCTGATTGCCTGCCTGGGTCTGATGGGGCTCACCATATACATGGTTCAGTGGCGGACCAAGGAAATCGGCGTCCGGAAGACGAATGGCGCAACAATCAGGCAAATACTCCTCATGCTGAATGTCAAATTCTTAAAGTGGATTTTTGTGTCTATGCTCCTTTCTTTCCCGGTTGCGTGGGTGCTGATAAATCAATTCAGAAGCTCATTTGCCTATCAGGCATCAGTTGATATAGGGTTATTTTTGGCAGCAGGCGCCCTGGCAATGATCACTGCATTACTGACAATTACGCACCTCTCGTGGAAAGCGGCATCACAGAATCCGGTTGAAGCGCTGAGGTATGAGTAGAATTAAAATGTGAACCTGTAATTTGAAACGGTAATAATCAAGATAAGCGATGCAAAAAAACTTTTTGAAAATTGCTTTACGATACCTGTGGAGATACCGGACATACAGTACGCTCAATTTCGTTTGCCTTTCATTCGCACTCACCTGTTCGGTCCTGGCGGTGCTTTATATTTTAAATGCATTCAGCTACGACAAATTTCATAAAAACTACGACCGGCTTTTCTCCGTTGAGGCTTATGTGACTTTTTTTAACGGCGACCAGGCTCCCAGGCCAATCCTGTCGGCTTCGCTGCCCCCATTGCTCAAACAGCAGGCTCCTGAAATTGAGGAAGTAACCAGGGTGGCCGAACGCACCTGCTCTTTTACGGCAGGAGAAAGATCATTTGTTCATAACGGTTATTTTGCTGACGATAACTTTTTTAGCGTTTTCAACTTTCCGATCGTCAGAGGGAACAAAAACAAGCCGATGAGCGGCCAGAATTCAATCCTGATTTCGGAGCCGATGGCTTTAAAATTTTTCGAAACTACGGATTGTCTCGGTAAAACCCTGATAATGACCGATGGCAATAGAAAAGAGGCATTACGGATCGGCGGTGTCTTTGGTAGAATACCGCATGAATCCACCATGCAGTTCGATTTTGTGATCCCGTTCTCGAAATTCCTGGCCGACAATAGTTGGGCAAATGATCCTGATGCTGAGTCAAACCGCACCTGGATTCTCCTGAACCGGAATACGGACAAAAGCCAGGTGGAGGGAAAAATCAAAAACCTGATCCGGCACCGCGAATCGTCTCTGAACCAGGAACTGTTCCTTTTCCCGCTGAAAGACAAAGCGCTCTTTTGGTATTCGCAGGGAAAAAGGGTGTGGCGCGGGATGAATAATGTCGTGATTGTGGGCGCCATTGGCTTTGCCATCCTGCTGATAGCCTGCTTCAATTTTATTAACCTGGCTGTTGCGCTCAACTTTAAGCGGTACCGCGAAGCTGGTATTAAAAAAGTGTCGGGCTCGGGAAGAGGCCCGCTGATCTTCCAGTTTATCGGAGAAACGTTCATACTGACGCTTTTCAGCCTGGTTGCCGCGATTCTGTTGTCAAACCTTTTAATTCCCGGGCTCAATTCGGTTTTTCATCAGGAAATTCATCTGAATCTCCTTTCCTTTAAAATGCTTTTATTTTTCCTGTCTGTGATAATCTTTACTACGCTGGCGTCGGGCTTGCTGCCTTCGCTCTACCTGGCATCGGCAAATCCACTTCAGGTATTGAAAGGGAAAATTGCTGCCGGCAACAGCTTTAGCTTATTCAGGCAAAGCCTCATCGTATTTCAGTTTACGATACCGGTGATCCTGATCATCTGTTTGATGGTTATCAAAACCCAGGATCGGTATATGCGTGATTATGATCTTGGAGTTGAAAAAGACAGGTTGCTTGTGATGGAAAATACCGAAAATATTCAAAAGCATGCGGAGCCTGTCAGAACGGAGCTTTTATCAATTCCGGGAATTGACGCGGTGAGTTTTACCAATTGTGTGCCGGCCCGTGGTTTTATGCCGACGAATGAGGTGACGTGGGAAGGCAGGGATGATTCGGAAAAACAGTTTTTCTGGTGTATCAATACCGACTTTGATTATAATAAAACGGTCAGAATCAGAATGAAAGAAGGCCGGTACTTCAACCGGTCATTTTCTGCCGATTCAATGTGCTATGTTATCAACGATGTAGCTGCCAAATTAATGAAATACAAAAATCCGGTCGGCTCGTCAATAACAGTTGAAGGCAGGAAAGGAACCGTGATCGGGGTTTTCAAAGATTTTCATGTAGTTGACCTCGCCGGACCGATTGTTCCGGTGATTATTCGTCTGCATCCTTCGGGCCGGCAGATCATTCTTGTCAAATTTACCCCCGGAAACTTTACGGAATTGCTGGCCAGGATAAAAGCGGCCGGCAAACGCTATGACCCCGATGCGGAATTCAATATACAATTGTACCGTGACCTGCCTTCATATTCAAACCTGAATTTGCCGTCCGGACTGGTTGGACTCGCTTTTATTATTGCGCTCCTACTGGCTTGTCTGGGATTGTTCGGGCTGGCATCGTTTACAGCCGGAAGCCGCACCAAGGAGATCGGGATCCGGAAAACCAACGGGGCGACAACATTCTCGGTGATGCAGATGCTGCTTGGCAATTATACCAAATGGCTGCTTATTGCTGTCGCTATTGCGCTGCCGGCCGCTTTTATAATGGCGCAAATATTTCTAGGAAGGTTCCACTTCCACACCCCGATGCCGGTATGGGCATTCCTGGCCGGACCGGCGTTAACCTTCGTTGTGGCGCTTTTCACTGTAAGCTGGCAAAGTTGGCGGGCCGCTACCCGTAACCCGGTGGAAGCGCTGAGGTACGAATAAAGTCTGAACGGTGAATGATAAATGAAAAATCAGAATGCGAACGATTCAGGCAGGTTAAAAATGGATTGCAATCAGAATACGCTGAAGGTTTGGCGATGAGTTTAATCAGAGACCCAAAAACTGAAAATATCTATAAAAACTGAAAATATTTCATGAACCCTTTCAGAGAAATCCATAACAACCGGATATGGTTTATCATCAACGCCACTGGCCTTTGTGCGGCAATGGCCTGCATCATTCTGGTTTCCCTTTTTGTACGCAGGGAATTGAGTTTTGACAGGTTCCATTCCAAAGCCGGTCAGATTTACCGGCTTACGATGAACACCAATACAGGGGCAACCGCGATGCATGCCGCCCGCGTACAAGGCAATTGGCCGGCCGAAATGGCCCGTACATATCCTGAAATTTTAAAAATGGCCAGGCTGATACCGTCACGGCGTCCTGTCATCAGGATTGGTGATAATGTATTTATGTCGGAAAAAGTATTTGCAACCGACAGTACTTTTTTTGAGGTCTTTGATTTTAAGGTGCTGGCCGGCAATATTAAAAAAAGTTTCAGGAATCCGAGGGGCGCCTTCATCACCCGAAGTATAGCCGAAAAATATTTTGGCAGCACCGATGTCCTCGGTAAGGAACTAAACATTTTATGGCATCAGGACAGTCAGCCTTATCCCTATATAATCGAAGGGGTGATGGAAGACATGCCTGAAAATTCTCATTTTCATGCCGATATCCTTGTTGCATCTCCAAAACAAAGTGACGAAGGAACATGGGCTTTCACCTATTTTTTAATGAAAAAAGGGGCTGATATAAAAAATATCGAACAAAAAGTCCGTCAAAAATGGATAAAAGAAGCCAAAAACAATGAGCCGGTTCCCTTTATTGAGTTGCAGAAACTCACGGATATTCATCTGCATAGCCACCTTACCCGCGAAATTGAGCAGAACGGCGACATGCGTTCATTGATTTTGTTAATGAGCGGGGCTTTTATTGTACTGCTCATCACACTGGTCAACTACCTCAACCTGAACCGTGTTCAATTCATCCGAAAGCTGAAGACCTATAAGGTGAAACTTATCAACGGAGCAACGAAACTGCACCTGAGCCGTGAAATAATTGCCAATTCATTATATACTTCGGTGTTTTCGGCTTTAGTTGCATTGCTTATTGTTTACGAACTTAATGCGGCCCTCGGGCTGAACCTGCTGACCGGAAAAGCGGGATTCATAACCCTGATAATACTTGGCTTTATACTCTTATTATCAGCGCTGTCAGTAGTTCCCCTGATTACTTCAGCAGTGAGCACAGATATCGCCATGAAACAGAAACTGGGCGGTTTGTATACTTTTCCGCTGGTGTTGCAGTTTTGTCTGGCCATCATAGCGATAGCGTCGACTTTCATTCTGTCGCGACAAATAGCGTATATCAATAACCTGCACCCGGCATCCCAAAATGACAATATGATGGTGATCCGATACAACCGCTGGGATGCCTCAAGGCAATATGATGTTTTTAAAAGCGAATTAATTAAAAAAACGCCCATTCTGGATGTTACCTGTGCCCTCGAAGAACCCGGCGGTGATATCAACGACGGATTTCTGTTTGAGATGGAAGGCGTTCAAAACAATGATAATCAGCCGCTTAATATTTTTACAGTTGATTCAAATTTCTTCAGTTTTTTCAATATTCATCCGCTTGCCGGCACAACGGATTTTGGCAGTATTCCCGGCATACAATGGGAACAGGAGGCTTTAGAAGCGAATATGTATAAGGAAAACAAAATTTTTCCCGAAAAAGTGGCACAATTTGAAAAATCACTGTCCAAATTCAGGGGAAAATATGTCTTAAACATGAGCGCACTTAAGCTGTTGGGTATCTCAAAACCCGAAGATGCCGTCGGAAAACGCTTCCGTCTGAAATTCTGGATTCCGTACCTCACTCCCGAAGGTGAGATAATCGGTGTGGTGCCAGATTTTCATTATACCGAAATACATAAGCCTGAAAGGCCGCTGGTTATATTTGCCAATAAATCATTCAGTTCCAATTTTATCATAAGTTTTGATTCTGCACACCAAAAAGAAGCGCTGGCGACGGTTAATTCCGTGTGGAAGAAAATGTTCCCGGGTTTGCCGCTTGAATATACCTTTATCTCCGACTCATACCGGAGCATTTATTCCGTTGAATACAACCAAAGCCGCGTATTGTCGTTGTTTACAATCATATCTGTCATTCTGTCGGCGTTGGGGGTATTTGCGGTTGCCTCCTTTAACATACAGCAAAGGACCAAAGAAATCGGCATACGTAAAGTAAATGGTGCGAAAATATCGGATGTGTTGCTGATGCTCAACAAATCATACATCAAATGGATGAGTATAGCATTTGCAGCAGCTGTCCCGGTAACTTATTTTGCCATGACCAAATGGCTCGAAAACTTTGCCTACAAAACCCCGCTTAGCTGGTGGATTTTTGCATTAGCCGGTTTCCTGGCGCTGGTAATTGCTTTATTAACCGTAAGCTGGCAAAGCTGGCGGGCTGCAACCAGAAACCCTGTTGAAGCGTTACGCTACGAATGAGAAAAATCGTTGTCACAAACACCAAATAATATATGAAGTTCGAGATCCTTTTGATTGCGCTGTTATTGTTGCTTGTTGGCGAGACTTCCTGCAACCGGAACAGGTTGAAAATGGATGAACAAAGTCTTGTCAAAGAACTGGCTGATGAGCAAAAATCCGGTGTTTGGCAGAACGGCCAAGCAACGGGTTCGTTCTCCAACGCCAAACCGGGGATCAGATATAAGGAAATCCGGTCCGCAGATCCGTCAAATCCGCCTGTTGTTATTGATATTGCTGCTGTTCAGGATCATGCGGCTAAGATAAAAGCTTCCCGGCTTTTTCAACAAATTCAGGTTGTCAGAATTCCAGCCGATGAAACAAAATCGCCACTCAGCCACTATTCAAAGAATTATATCATCAGCAACCGGCACATCTATCAGTTTTCGCGTTTCACAGGAATCAGGCAGTATGATATGAGAGGACGACTGGTAAAAGATATTTGCGATAACAATATGCCTTACATTGATAACGGAGAAGGTTCTGTTGCAGTGGATGCCAGGGAATACAAACAACAATTTTCAGGTGCCGTCAGTGCGCGTCTTGTTGATGGTAAATTTTATTACCAGTACGAAAATCAACCCGGGGATCAGTGTGAGCTTAAAATGGTTGATGATGCTGATAATGCTCCTTCAATAAGCGACAACCGGACCGGTGTTGAAAACCATCGCAATTTTGAAGGTTTTGGAAAAACAGTCATCGATTTTGGGAAACCTTCCGGCAATGGAATTAATCCAAACCTCTATTGCATATTACCCGGCAATCAATTAGCCACTTACAGTTCAGCAAAATCGCCGGCAGGAAATGCTCCTTTGCTGACCCTGTTGACCAAAAATGGAGATACTGTCTGCATATTTAATGATTACGATCCGGTGAAACATTTAAAAGGCAGGGTATATCGTTCTCCGGACGAAAATTATATGTATCCGGTTGATAATCAATTTCATATAAAACCGGCTTTTAACGATACAATCTTTGAACTCCTGCCGCCCAATAGGCTTTTAGCAAAATTTGTCCTGCATTTCGGCGATCGCGGCGTTAACAATTCTACTGAAGGCATGGATCCGCAATTCAATCTGAAAGATAAACTGCTGCTAAATGATCTTATTGAAAGCGATAAATACATATTCATCACATATACGAGGGATTATTCCTGTCCGAACACTGCAAAGCATGGTACCTTGAAATATGGCAGGATAATTTTTGATAAATCAAAACATGAGGTCATCGCTGTTTATTCATGTGAAAAGCCCGAAATAAATCCGGAGCAACCTTTTTCATGGCCAAAAGCTCCTGAAAAAAATATCGAAAACGATTTGAACGGCTGTCCGTTTTTCTGGCCGACAGGAGTTACGGCTGATAACAAACCTTTTGCTGCCGTTTCGGGTAAGAGGCTGATGCGTTATTTCAGACCCGGACAGGCTGCGCCGATGGAAACATTACAGGAAAATGACATGGTTATTTTCATCTATAAATAACATAATATGCTGATAAACAAAACTATATTTCATTTCAGACGAAGTCCGAAACTCATATATACCCTGCTGTCATTTGCCGGTTTCACGGTTGGAATAACCGCAGGATTGCTGATTTATTTATGGGTATTTCAGGAGTTGCAGTACGACAAGTTTCATCCTGATTTTCAGAATATATACAGGGTGTTGACTTTGTCAAAGCAAAATGATGCGGTCAGGAAATCGGCTGCAAGCTATCGCCCGTTGGCAGGTACATTAAAAAGAGATTATCCGCAGATTGAATTTGCGGCTTACATTTCATATTCATCCGAGGACTCGCCGCTGAAAACCGGAAACAGTTCATCTTTTATCGAAGCTCGGCAGGCAAGCGTTAACCAGGATTTTTTCAAGGTATTCAGGGGATTTGAATTTCTTGAAGGCAATCCCGATGCCTTGTATCTGATTCCTGATCAGATCGTTATATCAAAAAAAATCAAGGAAAAATTATTTGGTAAAACACCGGCAATAGGTAAAACAATAATTTCCGAAAAATACAGTAAGAAAATTTACACAGTAGGCGCTGTGGTTGACGTCCCCGACAACAGCAGCCTGCAGTTCGATTATCTGATACCTGAAACCGGCGATAATTATAACAACCAATGGGCCGACAGTTACTGGACAAGGGTCTACATCAAACTTGCAAAAAACGCAGTCATTAACGATGATTTTAAACATGCGATAGCAAACCAGATACAGAAATACCTTCCCATTAAAGACAAGCTTTTATTCCAGCCTTTAGCCGACATTCACCTGAAATCGGATTTTGATGATATGCTGGTTGGTAACCCGGGCAATATCAAATATTTATGGGTTCTCTCGCTATTGGGAGGATTTATCCTCTTCATGGCGGCCTTTAATTTTTCAATGTTTTCGATTACCTCTTCTTCCGAAAGGTCGAAAGAAATAGGCATCAGAAAAGTGAATGGCGCCAGCCGCATGCAGATTTTGTTTCAATTTTTGAAGGAGACCTTTTTTCAGACCTTTTCCGCAGCAGCGCTTGCAATGATTTTGCTCTGTTTGTTGCTGCCTGCAGTCAATGACATGACAGGGCTGTCGATCCGGATAATTTTATCTTTCAGATTAATTATCAGCTTGATAGCGCTAACGGCTCTTTTAAGCTTGCTTGCAGGATTGTACCCATCAACCTGCCTGTCGGCGCTCAGTCCGGTAAAAATCATTAAAGGAGGCGCTGACACCGGTTCGAAAGCAGGATTAATAAGGACGCTGGTGATAGTCCAGGTAAGTTTTGCTGCATTCTTCCTCATTGTAACGGCATTTCTGATAAAACAGTTGGAATATGTCCGGACAAAAGATCTGGGCCTTCAGAAAGAAAATATCGTTGTGATTCCCACAGGGTTATGGTACGATAGTGATACATTCAAGGATGAACTGCTGAAAAACACTGATATTAAGGCTGTTTCGGCAAGCGCCTATGCTCCTGTCGATTTTTCGTGGCAGGTATCATTGCCTTTGAATTCATTGGGAAAATCTGATAGTGTGCGAATGTCAATGATCATGGCTGATCAGGATTTCGCAAAAACATATGATCTGAAAATCCTGAAAGGAGAGTTTATTCCAACAAAGTACGCTGATTACTGGGCCGCACGGAAAAAGAAAAGCAAAGCGGGGAATGATGACGCCGATGACGAGGTTTCAATGCCGGTTGTCATCAACGAAACTGCTGAGAAAACTCTCGGTATTCCCGATATCGTTGGAAAACGGATAAACGAAAAACTAATCGTCGGAGTTGTTAAAGACTTTCATTTCAGGCCTTTAAATTATCCGATTGAACCGGTTATGATCATGAACGACCCTGAGAATATCATGACCATGAATGTTAGCATCTCACCGCATAACCGTCAGGCAACCATTGAATACGTCCGAAAAGTGTATAAAAAGTACCGCGACGGGAGGGAAATGTCATATATGTTTTTCGAGGATATGCTTCAGGATAAGTACAAAGCCGAAACGCGGCTCAGGAATATCACCCTGGGACTCGGGCTCGCGGCCCTTATCATTTCGCTGCTCGGCATCACAGGCATGGTGCTGTTTACTGTAAACCGCAGGATTAAAGAAATCGGGATACGTAAAGTAAACGGAGCACGTACTTACGATGTACTCCTGTTGCTGAATAAGGATTTCATCATGTGGGCTTTTGTCTCAGTAATTATAGCAACACCGGTATCATGGTTATCAGTTCATATCTGGCTGAGAGACTTCGCCTATAAAACCCCGATCAGTTGGTGGGTTTTCGCCCTTACCGGAATTTGTATTCTGATCATAATACTGTTTACCGTAAGCCGGCAAACCTGGAAAGCAGCATCGCGTAATCCGGTGGAGGCGCTGAGGTATGAATAAGCCGGAAGAACCGAAGTGCGAAATGGATCTAAAAAATGACAGGTAGCGCCCAAACTGGCACAATCCGGATCATTAGTAGTTAAAAAAATGATTCTGTCTTTTGCTGACCGGCCCGGGATCAGTTCCGGGAATGTCATGGCTTTATGTCTGCTCCGGTTATCGGATCGGCAGGCCAGCGCTAAATCGACCTGAAAAAGTCATAATTGATCAGTTCCAGCTCCGATATGCTCGGGTATGGATAGTAAATCATCTCGTCTTTTGCCCCGATGAAAAAGCCGCTTTCAATGGTTCTGAAGAGGAGCAGTCCGAAGAAAAAGCGCAGGACGGTTTTCATTTCTTTGCCTTCTTCTTCTCTCAATATTTCGAGGCAGTCGCGAAGGTGGCCAACATTGGGATAGGGGAGTTGTTCGGCGGAACCTCTGAGCGGATTTGTGGCAAGTTCTCCTAACTTGAGGTCAACAAAGAGAAGTTTCGGAAGGACAATGGGGCTGGATCCGTCGGTAAGGCGTTTCAGGAAAGCAGAAGGAGCCAGTATGCTGGCAACCATAGGCGTAACAGGGCAAAGTTCCTGATATAGGTGCAGCTTGCCTCTAACTTCCTTACCGGAGTTATAGGGGGATTTTTTCAGTTCCAGTGTATGCCCGTTTTCGGTTGTCAGGTACAGGTTTTTAAAGGCTGACAAGGGCAATTTTTCGAGTACCCTGTAAATGGAAAGATAAACGGAACATTTCGGGCTGCCGTCGGGCTTGGCTACACATCGGCGATTCAGGCTATCCAGATCAATCAATTTTTCAACCTGGAACAGGTCTATCTCAAAGTAAATTGCCTCTCCTTTGTTCCTGTTCTTTGTGCCCCTGGAGAGGTAAGTCCCGAATTCAACGGGCGGAAGCATTGAAGCGATCAATGATTCAGGGGATGTGGTCAGGTAAAGGTGCTTGCTCATGGCCCTCAGTTTAATAAATCAGACAATCAGAGTTTGCCGATACCTACAAAGTGTTCAGATAGAAATATAAAGGTAAGTAAAAATTTTGAATGTTTTGTATTATTTCTCCGGATTTTTCGTCCCGGAAGGTTTTAAAGGGGAACGACGGGCTGAATGGCAACGCGGAATCACGTCAGGGATAACGAGACGGACGAAATGACTCACCCAATGCTGCCGAATCACCGCATGGAATTTTGGTAGCGGTTGCCGTTATTCCTGTTATGACGATCCGCACTTTTGCCGGGGTGTCCGGTTCACAATTATGAAGAATATGCTCTTATCCGGATATAAAAAGCCCCGGATTCCAAAGCCTTGTAATGATTGAAAATCTGAGGCCGCTTTTTAATTTTCAGCATTCCGCATCGCGGGATCATGATTTTTATCCTTTAATCAGGAACAAAATCAGATATTTGGGTTTCATCGAGATATGGTTGGATGCCAATAGCTTGATTTTCCTGAATTTAGAAATTTTATCCGACGTGATATCAAGATAGATGTTGAGTAATTTATTGCCAGGAAACCTTTCGGATAAAGATTGAATTAAATTCCGGTCATATTGTGTAAAATAGGTATAATAGGGCCGGAATATATAGTCTGAAATCTTATGGAGGAAAGATCTTTCTTTCAGAAAATTGTAATTATGCTGACGGGAATACATCAGGGGATAATCAAGATAAACCCTTTTCCCGGTGATTTCAGAAACAAGATGAATATACCTGTCGTGTAAATAAACGTACCCGTTAAAAGGAAGAATCACATCTTTTAATGCGAGATTGATCATCATTGATGCGCCTTGCACCATATAGGTAAATAAGGCATGCCTAAGGCCGGAACGTGCCGGCAGATTCCCAAGCAACCTTCCCCGGATATTCAGCCGGTGATCCGTGATAAAACAATCTGAATGAACCATGATTGGAACTCCCGGCTCACTCTTCAGTTCCTGTTTCAGCATGGCATTCAGCATCTCCATGACTTTATTCGGGCACCAGACATCATCCTGGTCGCAAAACATGATATACCTGGATTCGGAATGAGAAAGAAGGCATTCAATGCTTTTTATCAGGCCAAGGTTGCCCGCCGGTTCTTCAACAAGAGTAACCCTTTTGTCGGACGCGGCAAATGCTCTCAAAAGTTCCCCGGTTCCGTCAGTACTTCCGTCATCCCGGATGTAGAGCCTGATTTCAGGGTATGATTGGCTCAATACCGATTCAATCTGCTCTTTTAAAAATTGTTCACCGTTGTATGCGGGCAGCAATATATCGACGGTATACATGAGTGTATGTGATTTAATATTAAACTGTTATCTGAATAATTCTCACTGATTATTTCTCTATAAACATGAAAAGAATAGGGACAGACAAGTCAAATAAATGATGAGATAACGAGATTAATTATCGGTGATTCCCCCACAGATAATTGAAGTCCGGATATTAATGTTAATGTAAAGATATAAAATGTCTTGAAAAATTCTTACGCTGGTCTGTATTTTATTTTGGTTGACATTGTCAATTTTGTCTGACGGATAAAAATGAACAAACAGAATGGCTGAACTGATGCGCGTGAGCAATCAAAGCCGGGCATTGACCAATCCCGTCCCCGCGATGTTTACAGACAAATAAACCTTTGAAATTATCCGGCGGTATCCTCCGGAATCGGAGCAGTACGGGAAAGTAATACCTGATTCTTCCAATTACCGGCAATCAATTCCTGATTTTATCCACATCTGTAACATTCCAGTTGATCTGGTCGAGAGGCGGCCCCCAATGCAGATCGGAGAATTTGTACTCTTTATTCGGCTGGATACTTTCGTCCCAATCATACTCTTCATCTATCCCGATGCGGTGGATACCGGGAATATTTACGCGAAACAACAACCTGCCTTTCATGGGGAAGCCCATATCGGGGAATGCGTCTTCGATAAGCACCAGCGGTTTGTCGGAAAACACAGGATATCTCTGGAATTCAAGGGTGTGGTCTTCCAGCCGGTTCATCTGACCGAATGTGGCAGGACTCAGAGCCTGCGCTACGGCTGCTGCTTCAGGGGACTTTGCCTGATAGTTCCATTCCACTTTACCGGTCCAGTCCTCTTCCAGGGCCAGGTTCCACATTTCGGCGCAGGTAACGTCCTTGTACCAGGTCTTCCCGGTGATTTTGATTTTTACCGGAAGGGTGTACTCCATTACAACCAGGTTTTCGGGATCGCTCTTATCTCCAAGTATTGATTTGCCTTTGGCCATGACTTCGCCTTCCCCTTCCAGTATCGAAACTACCTTTACCGAATCCAGCCTGTCATGGCTGCCGGTCTGGCATTTCGGTATCACCGCGAAGTTTGTTCCTGTGTGAAAGGGCACTTCTCCCTTCACCGTTATTTCCATATCAATTCCTTCATCTTTCCAGATGTATTTGTGGTTATACTCCACCGAATATCCGCTTTGCGAAAACGCCGGTAATAGAGTCGACAGCAGGATAATAATTGTGATAAACTCCTTTATTTGTTTCATAAAATTCCTCCGTTTGAATGAATTTGAATGACAAAGTAGCCGGAAGATTAAAAGAGTGGAGGGAAGCCCAGGAAAATAACTGTAAATGAGCCGAAGGAAGGAACCTGGGAAATTGTATACAAAGATAACCCGAACCCTTTTTCAGATGCAACAAAACTTAATCTCCTGATATGTGTTTATTTACATGGGCAGTACCATGTCAGGTGCCGGCTATAATAAAGTATGCCATGAGAAACGACAATGAGACTAAGTTGAGACAGCCGGCAGGTGACATGGCTGATATTTCAGAAAATGAAATACCGAAAATGCTCTGTATCGTGAATGACCAGACGGATGCATATTTCAACATGGCGGCAGAAGAATATCTCATCAGGAATTTCTCAACTCCGGTTTTCATGCTGTATCAGAATGAACCCAGCGTGATCATAGGAAGGCACCAGTGCGTTGATGCGGAAATAAACACGGATTTCGTGCGTGAAAAACAGATTAAAATAGTGCGCAGAAATTCAGGAGGCGGAGCGGTGTATCAGGATTACGGCAATTTGAATCTTAGCTTTATGGAGACTGGCAACAGTGCCGATTTTGACAAGTATGCAAAACAAATGCAGCATCTGCTTTCAACGCTTGGGATTCATGCACAAACTGATGCACGCCGGGCGCTGTATGTTGACGGCCTGAAAATATCGGGGAGCGCGCAGTTCGTGCGTGGCGATAAGACCCTGTATCATGCGACCCTGCTTTTTTCTACTGATCTTATCAATATGGCATCAGCACTCGAAGGCCGATATGCTGATTTTGAAAATATGGGACCAACTGAACGAAACCGATATGTGAAGTCTGTGAGAAGCCGTGTAACCAATATCCGGGATTACTTACCGATGCCGATGACTCTGAGTGATTTTAAAAACCATATTTTCCAATATTTCCTGAGATACAATAAAAGCAACAGCCTATACCGGTTCAGCAGGGAGGACATACGGGCTATTGAGAATCTGAGACGGGTCAAATATGCCACGTCGGCATGGAACCTGCAGGACGGTCTTTCATTTAATCAGAAAATCGGAACAATTAATGCCTGTTGATTGTTAATAATCAGTACAAAAAAGACATTATATGCCAACATTTGATATAAAAATGCCCAAACTGGGAGAGAGCATCACCGAAGGAACGATTGTCAGTTGGCTCGTAAAAGCAGGCGACCACGTAAACGAAGATGATGTAATCTTTGAAGTGACAACCGCTAAAGTAAATGCCGAAGTGCCATCTCCGGTTTCGGGAATCCTTATAAAAATCCTTTACAGCGAAGGCGATACCGTTCCGGTCGGAAACGTAGTGGCTGTGATACAACCGGATGGGATTGATGAGGCTGAAGCTTCGGATAAGGCTGGATCTTTGGATTCAACAATGGAAAGTCCCGGGTCTGATGCATCCTTTCAGGAGCCTTTAACAGGCCCGGCTGTGAAAACAGAAAAGGGAATTAAAGATGACCGCTGGTATTCACCGGTTGTCATGGAATTGGCTAAAGAAGCCGGTATCGGTGCAGAAGAGTTGAGCCAGGTACCGGGAACCGGTTATTTGGGACGCCTTAGCAATAAGGATATTAAAGAGTATATTGAACAGAAGAAGAAAGGGAAAATGCCTTTCGCCTCCAAGGATAAACTCCCGATTGAAGCAGCGCTTTCCGCTCCGCCTATACAAAATCGACCGGTGCCGGCCCCTGTTTTAGTAACGGAATCTGCGGATGACTACTCGGAAACCGTAAACATGGATCCTGTGGGGCGCATTATTGCCGACCGGATGATACAGTCGAAGAATGTTTCGGCCCACGTAACGACGGTGGTTGAAGCCGATGTTACCAGGCTGGTGAAGTGGCGAGACAGCCGCAAGGATTCTTTCATGAAGCAGGAAGGCGTCGCACTTACTTTCATGCCGGCGATAGTCAACGCAACAGCCATGGCTTTGAAAGAGTTTCCCAAATTAAATGCATCGGTCAGCGACTATAAGTTCATCCTGAAGAAGCATATAAATGTGGGCGTCGCCGTAGCGCTTGATGACGGTAACCTGGTAGTGCCCGTTGTTCATGATGCTGACAAATTAAACATCAGCGGACTTGCCTTGGCGATCGATAGTCTTGCAAAAAAAGCGCGCACCAACAAATTAACGCTCGATGATGTCCAGGGAGGCACGTTTACGATCACCAATTTCGGGACATTCAGGAATATAATCGGCACGCCCATTATCAACCAGCCTGAGGTGGCAATCCTGGGTGTGGGCTACATCGGGAAAAAACCTGCCGTTATCGAAACTCCGGAAGGGGATGCAATCGCCATCAGGCATCAAATGTATCTGTCTCTCTCCTATGATCATCGAATCATAAACGGGGCGGTCGGCGGAGCCTTTTTGCGGCGGATTGCCGATTTTCTCGAAAATTGGGACACAAATAGCTGAAGATTGCGGTGTAAGTAATGATCATGAACATGAAAAAATTTGATATACTGTCGACAGATAAAGAAACCCTGAAAAAATGGTATTTCCTGATGGCGCTCGGCCGGGCTATAGATGAAAAGGCTCCAGTTTACCTGCTTCAATCGCTCGGGTGGTCTTTCCACGCCCCTTATGCAGGACACGACGGCATACAACTGGCCATTGGACAGGTTTTTACAAGAGGCGAAGATTTTTTATTTCCTTATTACCGGGACTTGCTCACGGCCCTGTCGGCCGGACTGACTGCGGAGGAAATAATATTGAACGGCCTTTCCAAAGTCACTGATCCGACCAGCGGGGGACGACACATGTCAAATCATTTTGCAAAAACGGAATGGCATATCGAAAATATTTCTTCCGCTACCGGCACCCAGGATTTGCATGCCGTAGGTGTGGCCCGGGCCATGCAGTATTACGGACACAAAGGTGTTGTGATTACATCTCACGGCGAGGCAACCATGTCAGAAGGCTTTGTTTATGAAGCTGTTAACGGCGCCAGTACTGAACGGCTTCCGGTGATATTTGTGATTCAGGATAACGGATACGGTATCTCGGTTCCCAAAAAAGACCAAACTGCCAATCGGAAAGTTGCGGACAATTTCTCGGGATTTAAAAATCTTAAAATCATCCATTGTAATGGAAAAGATGTTTTCGATTCGATGAATGCGATGACGGCAGCACGCGAATATGCCTTCAATACCGGTAACCCCGTGATCGTCCAGGCGAATTGCGTCCGTATCGGCCCTCATTCCAACTCTGATAAACAGGGCTTATATAGAGACGATAATGAATTGTCCTATGTAAAAGCGGCAGATCCCCTGCAGAAATTCCGCCGGATGTTGCTCCGTTACAACCGCTTTTCGGAAGAAGAAATCAAACAGATAGAAGATGACGCTAAAGTACAACTGAGTATTGCCGGCCGAAAAGCAATTGCCGCTCCGGACCCTGACCCTTCCACCGTTTTGGATTATGTGCTTCCTGAACCTTACCGGCCTCAGAAGTACACTGACGGAACGCATGCCGGTGAAGGTGAGAAGAAGAACTTGGTTACCGCCATAAACGAAACGCTGAAGGCTGAATTTCGTCATAACCCTGACACCTTCCTTTGGGGACAGGATGTTGCAAACAAGAACAAAGGCGGCGTGTTCAACGTGACAAAGGGCATGCAGCAGGAATTTGGCGAGAAGCGTGTGTTTAATGCACCTATCGCGGAAGATTACATTGTAGGCACGGCCAATGGTATGAGCCGCTTTGATCCTAAAATTCACATAGTTATTGAAGGGGCTGAATTTGCCGACTATTTCTGGCCGGCCGTCGAGCAGTATGTTGAATGTACCCATGAGTACTGGCGGAGTAACGGGAAATTCACGCCAAATATTACTCTGCGCCTGGCATCGGGTGGGTATATCGGGGGAGGGTTGTATCATTCGCAAACCATTGAAGGCGCGTTAAGCAATCTTCCTGGCGCCAGGATCGTATATCCTTCCTTTGCCGACGATGCCGCCGGACTTTTACGTACCAGCATCCGTTCAAAAGGATTCACCCTGTTCCTGGAGCCTAAGGCTCTTTATAATGCAGCAGATGCGGCAACTTTTGTTCCTGACGATTTTGAAGTTCCCTTTGGCAAAGCCAGGATCAGGCTTCCGGGAGATGAACTCAGCATCATTACCTACGGCAATACCACGCATCTTAGCCTGAAAGTCGCCAGGCGTTTGAAGGCGGAAGAAAACCGGAGTGTTGAAGTCATAGACATCCGTTCTCTGATCCCCTTAGACAAAGAAACGATCTTTCAATCCGTTAAAAAGACAAACAAGGTGCTCATTGTACATGAAGACAAAGTCTTTTCCGGATTCGGGGCCGAAATTGCCGCTATGATCGGTTCGGAGATGTTCCGGCACCTGGATGCCCCTGTTCAGCGGGTCGGTTCTCTTTTCACTCCGGTCGGGTTTCACCATGATCTGGAGAAAGCCATCCTTCCCGATGAGGAGCGTATTTACAAGGCAGCCAGGGAATTGTTATTGTATTAAAGACTTTTATAAGATGAAAAAGACCGGGATATTTTACAGTAAAAACGCCGTTATAACATCCGAAGCAGCGAAAAAAATTCAGGATGCTTTCGGCGATTTCAGGATAGAGGTTGTACCTGTTGAGACCGCCTGGCAGAAGGATTTTGAACGCTTCGATAACATTATCGCAGGCGCCTCCACCTGGTTCGACGGTGAACTGCCGGCATATTGGGACGAGTTAATCCCTGAATTGAATACCCTGAACTTAAAGGGCAGAAAAGTGGCTATTTTCGGGATCGGAAACCAGGCAGACTATCCGGAAAACTTCGTGGATGGAATCCGGATTTTGGCTGATGCATTTGAAGTTGCAGGAGCCAGGCTTGTGGGGCAAACATCTGTAGAAGGTTATTCTTTTGAACGCTCCAGGGCTGTTGTCGACGGGCAGTTCTTAGGCCTGGTCCTGGATGTTGAAAGCCAGCCGGAAAAAACGGATCAGCGAATCCGGCTTTGGGTTGAAACTCTTAAAAAGGAGTTTCAGTAACCTGACCGTACGGGAATGATTTACTTTCCGATACAAAACTTCCCGAAAATATTTCCAAGTATCTCGTTTGTAGTTACTTCGCCGGTAATGGTCCCGAGATGGTACAGGGCTGAATGGATGTCGATGGCTACCAGGTCGGCCGTTGTATTGTTTTCAATGGCTTGCCGGGCGCTTTCCAGGGCGGAAAGGGTTTTGGTGATGGCTTCATGGTGACGCGCGTTGCTTACGATGGTAGAATCGGCAAGCTGGTTGATGTTAACGGCCCGCAGAAGACTTTCAATTACCAGGTTAATGTTTTCTTTGCGCTTGGCGGATATGAATACTGTTTCAATATCGAAAAGCCTGGCAACATGCGGTGGGACTTCCACCATCAGGTCTGTTTTATTTCCGACCATGATGAAATGTTTTTCCGGGTCATCAATGTGTTCCCTGAATTCTTCCAGCAGTTCGTCGATCTCATCTGCGGTTATCTGGCTCATGTCGAACACATAAAGGATCACCGTAGCGTCCTGCATGGTTTCATAGGTTCGCCCTATGCCCAGGTTTTCGATGATATCCCCTGAATGCAGACGCAGGCCCGCCGTGTCGATGAAACGGAACGATACACCTTTGATGGTAAGGGTGTCTTCGATGGTATCGCGCGTTGTACCCGGAATTTCGCTGACGATGGCACGCTCTTCGTTCAGAAGCGCGTTGAGCAGGGTGGATTTGCCGACGTTTGGCTTCCCGACAATGGCTACCGGGATGCCTTGTTTGATTACGTTGCCCAGTTTGAATGAACCGGCAAGGCGGCTGAGCTCATCGTCCAGACTTTCGATGGTATCGAGCAGTTGTCTCCGGTCTGCGAATTCAACATCATCTTCGCTGAAATCAAGTTCCAGTTCCAGGAGCGAGGCCAGGTCAACCAGTCGCTGCCGCAGGTTTTTGATTTTCGTCGCAAAACCGCCGCGCATCTGCGAAAGGGCAAGGTCGTGCGATGATTTGGCATTGGAAGCGATCAGGTCGGCTACGGCTTCTGCCTGGGTGAGGTCGAATTTATGATTCAGGAAAGCCCTCAGGGTGAATTCTCCTGCGCGGGCCATACGGGCTCCCGAAGAGGTAAGCGTTTCAAGGATTTTTTGCTGGATAAATACCGATCCATGACACGAGATTTCCACGACATCCTCACCGGTATAGGAATGGGGAGCGCGAAATACCGAAACAAGTACTTCGTCCAGGGTTTCATTACCGGCCCCGAATGTCCCCAACGTTATTGTATGACTTTGTATCTCGGGCACCTTAATGCTTTTTTTTAAGGGCCTGAATACCGACGACAGAACATCCAAAGCACCATTACCCGAAAGCCTGATGATTGCAATGGCGCCCATTCCCGGAGGAGTTGATAAGGCGCATATCGTGTCGTCCATCCCTGAAAAAGTGCTGCTGATATTCATTTTGCCACGTTTGTATTAACAAAGATAATGAAATTTTTCAATTTTTCAAATCGGGATAATTAAATTATGGATTCCCGGACACTTTCATCGTTAAAATGTTATGCGTGTGTGCGTTAGATGGAGTCGATTTCTTCCTCATTTTCGTCAGTCGGTTTGTCATCCAGGATGTCCATGACGTTTTTGTTTTCATAAACCGAAGTGTTTTTCCTGTTCGAGAGTACAATGACGACATAGTCGTCGCGAAGATCAAACAATATCATGCTTGAATAGCCTGCCCACCATCCGCCATGATAGACATATTCCACTTTGTTCATGTTTCCTGGGTCGGTTATCAGGCGGAATCCGTAGCCATAATTGTGCCGGCTCCGGTGTTCCAGGCTGCGGGGCGTGAAAGCCTCCTTAAGGAGGTGACGGCTGAGAAGGCAGTGTGAACTTAGCGCCATATACCATCGCATCATATCATCAACGGTAGAATATATCCCTTTATCGCCGTAAACGCCGTCGAAAAAGTCGCGGTCGCGGCGCCTGTTATAGTCATGGCCGAAAGTCTTCAATGCTTTGAGTGAAACAGGGCAAAGCGTATCAACAAAAGTGTGGACCATTCCCAACGGCTCAAAAATTTCTGTTTTTAAAAATTCAGCATAGGTTTTCCCGGAAACTTTTGCGATGATGCTTGCCAGAATAATGTAATTGGTATTATTGTAGCTGAATGCCACATCCGGCAGGTTGTATGGTACCGGAGGGGGAGAAGATACGGCAAACCATCTCATGATGGTGCTGTTTGTCGGCGGAACCGTCACCGTGTTACGCCATTCATCGAAGGCATAAATATAATTCGGAAGTCCGCTGCGATGGCTCAACAGGTCTTTTATCCGGATGCCGTGATAAGGAAAGTCTCTGAAAAATTTCTGAACGGAATCATCGAGCGACAGTGCCTTGCGCTCGGCAAGCATCAGCGTTGCAATGGCTGTGAATGTTTTCGATACTGAAGCCAACTGAAAAATATGGTCGGTGGTGAGGGGCGTTTTGCGGTCGGGACCGGTATACCCGAAAGCGTTTTTATAAATTATGACTCCCCGCTGGGCAATGAGAACTGCCCCGTTGAACCCCCGGAGCCTTGCTTTTTCACGGAACAGGGAATCTAATCGCCTGGATTTCAGGTCGGCATTGATTTCCCGGCGAATCGAGGCTTCTTCTTTTTTTGACGGGAATCTGAGATCTATGCAATTACGGACATCTGCAGGGGCAACTTCTTTTTTTCTCCGTGAACAGGATGACCATGAAATTATAACAGCAAAAAGCAGAAATATGCTGATAATCCGCCTTCCTGATAATGTTTTGTTAAAACTGCTGCAGGGAACCATGTGACAAAAGTCATATTTTCCGGAGAAAAATGAGCAGAGGCCGATAATACTTTTAAACAAAATGCGGTGGAAAAGGAAGCAAGGGGCAGGGAGCAGGGAGAACGGAAAACGGAGTACGGAAAACGGAGTACGGAGGATGGTGCCACGAACCACGAATTTCACGAATGTCGATCACGAACAATGAATAATGAACCACGAATTCCACGAATGCAACCACGAATTCCACGAATTGCGAACAATGAATCACGAAACCCAACAGCCAAAAGTTTACCTGCCTGGGGCGGGTGTGGGTAAGACGGCAGGACAAAGGTCAAAGGAAACTCAGAACTCAGAACTCAGAACTCAAAACTCACAACTCACAACTTCAGGCACTTTAGGCACTTTAGGCACTAGTAACAAATTCAATGAATAGAGTTTTGGCGGGGTGTTAAAGTCGAAAAGCATGAAAAATTCAATATCTTTGATATAAGATCAAACATGAAAGCCGATGAGCATCCTGGTAAACAAAGATTCGCGCGTCATCGTGCAGGGATCCACAGGCAGCGAAGGGACATTTCACGCCACTCAGATGATGGAATACGGCACTACCATTGTTGGTGGCGTAACTCCCGGCAAAGGAGGACAGACGCATCTTAACCTTCCGATATTCAATACGGTAAGGGAAGCCGTGAAAGCAACAAACGCCGATGTCTCAATAATCTTTGTCCCGCCCGCTTTTGCGGCTGATGCCATCATGGAAGCAGCCGAAGGAGGGATTAGCGTTATTGTCTGTATTACCGAGGGAATCCCTGTCAAGGATATGCTGATGGTCAAAGAATACCTCCGTGGAAAAGATTGCAGGCTGATAGGCCCGAATTGCCCGGGAATCATCACTGCAGGAGAGACCAAAGTAGGCATCATGCCGGGTTATATTCATAAGAAAGGCATCGTCGGCGTGATCTCCCGTTCGGGGACCCTTGCGTATGAAGCTGTGGATCAGCTTACCAAAGCCGGACTTGGTCAAACCACGGGCATCGGTATCGGCGGTGACCCGATCATCGGCACCAGCATCAGGGATGCTGCTGAAATGTTCATGGCTGATGACGAAACCAAAGGAATCGTGATCATCGGCGAAATAGGCGGGAATATGGAAGCTGAGGCGGCCTTTTACATCCGCGATCACGGGACTAAACCGGTTGTAAGTTTCATTGCCGGGGCTACGGCGCCAAAAGGCCGGACCATGGGCCATGCCGGCGCTATCGTTGGAGGAAAAGCCGATACGGCGCAGGCTAAAAAAGCCATTATGCGTGAGTGTGGGATTACCGTAGTGGATTCTCCTGCCGATATAGGAACCGCCATGCTGAAGCTCATGGGGAGACCTGCTGTTTAACAGCTTCAGGGCATGTTGATCTCTTCACGGATTATGCTGGGAACACAGTAAAATCGGGGAAAATGCCGGCCGGCGATTGCCGGGAATATGAGGAGCCGGGAACCAGGGTCTATGGTTTACCGGTTTTCTATCCTTTCGTACGCGCCAAGATCTGGGCCGGTGTCGCTCACGCGGGAATTTCCGTTCAGGTCGGAAGTGAGGTTCAACGATGAAAAGTCAATGATACTGCGTAAGCCGATATCTTTGGCAGGAGAAAGGGTGTCAAGCTGGTAATTCCAGTGGTCGGTATCCAGGAACAGCGGATCTTCCCTGACCAGGCAACTGTGAAACGAGTCGGGATAATTCTTATTCAGGCCGCTGGGAATGATGCAATGATCGAAGGTGAAACTGAAGGGAGTGCTTTTATCTTCCGATACGGTCAATTCGGTGCGTGTGGTGTCAACCCTGTAATTGCCATATATGACGCAATTTCCGAAGTAGGCTTTTTCGAGCGCCTGTAAGTGCTTCTCTCCCAGCAGTCCGTAATAGATATTGCTCAGGTAAATGGATGGCGTTTTTCGCAGCCATTGCCAGTAATTGGCAAACGTACAATGCCTGAAATCATAATTTCCGCCTTGCTGAATGGCCAGCAGGAAACCTCCGCAATTTGAAAATTCGCAGTTGGCAGCTAAAACTGAAGAGGCAACGGCAGAGATGCCATAACTGACGGTATTCCGGATTTTGCAATTGTACAAAGTAAGAACAGGGGCAAGGGAGGCATCAGCGCTATCGATGACAATGCCTGCTTCGGCGTTCCGTATTTCAGCAAAGTTCAACTCATGCCGGCCGCTGCCGCTTTGCAGCCGGATTCCTGACCACATACCGGGAACCGTATCGTGTAACGGGTCGAAGTTTACGTATGTGTCGCTCCTGAAAACGACCGGGTCTGCCAGGGTGCCGTTCACCTTCAGTTTGCCGGTGTTTTTAACGATCAGCCCGCTGTTCCTGTGGAAGCATAATTGAGCGCCTTCTTCAATGGTAAGGGAACTTAGCGAATCCACAATAAGATCCCCGTAAATCACATGGGGCTTGTCATTTTTCAGGATGATGTTCCCGGTGAGGACCGTGTCATGATAGAAATATGCATTTTGCCCCCAGGCAATGAGTTTAACATCCTGGACATTATCATTTGTCTCGAAAAGAATGGAATCGGCTTTGATGAACGGACCGTCGGCATCGTTAGGGTCAATGGTAACCTTAACGAAGATATACAGGCTGTCTTTGGCGGCAATTTCAACATCCGACTTCTGTGATACGGCTTCACCGTCGATATTGATCCGGAAAGGGGATGCGCTGCCGCCGGCGAGCCTGATGGAAGATATTTTTACCGGGAGGCTGCCCGAATTGTAAACCATCAGAACGTGGGTAGTTGTTCCGACCGAAGTAAATATTGTATCGAAGATCACCGTGTCGCTGCTGAATTTCAGCATGTAGTTTTTATCGGTATTAAACTCTTCTTTCCGGCAGCCTGACATCACGGCAAAACCAGCCAGGATAAACAGGGACCAGGTTGAGATCTTCTTCGGTATTACAGGAAAAGTCATCATCCGATATTTCGTGCAAAAGTAAGATTAACGAAAGTATAATACGATCAGACCGATAATTTATTATTATCAGAAGGGCGAATCCCTTAATAATTTTATTATTTTTAGAGTTGAATACAGATGTTGAATTTTCCTGTGACGGCATGTTTCAGAGGAACATTTTATCGGAATGATATGTTTGTTCCGGAAAGGGGATCGACATTTTTATATCCAGTGCAAAATTCAGGTTTGAGATGAGTTACATTCAATTTACAAAAGATCAACTGGTGAACCTCGAGTTTTCCCTGACCAGGGAACTGCTCAGATCGAACCGGGCAGGTTCTTATGCCTGTTCAACTATCATTGGCTGTAATACGCGCAAATACCATGGCTTGCTGGTAGCCCCGCAGCCCCAGATCGACGGGGGCATGCATGTGCTGCTCTCATCCCTGGATGAGACCGTGATCCAGCAGAATGCCGAATTTAACCTTGCATTGCACCGGTATATGGGAAATGTTTACAGTCCCAAAGGCCATAAATATATCACCGATTTTGTTTCTGATCCTTTGCCAACTGTTACCTATCGTGTGGGCGGCGTCATCCTGACCAAGGAAATGATCTTCATCGCGGGTGATGACCGGTGTATAATAAAATATACCCTGGTCGACGCTCATTCGCCGACGACGATGAGATTCAGGCCTTTCCTTGCATTCCGGAACATACATGCCGTGAGCAAAGCAAACGGTTACGCTGACAAGGATTATCATGAAGCGCTCAATGGTATTTATGTGCGCCTGTATCCGGGCTTTTCAAACCTTTATATGCAGTTTTCAAAGAAACCTGTTTATACCCATCATCCTGACTGGTACTTCAATTTTGAGTATATCCGCGAAAAAGCAAGGGGCTACGATTACCTGGAGGACCTTCTTTCTCCCGGAACTTTTGAACTTCCGATAGACAAAGGTGAAAGCATTTATTTTGCTGTAAGCCTCGAAGAAGCAAATCCGGAATCTATCATCCGCATTTACGAAGACGAGGTCAGTGAACATGTTCACCGCGACAGTTTTGAGCATTGTCTTCTCAATTCGGCCCGTCAGTTTATACTGCACAGGGGAAAACATACAGAAATACTCGCCGGATTTCCCTGGTTCGGCCGTATGTCGCGCGATACCTTTATTGCGTTGCCGGGGCTTACCCTTCTCCAGAAAGATTACAGGACCTTTAAAGCGGTTATTGACAGTTTGGTTGCCGAGATGAAAGGCCCCTTATTCCCTCATATGGGAAGCGGGATTTCCGCCGTTTACAATTCCGTTGATGCTCCGTTATGGTTCTTCTGGACGCTCCAGCAATATATGCTTCTGTCAGGCGATAAAAATGTATGGAAATATTATCAACTGCCTATGAAAACCATACTTTACGGTTTCAGGCAGGGAGCCCTGTTCAATATCCATATGCTTGACAGCGGATTGCTTTATGCAGGTCAGGAAGGCACTGCCGTAACCTGGATGGACGCAATCGTCGAAGGTCAGCCTGTAACCCCGCGCATCGGCCTCCCGGTCGAAATCAATGCCTTGTGGTACAACGCCATTATGTTTGCGCTGGAACTGGCTCGTAAAAACGGGGATTCTCAGTTTGTCAAAGACTGGGAAGAAATCGCAGAAAAAATTCCCGACGAATTTGTTAGAACTTTCTGGATAGCCGACAAAAATTATCTGGCCGATTATGTTTATGGAGATTATCGCGATAAAGCCGTCCGCCCGAACCAGCTATTTGCGGCATCGCTGCCCTATTCCCCACTGCAGGAAGAGCAATGTAAAAGCGTTATCGACCGTGTAACCAGCGAATTGCTGACCCCGCGGGGCATCCGTACCCTCTCGCCGATCAACCCTGCCTATAAACCGGAATACACGGGAAATCAGGCGGAAAGAGACAGGGCTTATCACCAGGGATCGGTATTCCCTTGGCTCTTAGGTCATTATGCCGAAGGGTATCTGAAGTTGTATGAAGAGTCCGGCGTGGGCTTCATTCAAAAAATATACGCCGGGTTGGAAGAAGTCATGACGGAGCATGGAATAGGATCTGTTTCTGAGCTTTACGACGGGGATCCGCCCCATAAACCGTCAGGCGCGATCTCACAGGCCTGGAGTGTTGCCGAAGTTACCCGGATGAAATGGCTCCTTGACCAGTATAAACAGGAAAAGAAATCGAAGAAATAACTTTATAAGAGATAGAAGATGAGAGTACTGATGTTTGGATGGGAGTTTCCGCCGCACATCACCGGAGGGTTGGGCACTGCCTGTTTCGGAATGACCAAAGGCCTGCTGAAACACGGCGTCGAAGTCCTGTTTGTGGTCCCCAAAGCATACGGGGATGAAAGCCAGGAAGCGGTGCGGCTGATAAATGCCAGCGATGTGACGGTGAAGATGCAGGAACCCGCATTCATGGAATATTGGAATAAGATAACCTTCATGGAGATCGGTTCAAACCTCATCCCTTACCTTGATCCTGAGGAGTTTGAGAAGGCAGTGGAAGAGGATCTCCGCACAACGGAAGAAAAAGTAAACCCTGTATTTGCCGAACGCTTCAGCTTTTCGGGAAAGTACGGGCATGACCTTATGGCCGAAGTTTCGCGCTATGCCCTTGTAGGTGCGGCGTTGGCTGCCGAACAGCACTTTGATGTTATACATGCCCATGACTGGCTTACATACCCCGCGGGAGTGGCGGCCAAACGCGTTTCGGGCAAGCCTCTGGTTGTGCATATGCATGCCACCGAATTCGACCGCTCCGGCGAAAATATCAATAAGAATGTTTACGATATTGAACGAAACGGAATGGAAGAAGCCGACCGTGTGATCACTGTCAGCAACCTTACCCGCAACATCGTCATTGAACGTTATGGCATTGCACCCGATAAGGTTTTCACGGTGCACAACGCGGTGGAACCGGTCGAAAAAGGAGAACTGGCAGATTGTGAGAAACATGTGAAGGAGAAAGTGGTTACATTCCTGGGGCGCATTACCTTCCAGAAAGGCCCGGAATATTTTATCGAAGCCGCCAAGAAAGTTCTCGATCGGGATCCCAATGTCCGTTTTGTTATGGCCGGTACCGGCGACCTTATGGAAAAGATGATACGAAGAGCCGCACGGCTGAAGATCGCTTCCAAATTCCATTTTACGGGTTTTTTAAAAGGCGAAAACGTAGACCGTATGTTTGCCATGAGCGACGTGTATGTGATGCCTTCTGTATCGGAGCCTTTCGGCATATCGCCGCTCGAAGCCATGCGTTCCAATGTTCCTGTGGTGATATCAAAACAATCGGGCGTTGCAGAAGTGCTGAAACATGTGCTGAAAGTTGATTTCTGGGATATCGACGCTATGGCCGACGCTATTTACAGCCTGCTTCATTACAATGCGCTTACTACCATGTTCCGAAAACTAGGAACCGAAGAAGTCAACAGCCTGAAGTGGGAGACGGCGGCAGGCCTTATTGCTGACGTATATGAACAAGTTTACCAAAAGTAACCAAGAAAATTAGTTGCATCATGAGATCAATCTGCCTCTATTTCCAGGTACACCAGCCGTTCAGGCTTCGCACATACAGGTTTTTCGATATCGGAGCCGATCATTATTATTATGACGATTACCAGAATAAACATATCGTCAGGCGCATTGCCGAAAAATGTTACCTTCCGGCCAATGAAATATTGCTCAGCCTTTTCAGGGAATATGGTAACGACTTCAGGGTGGCCTTCAGCATAACAGGCACGAGCCTTGAGCAGTTTAAAAAATACACTCCCGAGGTTATCGAAAGTTTCAGGAAGCTGGCAAAGACCGGTAATGTAGAATTTCTGGCCGAGACGTATTCCCATTCGCTGGCTGCCTTTAACAACGAGACGGAATTCAGGCGTCAGGTTGAGCAACATGCCCGGACCATCGGGAAATTATTTGGCGTAAAACCCGTAACATTCCGTAATACCGAACTGATATATTCAAACGATATCGCCGATATGGTGTACAAGCTTGGCTATCATACAATGCTCACCGAAGGGGCCAGGCAGGTATTGGGATGGAAAAGCCCGAATTTTTTATACAACAGCCGGAATCACCCCGGGCTGAACCTGCTGTTGCGCAATTACCAGCTCAGCGACGACATTGCATTCCGTTTCTCCCAGAAAACCTGGAGCGAATGGCCGCTTACAACCGAAAAATACCTCAACTGGCTTAACGCCATCGATAAAGATCAAAAAGTAGTTAATATTTTTCTCGATTATGAGACTTTCGGCGAACACCAAAAAGCCGAGAGCGGAATTTTTTCATTCCTGAAAGCCTTACCGGGAACCGTTTTAAAGTCAGGGAAATGGAATTTTCATACGCCGTCGCAGATAAGCGAACTCCTCGATCCGGTTGCCTCCCTTGACGTGCCCTATACCATTTCATGGGCTGATGAAGAACGGGATGTAACGGCATGGCTTGGTAACGACCTCCAGGATGAAGCCTTCGAAACGCTGTATTCCGTTTCGGATATCATGGCCGAGTGCGACGATGAGGGATTGTTGCGCGACTGGAATTACCTGCAGGGCAGCGACCATTTTTATTACATGTGTACCAAATGGTTCAGCGACGGGGCCGTGCATCAATACTTCAATCCCTACAGCACGCCTTATGAGGCGTTTATCAATTACATGAATGTTGTTTCCGATTTCCTTATCCGTGTGCGTGAGTATGAGGAAGCCAGGTCCGCAGGAGGCCATACAGTCGCAAAACAAAAGCCTGATGTTGCCCGGCCGTTGAAAGAGAAAACGGGGAAAAAAGAAGCAACTTCCGTAACAGCCGTTCCTGAAAGAACTGCAAAAACGAAACCGGACAAGCTTACGGACAAAAAAGCCGTTACCCGCAGGAAAGCAGCCAGGTAATTCTCAGGGCCCCCGGGCATCCTTCCATCCTTCTGTGGAAATTTACTAGTAAAACTCACTGCTGCTCTGTTGGCAATCATCAGGAGGAAGCGAAAGTTTATTTGTAAGTAGCTGAATATGAGCGCACAGACAAATGCTTTCGGGAGTAATTTTAAAAATAGTACTTTTGCCGCTTCCGGTCAGGCAATCAGGAATAAGCGGAATAATCCCTCAGGGAGTCATAACGGATTTTGTTGCCCAACCTGCTAACATCAATAATAATTATGAATCAGAATCATCATACAAAGCCCGATTATATCTTTGAAATTAGCTGGGAGGTTTGTAACAAGGTAGGAGGAATATACACCGTTGTTTCAACCAAAGCTCCCGGCATTCAGAAAGAATACGGGGACAATTTTATCCTTATAGGCCCTGACGTGTGGAAAGAAACCCGTCAGAATCCTTACTTTACCGAGGATCCGGATTTATTACGCTCTTGGCGTAAGACGGCTGAATCGGAAGGGCTGCGAATCAAAATTGGCCGGTGGAATATCAAGGGTAACCCTATCGTAATCCTGGTGGATTTTACCATGTTTTTTTCCTCCAAGGATAAAATATTTGCCCAGTTCTGGGAAACGTATAAACTGGACAGCATCACCGGCAATTGGGATTATGTAGAACCGGCGTTGTTCGGGTATGCTGCCGGTAAGGTTGTTCAGAGTTACTATGAGTTTTACCTTACGGCGCAGGATACCCTGGTCGCGCAGTTTCATGAGTGGATGACGGGAGCCGGCGTGCTTTACCTTCGTAACAACGTCCCGCAGGCAGGCTGTGTATTTACAACCCATGCCACTGTGGTGGGACGGTCTATTGCTGGCAACAACCTTCCGTTATACAGCCATTTTGATGAGTATGACAGCGGGGAAATATCGCGCCGTTTTAACATCCTGGCCAAGCATTCCCTCGAAATGCATTCCGCCTTGGTAAGTGATGCCTTTACCACAGTGAGTGAAATCACAGCCAGGGAATGCGTTCATTTTATTGGCCGCGTCCCCGATGTGATCACGCCCAATGGCTTTGATGAAGAACTGATTCCTGAAAAGGCTGAACTTGAAGCGAAAAGAGAATCGGGGCGAAAACGGCTGCTTGACGTCGCCAGGGCTGTTCTCAACCAGGACCTGCCGCCCGACAGCCTCTTGCTGGTAACCAGCGGGCGCTACGAATTCCGCAACAAAGGTGTTGATTTACTGATCAAATCGCTGGGAAACCTAAACAGGGAAAATAAGCTAAAAAAGCCGGTTGTTGCCTTTATCCTTATTCCCGCCCATCATTACGGCCCGGTCGCCGGGCTGAATGAACGGATCGGCTCTCCCGATTTCCAGTCGCCCAATACCGGTAAATATCTCACCCATGGCTTGTTTGACCCTCACGATGATATCATCCTGAATACGATTTCGGAATGCGGACTCAATAATTCAGTACAGGACAATGTGAAGGTTATCTTCGTTCCCAGTTACCTGGTTGGTACCGACGGCGTTATCAATATCGGCTACTATGATCTGTTGCCGGCATTCGACCTCTCCGTTTTTCCTTCCTATTACGAGCCCTGGGGTTATACGCCGCTCGAAAGCCTTGCCTATGGCGTTCCCACTGTGACGACATCTCTGGCGGGTTTCGGCTTATGGGCCCGGAAAAATTGCGGAAATGAAGTCATCAACGTGATTGACCGCAATGACGAAAACGCCGTTGAGGTGACTGACGAGATCGTGAAAGTCATCAGGAAGTTTGATGATGTGGACGAAGAAACAAGAAATTACTATATCGTTCATGCCATCGAACTGGCTAAAAAAGCGCTGTGGACCAATCTTGAATCGCAGTATCGCAAGGCATACGCTATCGCCCTTCAGAAAGTAGCTTCACGTGCCGAGTTATACCGTGATAAACGGCATGCTGAAGTGATGGAGGAATTGCCGGTAAAACCGCATTCGGTGCCTGAATGGAAAAAGGTGATGATCCGGCAGTCATTCCCGCCATCCCTGGAACCTTTGAACATCCTGAGCTATAATCTTTGGTGGTCATGGAATTCGGAAGCTGTCGAACTGTTTTATTCGATAAGCCCCGAACTGTGGAAGAAATATGATAAAAATCCTATTCCGGTACTCAATGCCCTTTCCTATCAGCAGTTGAGAAAACTGGAATCGGACAAGGCCTTTATCAGAAAGATGAAAAAAGTATATGCCGATTTTGAAGCATATATGGATGAGGGTAACAGGAAGTCTGGACCTTGTATTGCATATTTCAGCATGGAATTCGGCCTTCACGATTCGTTGCAGATATACTCAGGCGGGTTGGGAATACTGGCAGGCGATTACCTGAAACAGGCAAGCGATTCAAATACCCATATGATCGGTATCGGGTTGCTTTACCGGTACGGTTATTTCAAGCAGTTGCTTTCTCCTTACGGTGAACAGATTTCCCAGTATAATCCGCAGCGTTTCAACCTGCTCCCGATAAGCCCGGTGAGAACCAAAGATGGTAATTATGTTCAGGTACAGATCGCCCTGCCGGGAAGGAACCTGATTGCCAAAGTCTGGCGCGTCGACGTAGGGAGGGTCCCTTTGTACCTGCTTGATACCGATATTGATGAAAACCATGAAAGCGATCGGACTATAACGCACCAGCTTTACGGAGGCGATCTGGAAAACCGTTTCAAGCAGGAATTGTTGCTCGGGGTAGGAGGGATCAGGCTGATTGAAGCCATTGGAGCCAATCCCGACATATACCATTGCAACGAAGGGCATGCTGCCTTTATCGGTATCGAAAGATTAAGAATCTTTGTTCATGAACTGAAATTTTCATTCGCGCAAGCCATGGAAATAGTCCGTTCATCAAGCCTTTTCACTACCCACACGCCGGTTCCTGCCGGCCACGACGCTTTCCCCGAAGATATTCTGCGTACCTATATCCCCCATTATGCCGAAAGGCTTAAGATTTCATGGAATACATTCATGAACCTGGGACGGTATATTGAAAACAAGCCGGATGAAAAGTTCTCGATGAGCGTGCTGGCAGCCAGGCTCATGCAGGAAATGAACGGGGTGAGCCGTATACATGGAAGGGTAACGCGGGCCATGTTCAAGGATATGTATGACGGCTTTTTTGAAAATGAACTTCATATCGACTATGTGACCAACGGTGTACACCTTCCAACCTGGGCTGCGCACCAATGGAAGCAGTTATATAAAAATGTGTTCGGCGATAACTTCCTCAATGAACAATCCGATTTTAAATCGTGGCAAAAGATTGAGAATGTTGAAGACCAGGTTATCTGGGACATCAGGCAGCAACTCAGGGGCGAACTGATCGATTTTATCACCCGGCGTTACCAGGAAGAGATGAGCTACAGCCATGAAAATCCAAAACATATCATCAAAATCATCGACACGCTCGACCGGAATGTACTTACCATTGGATTTGCCAGGCGTTTTGCGACCTACAAAAGGGCCCATCTTCTATTTTCCAACCTGGAGCGTCTGTCCGAAATCGTGAATAACCAGGGCCGTGAGGTACAGTTTATTTTCGCAGGGAAGGCGCATCCTGCCGACAAGGCCGGGGCCGACCTGATTAAACGGATCATTGAGGTATCAAGGATGCCGCAGTTTGTGGGAAAAATCATATTCCTCGAAAATTATGGCATGGATATGGCCAAGAAACTGGTGCAGGGCGTGGATGTATGGATGAATACCCCGACACGTCCGCTCGAAGCATCGGGTACCAGCGGCGAAAAAGCTATTATGAACGGGGTCTTAAACCTGAGCGTTCTCGACGGATGGTGGGCCGAAGGTTATATTCCGGGCGCCGGCTGGGCGCTGAAGGAAGAAAGGGTTTACCAAAACCAGCAATTCCAGGACGAACTCGATGCCGAAACCATCTACAACCTGCTGGAAGATGATATTGTGCCTACATTTTACGACCGCGGGCCTGATGATGTCCCCCACAAATGGGTATCGCATGTTAAGAAAACCATTTCGGATATCTCTCCGCATTTTACCATGAAAAGGATGCTGGATGATTATCATGAAAAATATTACAATAAACTGTTCAAGCGCACCAGGATGATGCGAGCCGACGATTATCTCATGCCGCGTAAACTTGCCAAGTGGAAAATGAAGGTTGCGCGCAACTGGGAAACAATAGAATTGGTCGATTACAACAATCCTGATTCCGGGAAGCCCCTTAACCTTGGCGATTCTTTTAATGCCGCCATTACGCTCAAGCTTGGTGAATTGTCGCCGGATGATGTCAGGGTAGAGCTGGTTGCCGGGCAGCGGACCAACGAAGTGATGGATGAGCCCACTTTTATCCGGGAATTCACCTTCCAAAAGAAAGAAGGGGCCAATTCAATCTTTACCCTTGGTTTCAGCCTGACGCTGGCCGGAGTTTTTGATTATGCCGTCCGCATTACTCCCAAAAACCAGATGCTGCCGCACAGGCTTGATTTCAACCTGGTGAAGTGGGCGTAAAGAGCAATGAAAGTGTGGTAAATCTTAATGGAAATATGTTACTGATCATGGAATGAACGGAGGACGGAGAAAGAAGAAAGAAGAACGGAGAACTTTACCTGCCAGCGGAGGGGTGTGAGTGAGCAGGCCTGACTGCCTTGCGTAAGCCTGCGGGTGGCAGGCAGGGGAGAACGGAGAACGAATAATGAGCCACGAATTCCACGAATCACTAATAATACATCACGAACCACGAATTTCACGAATGCAATCACGAATTCCACGAATTCCACGAATCACGAATTCCACAAATCACTAATCACGAATTACGAACAACGCATCACGAACCACGAATTC
>DAONEP010000023.1:12080-47746 GCA_035403165.1 Bacteroidales bacterium | reverse complement strand
GCCTGTTTATTTTCTAAACCCTGAAGGTTTTGGAAACCTTCAGGGTTTTCACCGCCGGCTGCTACAGCATCTTATTTCTTCCTTCCTTTTCATCAGCATCCAACGAAAGCCCTGGCACTTCGCTTCATTTTCCGGACTGTCGTGGCAGGAGCCTGTCCCTTTTCTAAACCCTGAAGGTTTTAAAAACCTTCAGGGTTTTCAACCGCTGGCTGCTACAGCATCTTATTTCTTTCTTCCTTTTCATCTGCACCCAACGGAAACCCTGGCCCTTCGCTTCATTTTTCCGGGCTGTCGTGGCAAAAGCCTGTTTATTTTCTAAACCCTGAAGGTTTTGGAAACCTTCAGGGTTTTCACCGCTATTACGGCATTTCATATCCTTGTCCCTTTTCCTCAACCTCCGACGGAAGGCTTGATTCATCATTGTACTTGAGGATGAGGATGGGTAATAGTTTTAAATAATTGATTCGGCTCCAGATAAATCTACTCCTGTTTCAAATGAATAAGACTTGCTATCTATTTTGTACAAATTGAAATAATGCATGTCGCATCCTTGCAAAGGCTTGACATGGCTTTTCTTCAGGCGAACCTGAACAATTTGGCCAGACATTTTTTTCAACTGTATTTCGATTGTTTTCTTTTTTATTCTAATACTGTCTTTTTCTGCATTTTCCTTTATCAAGTCATTTAGTTCAGATTGCAACCTTAAAAGAGTTTCGAACTTGTTATCTTTTTCATTCCATGGCACATAGTATTGAATTTCTTCGCCAAATAATTGTTTGTCGATTAATTGCATTTGACCAATTTTCTCGTACATACACTCCTGAATATCTTTCAGAAAATCAAATTCAAGCTTTGGGCTGTTTTGCGAATGTTTTGCAAAATTCAATTCAGATTGTATGCGATGAAAAAATTCTTTTTGAATGCTTAGCAGTTCTCTTTCCTGATAAAACTCATTATGAAACGACTCTTTTGTGAACCGCAATATTTCTTTGTCTTTACCTTGATAAATTATATCTGATCGGATTTTTCCCTTATTCTGCAATTTAAACAGTTTCACCTGACCGAATGAATCAAGTTTCCCATTTCTGTTGCACCTTCCAGCCGACTGAACAATACTTGCCACGGTTGCAAAATCTCTGTATAAAATCGGAAAATCAACATCCACACCAGCCTCTATCAATTGAGTTGAAACAACAATAATCCTTTTATTTTGACACAACCGTCGTTTAGCTAGATAGATTTTTATTTTACGGTGACGTGGGTTTAAATGTGTATTCAACAGTAGCAATTCTTCTTTATTAAACTCATCTAAAAGCAATTTATAAAGTTCCTTAGTGTCATCAATTGTATTCAGAATAACCAGAATAGAACTATTTTCCGAGATAATTGAGCCTTTTAAAGTTTCTAGATCAATTGGCTCTTTGTTGAAATCAATTTGATAACGATTAAATAAGTCATTATTGAAATAGCTTAAAGGCAATAATGGATAGGGCTCGGCATAATCTTTAAAAAATTTTATAGCTTCCGTATTGTCGTTGGGGATTTTAAAGTTCGGTTGTGTTGCTGTTGAGATGATAGCATAGCTTCCAAATTTCTCACAGAACCGACTTAAGTAGGCAACAAAGAAACCATACAACCGGGGCGGCAATGCCTGAATCTCATCCAATAAAAAAATACAGTTAGAAAAGTTAGGTAGCTTAAGTAATTCGGCATTCCGATTACTAAGTAATGTTTCAAAAAAGCGGACAAATGTTGTAATAATAAACGGATAAGCAAATGTATTTTCCCGGAATTCGAGAATATTCGCTTCTTGTATCTTTTCTTCGTCTGGACTGTTATCTAATTCTTCCTGTATTTTTTCAAACCGTTGATTGTCCGATTTAGAGTCGATCCGTTGAATGAAATCTTCGTAACCTTCAAATATTTTCAGCACCTCGGCTTCGACCTGTTCGGTAATTGAAAGAAACGGCAATCCGTAAACAACTCGTTTGGCTCCTTCTGCTTTAATTATCTCAGAAGCCAAAGAAAGAAGCATTAATGTTTTACCAGAACCTGTTGGCGCAGTAAGTTCAAAAACCTGTTTGTTTTCTTTCAAGCCTCTACTAATGCTCTGAACTGCATTCTCCCTGATTTCTGTTCTTAATTTATTTAGCTCTGTATCCTGTTTGAGTTTTTTCAAATAGGAATCCAGTTGCGAACTAAAACAGGACGCAAATACCTGAACTACATTTTTTTGTTCATCAATAATATTCCCAATCTTACCTGCATCGGCTTTGTCGGCTTGCAGCACACTTGCAAAAACAGATTGGTAATCTATAAAGAAATCCAATGCTGATTTATTCTTATCCCCATCGAAAACAAATTTCTCGGAATAACCTTGCTGTATCTTAGGATTCAGTAACAACTCCCGGAAATCACTAATCGGAATAAAATGATTGGCATATTCATACGTGGGTAAATCTTGTTTTTCCTCAAATAATTTGAACATGGCAAAATTCTCGTCTTTTGATAAAATACTTGCCCCAGTACCATTGTTATCGGCAGGGGTAAAATCCGGTAAATTACCATGATGTTTTGCAATAGAGACAGTCAAAGCAATTAAATCGTTCTGAGTTAATTCATCAACTTCAAGAAACTGCTTTAAGGCATTTATATTATTCCGGTTAAAGCAGAAAGCACAAAAGAAAGCAAAAGCAGATAAATAAGCATGGTTAGCATATCCACTTACTGTTTTTTGTGGATCAAGTTTGTCCTGAAAATTGGGATTGATCTTTCCCAAATCATGAAAAATAGCCACCAACTCCGCAAAACGGGAGTTGGTTAGCTTTTTCGTATTATCTCTTACACCCTTAATATGTTTTAATAACGGTTTATCAGGATGAGATTTGAGCATTTCTATATCAGGCACCATTTTTCTGTTCTTGTTGATGTTTGATATTCGTAGTACTCACCTTCAACTGAAATTGAATGAGGGCAATCGGGATAAATGACATTCTTGTATTTCTCGGGCAGATTCCAAAAGTCATCCGTTTGATAAGTTGGCATTTTATCGAAACCGATGCGGAATTTTCCAGTAAGTTGGGGCGTGTGCTCTTCAGCAAGAACAAATCCTTCTGTCTCAAATATTGTTCCTTTTCCTCCTTTTGGTCCAGAGAATTCGCCTTCCGACTTCCATTCAAGATTTGCAGGACAATTATGCCAGCCCAAAACAGGAGGATAAACAGCCAACTCACCTTTTATTGAATGCTTGAACTCTTCAAATATGGAATTCGACCGCTCACTATTCAGCGCAATTGAAACCAGAAACTTGGGGTCTTTCAAAAACTCAAAATATTTTGGTGTTCCTTCAGCAGTCGGACTTATGGCAGTTCGACTGGTAAAGCCCCATGAAATCTTTTTTACCGGATGAAGCAACTGAACCCCATAAAGTAAATCTTCCGACAACTGAGGAAATTTACTTTTCATATCTTTACGTTCAATACCAAGTACAGCCCCAATCAAACCAATCAACGCTGTTTTGGTAATCAAATCGTGAGACAATGGATTGTTATTCGTTTCCGGTTTTTTGAAATGTCCCCAATTACCTTCTATGATAAGTTGGAAACCTTTCATAACGTAATTGCTTCAAATTTAGGATTACCTGTTAATTTAGACTTAACCGACTCAATTTCTGTGTAGAATTTTATCTTCTCTACTTTTTCAGTTGCGGCAATACTAATCAACTTCGAGAAATCAAGTTCATAATCATCCATACTTCGCAGTTGTTCCCCTTTCTTGTCGTCTTTTGGTTTTAATTCAATTAAGCGGTCAACCCCATAGATTTTTTGATTGTTTTCTGCATATTCAATCTCAAGAAGAAGAACCGAATTTTGTCCAATCTTACTTCGTGAATGCGAACTGCCATCGCCACTCGTTCCATACCAAAGCCCTTCATACATTAATTTTAAATCTTCTTCCGTCATTCCGGTTTTCTCTGCGACTTTGGGATTTACCCAACCGTGAATTTGAACTAAGGCATACGGAACTAGGGTTGTAGTGCCGATTGCGCCCTGTTTGTTTTCTGCACTTGATGTAAATACAGATGTATTTTGATGCATTCTAAGAACGACCTCATTATATGAAGAGTTCAATAATGAAAATTGCACAGGCCCTGTAAGATTAACCGCATCGCCTTTCCCTGTTGCAATACCACCAAAAAGTTTAACATCAACACACTTTTTCATCGAAAAAAGTGCTGGGCTGAATGGTTTGTTTTGCTGTTTGGCTTGATTCTGTTCTGCTTCAATCTCAGCTTTATATTTATTTTGAAGCGATTTAATTCTTGCAGCTGAGCCAGATTCATCTCCTTCCGCAAAACTCTTATCATTTACAACATATATCTCTTGCCCCTTTTCATTAAGATAGTCCCTGACATATCTTTTCATTCGAACATCACTAACTAAAATTTTCTTGGTTTCTTCATCATAGCGTTGTTCTCCTGTAAAAGGGTCACCATTAGGAATATTATACGATGTTTCGTATAAAAACAAAATTTCTGATTTTTTAAGTTGTTTTGCCATTGTTATATGTTTTAATGTTATTGATTGTTAGTCGTATTTGTACCAATGGATGATCCTTCTGCCTTTTTGGGAAGTGGCTTGAAATAGCTTTCCATAAAGCCAAAGGCGCATTCTTCTTTATCGTATCTCATTTTGAACTCTTTTACCTTTTGGGCTAAGTCATACGATGTTTGAAAAGTAAATTTTGTTTTATCGTGCATAATCAGTTTCTGCTCGATTTCATTTTTCAGTTTGATGAAATCAGGTAAGGTACCTACTCTACGGGTAAGGTTACCCACATAATTCTTTTCAAAAGAATTAATTTCCATACTCAGGTTTTTTGCCATTCCTCCCAGCATAAACCCGATTTGATAACTTTCGGATGATGTGATTTCCATAAATCTATTGGTTTTTGTGTTTTGTATTTTTAAAAGAAACTTTAAATCGTATTTTAAGAAATTAAATTTAGGGTCACCAGCTCTTATGCTGAATTCTACATTTTGATTTAAAGCTGGCAAAAGAGTTTCGTCATGGTAATAATTTTCAGTGTAAATCAAGGGTAATACCTTCAAAAGATGAGACTGATATTTAGGATTGGATTTAAAGGACACTTTACCTGATTTTAAATCGGCTTGTGGATTACCTAAGATCTCTCTAAATGAATTATCAATATTCAATGGGAACAGTTCTTTTTCTGTTTTCAAAAAACTCTTTCGTTCTGCATTGATTTCCTGAGATATTTGGCGTATTCTTTCCCGTATTAGCCGAAGCTTACTCTTTTCGATACCAGATAGTTCTAATAAGTCAGAATCTGGAGACGACAAGCCGCCTTTTTTACAAAAAACCAAATCAAAAGAAGTAATGTTATTTTCTTCATCTGAAAAGAAATCAAATGTAGGATCAATCATGGTTTGTGTGCTATCATTATTTTTTGCTAGGATTTTTGCCTCATCCCGTTTTTCTAAAAAAACATCATAATCTTTTGCTGTTAGATGTTCTCCCCTTGGTAAAACAATAAGTTTAATATCCGTTCCAGAAATAAGTTTCCCTTTACTTGTATAATCAATGGCATAAAACAAATCTTGTAAACTATCATTCTGGAAATTCTTTGACTTATGCTTATTATTATCTTTAAATAAAGGAAACTGGATGTCATTTTTTTTATCACCGGAACACAGCGTCTTATATAATGTCTTCTTCAGAACCAGGCCATAAGAAGTATTATCGACAAATTCAGAAAGGACTTTAGAGTTCAATAGGTCCATATCCATTTCATACTCATACCAGTGCTTTTTGCCTGTAAAATCAAAATGTATAAATATGGATATATTATTTAGATCAAAAATTAAACGCTTTTGGGTTTCATTACATTCGGATAACTCAGAAGGGAATCCTGCTTTCTTTAGATTTGATTTAGAAGTATTTTTAAAAATTTGGTCAATAGTCTTTAAATATAATTCTTCTTCGTTATCGAGAAAGCTTGTAATCTCGAAGCCATCGCCAACTTCTAAAATGTAAGAGATTGCCGGAGTAAACTTTAATATTCTTTCGATGTACTTAATATTCTTTTCTAATTGCTCATGAAATTGCTTAATGACCGACAGTGAATCTACGTTCTGTTTTATAATATCGTTGTAATCGCTTAATCCACGGTAAAAAGAACTTAGTCTATAGGCAGCATTTGAATGGTTTGGATTCTCCAACCTGTAATAACCAGCTTCACTAAAATCTATGGAACCATCTTTTTTAATACCCGCTTTCCTCTCAAAATAGATATCTCCAAAAACATATTTCACTAAGCCGTCACTATCTGAAGTCTTGAATTTCAGATAAAAGAGAGAATCTCTTTGATTTTCTGGCGTAATTTTCATTCCCTCCCAATCAAAAGAGAAATCTTCTTTTACAGGAATGGTAATACATATAGGCCAATTGCCATCTTTGTCTTTAGGGCAAGCCTCTATATATTTAAAATATTTCAGGCTGTTTTCCGAACTGCGGAGGACTTTGCCTATTTGAAGTACTGTGTCTAAACTCATATTATAATCGCCTTGTACGTTTGTTTCATATCCTTTATTTATTGTATTTCCCCATCATCCCAATTCCCTGCCGTGCCGTCCCCAATTTCCTGCCGTGGAAATTTAATTTTGTGCCGTGGAAATTTTTTTTCCACGGCACAAAATCCTGCACCCATCCCAAGGATCAATTTCCTTTCGCAAATTCCAGGGTCTTCAGCATATCCTTAATTTCCTTTCCGGGGCTGAAAATCACCCTCGTGTTTTTAATGGCTGACGAGTTTACCTCGTCGGCCGTGGCTTTTCCCTCGCTGTTGAGGCTCACACGCAGACTCCCCAGTTCGCCCAGACGTACAATTTGCCCGTTGGCCATCGAATCGACCATAACATCAACCATCGCATACAACACGGCCCGGATATCGGCGCCGCTTACCGTGCTGGATTTTTCTATCAGCCGGGTCAGTCCGCTGAGGGTTAGCTCGCCGTTTGTCACGGTCGAAGCATAGAACTTTTTTTCGCCGCCACCGGCAACGCCGGGCTGGCCTTTTTCAATTACTTTAAATTTAATAGCCATAATGATTGAATTAAGTGTTAAACATTTGCCTGCGAAGGCGTTAACTATATGCTAAACATTACCTTGCTTTCAATCATACGCACCGGCAATCAGGTCTCTTCGGCTTTTGCAATCCTCCGTACTAAGGATTCGTTTCATTTCTCCCGGCGCTCATTATCATCAATCCCGGCGCACCCCATCCCTTCGCTGTTTTCCTCGCCAAACCCGGCATCATATCCTACGGCGAGCCAGTCGGCAGGGGCGGTGATCCTGAACCTGAACTGATACCCGATAACCTTGGTTTGCTGCGGGGTGTGCGCTTTTATCAATATACCTTTTTTTTTCGGCTTGCCGAGAAGTTCAAACCGGCAGGCTTCCAGCTCGGCAGGCGAAATCTTATCCCGTGTTTTGCTCACCAACACTTTACAGGCCAGGTTCTGAATAAACAACGGCCCGTAACCATCCGCTTCTGGCGACAGGTAAGCCTTGCCGCTGCCCCCTTCAGGCGCCCGCGACTTCCCGATCACAACCGGCGACAGGGCCCTGAATGTCATCTCGTTACCAAAAAGCGGATCGGGCATCCTTTCGACGGATTTCACCCTGAACCTCACCTGGCTTATCTTATCGCCGATGGTGAAATCCTGGTTCAGGAAAAGGCCCCGGATGAAAGGCGAAGCGGCTTCCCCGATGAGAAAAGATATCTGCATGGAGCATTCGTCCGAAAGGATTCTCATCCTGTCGCCGGCAATGCTGAACGCCCTGCGCGGAATTTCCAGGTTTGAGAAAGTGAAAAACTTGAAATGCTGCCTGCCGGCGGTGTACCCTTCGTCATGCAGCCAGCGGGCAAATCCGGGATCGGCATAATGAATGGTGCGATATATCCAGGAGGAGAATTCGTACTGGTAATTCAGCGGAATAGTATTATTCCCGGATGATGCAATCGTATAGATAAGTTTAAAACGCATGATACAAATTCTTCGCTAATATATAAATAAATTTGTCCATTCCTGATTCAATTATTACTAATTTTTTTCTAAATTTATTTTATCCCCTTTTGGTTCATAATACTTAAACAATGATGGCGGGTTACCTGACGATCATCCGGCCGGCGCTATGCCCTGCTTAAGGCATCTTGCTCACACCAAACCTCCATCTTCACGCTCCCGTATGGGAAACTCTCCGGATCGAGTTCCGTTATGCAGGCATGGGCCCTGATGCCGGCATCCATCAGCAAAGCGATAGTTATGTTATCCCGGTAAGGAAGGTAGCCAAGTTTTGCTTCGCCGGCATACACTTCAACGGCGCTGTGGTCGTAGCGGTTCTGCGGTTCGCGGCGAAGTGTGAGTTTAAGCCCGGTTTCAAGCATATCGGCTACCTCGGGGCCGTCGTAATACTGGAAACCTGCGATGTAAGCATCAATCAGCTTTAGCTTTTGTTTGTTTTCCTGAGTAGCATCAGCGCTTCCGGGAAAAGCCATCAATCCGGCCCCGCCCAGGATCACGCTTTTGAAAAATTCCATTCTGTTCATAGCTTTCAATTGTTTGAAAGCTCAAAATTAGATACGGCATATGACAACTTCTGTCAGTTATATTTTTGGGATGAAGTTTTTTATTTTTTTTCTGAGATAATCTTTAAGTTCTTCCGGTTCAACCACTTCCGTTTCATCGCATAGCCCCATGACGAAACGTCCCACTCCTTCGAACCCGCAAACCTGCCCGTCAAACTGCCACAAGTTGTCATCTGTGGCCGTGACGTACTTCTCGGCCAGGGGATATTCTTCGAGAAGCAGGTTGTATGCCCTCAGGCTCAGGCGAAGTATCACGCGTACCTGTTCCTTCGAACTGATGCGGAACACATCCATGGGTTCCTTTTCGTGATATGCCTCGTTTTCAAAACCTTTGTCCAGCGCCTGCACCTCCCCTATCCGCGAGGTTTTAAACAATTTGCAGCAACGGCTTTCGGGTTCAAAGGCCCAGACAAACTGGTAGTTGGTGGTGAAGTCGAAGGGTTCCACCAGACGGTCGCGCACCAGGTTTCCGTGCGACGACCTGTACCGCCGCAGCAACACCTGTTTTTTCTCCCGTATCGCGCTGATCAGGTTATGCACGGTGCTGATGTTTTCAGGCTTCACGACGGTTTCGGCAACCCGGTCGAAATTATATAACGAGTAAAGTTTGTTGACCAGGTTGGTTTTCAGCAGGTTGTTGTCGTCGATGGAATGTATCGCGTTGGTAAGGATGTAAGCTTCCTCTTCCGAGAAATGGAGCAGGTCGCCGATGGATTTGAAGGGCTTTTCAACTCTCGGGATGCTGTATGCGCCGTCGCGGCATTCTACAATAAACCCCACATTGCGGAAGGTGGCCAGGTAGCGCATCAGCGTCCTCTCCGACATGCTGAAACGTTCCGACAATTGCGCAAGGGTGAAATTTCTGCTTCCCGACAAGGTGAGGAGGAGGTTAAGCATTCGTTCAAGTTTCGGCTGGTCGTCCATAGTTTCTTGTTTCGATGAGAGGGAATGAATAAGGTTTTTATACCCGGTTATCCTTAACCGGCTGACATTCGGCATGAAGCAATGCTTTCCGTCGCCGGCGGAATTTCTCATAAAAGTAGGAGGAATTTTTCAAAGTACGTTCAGGGCTGGCTCCCTGCACCCTGGCGCCCTTGCCCCTGGCTTTTGGCCGTTGGCCGCTGGTCGTTCTGCGTTCTTAATTTTGCGTTCTGCATTTTGAGTTTCGTTTTTCGTAATTCGTGATTCGTTAATTGTGATTCGTAATTTGTGGAAGTTGTGATTGACATTCGTTGAATTCGTGATTATTTTTTATCCACGAATGGACGCGAATGAAGCACGAATGGACCCGAATAAATGTTGTGAGGATAACGGATTTCGTGGAATTCGTGATTGACATTCGTGGAATTCGTGGGCAGTGTTTCAGTGTTTCCGTGTTTCAGACCTGCCTGCCCGGGAAGGCTGCGCGTAAGGTGGCAGGCCTGCCTGCCCGGGAAGGCTTGTATGTAAAGGGTCAGGCTTGCCTGGCAGCGAAGGTTTGCGTTTTGCGTTCTTAATTTTGCGTTTTCCGTCCTGCTCCTTGCCCCTGGCTTTTGGCTCTTGGCTTCGCCCCATCTCCAAAGACTACCTTACCATTACTATTCCGCGAGGAGTTTTAAGCCCTCCGGGCTTTAAACGACGAAACGGTCTCCCCTCCTTACCGAAATATATGTTCAGGCTCCTGCCCCTCGCTCCCTGCTCCCTGCCCCTTGCTTTTGGCCGTTAGCTTTTGGCTCTTGGCTTCGCTACATCTCCAAAGACTACCTTACCATTACTATTCCGCGAGGAGTTTTAAGCCCGCAGGGCTTTAAACGACGAAACGGTCTCCCCTCCTTACCGAAATATATGTTCAGGCTCCTGCCCCTTGCTCCCTGCTCCCCGCTCCTCGCCCGTGCCAAATTGTCACATCCTTTCCGGTGGCACACACTTTGTTCGGTTCATGGCAAAATTTCATAACCATGACTCTACAAACCGGTAAAATCAATGTTCAGACAGAGAACATTTTTCCCATTATTAAGAAATTCCTTTACTCTGATCACGAAATTTTTCTGCGTGAGCTCATTTCCAATGCAGTAGATGCAACCATCAAACTAAGGACGCTTGCCTCGATGGGCAAGTACCAGGAAGACCTGGGCGACGTCACTATGGAAGTATCCCTGGATCCGAAAAAGAAAACCCTTACGGTAAAAGACAAGGGTATCGGCATGACAGCCGATGAAGTTGAAAAATATATCAACCAGATTGCATTTTCGGGCGCCGAGGAATTCCTGAAAAAATACAAAGGCAAGACCGAAGTTGAGCAAAGCGGCCTGATCGGCCATTTCGGGCTTGGTTTTTATTCTTCGTTTATGGTTTCCGACAAGGTTGAAATCAGGACCAAGACCTACAAAAAAGGGGCCGGCAGCAAAAGTGTCCGTTGGGAGTGCGACGGCTCACCCGAATACAAACTGGAAGAATGCGATAAAACCGATCGCGGCACCGAGATCATCCTTCATATTTCGGACGATTCAAAAGAATTCCTGGAAGAATTCAGGGTCCTCGACCTGCTGAAGAAGTATTGTAAATTCCTCCCCGTTCCCATCCGTTTCGGAAACGAAAAAACGTGGGAAGCCTCGGAAACCGAAAAAGACGACAAAGGCGAACCCAAACAGGTGGAAGTTGAAAAGCCGCGGATCATCAACAATACCAATCCCCTGTGGAAACAAATGCCGGCGGGCCTCACCGACGAAGATTACAAAAAATTTTACCGTGAACTTTACCCGCACACCTTCGAGGAACCGCTGTTCAACATTCACCTGAACGTGGATTATCCCTTCAACCTGACGGGCATCCTGTTCTTCCCCAAAGTGAAACGCAACTTTGAAGTGCAGCGCGATAAGATCCAGTTATACTGTAACCAGGTCTTTGTGACCGATTCGGTGGAAGGCATCGTTCCCGACTTCCTTACATTGCTGCACGGCGTGCTCGATTCGCCGGATATCCCGCTGAATGTATCGCGCAGTTACCTGCAGAGCGACCAGAACGTGAAGAAGATTTCGGGGCATATCATGAAGAAAGTCGCCGACAGGCTGGAAGAAATCTTTAAAAACAACCGCGAAGAGTTCGAAAAGAAATGGGACGACATCAAGCTCTTCATTGAATACGGGATGGTTTCAGAACCCAAATTTTACGAACGCGCCGAGAAGTTCTTCCTCTTCAAGGATACCGAAGGCAAATTTAACACCTTTGAAGAATATAAAAAGAAGATACAGGACGCGCAGACCGATAAGGAGAAAAGCCTTGTTTACCTGTACACCACCAACCCTGAAGATCAGCATGGCTTTATCACTGCAGCAACAGGCCGCGGATACAATGTGCTGGTGATGGATACGCCGCTCGACACCCATTTTGTGAATGCGTTGGAGCAGAAATTTGAAAAATCGCACTTCTCGCGCGTTGATGCCGATGTAATCGACAAGCTTATCGCGAAAGAAGACCAACTCCCGTCAAAACTTACCGAAGACCAGCAAAAGCAGATCACCGCCGTTTTCGAGACGCTGGTTGATAAAAACCGTTTTCATGTGGTTTTCGAAAGCCTGAGCGAAAACGATATGCCTGTTATCATCACCCAGCCCGAATTTATGCGCCGTATGAAAGACATGTCGGCCATCGGCGGTGGCTACGAATTCATGAATAACATGCCCGACAATTACAACATGGTGGTAAATCCGAACCACCGTCTGGTGGGGCAACTGGCCGAAACAAGCGATGAACCCGCGCGCGACCGGCTGGCAAAACAGCTCATCGACCTGGCCCTGTTATCGCAGAACCTTCTGAAAGGCAGTGAACTGACAAGCTTTATTCAGCGCAGTGTTGACATCATTCAATAAATAGACGAACTTTGATCTGACAACCACAAAATCAAGTAACCAGATGAGAAAACCAATAATCATTATCGGATCCCTTATCCTCCTTGCCATCATCCTTATTACCTGGATGTCGGGCGTGTATAACGGGCTCGTTAATTACGAGCAAAAGGTGAATAAATCATGGGCCGATGTGCAGGGCGCATACCAGCGCCGTGCCGACCTGATCCCAAACCTGGTGGCTACCGTAAAACAGTATGCCAATTATGAACAGCAAACCCTGATCAAAGTAATTGAAGCCCGCGCCGAAGCCACGAAAACGGACATCAATATCGATCCCAAAAACCTGAACGAAACCACCCTGGCGAAGTTCCAGGAAAGCCAGGGACAATTGACGTCCGATCTGTCGAAATTACTGGTGATCGTGGAACAATACCCGCAGCTCAAAGCCAACGAGAACTTCATGCAGTTGCAGAATGAACTGGAACGCACCGAAAACCGTATCAATGTCGAGCGCCGGAATTTCAACGATGCGGTCCAGCAATATGACACCAAAATCAAGCGCTTCCCGACCAACCTGCTGGCCGATATGTTCGGCTTTAAATACAAGGCATATTTCGAAGCCGACAAAGGATCAGAAAATGCTCCGAAAGTTGATGAACTGTTTAAATAATACCACACCGGAGAAATGAAACTTACCGCGCGTTCTTTTTTCTCGCCTGAGCAAAAGGAAGATCTGAAACTGGCTATTCAGAATGCCGAACTCGACACCTCAGGCGAAGTGCGCATACACCTTGAAACCAGTTGCAAGGGCGAAGCGAATGACCGGGCTGTGCAAATATTCAAGACCCTGGGCATGGATAAGACAGAACTCCGGAATGGAGTCCTGTTTTATCTGGCCGTTAAAAACAGAAAATTTGCAGTGATCGGCGATTCGGGCATCAACAGAATGGTGGATGAAAACTTTTGGGAACATCTTAAGGCCTTGTTGATTGAGAACTTTGCCGAAGGAAAATTTACTGAAGGATTGATTCTCGGGGTTTCCAACGTGGGAGAAGAACTTAAAAAATATTTTCCCCATAAGCCTGACGACACAAATGAACTTCCCGATGAACTATCATTTGGAGATGAGTAGACCGGTCCGGCTGGTTAATAATTTGCAATCTCAAACATTCTCCGGATGAAGGTAAAAGTAAAACACGCATGGTTCCTGGCGGCGCTGGCCATTGTACTGCCGCTCTATTCCGCGATGGCGGGAAATGGTATTCCCCCGGCTCCTGTTCCGCCGAGGCTGGTTAACGACATGGCCGGAATATTGGAGCCTTCACAGGTAAATGAACTTGAACGTAAGCTGGTCGCTTTCAGCGATTCCACCTCAACGCAGATTGTTGTCGTCACGGTATCATCGCTTGAAGGATACGATATTTCCGATTTCACGCAGCGGCTCGGACAATCCTGGGGCGTAGGATCAAAAAAGTATAACAACGGCTGTGTAATCCTGGTAAAGCCCAAAACCGGCACCGAAAGTGGCGAAGCCGATATTGAGACCGGTTACGGCCTCGAACATCTCATCACTGATGGCGATGCCTGGAATATCATCCAGCATGAGATGATTCCGCACTTCAAACAGAACGATTATTACGGCGGTATTGATGCTGCCGCTGATGCCGTAATAAAATTCACCACCGGCGAGTATAAATCCGACACCTACGGAAAAGGCGCCGGAACGCCTGCCCTTATCATAATCTTTATTGTCATAGCCGTTGTTTTCATCCTCAGCCGTTTCAACAACAACCGGCACCACACCATCGGACGCAGGAGCGGGATGGGCCCCTTTGTTTTCTGGCCCGGATCATCGGGAGGAGACTGGGGCGGATTTACCGGCGGCAGCGGCGGCTTGGGCGGTGGCGGCGGTTTCGGAGGCTTCGGAGGCGGCGGCTTTGGCGGCGGCGGAGCCAGCGGAAGCTGGTAAGCAGGCCTGCGAAACAGTTTCCCTGTACCAAATATTTATTAGTAAAAAATCAAGAGTTAATACAGACCGGCGGAAATCTGTCAGATAGCAGAAAAGGTTATTGGATGTGCCTGTGAAATCTCTGTGAAGCCCTGCCGGCAGGCAGTCAAGTCTCTGTAACAGTAAGAATTACACAGAACCACGGAGAAGCCTCAGAGTTTCATAGAGAATGTAAATTCCTTTAATTCGCAGGTGAATGACACTTTGCTTAAAGAAGGGATTAAGCGCGATAGAATTTAACTCTTTGATCCTGTGAAATCTCTCTGAAGCTCTGTGTAATTAAATAATTATATGAATTATTTCGGAGAATCAACTGATTTTCACTAAGATGGATCGCTACCTGAACTGTAATAACACGTCATCATAAACACTTTTGTATTCCGATGAAATCAGTAACTTTGCACTTCAGCAAAATTCTGATTCATGAAAAAATACCTACGCCTTTTGTTACCGGCCCTGTTTCTACTGGCAGGGGCATCCGTTTATTCACAGGAAAAGCAGGCGGCTCCTGCCGATACGTCACAATATCCGTACTGGATACAGATGATGCAGGATCCCGGCGCCAACTTCTTTCAAACACAGCGCGCTTTTGAACTTTACTGGCAGGGACGCCCGATCACCCGCGGATGCGGATGGAAGCCGTTCAAACGCTGGGAAAATTTCATGAGGACCAGGGTCTCGCCCCAGGGGGTTAAGCCTGCTCCGGATGCGGTATCTAACGCATACCGGCAATACATGCAGCAGCACAGCCAGTCAAGGTCGCTGAACGGCGACTGGGTTAACCAGGGACCTTTCTCGATTCCTACTGCCAAAGGTTACCAGGGCCTCGGACGTATCAACGCTATCGCCTTCCACCCTGCCAATCCTGATATTATTTACATCGGAGCGCCTTCTGGCGGTTTATGGGTTACCACGATGGGGGGCAACAACTGGTCCACTTCCACGGACATGCTGCCCACCCTCGGCGTTTCATCCATCGCCATTAATCCGTCCAATCCCCAGATTATATACATTGGTACCGGCGACCGGGATGCCGGCGACGCTCCCGGATTAGGCATTATGAAAACCACCGATGGCGGAGTAAACTGGGACATGGCCAACACCGGGATGGGTAATGTTGTCGTCGGAAAGCTGCTCATTGACCCGGAAAACACGGATATACTATATGCCGCCACTTCAAGCGGATTATATAAAACCGTAAATGCAGGCGCCAACTGGTCGCTGAAAGCCTCGGGCAATTTCAAGGAACTTGTCTTCAAACCCGGTGATTATTCAACCTTGTATGCTTCGGCAGACGCCAGGTTCTATCGTTCTGTAAACCACGGAGAAAACTGGACACAAATCACTTCCGGCATCCCGTCTGCATCACGCGGTGTGATCGGCGTATCCCCGGCCAATCCCCAGATTGTTTATTTCCTTCTGACTCAAAGCGATAACGGCTTTAAAGGAATTTATCGTTCAACCGACGGCGGCCTGAACTTCACTACCCGTTCAACTTCCCCCAATATTATGGACTGGTCGTGCGACGGTTCCGGATCAGGCGGACAGGCCTGGTATGACCTTTGCATCGCCGTTGACCCGACAAATGCCGACATCGTATACTCCGGCGGCGTCGACATCTGGAAATCAACAAACGGCGGCACCAACTGGCAGATTAACGGCCACTGGTATGGCGGATGCAGCGTGCCATCGGTACACGCCGACCACCACGTATTTGAAGTCAGCCCGCTGAATAACCGCATCTACGTTGGATGTGACGGCGGTATTTACTGGACCGACAACGGAGGCACAAACTGGAACGAGATCACCAGCGGCCTGCCGATCAGCCAGACCTATAAACTCGGTCAGAGCGCTACTGTTGACGACCGTGTTGTAAACGGTTACCAGGATAACGGCTCCTCCCTGTTTGCCGACGGCTCCTGGTACGCCATAGGCGGTGGCGACGGCATGGAATGCGCCATTGACTACACCAACCACATGGTTAGTTACACCACTATTTACTACGGATCAATCGACAGACATTACGGAACCAATAACCAGGGCGCCATTGCCGGCAACGGCGTTAACGGCATCGATGAAGAAGGCGCCTGGGTTACCCCTTTTATCATCGACGAAAAAGATCCGAATACCATGTTTATCGGGTATAAAAACATCTGGCGTAGCCGTAACATCAAGAACACTTCGGCAAGCGGCGTGAAATGGAAGAAAATCTCAACCATCAACACGGGTAATCTGTCAGTGCTGGAGCAATCGCCGGTTAATACCAACCTCCTGTATGCAGCCAGCGGCGGCAGCCTGTACATCAGCATCAACGCCCAAGCTGAAGACCCTGCATGGGCCGATATTTCAACATTCCTCCCGTCCTCTTCCGAAATAACCGACCTGGAAGCCCATCCTTTCGAGGAAAATACCGTTTATTTAACCCAGGCGAACAACAAGATCTATAAATCGACCGACAGGGGGCTTTCCTGGACCGATATCACAGGTACGCTGCCCAATATTCACATGAGCACCATCGTGTATTACAAACAAAGCCAGGAAGGCCTGTACCTCGGAACAGATGCCGGTGTGTTTTACAAGGACCAGTCGATGGCCGACTGGATCCCTTTCAACAATGGAATGCCGGCCAATGCCCGCGTTATGGAGCTTGAAATATACTATGATTCGGTTAATCCCGCCAACGACCGCATTAAAGCCGCCACTTACGGACGCGGTTTGTGGAAGTCGGACCTTTACTTTACAACCCCTGTTGCCGATTTTGCAGCGGATAAAACCATTGTGCCTCCCGGGTGCCCTGTAAACTTCACTGACCTTTCGCTCGGCGTTCCCACACAATGGGACTGGGCATTTGTCGGCGGAACTCCATCCTCCTCAAACGAAAAGAACCCGCAGGGTATCGTTTTCAACACGCCCGGCACCTATAACATTGAACTCACCTCATCCAATTCGGCCGGATCGGGAAGCATCCTCAAAACTTCCTATATCACGGTCAGCGATACCCTGAAACCCATTGCCGGTTTTTCAGCCAGCCAGAGGGTTTTCTGCTCAGCAGGCGAAACGGTGACCTTTACCGACCAAACGGAATTCTGCCCCAATTCGTGGCAATGGGAAATCACACCCAATACCGTAACCTATGTCAACGGAACGTCGATGCATTCTCAAAGCCCTCAGGTTATGTTTAACCAGGAAGGCAATTACACGGTACAACTGGTGGTGTCGAACAACAACGGCATGGATGTGGTTGTAAAAGAGAAATATATTATTGTCGGCGGATATTATCTCCCGTTCACGGAAGATTTCGAAACGAAGCAGTTCGGAACAAGGAGCTGGGAAATTGAGAATCCGGACATGAACATTACCTGGGATATCGACACCGTTTACGCGAACGGATCAAGCCAGTACGCAGCGCGGATGGATTTCTTCCATTACCAGGCCCCTCCCGGCCGTCGTGACAGGATGATTTCCCCGGCGCTGAACTTCACCGGCATGCACAATGTCAACCTCCAATTCGACCATGCCTATGCCACCCGTTACGCATCCACGTCCGATTCACTGATCATCTATATTTCGGACGATTGCGGGTCAAACTGGACAAGGGTATTCCAGGCCGGAGAAAAAGGCCAGGGAACCTTTGCCACTACGCCAAAAACAACGTCCCTCTATGTTCCTTCCATTGTCGACGACTGGTGTGGCATTGGCTGGGGAAGCAATTGCTATACCATCGACCTCAGCCCCTGGGCCAACAAGACGGGGATAAAGATCGCCTTTGAGTCGTTCAACCGTTACGGCAACAACCTGTATATCGACAACATCACTGTTGGGGAGGAAGCAGGAATCCAAACACCGGCCGCTGTCGCCGGCGAAATCTCGGTGTTCCCGAATCCGGCCTCCGGCGCCGTCACCCTTACCTCCGATAAACCGTTGGGCAAAACCACTATTTCGATCGTGGATCTGGCCGGCGTCACCCGTTTGAAAAAGGTTGTCAACGCAAAACACCCCCTTCAGGAAACACTTAGTTTAAAAGAGATCAAGGCCGGTCTTTATGTTATAAAGATCAGCACGGACGATACTTTCTATGCCCGTAAACTCATCATTAACTAACGCCTTCCGGCACTCTGATAAAAACCTGCCCATATATCGGGCAGGTTTTTTAATTTTGGGGCAACAATAAGCCATGCAGCTTTTTTATTCACCCGATATCGTTGCGGAAACCGCCGGACAATCCATCCTGCTTGATGCGGAGGAATCGCATCATTGCATCCGGGTATTGCGGAAAAAAACCGGCGACACCATCCATATCACCGACGGGAGAGGCCGGCTGTTTGAAGCCGTTGTGACAAATGAAAATTCCGGGAAATGTTTGCTGATGGTCACCTCAATGGTTTCCGCCGCCGCACGGATGCCGTTTCATCTCCATCTTGCCGTGGCTCCCACCAAGAACAACGACCGGTTTGAGTGGTTTCTTGAGAAAGCGACAGAAATCGGCATCAGTGAAATCACCCCGGTGATCTGCGAACACTCGGAACGAACCGTTCTCCGTACCGACCGTATGCAGAAAATCCTGGTTTCGGCCATGAAACAATCGCTGAACCTGCATCTGCCGGCATTGAATGAGCCGGTTAAACTGGCCGGCTTCCTGAAAAAGGAATTCACCGGACAGAAATTCATCGGCTATGTGGAAGAAAAGCAGGAAGTTCTGCTGAAAGATCGTTATCAAAAAGGCTCCGACTGCCTGATTCTCATCGGCCCGGAAGGCGATTTCAGCCAGGCGGAACTTGAAGCGGCAAAAGAAAAAGGGTTTCTCGCCATCAGCCTGGGAAATTCCCGTTTAAGAACCGAGACGGCGGCCCTGGTCGCCACCATGACCATCAACTTATTGAACGGATAAACATGAAACGATACATCACTTTTTTCCTTACGCTTTTATCGATGACCGCCGGAGCGCAATCGTTCCAGATTGCGCTGCTGAAGTATAACGGCGGCGGCGACTGGTACGCCAACCCCACATCGCTCACCAACCTTATCAGTTTCTGCAATAAAAACCTGAATACCGCCATAGCCAAAGATTACGCCACCGTGGAAGCCGGCAGCGCCGAACTGTTTGATTATCCGTTCGTCCACATCACCGGGCACGGCAACATCATTTTCAACGACCAGGAAGCGCAGAACCTTCGCAACTACCTGCTGGCCGGCGGATTCCTGCATATCTCCGACAATTACGGCATCGACAGGTTTATCAGGCCGCAGATGAAAAAGGTTTTCCCCGAACTCGAATTCGTGGAACTGCCCTTCAGTCATCCCATTTATCATCAGAAGTATAACTTCCCCAACGGGTTGCCGAAAATACACGAACATGACGACAAGGCTCCCAGGGGATTCGGGCTGATGTGGGAAGGACGGCTGATTTGCTTTTACGATTATGAGTGCGACCTGGGCGATGGCTGGGAAGACCCGGAAGTTCATAAGGACTCGCCCGAGATAAGGCTGAAAGCCTTACAGATGGGAGCGAATATCATTCAGTATGTGTTTACGAAGTAATGAATGAGGTTGCTGGTGCCGGATTGCCGAATATCCAGTTCAAAAAATAAGCAAGAATCCCTGCCTGTTATCGAGATAGCTGTCCCACGGCTCTCACTCTCCAAAAAGTTTGAATGAAGAGTGATCATTCTTTTAATATGACTAGCTTCATACTCAATTGAAACTGATTATTAGAAAGCATTACAATATATAATCCTGTAGATAAACTCGCTACATTTATGACGGATGTTGAGGTTTCGATTTTGCGGCTCATTACTTTCCTGCCTGTATTATCGATGATAATTAAATCGGTTGATAAATTAATCCAACTGCTCGGAATGCTAAGAGTAAAATCGTCTTTCGCCGGATTTGGGTTAATCAGTACTTTGTCAGCTGAAGGTTCTTTGACGCCAACATCCGTGTACTTTAATTTAAGATCGTCAATAATCCACTCAGAATATCCCTGAAAATATGTGCCGCTTGAGACTGTGTTGGCACTGATGACTATTTTGAGCGAGTCAGTTGACATGGATACATAAAAAGGCAATGACATATAATGCCAAATACAATCCGTTTCTGTAAAATCAGCTTTTGCAAGCAAATTAAAACTTCCATTTAGCAATTTCTCATAAATAGCAATTTCTGCATACGCAGGTGGTAAAGCAGAAACAACTTTGTAATAAAAGGATAGTCGGTTATACTCTCCGGCAAAAAGAAACTTTGTTGAAACAATACCTGGCATTGGCCCTTCAAAACCTATGTTATTATTACTCCGGACTCTCATACCCCATTCATCAATCCAGCGATCATTGGTTTTTTCAACCGAAATGCTCCATGGCGCTAAATTATTTGTTACCCATCCTGTAGGTTCTTCACATCCATTGATAAGCACCCAGTTTTCAAGGCCGGCATTTGGTATCTGTGCCATCAGACGAATTGGAATTAGAAGTAAGATTGTTATTATTTTATTCATCGGATTTCGTTTTTAGGAAGGTTAACATTACAGGCTAAAATGCAAGGGGTAGAATGGAGGCAAATATGCACAGTCATGAATGATCTTAGTCATTTCCTTAAGATTGATAGTTACCCGTTTAACTGCCTGTTTCAGGTAGTGAGAGAATAAATGTAAGTACCAGGGGGAAGTTTGCGTGTATCTATGAGATTTTGTCCCTTCTGTCCGTTAATTGTACAAATTTCCACAGTTATTCCCATGCGGTTTGTGAGTTTTGGTTCGGCAGATGAAACATCGTCGGGCAGGGTATAATCGGAAGCAGCCCATTCACATGCGGGATTGGGTTTTACATTAATTGTTATACCATAAACCTTGTCAAGCAAACCGGGGGAAACTCTTGTACTTTTATAAAAAATCTCGCCGTCTGTTTGCAGGCACTGGCATAAATACTTTAACATTAATCCAAATACTTCGGGTACTTTATTAACTCAAAGATAATCTAACAATGCGGATTAATCAAAAAAATATTTGAACCGGACAAATCAATTATAGGATTTTTCGTAAACAACATTGCCCTTCTCATCATATTTAGTAATTCTTGCTTTTTTACCATTTTCGTCATACTCTTTCTGATATTGAAGGACACCTTGCTTATATGAATCGACAATAGATCTGTAATTGCCTTCTTTGAATATATTTTTCTTCCAGTGATCTTTGTTTACATTCCAAACATCAATCGTGCCGGTAAATTTTTCAGCATTCAGGATTTTTATCAGATCATCTACTCCTTCGTAGTAATCATATATAAAAACACGTTTTGACTCTACTCTGCCATTCAAATTTCTAAATATTATTTCTGAGACCCTTCCTTCAGCATCAAAAATATCTTCTTCATGGTTTTCAATCTTAAAATACAGACTATCGCTAAATCCTTCATTCGTGATTAGCTCAAAACATTTAACGCTATCCATTGAAAACCTTGTATATCTTACAACACGATTGTTTTCATATTCCATCTCTTTTCTCAGACTGCCATTTGGATAAAATAATTTCCAGGTTCCGACAGGCTTCCCAAATTCATCAAAATAGTATTCTTTATATACAATATTATTGAAATTGACATTTAACCACTTCCCCACCTGCACACCATCCTTTATCGTACCGCGTTTTGCAAACCGCAGATAGTACGAATTGTCTTTATTAACAAATTCCAGCGTTTGTGCTGTTGTATAGTTTGAAACTAATAGTATAAAACCGGCGACTCCTAAGAAGAGTCTTAATTGCATTTTCATAATTATAAATATTTGAAATCAGTCTTTTGTCAGAACTGTGCAAATATCATAATTATTCTTCTAACAAACGAAGAAAAAAAATGCAATTAAAGGATATTAAACCACAGATTACTATTTCAACGCCGCAATCTGCTCTTCCAGCACCTGAATTCTTGCCTCGGCATCAGCCTGCTTTTTGCGTTCAATTTCAACCACTTCGGGTTTAGCGTTGGCCACGAAGCGCTCGTTCGAGAGTTTCTTCATCACACTCTTCAGGAAGCCTTTGGTATATTCCAGTTCCTGGGTAAGTTTGGCAATTTCGGCTTCGGTGTCGAGTTTGCTTCCCAGCGGAACATAAAACTCGGTAGATTTGATAACGAATGTCAGGGCGCCGTTTACTTTTTCATCCACATACCGGATAGGGCTCAGGTTGCATAATTTCTCCACAACGCTGTCGAAAGTAAGATCCGGCTGTTCGTCGAAATTCTTGCGGATCATCAGATCCATCGGTTCCTTGAACGGTATATTTTTCTCCTTGCGTATGGTTCGCAGCGCCATTACCACTTCTACGGCAACAGAAAATTTATCAAGAATGGCGGCTTCGAATTCCCTGCGCGGAGGAAGCAATGAAACCATGATACAGTCGCCTTCTTCGCGCTTCCGCAACCGATGCCAGATTTCTTCGGTGATAAACGGCATGAACGGGTGCATGAGTTGCATCAGTTCTTCGAAAAAGCTGACGGTGCTTTCATAGGTAGCCCTGTCGATAGGCTGCTGGAAGCCGGGTTTGATCATCTCGAGGTACCATGAACAGAAATCGTCCCAGGTAAGCTTGTAAACCGTCATCAGCGCTTCGCTCAGGCGATAGTCATCGTAAAGGTTGTCGATGACCGATAAGGTATCATTCCAGCGGGCTTCAAACCACCGGACGGAAGCGGCGGCATAAGCGGGCTGAGGAATGGTATCGTCCACTGTCCAGCCTTTCACCAGGCGCAGGGCATTCCACACCTTGTTGCTGAAGTTGCGTCCCTGTTCGCACAAGGCTTCATCGAAAGGCAGGTCGTTGCCGGCCGGCGATGTGAGCAGCATGCCTACCCGCACGCCATCGGCGCCGTATTTTTCCATCAGGCTGATGGGATCGGGAGAGTTGCCAAGCGATTTGCTCATCTTGCGTCCAAGTTTGTCGCGGACAATTCCCGTCAGATAAACATGCCGGAAAGGTATTCCCTTCTGATACTCAATCCCTGCCATGATCATACGGGCCACCCAGAAGAAGAGTATTTCAGGCGCGGTGATCAGAACATCGGTTGGATAATAATACTTCATATCCTCATTGTCCGGATGGCGGATACCGTCGAAAACGGAAATCGGCCACAGCCACGACGAGAACCAGGTATCGAGCACGTCTTCATCCTGGCGGAGATCCTTGAGTTGCAGTTCCGGTTTATTGAACCTGGTACGCGCCAGTTCCAGCGCTTCTTCTGCGGACTTTGCGACCACAACCTGTCCGGTTGGAAGGTAGTAGGCCGGTATGCGCTGTCCCCACCATAACTGACGGCTGATGCACCAGTCGCGGACGTTTTCCATCCAGTAACGATAGGTATTCTTGAATTTGTCGGGATGAAATTTCACCGTATCGTTCATCACCACATCCAGCGCCGGCTTTGCCAGCTCAGGCATGCGGAGGAACCACTGCATCGAGAGTTTCGGTTCTATTACTTCGTCGGTGCGTTCGCTGAAGCCTACCTTGTTCACATAGTCCTCAATCTTCACGAGATTGCCGGCTGCTTTCAGGTCATCGACGATCTTCTCCCTGACGGTGAAGCGGTCCTCGCCCACGTACATCTGTGCCGCGGGGCTCAGGGTTCCGTTATCGTTGAAGATATCGATGGATTCGAGCTGGTACTTCTGGCCGATCATGTAATCGTTCACGTCGTGCGCCGGCGTAATTTTAAGGCATCCCGTACCGAATTCACGGTCCACGTATTCATCGCTGATCATGGGAATGCTGCGGTTCAGCAACGGAACCAGCACCCGTTTGCCTTTCAGGTGAGCAAAACGTTCGTCTTCGGGATGGTAACAAACAGCCGTGTCGCCCAATATGGTTTCTGGACGGGTGGTTGCAATGGTCACCCATTCGTCTTCGGCGCCTTCGACACGGTAACGGACATAGTAGAGTTTTGACTGCAGTTCCTTGTAGATGACTTCTTCATCCGAAAGGGCGGTCAAGGCCTTCGGGTCCCAGTTTACCATGCGCACGCCGCGATAAATGAGCCCTTTGTTGTACAAGTCGATGAAGACATTGATCACCGACTCGTAACGAGCTTCATCCATGGTGAAGCAGGTGCGGTCCCAGTCGCAGGAAGCGCCCAGCTTTTTAAGCTGTTCAAGGATGATGCCGCCGTGTTTTTCTCTCCATTCCCAGGCATGGGCCAAAAATTCCTCACGGGTAAGCGAGTATTTTTCGATGCCTTCTTCCTTAAGTTTGGCAACCACCTTGGCCTCGGTGGCTATGGAAGCATGGTCGGTGCCGGGAACCCAGCAGGCGTTCTTTCCCTGCATGCGGGCGCGGCGGACCAGCACATCCTGAATGGTGTTGTTAAGCATATGCCCCATGTGCAGGACTCCGGTGACGTTGGGAGGCGGAATGACAATGGTGTAGGGTTCGCGTTCATCGGGAACGGAACGGAAAAATTTACGCTCTAACCAATAGCTGTACCATTTGCTCTCAATCGTCGTAGGATTGTACTTGCTTGGGATTTCCATAATGAAGTGTTCGCAGTTTCTGATAAAGTGTGCAAAGGTAAGGAAAGATGGGAAAAGATTGAAAGTTTCGGAGTTTCAGAGTTGCAGAGTTGCCGGAATGCAGGGGTAGAACGGAAAAAGGAAAACGGAGAACGGAGAACGAGAGGAGCATGGAGCATGGTGCTTGGTGCAAGGAGCCAACGGCTATAAGCTAGATGGCAAAAGGTAAAAGCCAAAGGGCGAGGGACAGGGAGCGAAAGCCTGGACATATATTCCGGTAAGGCGGGGAGACCGTTTCGTCGTTTAAAGCCCTCCGGGCTTAAAACTCCTTGCGGAATAGTAATGCTAAGGCAGCCTTTGGATATAAGACAAAGATCAAAAGGCAAAAGTTTACCTGCCTGTGGCGGGTGTGGGTAAGACGGCAGGGCAAAGGTCAAAAGGAGAATGGAGGACGGAGGATGGGAAGGCCAACAGCTAAAGGCTAACGGCTAATAGCTAACGGCCAAAAGTTTACCTGCCTGGGCGGGGTTGTGGGTAAGACGGCAGGCCAAACGCAGAAGGCAGAACGCAAAAAAGTTCGCCTGCATTGCAGGGTCCGATCCGGTAACCGGCCTTCCCTGCCAATCCGTAATTTTCCCGGACACTTCGTTCAGGATGGAGGCGTCCGATAATAGCCGAACTTCTTTACCTTTGATGTCGGTTACAGGCATTATTTATTAAACAGATATAATGCCGCTTAACGCCATTGTTTATGAAAAACCTGAAAAAGCATTACCGGATAAAAGCGCTTCCCGAATTCGTCTATAAAGCGTTGACCAACCCGCTCAGCATCGAGATGTGGTCGGGAGCGGAAGCCGTGATGGAAGAGAAAGCGGGAACTGAATTTTCGCTCTGGGACGGCGATATCACCGGGCTGAACCTTGAATTCACCGAGAACCAGAAGATCGTCCAGCAATGGTATTTTGAGGGGCAGGCAGAAAAGTCGCTGGTAACCATTACCCTCGCCCCCGAAGGCAGGGAAACCCGCGTCGAAGTCCTGCATATCAACATTCCGGATGAAGCGTTCGATAACATTGTCGACGGCTGGGACAACTATTATTTTAAGCCCCTGAAAAAACTCGTTGAGGAATAGGTCCACCCATGAATCTGAATGAAAAAATCGCCGGATTAGGAAAAAATTTCAGGGGAGACATTTACACCGACGATTCAACCCTGGTGATGTATGCCACCGATGCGTCGGCATATCGCGAATTGCCGCTGGCGGTCCTGCGTCCGAAAGACAAAAAAGATATTTCTGAAATTATCCGGTTTGCCAAAGAGAACCGTATCCCGGTAATTCCCCGCAGCGCCGGAACATCGCTGGCCGGACAGGTAGTAGGCCGCGGACTGGTTGTAGACGTTTCTAAATATATGACCCGCGTCCTCGAAATCAATGAAGCGGAAGGATGGGTCAGGGTTGAGCCCGGCGTCGTGCTGGATGAACTCAACAAACTGCTGGAACCGAAAAGCTTGTTTTTCGGGCCCGGTACGTCTACTTCAAACCGGTGTATGATCGGCGGGATGGTCGGCAACAATTCGTGCGGCACCCATTCGCTGGTTTACGGCAGCACCCGCGACCACACGCTTGAAATCAGGGCTTTTTTAAGCGACGGGACAGAAGTTGTTTTCGGCCCGCTGACAAACGGGGAGTTCACTATTAAATACAGTCAGGAAGGGCTTGAAGGCGATATATACCGGAACATCAGGGATATTCTTTCGGATACCCGGAACCAGCAGGAAATCCGGGAACAGTATCCCGATCCTTCCATTCATCGCAGGAACACAGGTTATGCCATCGACCTCCTGCTCGAAACCGCGCCATTTTCGGCCGGAGCCGGAGAATTTAATTTTTGCAGACTCATAGCAGGTTCCGAAGGGACCTTGTGTTTCGTCACCGAAATCAAACTGAACCTGGTCCCGCTCCCGCCGAAGGAAAAGGCGCTTATGTGCGTCCACTGCCATTCGCTCGAAGAGGCATTTTACGGCAATATCATCGCGCTGAAACACAAGCCTGTCGCCGTCGAGCTGATGGATAACACCATCCTGGAGCAGACCAAGGCCAACATCACGCAACGCCGTAACCGGTTTTTCCTGCAGGGAGACCCGGAGGCCGTCCTTATCATTGAGATGGCGGAACCTTCGAAGGAAGCCCTTGACGCCAAAGCCACGGCGGTGGAAGCGGAACTGCGATCTGCCGGTTACGGGTATCATTACCCGATGGTTTACGGGAGCGATATCAGCAGGGTTTGGGCGCTCCGCAAGTCGGGGCTCGGCGTGCTCTCCAATATGCCCGGCGATGCCAAACCGGTTCCCGTGATCGAAGACACGGCCGTTAATCCGGAAGCGCTTCCCGATTATATGGCCGACTTCCGGCAGATGCTAAGAAATCTGGATCTGGCTTGCGTGTTTTATGCCCATATCGGCACGGGTGAACTGCACCTTCGCCCTGTGCTGAACCTGAAAGACCCGAAAGATGTGGAACGCTTTCATACGGTAGCGCTCGAAACGGCAAAACTGGTCAAAAAATACCGCGGGTCGCTCAGCGGGGAACATGGCGACGGCCGGCTGCGCGGGGAATTTATCCCCCTGATGATCGGCGATCATAACTACCATTTGCTGGAAAGCATCAAACATACCTGGGACCCCGACGGAATCTTCAATCCCGGCAAGATCACGGCGACACCGCGGATGAACAGCAGCCTGCGCTATGATGCCGTTCGGAAAGCGGAAGAGCCCGAAACCTATTTCGATTTTTCATCGACCCACGGGCTGCTGAGGGCAGCGGAACAATGCACCGGTTCGGCCGATTGCCGCAAATCATCCGTCATGGGCGGCACCATGTGCCCCAGTTTCATGGCCACACTCGACGAGAAGAACTCAACCCGGGCCCGGGCCAACATCCTTCGTGAATTTCTGACCCGTTCAACAAAACAAAACCGCTTCGACCACAAGGAGATTTACGAGGTGATGGATTTGTGCCTGTCGTGCAAGGGATGCAAAAGCGAATGCCCGTCCAACGTGGATATGGCGCGCTACAAATCGGAATTCCTGCAACACTGGTACGACAAACATGGCATCCCGTTCCGCTCGCGGATGATCGCCTATATCACATACATTAACAAACTGGGAATGATCTTCCCGGGCATTTTCAACTTTTTTGCAGGCAATAATTTTACCTCGTCGTTGCTGAAAAAAATCCTCGGTTTTGCACCGCAGCGCAGTATCCCGAAACTCTGCAAGACCTCGCTGAGGCGCTGGCTGAAAAGTAAAGGCAACTGCTGTGGTGAAAAAGGCTTTCCGAATGGGAAAGTATTCCTGTTTGCCGATGAATTCAGCAATTACAATGACGTTGAAATCGGGATAAAGGCGATAAAACTTCTCAACCGTCTGGGTTACCGTGTCGAAATCCCGCGGCATACCGAAAGCGGCCGCACTTACATTTCGAAAGGCCTGATCAGGAAAGTGAAGAAAATAGCCCGGTACAATGTCGGGAACCTTTCGGGCCTTGTCAGCGAATCAGTGCCGCTCATCGGCATCGAGCCTTCCGCCATTCTGACCTTCCGCGATGAATACCCCGACCTGGTCGGTGTAACCCTCAGACAACAGGCGCTGGACCTTGCCCCCAATTGCCTGATGTTCGATGAATTTATCATGAAGGAAGTGCAGAAAGGGAACATTTCGAAAGAAGCATTTGTCGCCGAAAAACGCGATATCCTGCTGCACGGACACTGCCACCAGAAATCGCTTGCCAGCACCGGCCCGACCAAAGAAATGCTTTCGTTGCCGGTAAACTATTCAGTGACGGAAATCAAATCGGGGTGTTGCGGCATGGCCGGCGCTTTCGGTTACGAGAAAGAGCATTATGAATTCTCGCAGAAGGTCGGTGAACTTGTTTTGTTGCCCGAAGTAAGAAAAGCGCCGCCCGAAACCATCATTGCCGCTCCCGGCACCAGTTGCCGTAACCAGATTTATGACGGTACCGGACGAAAAGCCTGTCATCCGCTGGAAGTGTTATACGACGCCTTAAAATAATCCGCCTGATGGAAAACCCGGAAAAAACACCTTTCCATTTCTGCCCGCGTTGCGGCTCAGAGAAATTTTTACAGGATTCGGACAAATCATTTTGCTGTAAAGCTTGCGGATTCCGGTATTTCCTCAATATGTCCGCAGCCGTGGCAGCCATCATCCGCAACCCGCAGAACGAGATATTGTTTACCGTCCGACGCCACGATCCCGCCAAAGGCAAGCTTGACCTTCCGGGCGGTTTTGCCGACCCGGGTGAAACGGCTGAAGAAGCCCTGGTGAGGGAAATAAAAGAGGAGCTGAACCTGGATGTAAAGGAATTCAGATACCTGAGATCATTCCCCAACCATTACCCTTTCGGAGGCTTTGTTTACCAGACCCTTGATATGGTTTTCGAATGCGCAGTTGCAAACCCGGACGAAATAATTCCCGCCGACGATGTTTGCGGTTACCGGTTCATCGACATTCGTCATCTCGATCCTGAAGAAATCGGCCTTCCTTCCATCAGGAACATCGTGCAATTTCTCAGGTAAAATTGTCTTTCATCTTCCTTCCTGAATTTTCAGGCTCATGATTTCCAGCCTGGGCAACATACCGCTGGCATGCCTCGCTGTTTTCTCCCGGTTTCTTATTCATCCTGCAGTGAGAACCGGATGTTTGGATAAGCCTGAACCTGGAAACTGATTTTCAGACAAACAACATCACCAGTAACTGGGCAATCACGATCCGAAGGAACATCACCAGCGGATAAACGGTGGCATAAGCAACTGCCGGCGCTTCGCTCTGTGCGATGCTGTTGGCAAAAGCCAGGGCCGGAGGGTCGGTCATACTTCCGGCCAGTAATCCGCATACTTCGAAAAAATTCCATTTCAAGACAATTTTGGTGAACAAACCAGCCAGGATAATCGGCGCCAGGGTAATTATAGACCCGTAGCCCATCCATAGAAAGCCGTCACCCGAAACCAGCGTAGGAATGAACTTCTCCCCTGCTTTTATGCCAACGCTTGCCAGAAACAGGACAATTCCGATTTCTCGAAGCATCAGATTGGCGCTTGGGGTCGTATAGGACGTGAGGGACAACTTATAACCGAATTTACTCAACAGGATAGCAACAATCAGCGGTCCGCCGGCAAGGCCCAGTTTTACGGGTGTGGGCATGTTTCCAATAGCAACAGGGATGCTCCCCAACAGAACGCCCAGCAGGATACCGATAAAAATCGGGAACAGGTTAGGTTCGTTCAGGCGGCGGAGTGAATTACCCAAAAGCCGGGCAACCCCTTCAATTGCATTTTCATCCCCCACGACGGTAATTTTATCGCCTATCTGAAGCCTGAACTTCGGCGACGCCACCAGTTCGATACCGGCCCTGTAAACACGGGTAATATTTACATCAAACCTCGAACGTATATTCAGTGATTCCAGCGATTTGCCGTTAACGGATGAACAGGTCACCAACACCTGTTTCGACATCAGTTTACCGGGCTGGGCCGACAAATCCATGTCGCTTTCCTTCCCAAAGTTCTGAATCAGCCCGGGAATATCCCCATTCTCAGCCACCAGTAATATTACGTCCCCTTCGCAAAGCAATGAACCAGAATGGGCGACAGACATCTCTCCTTCGTGCAATACCCTGGAGATGACGGCATCGTTGTGAAGGAGCGGCTTCAGTTCCCTGATCTTTTTCCCGGTGACCGAAGGATTTGTGATGGTGATACAAACGCTCTTGGGAAGGTTTTCTTCCGGATGCTGTAACCTTTCATATTGAACGATTTCTTCCGCCATATCTGTCCCCGTGGCACGCCTGATGAGCATCATGGTAAGGATGATTCCCAGCACGCCAAACGGATAGGCGACGGCATAACCCAGGCCGATATCTGCCATTTCGGATCCCTGCATGCCCGAAGCTGCTTCTTTATAGGCATCCTGCGCCGCGCCAAGACCGGGCGTATTGGTAACGGCGCCTGACATGATCCCGACCATCACAGGCATAGATATCCCTGTAATATATTGCAGGATCACCACCGTTACTCCTCCGAGCAATACAATCATAACTGCCAGGAGGTTGAGCGTGAGGCCTCCTTTCCTGAACGAGGAGAAAAAACCCGGTCCAACCTGTAAACCAACGGCAAATACGAACAATATCAGTCCGAAATCCTTGGCAAAATCAAGCACCTCATGGTTGACCCTGAATCCGAAATGCCCGATGGCAATACCTGCAAACAGTACAAAGGTTATTCCCAGCGAGATATTGTAAATTTTCACCTTGCCTAGCGCGACTCCTACAGCAATAACAAAACTGTAGATGATAACTGTCTGGGCAACTGATTCATTCATCAACAGATCCCTGATCCATTCCATACCGGGTAATATTTCGCGGTGCAAACTTACCTCTTTCAGCTCAAAATATCTAATTGCCGCGGTTTTCAGGTAAGCGTCAGGGCTTTTGCCATCAAATGCCAGCCGGTTTGACGCTTGCAACCTGAAACATCAAATCGGTTAAATCAGCAATTCCGAGGGTAAATTCCCGGTAAACGTCTAATAAAGTTGAATCGCAGGATCATCGTATTCACTTTTGCAGCAGTTTAGGTTTAGGGTATCGGACGAGGACAGAATCAATTTAATATACTTCACGAATCCAAAATCAGAATTGGTTGACATACAATATCCCGTGAAGTGAAGTAAAGGGGGAAACCTGTCACAATTAAAAATTAAACTGATTATTGTCTTCGTCCGATTTTTTAATCAAACGCCACATATACGCTCAGAAATTTTCTACATGGATCATTGCCGTACACTATCGCTGAAAGTTGTTGTCATTGCTTCCCTTTCGTTTATACTGGCCTCCGGTGCTTTGATGGCTCAGGAATACGCCGATACCAAAATCAATGAATACTATTGGGGTACGCCGCTTATCAAAGTAATCAAAGACCTGAAGTTCAAGTACCATATACCGATCGTTTATGATTCGGCGATGGTTTCGGGATATAAGCTGGACTACCTTTTTGACAACACCAATGCAAAGATGGCGCTGGAAATCATCTTTCGCGACAACAAGGACCTTTCCTATATGATCGATTCGAATAACCTTGTGCAGGTAATTCCACGCGAACTGGCCAAAGGCAACATGATCACCGGGTCGAACCTGAAGTACCAGACAAAGCCTCAGCGCTTCAACCTGACTGTGACAGGTGTTATTAAAGATAAGCTGAGCGGCGAGCCATTGCCTTTTGCTTCGGTGCTGATCAGGGAAAACAGCGCGGGAACATCTTCCAATGTTGACGGCTACTTCACCTTGCAACATGTTCCTTCCGATACTTCAGCATTCATCGTGTTCTATCTGGGATACTACCGGCAGACGTTTCATCTCACACCGAAGTCGGACTTGACTAAACTGGTTGTTTACCTCGATCCAATGCCTACGGAGCTAAAGGCTGTAGAGGTAAAAGGAGAGCGGGAAGAACTCATGAGGGCCTCCGAAGGCGGAAACATGATCAAGATGGCGCCTGCCAAAATTGCCGAATTACCGAGTTTGGGCGAGAAGGATATTTTCAGGACTTTTCAGTTGATGCCCGGGATCGGAGGTTGCAACGAATCCTCTTCAGGACTATATGTGCGTGGCGGCACGCCCGACCAGAACCTCATCCTGTATGATGGTTTCACGGTATATCATCAGGAACACCTGTTCGGGATGTTCAGCGCCTTTAACCCGAACGCAGTGAAAGAAGTCCAGCTTTATAAAGGAGGATTTGAATCGAAATATGGAGGAAGGCTGTCGAGCGTGATGGAAATAATCGGGAAAACCGGTAACGAAGAAAAGTTCAACGCCGGTGTTGACGCCGGATTTCTTGGTATCAACGGGTACATGGAAATTCCGCTCAATCATAAAGGTTCGGTATTTGTGGCTGGACGCCGGTCCTATAAAACGTTCCTGTACGAAAAACTTTTCGATTCATTCTCACAGACATCCGAAACGTCGAAGCCTAAAGTCACGGTTCCCGACATGGGCAGCGGGCCTCCGGGAATGAGGCAGATGGAAGAAGAACAATCCCCCACTTCTTATTTTTATGATCTGAACTTCAAGGCCACCTACCCTATCACCAGGAAAGATATTCTTTCATACAGTTATTTCAGCGGCCAGGATGATTATGACAATTCCCGCGACCTGAGCCGTGAACGTGGCGGAATAAGCATGGAAGGCGACGTCACGGACCTCACTACTTGGGGAAACTGGGGAACAAGTCTCAAATGGTCGCGCAAGTGGAGCGAAAAAACCTACACGAACAACCTGATTTCCTATTCCAACTATAAAAGTTCGAAGGATCGCTCCTCTTCGCGGACATTTGTCAATGAGGATGATGAAACCGAAACGTTCAATTCGGGAACTATTGAAGACAACAACCTGAAAGATTTATGTTTTAAAACGGATAACGAATTAAAAACGGGGCGTCATAACCAGCTCGAATTTGGCGCCCAGGTAAACTATTATAATATTAAATACAATTTTATTCAAAATGATACGGTCACGGTTCTTGACATGAACAACAGCGGTTCGCTGGCTGCTCTTTACATCCAGAACAGGTGGAAACCGCTCGACAAATTCATGTTCCTGCCGGGAATCCGCATGTCGTATTATGACAACACCGGTAAACTGTATTTCGAACCGCGTTTCCAGGCTTCGTACAATCTGACGGAACAGTTGAAAATCAAAGGGTCAACCGGCGTTTTTTACCAGTTTGCAAACCGAATCATCCGTGAAGACATTGCTTCAGGGAGCCGCGATATCTGGGTGCTATCAAACGGCGATAATATTCCCGTAAGCAAGGCCATCCATGTTATCGGGGGCGCCTGTTACGAAAACAGGAACTATCTGATCGATGCTGAAGCTTATTATAAAAAACTCACCGGCCTCACCGAGTACACCTTACGATTTACGCAACAGTTCGGTCCTGATCAGACCGTTGATTACTCATCGCTCTTTTACAACGGTGAAGGCTATACCCGCGGCTTTGATGTGCTGTTTCAGAAAAAATACGGAAAATATTCAGGCTGGATCGGCTATACCTTATCGGAAACGAGGTACCATTTCCCGGTATACGGCAATGGATATTTCAGCGCGACCCAGGATGTAACCAACGAAGTGAAGATCGTTAATACATACAAGTATAAGAAATGGACCTTCTCGGCTACCTGGATTTTCGGAACGGGAATGGCCTACACGCGTCCGCTGGGCGGATATGTTCTCACCCTGCCCGACAGCACCACAGTGGATGTTATCATCCCCGGAAGCAAGAATGCCGCCCGTCTTCCCGATTACCACCGTCTGGATGTATCCTGCAAATACGATTTCAGGATGGGCGAATTCGGAAAGGGAAGCCTGAGTTTTTCAGTCTTTAACCTGTATAATCGTAAAAATGTCTGGTACAAGGAATTTGAAGTTGACGAAACCGGCCTCACCGAAACCAATATGACGCTGCTGGGAATAACCCCCAATATCTCCTTATCTGTCCAGATAAGGTAAGAAACCTTATTGCATCCGATAATTAACGGACTACAGTAAAGCTAAATGACCTATCCGAATATGAAACGAATAATCATCAAAATATTAGTACTTGCCGCCATCGTAACAGGATTTGCATCCTGTCAGAAAGAACTGATGACACCGATGACAGGCGAAAACACCGCTGTAGTGGAAGCATACCTGGTTGCGGGCGAACCGTCCGGACTGGTGTATGTTTCCCGGATACTGCCTTTTTCTGACGATACTGTCAATATAAAAGAGATGATTGCAGGGCTTAAACTTTATATCAACGGTATTCCGCTTACTGAGATCGGCACCGGAATTTATAAGTTTGAACTTACGGACGGATCTATGATCAATACCGACAGTACCTATATCCTCTCCTTTGAATACGGAGGGAATGAAGTAACCGCAAGCACGATCATACCATCCAAGCCAACCGGTTTTACGAGTTCTGCATCAACCATTTACGCTACGCGCATCCTGGATGATTCCACATTTGCACCGGGAAGTATGATGGATGAGGTGGAATTTACCTGGGATAACGATGACGCCTCCTATCACTACCTCATGGTCGAATACCTTGAGGATTCGGCGGATTATATCAATGCCAACATGGCCGAAATGGACCTCCCGTTTAACCAGGCCACCTCTCCTACCCAGGAAACTTATTTTAAGGTCGGGATGCAGAATATCCGGTTCTTCGGAAGTTACCGGATAGTGCTGTTAAAGGTAAATGAAGAATTCAACGACGCCTTTACAAGAAACGGGACCAACTCCAATAATCTTGTCAACCCAAACACCAACATCGCCAATGGTTATGGACTTTTTACCGGTGTAAGTTCCGATACGGTTTACCTGGAGGTTGTACCTGAATGATAAAATAAAGAGATCGGATTATTACATATAAATTATCACAAAATAATCTTATGCGGTTTCTGTGTCTTTTCCGTGCTTTCCGTGGAATATTATTCGCGCACATTCGTGGTTCATTCGTACTAATTCGTGGTGAAAAACCTGACCACGGATTACACGAAGCCGGCTTCGCCGGAACACGAATTCTCTCGAAGAGCTTCTCCGGTATGCTTTAAAATCC
>DAONEP010000023.1:0-11980 GCA_035403165.1 Bacteroidales bacterium | reverse complement strand
ATTCGTGTCAATTCGTGATCATTTCGTGTCAATTCGTGGTGAAAAACCTGACCACGGATTACACGAAGCAGGCTGCGCCTGTAACACGAATTCTCTCGAAGTGCTTCTCCGGTATGCTTTAAAATCCATTCGTGTCAATTCGTGATCATTTCGTGTCAATTCGTGGTGAAAAACCTGACCACTGATTACACGAAGCCGGCTGCGCCGGAACACTAATTAACACCAAACCTATAAATGATTCTGGAAATCAGGGTATAATAAATATTTTTCACGGATTTTCATGAATTGCCGGATGTCTTTTTGCCACGATCGGCGTATAGCTTTGGACGTCATCCCGCTTTCTATCTGTTCCCGTAATCTGGCAGTACCTGCTAATTTTTCAAAATACGGGGTGAAAAATTCACTCCGCCCGCGCATATATTTATACATACCGGTAAGCCATCCCAATTCCACGCGGCCGTTCTCCTTTATACCGGCGGCTGCGGCTTCAAGGTCTTGTCCATAACAGGTTTTCCCCTTGAATGGCGGATTGTCGCTCACTCCGGGAACTGACTTCGGCGTGAATATGAATGATCCTTCATGAAACAAGGGGTGCCCGATCATGGTAAAAGGCTTATCGGTGCCGCGTCCCACACTTATTGAAGTGCCTTCGAACAGGCAGAGCGATGGATAAAGGTACACCGATTCCATCACCGGCAGGTTCGGCGAGGGTTTCACCGGGAGTTGGTACCTTGATGAATGGGTATACCCCGAACACGGGATCACTGTGAGATTGCAATGCATTCCGTCCATCAGCCAATTTTCTCCATTGACCATGAGTGCATATTCGCCGATGGTCATACCGTAGACTATAGGAACCGGATGTAACCCGACAAAGGATCTGTACTTTGGCTCTAGTACCGGTCCGTCGACATAGTATCCATTCGGATTTGGCCTGTCGAGAATGATCATCGGCAATCCCTTTTCGGCACAGGCATCCATTACATATGTCATGGTTGAGATATAAGTGAAAAACCGGCATCCGACATCCTGGATATCGAATACTACAACATCAAGCCCGCTCAGGTCGCCTGACGAAGGTTTCCGGTGATCTCCGTAGAGTGAAATGACAGGGATGCTGGTTTCAGGATCTGTTGCGTTGCCGACCCTGTCACCGTCAGAAGCATTCCCCCTGAAACCGTGTTCAGGCCCGAAAATCTTTACAACCCGGATTCCTGATCTCAGCAAAGTATCAACAAGGTGTATTTTTCCGACGAGGGAAGTGTTGTTGGCCACCAGACCGACATTTTTATTTGTCAGCAGAGAAAGGTATTGGTCCATGCTTTCAGCGGCGGGCCTTATGGCTGGTGAAGCTGTTACTTTGTTACACACTTCCTGCGAACGGCACCAGGACGTTGTGAAAAAGAGTAAGAAAATAAGAAAAGCGGTTTTCTGAAATTTCATATTTCGTCGAATCTTGCACGGGAGTTGAAAACAGTATGCCAAACTTACGCAATTATCAGTTGGGAACATGGATTTGGCAAAGAGGAAATATTTATCCGGAAAGAGGAACCTTCCTGCGTCTTTATAAACCAGTTGCCCGTTGAACCATTTCCGGTTTGCCGATCTGCCATTTACCGGAAATCCGGACCATGAAAAACAAAAATACAGTGCTGGTCAGCTCGGGAATTTCACGTAGGTTTGTATCATTGATTTACGAATGAATTTCGAATTATTTATATCCAGACGTCTGATCCGGGGCGGGAAAGGAAGTTTCTCAGGCCCGGTGGTACACATTGCCGTTGCCAGCGTGGCCATCGGACTGGCTGTGATGATTGTTGCCGTTGCTATCGTAACGGGATTTAAAAAACAAATTCAGGAAAAAATCACAGGATTTGCTGCACATATACAGATCGCGCATTTTGACGCCAATGCTTCGTTTGAACTAAAGCCGATCGACCGTTACCAGCCCTGTTACAACAAGTTGAAAAACACTGAGAATATCCGTCATATTCAGGTTTTTGGCACTAAGGCAGGCATTATCAAAGCCGGCGACCAGATGCAGGGCGTGGTATTCCATGGCGTCGGCAGCGATTTCGACTGGTCATTTTTCCGGGATAAAATGGTAGATGGGAAAGTTTTCAGGGTGAAGGACACGGCAGCCAATGACTCGGTGATTGTTTCGAGAAGCCTTGCGAAATTGCTGAATCTGAAGACTGGGGACCCGTTGCGCATGTATTTCATCATCGATAACAAAGCGCGAGGCCGAAAATTCTTGATATCAGGAATTTACGAAACAGGTCTGGAAGAATTCGACCAGCTTTATGTTTTTGGCGACCTGGCTCATATCCAGAAACTGAATGGCTGGAATTCCTCCCAGGTGTCGGGATTTGAGGTTTTTATCAGGGACTTCCGCGATCTTGATAAAATGGGAGAAGTGGTGTATCATAAAATAGGTTACGACCTGAATGCCCGCACAATTCGGGATATTTATCCGCAACTTTTCGACTGGCTGTCGCTTCAGGATATGAATGTAATCATTATCCTGGCACTGATGGTAATGGTCGCGGGGATCACGATGATCTCAACACTGCTGATCCTCATACTCGAAAGGACCGGAATGATCGGCATGCTGAAAGCGCTTGGCGCGAAAAACCTGAGCATCCGGAAAGTTTTTCTTTATAATGCAGGCTACATTATCGGTAAAGGATTATTCTGGGGTAATGTCGTTGGTTTAGCCCTTGGTTTCATTCAGTATAAATTTCACGTAATAGCCCTGCCGCAGGAATCCTATTTTATGTCATACGTACCGATCAATCTTAACCTTATCAATATTTTACTTCTCAATGCAGGTACTGTCCTTATCTGCATGTGCATGCTAATTGTACCGTCATTTATTATTACCCGGATTTCGCCTGTCAGGGCTATCCGTTTCGATTAGATTTTCCGGTTGCTTCCGTCATGGAAATTCCTTAACTTTGATAATGGAACAAAACATCGGTTTGTTCAGGTTTATCGTCATACTCAACAAAAAACAGTGCCATGAAACGTTTCAGTAAAGATGGTTTATTAATTATTCCGGTTCCCGAAAAAAAGGAGACCGAAAGCAAGAACGTGATTGTGATCAGGGAATGTTATTGCCAGAACGGGCATTCGCTGATAAGCAACAGGATAAAATTCGGCGAATTTGAAGGGTTGCTGGTTGCTGTTGAAAAAGGAAGCGCCAAAGGATTGATAGCCCTGAGCCCGGTATATGGGGAAAAGTACAGGGTCTCGATCGATATCGGCGTTGAAGAAGGCGAACTGCTGACGCTCAAATGTCCTGAATGCGGAGCTAAACTCCAGTCGTACGGACCGTGTTCCTGCGGGGGAGAGCTGGTGGTGATGTTCACTAAGCCGGTTCCTGATTTCAATTACTGCATCGGTATCTGCAACCGGGTCGGATGTCCCCATTCGGAAATAAAAAATGAGGGACAACTCATGGCCCTCACTTTATATGATTCGTTGTAAATAAATTCGTTCTCAAAGAGAAACTACCGAGTTTTCATTACCCAATGGGGTTCTTTCATACCTGTCGGCAGCTTCGTCGTTTATCCATGTTTTACCATCCAGAAGGTAGCGGAATTGATGTTCCCTGCCTGTTTCAAGGTCAATGGTAATGGTGAAGGAACCATCTTTCCCCTTTTTCATGGGCGTGGAACCGGCGCTCCAACTGTTGAAATCGCCGGCAATACAAACGTGTTCCGCAGGAGCGATAAGCCGGAAGGTTACCTTACAAACAGGTTTTGTTTTTAAGAATTGACGTTTTGTGATCATAACGATGCAATTGGTTAATATAAAGATGTTTAACAATACAAAGATACACCATCCATATCCCGTTTGGAAAAATTCTGCTAAATAGCAAGGTTATTCATACGGCTGCCGTTGGATACCGGCCGCATTCCCCAATAAAAGCATTAGATGATTACCGTTAAATATCTTCTGTATTTCTTTTCATGCGCAAAAGCGAAAGCATTGCCCTGAAACAAAACCTTTTTCTGTTTCACTAACCGTGCAACACTCGTTATGGAAATCGTGTTCGAGGAACAGGGTGAAATTATTTGTGACCGCTTCACCGAGAAAAGCCTCTTTCTCTGCCATGCTTACCAATGGCTGGATATCGACGGCAGGAATGTAAACAAGGGGAATGTTTGCGGCGGTTGGAATAAAATCTCCCATAAACACCACTGTCCTGTTTCCGGTTTCTATAAAAGGGATGATCTGCCCCACAGTATGTCCGTTGAAAATCTTCAGGGTCACTCCGGGAATGAACTCGCCTTCCGATTCAATAAATCTGAGCCTGCCGCTGTCGTATAGAGGCCAAAGATTATCGGGATGATAAGTTGCGGCTTCCCGCCTGTTGGGATGAATAGCCCATTCCCATTGCGCAGCCGAACACCGGAAGGTCGCATTCGGAAAAGCCGGCACGGCATTTCCCGAATTGTCATGCACCGTGGCCCCGCCTACATGGTCATCGTGAAGATGAGTGAACAGAATATCGGTAATATCACCTGGAGCATATCCCTGCTCCGCTAAAGAGATTTCGAGCGTGATTTCCGGATTAACGTACCGGTGACGGTAGTATTTTTCATTCCGCTTGCGGCCCATACCCGTATCAATGAGTATACGACGATCGCCGGTATCAAGGAGCAGGCACCTGTCCACGGCGTCGATCATATTGTTCTCATCCGACGGACAAATCTTTTGCCAGATGCTCTTCGGGACCACGCCGAAAGAAACGCCTCCGTCCATCTTCCACACATCTGCAACTACCGGAATCAGTTTCATCATGATATAATAACTGTTTGGCAGGCAAATTTAATCAATCGGAGTGAATTCGAAATCGGGGCAGAAAGCAGCATTTTCCGGTAACAATTAATATTACCACTTATCAGCGAAATCTTAAAGATTTAAATTTGCAGCAGCATATATCAAACTATGAACATTCACTTCATTGCCATAGGCGGAAGCGCCATGCACAACCTAGCCATCGCGCTGTATAAAAAGGGTTACCATGTCACCGGTTCGGATGACGAAATCTTCGATCCTGCTAAATCACGATTACAGAAGTACGGCCTGTTACCCGAACAATACGGTTGGTTCCCGGAAAAACTGAATCATGAAATAGATGCCATTATCCTGGGGATGCATGCCCGCGGCGACAATCCCGAGCTTGCCCGGGCGCGGGAACTGAACCTGAAAATATTCTCATACCCTGAATTCCTTTACGAACAAAGCAAGGATAAAACACGGGTGGTGATCGGCGGAAGCCACGGCAAAACTTCCATTACGGCCATGATACTGCATGTGCTGAAACATGCCGGGATTGACACCGATTACATGGTCGGCGCACAACTCGACGGTTTCGAAGTGATGGTGAAACTGAGCGATTCAGCCCGTTATATGGTGATTGAGGGCGACGAATATCTTACATCAGCTTTGGACCGCAGGCCAAAATTCCATGTCTATAAGCCGGATATCGCTCTGATCAGCGGTATCGCCTGGGATCACATGAATGTGTTCCCGACTTTCGATAACTATGTGGAACAGTTCAGGATTTTTGCAGGGCTCGTCCCCGAAGACGGCGCGTTGGTTTATTGTTCGCAGGATGAAACTGTGAAAGAGGTTGCCCTTACAGCGGCCGGCAATTTCAGGAAGATTCCGTACAGCATTCCCCCGTACCGTGTGGAAAATGGTACAACCATCCTTCAGACCCGGCAGGGAGACGTCAGGCTGATGGTTTTTGGTAAACACAACCTGATGAATATCGAAGGGGCGCATGGTGTCTGCAAGCTGCTTGGCGTGGAAGATACGGATTTCTACAAAGCCATTTCAACCTATAAAGGCGCCAACAACCGTCTTGAATTGCTGGCCTCTAACGATAGCACTTCGGTTTACCGCGACTTTGCCCATGCTCCGTCGAAACTGCGGGCGACCATAAATGCTGTGAAAGAACAATTTCCCGGACGAAAACTTACAGCCTGTTTCGAGTTGCACACTTATAGCAGCCTGAACAAGGACTTTCTTCATCAGTACCGCAATGCAATGAACGAGGCCGATGAGGCCATCGTTTTCTTCAGCCATCATGCGCTTGAATTGAAAAAGTTACCCAATCTTTCCGTTCCTGATATTAAACTGGCCTTTAATAATATAAAACTTGAGGTTTATACCGATTCGGTAAAACTTCAGGATGCCCTGCTGAAGCACGACTGGAAAAACAGGAATTTGCTGATGATGAGTTCCGGAAACTTCGAAGGCCTGGATGTAAAACTGATTGCCGGTGATATAACAGCAGGGTAAAGCTTCTATTTCTTTTTTCCGGAATTGGCTTTCCACGTGTCAAGAAGGCTCACGGTTGTGCTGTCGGGCCTGGCGATTGTTGTGGTGAGGCGAAGGGTTTTATTATCGGGCCTCCAGAAAATGACAGGCATGTTATCGCCCCCGAAATCGCCGTTTGAATTCTGGAATACTTCCCCGTCATCGGCCATGGTCGTTGTATTCAGCATATACGGAGAGTTTTCATCATAACGAAATAACCGTACATCGTTCAGATCCCTGAATTCCAAGGTTACCTCCCCGCAGAGTTGCCCGCCTGATTCATAAAGCCTTTTCCTGATTTTAACCGCTTTGGGGTAATCCCGTTCAATTTTTTCACCATTCAGCCACATGCCGACCAGTTCGTCGTAATCGGCTTTTACTTCGCCTGTCGAATCTATGCTGTTTGAAAAGATGTTGATGTACCGGATTGTCAGTTTCCCGGATTCAGGTCCGGTAACCTCGAAAACATATTCTTTCTTTTCGCAGGTAAGGCATCCGGTAAGCACAAGCGCCAGAAAAACAAAAAGAATCAGCGGATATCGGTTAAATTTCATAATAGATCCATTAACAGGATTCAAAAGTACGATTTTCGGATATTCGGCCGGTTTCCTATTGTTCAATGCGAATTGTACCTTTGCCCCGATTAAAACGCACCTGAATTTTGGCTATTTCAACCATTCTCGATTCGCTATACCAGGGACTGCTGGCTACCACATGGGTGGAATTTGTTGCCGTTATTTTCGGACTGCTCAGCGTTTGGTTTTCGCGAAATGAAAACATCCTGACTTACCCAACGGGCATCATCAATGTGCTGATTTATATCTATCTCTGTTTTACGGCAGGACTTTATGCCGATATGGGGATCAATGCATTCTATTTTGTGATGAGCGTTTACGGATGGTATAACTGGAGCCGCCGCGACATGAACAGCAAGCATGTTCCCATTACAAAACTGTCGGCCTGGGGGTGGACATATAATATCATTCTCGTATTTGGTTTCTTCGGGTTGCTGTGGTTTGTGCTGGCCAGATACACCCCAAGTACGGTGCCAATGTTCGATTCGTTTACAACAGCACTGTTTATTGTGGGTATGTGGCTCATGGCCAGGAAAAAGGTCGAAAACTGGCTGGCATGGATAGCGGGCGATATTCTGGTAATACCGTTGTTTGCATACAAAGGCCTGGTATTTACCGGCTTTCAGTACATGGTTTTCACGGCTTTGGCCATTTCGGGATACATAGAATGGAGAAAAAAACTAAAAAGCGGCCAATAAAAGTGGCCGTTACCGGACCTGAATCGACCGGCAAATCCTGGCTGGCCGAACACCTGGCGGGTCATTACGGAACCCTTTGGGTGCCGGAGTATTCGCGGGAGTATTTACAGGCAATCGGACGGCCTTATGACTATAACGACATCCTGAAAATTGCTGAAGGCCAGTTGAAAGCTGAGAACGCCGCGTTGGAGAAACCCGGAGATCATCGGCTCCTCTTTTGCGACACAGAGTTCATCGTGACGAAAATCTGGTGCGAAGACAAATTCGGGCGTTGCCACGAATATATTGATTCACTGGTCAGGAACCATCAGTACGATTTGTATCTGTTGTGCGATATTGACCTGCCCTGGGAATTCGATCCCCTCCGTGAAGATCAGCACCGGCGGCCATTCCTTTTTGATCTTTACAGAGAAACGCTGGAAAGCAACCGGCTCCGTTATGGCATAGTCAGCGGCTCGGGAACTGAGCGTTTGGAAAATGCCGTAAGAATGATTGATAAGCTGCTGGCCTGAATCATCGTTCCGGCGCCATCATGGCATAGCCCGGTTATTTCTTGTCGAGTTGATAGAAAGTTTTACGATAATCGCTTACTTTCATTGTTTTATACGAGCCTGTGGCGATAAAATTGGCCAGCATATAGAAATCGGCTTTATCAAGAAAAACCTGATCGCGCTGGATAAGCTGCCCGTCTTTATCGAAAAAAATATTTGCAGGGAAAAGCAGCTTTCCTTCAAGCATCGACATCGCCATCTGGTGATAATGATGGGGTTTGTTCTCATTTATGTAATTCTTGCCCCAGAATAATGTATCCATGGTCTGGGCATCAAGGCGGACGCAGTAGAAGTGCTCGTTCATGAACCTGGTGATGTATTCATCGGCGAAGGCGTTATGCAGCATTACATTGCAGGGCGTGCTCCAGGTTGTATACCAGGTCATAAACATATACCTCGGGTTATTCTTGTTTGCTGCCAGCGCTTCCTTCAGCGACATCCAGCGGATTGATGACGGCTTCTGCGCCGTGTCGCTTTCAGGCTGATAGGTATGACGGAACTCTTTGGCCCAGACATTGAACTCGGTTGTCAGGTCTACATTTTCAGCTATAAAGGTCAGCATGCATACCAGTTCCTCCTGGCTCTTATACCCTGAGAACGTATATCCTTTTGCACTGCGGTTGTATAATACAAGCAAGGGCAGGGCGGGCTTGTCCCCTGCCAACTTCAGGACAAGGTCGTTGTAATGGTTGCCGGGCTGTTTTCTGTATGTGTTATTGTCGAAATATTCAATGACTGAATCGGTAGTAACGTCGAAAAGTATCGGATAAAATGCAGCATTAACATAATCGACCACCGAACTCTTGTTGAAACTATTTTCAAGCAGGAGTTTCGACGAATCATTATCCGGCTCATAAAGAAAGATCAGGATCGGTCGTGTGATTTTCTGCTGAAGTTCTTTCACTTCTGAAACAGAGCGCCATTTTACCTGGTACGGGGCAATTTCCTGTGCCGGTGAGGTAAGCGGTAATATAGACAAGGCAAGAACAAAGAGGGTCAGGTAGGATTTAAGCACGGTCATAATGTGGGTCAATGATTTCAGGGGGTAAAATTCGTTATTATTTGTGAAGGCCGGATATAATCGCTGCCTTTTACGAAGATTTTTTACTTTTGACCATCCTAAGCAGCATAATGAGTCAGCATAAAAAGATACTTTTTTTACCCCGTTGGTACCCCAACCGGTACGATCCGATGCCGGGACTGTTCATCAGGAGACACGCCATATCGGTATCCGGAATGTTTGATGTCGCCGTATTATATGTTCACAGGAACAGTGAAAAACAGGAAAGAAAATTCGAAATTGACAGGAACAACGGGTTTGGCATTTCCGAATGGAGTATCTATTTCCGTGCAAATGCCTGTAAGGTAAACGGTATTGCTTCGCTTATAAACTCTTTCCGTTTTTTCAGGGCCCATATTATCGGGTTTCGCCTGGTAAGAAAGGAATTCGGGAGTCCTGACCTGATCCATGTCAATGTTCTTACCCGGCTGGGATTTGTTGCGCTGTTTTACAAAAAGCTGAAAAAGGTACCTTACGTAATTACCGAGCATTGGACGCGTTATCTCCCCGGAATGAATAATTTCAGGGGATGGTGGCGAAAGAGGATAACGAAAGTGGTTGTGAAACAAGCATCAGCCGTGATGCCGGTTACCCTGAACCTTCAACATGCCATGGAACGACATGGATTGCTGAACCAACACTACACGGTTATTCCCAATGTAGTAGATACATCCCTCTTTACGCCTGATTATTCGAAAAAGGATAAATCGGCAGCTTCAATTCTTCATGTTTCCTGTTTCGACGACAGGCAGAAAAATATTTCAGGGATATTGCGCGTTTTAAAAAAGCTGTCCGGAAAGAGACAGGACTGGCATTTCCTGTTTGTAGGAGAAGGTATAGATTTTGAAAAACTGGTTCAATATGCCGGCAGCCTGGATTTTGAGGATGGATTAATTGAATTTGCAGGTTTAAAAGAAAACAAGGAGTTGGCGTCGATTATGCAACAGGCAGACTTTCAGGTAATGTTCAGCAGATATGAAAACCTCCCGGTGGTTATTCCCGAGAGTTTCGCCTGCGGGGTGCCGTTCATCTCTTCAGACGTTGGCGGTATTGCCGAACATATTCATCCGGGCCTCGGTATCCTTGTGCCTTCCGAAAATGAAGAATCGCTGATTCGGGCTATTGAATACTTGCTCGATCATCGTGAAGAATACAGCAAAGAAGTCATCAGGCAGTATGCAGAAGACCATTTCAGCAGGGAAGTGATTGGCCGGCAGATTGCTGCGGTTTATAACAGCATACTGGGAAGTATTCAACGCTGAAACCGGCCGCATCATGCTGAAAAAACTCATCAGTACCTTAGGAATCAGGACTTTTTCGGCGGCCGTAAACCTGGCAATAGCCGTTTTGTTATCGCAATACCTTGGTCCGGCAGGCAAGGGTACCCAGAGTATCATCATCACGACCATCAGTTTTATCCTCATCTTTTCAAATTTCGTTGGCGGGGCTACGCTGGTTTATCTCGCGCCCCGATACCCGGTTGAAAAATTGCTGATGCCATCCTATGCCTGGACTTTATTAACGGGCATCTTTTCCTTCGTAGTATTGTCGGTCCTGAGCCTTTTCGGAAACCGCTACGCTCTTGTTGAGAGCCGTTATATTATTCATGTCTGCGTGCTTTCGATACTGAATTCGGTTACGGGTATTCATTCAAACATCCTCTTAGGGAAAGAACAGGTCCATAAATCGAACCTTCTGGTATTATTCCAGTCACTCTTCCTCGTATTGTGTTTGCTCCTGGTTTTTACGGTATTCGGGCAATGGACCGTTGATGCCTATGTGTGGTCGCTGTATATTTCGTTTGGCCTTTGTTTGGTACTCAGCACGTTATACATCCGGAGTTTCATTCCGAAAATCAGGATATTTTCCTTAGGCGAATACATCCCTGTGGTAAGAGAGATGTTTCGCGTCGGGATACAAAACCAGGTTGCCCATATCACCCAATTACTCAGTTTCCGGCTCAGCTACTATGTGCTGGAAAAATACAAAGGTCCTGCCGCATTGGGAGTTTACAGCAATGGCATTTCGATTGCCGAGTCAATCTGGCTGGTTGCCAAGAGCATGGCGCTTGTTCAGTATTCCTGGGTGTCCAATTCGAAAGACCGTGATGAATCAGCAAAACTAACCATCAAACTGGTGATGGTTTGCCTCGTGCTGAGCCTGCTCATACTGATCCCTTTGCTTATTCTCCCGGCCGGCGCCTATACATGGATTTTCGGGGAAGGTTTCGAAGGAGTCAGACCGGTCATCTGGACGCTGGCCCCGGGAGTAGCTATTTATAACCTGTCTATTCTCTTCGGGCATTATTTTTCGGGAACAGGGCGATATTACAGGAATTCAGGCATTTCCACCGCAGGGCTGGTTGTATCGGCGGTGCTCTATTTTACCCTCATCCCGGCCTTTTCGGTAACGGGGGCCGGAATTGCCACATCAATATCCTATCTGTTTACCAGCCTTCTCTTTTTATGGCATTTTGCCAGGGAATACGGGAATTGGTGGAAGGAAATGTTCCCGAAGCGGAGTGAACTTAAAGCGATGCTGGCTCAGATTAGAAGTAAAATAAAATAATAACCACGAATTTCACGAAACAGGCTGCGCCTGCAACACGAATTATCACGAAATGTTCCCTGGATTCTGAATAATCAGTTCGTGTGCATTCGTGCTTCATTCGTGCGCATTCGTGGAGAAAACATTTCCACGAATTTCACGAAAGATTGTTCAATCAGGCCAGAATTCTATTTGCCGTTATCATGTTTCACC
>DAONEP010000022.1:33798-48451 GCA_035403165.1 Bacteroidales bacterium | reverse complement strand
AAGGCTTGCAACAAATACACGCTTATTTATTTGGTGGATTGTATGATTTTGCCGGGCAAATCAGACAAAAGAATATTTCAAAAGGAGGCTTTCAATTTGCCGTATCACGTTTTTTAGACGACACATTAAAGCAAATAGACGCAATGCCTGAAACTACATTTGACGAAATTGTAAACAAATATGTAGAAATGAACATTGCACACCCTTTTATGGAAGGCAATGGCAGAAGTGCCAGAATATGGTTGGATTTGATGCTAAAAAAAAACATCAAAAAATGCGTGGATTGGAGTAAAATAAGCAAGCGAGACTATATGAATGCAATGATACTAAGTCCAACTAAAAGTAGTATTCTAAAAACGCTTTTGAATAATGCCCTTACATCCAGAATTAATGACAGAGAAACGTTTATGAAAGGGATTGACTACTCATACTACTACGAAGAAAATGACTAAGAAAGCGACAAAAAAGAAAACAACGAAACGTCAATAAATAAGGCTTCGTGTGGTCGAGGCACAAGATCCAACCCCGATAAACCGGGGCAGGCTATGAAGCCGTGTTGCACTGCCTGCCCCGCCCTGGCGGGGGAATCCCGCAACGCTGTTTCCTTATGGAGTTTCAATTATTTTAAGTGATTTCTGCATCAGATCTGTGAGTCTGTCATACTCGGTTATAGCCGGAATTGAATACTAAAAAGCAGATAATCATTTCATTTTAAATTGTACAATTCGTGTTTGCAACATTGCAGGCAATATACATACATGCCCCGGTTAAGGGCAGTTTCATCATTCAGCGTTAACGGTATTTCTTTTTTGGCTTTCTGGCATCACCGGCGGCGGCCTTCCAGCCTCAAACCATTCAATCGTTATCATCAGCCCTTTACCACAGCAGGGGAACAAATCAGGGTCATAACCCAGGTATTGCCGGCAAAGTTCTTTCCAGTGTTTCTTCAACTTTTGAAGCACAGGTTTCATACCAAAGGTCTTTTGCAGGTTGCGCAATTCCGGTCGGCGACTGGTGGACAGCAATCCATAATGACGTATCCTCACAAACCGGCGGGGAAGGATATGCCGGCAGAAACGCCGCAGAAACTCAACGCCCTGCAAAGTCATCACCTTCTCACGGTTATCACGGTAATCGCGCCAGCGGAATGTAACGCCGCTATCATCAACATTTATCAACCGGTGATTGCTGATGGCCACCTTGTGCGTATAACGCCCCAGGTATTCAATCACCTGCTCAGCGACGGCGTCTTACTTTGCCTTGCTAATTGGGCAAGATATCGGTTCAACTCTTTCTCACTGATGTGTTGCGGTAGTTTACCGAAATGAAGGCTTAACTGTGCCAGTTTACGGGCATAATTGTTCAACGTGCCGGGTGATTGACCGGATAAACGCACTTTATCGTCCAACTCCTGGTACAGACTACGAAATCCATGTACCTGATGAATGGCCTGATCAACAAGTGTGAATGTCTTTTTTCTTAATTTTGGTAGTGCTTCCATAATTCAAAGGATTAAGGGGTTAATACTTTGAAATTATGAATTATGCCACTATCCCGCCCCTTTTTCGGGGCGGGATTTAGTGCAACATCAGCTACCCGGCAAGTCCGGCAGCAGTGGTTTTCGGTGGGCATCTTTCCGCTTGGGCTGCTTTTCGGCTTGACAGGAAATCGCCCGCAGTCCGCCCCTGCGTGTAGCTTTCTACGTTGTGGCCAATTTAAAAAAACCATGAGACACTTGAAAATATTGATAATTTTAGGTCTGACTTTGATAAGTACAATTGGATTTGGACAAAATGATATTGAAAACGATATCATTTCCGCTTTGATTAAAAGTGAGATTAAATCTTCACCAAATGACACCGTCTTCACTCGAAAAGGACAGATTAAAAAGATAAAAAAACACAAAGACCCTGATGTAATATTAGTCAATGAGACCGAGACATTACTATTTGACCCAAAAGTTGATTCATTGGGCAGATTTAAAAATGAGACGAATGGATTGCCATCGCTTGACAAAGATTCTTATATCGATTTTCAGGATAAAAATAAATCTAAGATTCAAATTGATTTGATTCAAGATTTTAATGGGACAATAGTATATATCACACGACAAGAAATAGAAAGTATTTTTAAACAAGGTGGTTGGGATAACTATCATAAAACATTTGGATTTAAACCACTAATAAAAATATCCAGACCTGGATTAAATAATGACAGGACAAAAGCTTTTATTTATTACAGTAGTTCTGTTGACGGATTAGGTGGAGCTGGATTTTATTTGATTCTTGAGAAAGCAGATAACAAATGGATTGTTAAAGAATCTATGCTTGCATGGATTTCATGATTAAGTGACTGATAATTAAAAATAAACTGGCCACAATAAATAGGAATATGAGCGGCGTGCAATCCCTGTCCCGTTTTCGGGAGCCCGGCGATTATTAGCTTACGCTGAGCTCGTCCTTCGTCCTCGGTTCCCGGTTGAACTATTTATCCGACCTCTGGCGGACATCCTCCTGCCGGGCTATGGAATTAAAGCCGGTTTTTATGTTTTCCTGAAAAGATTTCTATTGCCTGAAAAAGATTTTATTAATAATTCCCGGGTATAGGAAGAATCGGGTATTTTTGAAGAACTATCCTGCGTAAACGGAGATTTAGTTCATCAGGTGGTTTAGCCAACTGTGGCTGATACTTCAATTGCAGAATTATCAGTACCTGAAATTTTATTTTTTACGGCGGATAATTGTGCTGCGGTTAACTCCACAACCGTCTAAACCAAGGAAACGTTTGGTGTAAGTTTTAACCACAACTTTGCAAGTTTTAACGAAATTATAAACATCGATTAGTATGGATTCTAAGAATATATTTACTGAATATATTAAAAAACGCTCCTCCTTAAAATGCGAAGAGATTGAATTGATATGTAGTCACTTTCAACAAGAATTCTTAACGAAAGAAACCCAACTATTGGTTGCCGGGAGTAAGTATAAAAAGATTGTTTTCGTTGTAGAAGGTATTCTGAGGCTTTTCGTTATTGACCACAACGGAGAAGAAGTTGTAAAGAACTTTATTGAACCGAACTGTTTTTTTGCCGACATCGAGAGCATTGATAAGAACCAAAACTCCCTGATCAATGTAAGTGCGGTTACCGATTGTACCCTGCTGACCCTTTCAAAACCAGATGCCGACGACTTGGTAAAAAGACTTCCCCAATGGGATTATTTGATGAAAGCCGGAGCGTTGAATGCAATGAGCGACATGATCAGAAAACAAGAATTCCTGCATATTGGTGATTCATCCGGGCAATACAACCATTTTGTAACTCATTTTCCATTACTTGCCAGGCAGGTGCCGTTAAAGTATATTGCCTCCTATTTGCGAATTACCCAAAGTTCGTTAAGCCGTATCCGCCGGCAAATGGAATAATTTTTCACCGATTTCGATTATTTGCCATTTGGCAAATCGTACCATTTTGCCATGCTGTTACTTTGCCTAAAATTTGAAAGCAAAAAAAGTATGGAAACAACCATTTTTTATTTTTCAGCAACAGGCAACTCGTTAAGTCTGGCAAGCAATCTGGCAAATGAATTGGGCCATTGCGAAATTGTATCGATTGCCAAAGCAATCCAAAATGATGGTGTGAAAATCAATTCAGCGAAAGTCGGTTTTATCTTTCCTGTTTATGCCTGGGGAATGCCCCGTATCGTGGAAGAGTTCATTCAGAAGATTCAAATCGCGAACGATTGCTATGTGTTTGCCATCGTTACCTGTGTGGCTATTCCTGGCAATACGCTGAACGATTTGAAGAAATTATTGCAAACAAAAGGGATTCAATTAAAAACCGGATTTGTTACGAAAGCAGGCCGTTCGAGCCTGATGAAACTGAATTCGCTCGACAGAATGATTATGCGCTTAGATACGAGAAGAGCCAAAATCAAATTTTTCGGCGAACGGTTACCGGAATTGGCAGCAAGCATCAAGGCCAGAGTAAATAAATCGCCCGAAACAAGCAATTGGGCAGCCAATGTCTTTGGGTCGATGTTTCACAAAATGGGAATAAACGCATTTAAAACCATGGATGCCCAGTTTACGATTAACAGCGATTGTACTCAATGCGGAACCTGTGCAAAAATTTGTCCGCGTAACAATATTGAACTGACAACTAATGGCCCGATATTCAGGCATAATTGCGAACTATGTCATGCCTGCATTCAATGGTGCCCGAAATTTGCTATAAGACACAACAATTTCGACGATAATCCCCGTCAATATCGAAATAAAGAGGTACAGGTTTCAGAATTATTTATTAATTAATATTATTTTCAAAATGAAAGAAAATATTGAATTAGTAAAACAGCTTTATCAGGCTTTTTCAGCAAGGAACATACAAACCATTTTAAGTCTCTTACATGAAGATGCAGAATGGGGCGAACCTGAAAATCCATATAATCCGGCAGGTGGAACAAAGAAGGGACATGCCGGATTTTTGGAATGGGTAAATATTGGGAAAAATGCGGAGGATATATTGGTGTTGGAGCCCAAACGATTCTTAGCAGATAACGACTCTGTGGCGGTTGTAGGATATATGAAATGCAGGGCAAAATCAACCGGCAAAGAATATGAATCGGACTTTGTCCATTTCGCACTATTTAAGTAGCACAAAATAGTGAAGTTTCAAGAGTTTTTTGACACGTTTATTGCCGGAGAAGCTTTCAGATAACATTGTTACCTTGGCTCGCGCGCATATTGGTTGTGCATTGCCATACTCACCATATACACAACAATATTTCCTCCATCAAGTAACGTTCCCCGGCACAATTTATTCCCGCACCGAGTTTGAATAAATAATCCTCCGGTATTTTAATCCGACAGGTTAGTGTAAGGTGGCAAAATAAGGTTGAGTTGAACGATTTAACCGAATGGCTGACAAGATAATTAAAGCCTGTTTTTAATGTTTCCCTGAGGAGATTTCATTCAACGGATAAGATTTTTTTGAGGTGAATCATTCTTAATTACAGGAAAGAATCGGGTATTTTTGAATGAGCTATCCCGCGTAAGCGGGGATTTAGTTCAACAGCGCCTACCAAAAAGCAGGGGTTTCTTGCTTCGGCAGGCAGAAAAGTGTATATTTATAGTGTGGTTTTTCAAAGGGAGTTTTGTGGCAGGTAAACCCTGCCTTTTTCTAGTCGCGGAACGTTGACAGGCATAAAAATAAAGACAGCAGCCATGAGAAAAAGAGCATTAATAATATTTATAATTCTGACTGGAATAAAATCATACGGACAAGTTGATGAAAATCAATTTATTGGATTGAATATTTTGCAATTACCGACTTCAACGATTAATTTAAATTATTCGATTGATTATAAACCGTTTCTGACACCAATAGTTGATATTGGATACGCATTTAATTACAATGATAAATACGATTTGATTGGCTATAATTTAACACCCCACAATGATACATATGATGGTTACACGATTGAAAAACAATCTGGCGGATACGTTAAAATTGGTGGATTTTTAAATCTACGCAACAACTTTGATAAACAAAATTTCTTTCATCTCGGATTATTTATAACAAATTCTATTGTTTATGAGAAAGCATTGTATTTATCCCCGTTTGACCCGAGACCATATTCGTTTGCGGACAATATTGAACATACGGTTTATTTGTTTGGATTTAGCACCTCTCTAGGATACGAATTTAAAATAACAAACAGATTAAAATCTAATGTTGATTTTCAATTGTCATTTCCGACTGATAAATATTATGATTTATACAGTTATACTAACTTTATTCCAGGGATGGGGTACAGTGGTTCGATGGATAAATGGTTCCCAATGTTGATTTTTAATTTAAAATACAGACTAAAATAAATTACGCACACTAACAAACAGGAATATGAGCGGCGTGCAACACTGCATAAGGCAGGAACGATAACGTTTTGCGTAAAAAAGCATCCTGCGCAACTATATCTGGAAACAGACCTTTAGAAAAACCAGAAAAAGAAATATCAATAAAACGAGTTCTAAACAAAAGCACATGAGTTCTTTCAGACCGATTCTGATGTCGCTAATTTTTCTTTCGGCAGTGCTGTTGCCGCAACATAAAGCTTTAGCCCAGCATTCTGAGGTAGGTGTAAGAGTAGTCCTTAGCGGGGCTTTAATGTTCGGGCCTTATTACACCTATTGGATTGACGACCACAATGCATTAACTACGAGTATTCTTGCCGCTTATGAAGGAGAACTGGTCGTCCCGTTTGCAGTGAATGCGGGTTACAGCGCCTGCTTTTTCAGTAATAAATGGCGTCCGGAAATCGGACTTCAGTACTCTTATCTCATTTCGCCCAGAAGGCACAAATCCGCCGACGATCCCACCGGCATTTCTATTCTTTCGCTTATGCCCGGTGTGCAGTTCCGGTGGGACAATACGTATCAAAATGTCCAGAGCCGGATTTGGCTTGCCTATTTTTTCGAAAAGCCGCAGACAGGAAAAAAAATAAAGATCTTTCCTATTGGTCTCGACTTTTCGTATGGTTACAAATTCCCCTGATCTCTTAGAGAGACTTTTTGTAACTCAAATTTCCGGATTCCGGAATTTAAAGAAACGGCCGGCTTGCTTATTCATCTTAGCAACAATCCGATTACCTGCTGCCGATAAACAGAAATATAAACGGCGTGCAAGCCACATCCCGTCCATCGGCAGTCAGGAGGCTGTTCCTGGTTGAACCGCATTCCGGCGTGGCCGGCATCGTTTTTAATCGTGTCCCGGCCGTGAAAGAATACATGAAAAGCGGTAAGTTTGTGTGGAATTTTTTTTGCGGCAAGGTAAAAAAATAAAAACCTGCCGATGAAGACAGGTTTTTATTCTGAAACTTGGTTACGTTATCCGAAGATAAGAGGCTTGACCAAGCATAACGGAACAAAATTAGTTATTTTCGTTTCAAGAAGCAATAAAAAAAATGAAATTTAAGGACTTTCGATATTATTTTTCGACAGCAAGAATAAACAGATATTTATTGGCTACTGGAAATTCCTCAAAACGTGCAGTAAAACTCTACAAAGCCAACTTAAGAATGACACAATCATTTCATCCTCTGCTAGGAGTATTTGAAGTTGTTCTAAGAAATCGGATAAATGATATTTTGACTGCTCATTTTACCGATCCTGATTGGATCATCCATCAAAAAGGAGGATTTATGTCCGATCCCTCTCTCTCTTATACACATAAAAAGACTGGACAAAGGATAACGAATGACTTTTTAAAAAGAGAAATTTTAAAGGTTGAAAAAAGATTACGAAAATCCGGTACTGCCATCACGAGTGGTAAAGTGATTGCCGAGCAAACATTTGGTTTCTGGACTGATTTATTTGAAGTTCATCACTATAAACTTTTAAAAGGTAAACCGATTAAGATATTTGGTTCATTACCATCTGGTTTTGGTCGTAAAGAAGTAAACGACGAGCTCGAAAAAGTCAGATGTTTTAGGAATAGGATTAATCACAATGAACCTGTTTGTTTTGTCAACAACAAAATCGATTTTTCTCAGACTATTGATGCTTATAATTCCATTATTAATTTATTAAAGTGGATTGATCCGGTTTTGATAAATTTCATTAACGACCTGGATAGAGTCAATAAAGTAATTGAAAGGACAAAAAAGATATAATACCCGGCAGCTAATAAACAGGAATATGAGCGGCACATGCTACCCGGCGTTTATTAGCTTACGCTGAGCCCGTCCTTCGTCCTCGGTTCCCTGTTGGAACGCATTCCGGCGTGACCGGCATCGTTTTAATCGTGTCCCGGCCGTGAAAGAATCCATGAAAAGTGGTAAGTTTGTGTGGATATATTTAGTTAGCTGCAACCCTATGGCGACACAGCAAACCCGAAACTAACTGCAAAAAATGACCGACACAACATACATACTTACACAAGCTGCACAGACAGGAGGAGCATCGCACAACGACTTCATTGAAGGTTTAAAAATAGCGGCAACTCTTGCAGCTCCTTTCATAGCTTCGTTTCTGACTTATTGGTTTGCAATTAGAGGTAAACTAAAGGACTCAGATATTGCAAGAAGGAATGAGCTAAATACAGTTCTCTCTAATTTGCTTATTGTTTGGCATTACCTCACAAAAATTGAAGACACCTGCAAACTGAAGTATGACGACAAAATTGCTCTGCCGATACCGAAGGATTATATTTCATCTCTGACTTTGAAGTCAGGAACTTTAAACGACAAATGTTTTAACGAACTTGATGATTCTATTTTAAGTTTGAAAAAATACGACCCAATAAGTTTCTATGAATTAGAGGGTATTGGGAGGCGGTTAGAGTTTCTTAGAAAAAACTTTATACTCCCATTAATTAAATCTAAGTCAACAGCAAATTTTAATAGAGTAGTTGCAGAAAAATATCTTAAGCTGATGATTGACGAACTTGAAGAATACATTGAAACTATTGCCGAAGGACTTAGCAACGAAACTTTATCTAAAGCCCTTGACAAACTTCAAAGACATTTTGAAAAGAACACAGAGAAAATTAAAGACGAATTACTTTTGGAATATTACGAACTGATAGTTGCAATCAATCCGAACAATGCCCCAACATATGAGCAGTTTGTTAGTGAAATAAGCAAGCCAGAAGCACAAGCAGAATTGAATAAGCAATTTGAATCAATAGGCAATATTGATATGGATAAACTGATGGAGGTTGTAGCCGACAATCCAAATATATCAATGGAGGAAATTGTAATGGAAATAGATATTCGTGAAAAAAACGCAAACAACAATGATGACAATCCTCTTTGAAACTGATTGCAAAACCCGACAAGACGGAATCCGGACGGATAGCAGGGCAGCAGCTAACAGCACCTACCCAAAAGGCGGGGTTTCATGTTCCAAAAACAGTTTTGTGGAAAAACAAACATTAGTTTTTCAAATCAAGTTTTGTGGTAAAAGTCCCGCCTTTCGGGTAGCGGCAAACCGTTATACGCAAAAAAATAACTTAACCGGAAATTCACATTATGGAGCCAAGGATTGAGATGCTAAGTGAAACCCTGTTAATCGGGAAAAAGGCGATCATGTCATTTTCAGATAACAAAACCGTCGAACTATGGAGAAGTTTTTCGCCACGACTCAGAGAAATTAAGAATCCGGCAGGAAATGAGTTGTATTCTGTTGATATTTATAATGATACTCACTTTTTTAACCATTTCGATCCGGCAAAGGAATTTGAGAAGTGGGCTGCCATTGCTGTAAAAAACTTTGATTCAGTCCCGGAAGAAATGGACAAACTGATCCTCCCAAAAGGTTCGTACGCCGTATTTCCCTACCGGGGGAAACCCAGTGATGCACAAAAGGCACTTCAGTATATTTATGGCATCTGGCTCCCTGGTTCTGAATATGATATGGACGACAGGCCCTATTTCGCTCTTATGGGAGAAAAATACAAAGGCGAACATCCTGATTCCGAGGAAGAGTTTTGGGTACCCATCACGAATAAATAAGCCTGCACCTGATAAAAAGCATATGAACGACGCATCCCGTCCATCGGCAGTCAGGCGGCTGTTCCCGGCTGAACCGCATCCTGACGAGGCCGGCGCTGTTTTTTTTAACCGCGTTCCGGCCGAAATTGATAAATTAAAAAGGAATAAACAATATGATTAGGTTACTCGATTTGCAGGATTATGATGCCTGGATAGAACTTGCCGAAGAAGTTGAGCCTTTATTCGGACCCATGACAGATTCAAAAGAATTTCAAAATGGAATAAAAGATTGTATACTAAATAAGAACGCATTTGGTCTCGAGAATGAAAAAGGCAATTTGACAGGAATTGTTGCTATAGACAGAGCAAATAATGAGATCATGTGGTTAGCAGTAGCAAAGAAACACCGCGGGAATAATTATGGAGAAAAGTTAGTAAAAAAGGCAATTGAGGAATTGGAAAGCAATGGAGATATCTACGTTCAGACTTTTTCAGGGAAAGTGAATATAGGAAAAAATGCCAGGAAAATTTATGAAAGCAATGGATTTGCAGACTTTAAAGATGCCGGAAGAAACCCTGCTGGTATTGAAACCGTGATGATGATAAGAAAAGAAAAAAACACTGCGCCCGATAAAGCAGTCATAAAACATAGCGGTTTCGGTGCGATTTGCAAGCTCAGTTCCCGCCGTCAAGGTTCGTAACGGGTGATAGGTTCGCAACCACGCAATCGGCCATGTTTCACACCATCACCGTTATGGGGTACCTAAAAAAGAAGGCATATGGCATTTTTTACATTTGAAGACAAGAAAGTCTATTATAAACAGATCGGATCAGGGGAGCCGTTATTATTATTAGCAGGAAATACGGCTTCTTCAAAGATGTTTAAATCCGTAACCGGCAAGTACTCTAAAGATTTCAAAGTGATTCTGATTGATTTCCCGGGGCATGGAAAATCGGACAGAGTTGAAAAATTTGAGGTTGATTTTTGGTATTATAACGCAAGAGTGTGCTATCAGTTATTGGATTTTCTAAGGCTCGATAAAGTTTCAGTGATTGGGACCAGCGGAGGCGCCTTAGTCGCAATTAATTTAAGTTTAGAGCATCCGGAAAGAATAAAATATTTAATCGCAGATAGTTTTGAAGGGGAATATCCTTTGAATTCTTATATTGACTCATTGGAAAGCGACAGAGAAAAGGGAAAGAAGAACATATTTGCAAAAATGTTCTGGTTTTTGAATCATGGTTTTGATTGGAAAAAAATAGTGGACCTGGATACAGAGATGCTGATCAGTTTTTCTAAACGAGGCGAATCATTTTTTCATAAGTCATTTGCAGAACTAACAGTTCCATCTTTACTGACGGGAAGTAAACAAGATGAATATTGTGATTCGTTGGATAAAATATATGAAGCATTGAAAATAAAAAACGATAAACTTGAAATTCATATGTTTGAAAAAGGGAAACATCCGGCAATGATATCCAATAAGAATGAATTTTATGAACTGGTAAAGAATAGAATCATAACGCCAGATGCAGTATAGCCAATAAGGGTTTCAGATGTATAAGATGGTAGTAACACGCTTGTACTTTCCGTATTCCTGACAGGAAATCGCACGCAACAGCGAAGCGGAATAATCCCTTGTTGTTGCTGCACTCAATCTTTCAAAGGTTTGTTTACAGCCTGCTTTTGTATATATCTTGTAACATTGTAAAAAATAAAACGATGACAACCTCAGATATGAAGCTTCAGTTGTTACGCATGCTGGATTCTCTTGATAACAGCAGACTGGAAGAATTGTATAGAGTAGTTGCCAACTTTATAAATGGCAAGAAAGACCTCGCTGAATGGGAAAACTTACCGGAAAATCAAAAACAGGGCATTTTGGATGCCATCGGGGAGATTGAATCAGGAAAAGGCATTCCTCATTCAGCAATAGTGAAGAAATACCGTAAAAAATATTCTCATGCCTAAGCATGTAGTTTGGTCCCCTTGCTGAAAAAGACTTCGAAAATATTCTTGAGTATTAAATGATAATTGGGACAACCGGGTCGCAAATAGTTATATTGATGCACTTAAAGCCGGAATTTGGTGTTTTCCTGAAATGATTTGACGGGGTGTTGGCGGGATAAAATGTCGTTGTTTCCGGTTTCGGCGCCCTCGCCCCCTAGCCTGCGTCGTTATCTGATCCGTGACGAATATTCCGGCTTGTTTTCATATCCATTTGGTATCACGTTAACTCATTACGTAAAAACTTTAAAGTTTCTATACCGGCGCCGTTTCCGCCAGCGCCGCCGCTTCTTTCATGATCACCTGGATTCGCATTTCATTGCCGACGATCCAGAGGATATCCCCCGCTTCGAAAACAAAATCCGATTCGGGATTGATGATACGCTCCCCGTTCCTCTCCACCCCCACTACCAGTCCGCGGGACTGTTCCCTGATGCCGGATTTCCGGATGCTTTTCCCGGCAAACGGAGAATTTTTGCTTACGATAAAATGATGCAGTGATACGTTTTGCTTTTTGTCGGTCTGGTTTGCAAAGCCCGATGACAATTCAAGAAATGCCTCGAATCTGTTCAACTGGTCGTCGGTGCCTATTACCGACAGCACATCCGAAGGATACAGGCGCTCGTCGCGCGTGGGGACGTTGATCACATCATCGCCGCGTCCTATCACGACGATGTTTACCCCGAACCGCTCCCTCAGTTTTAATTCCGAAAGCGTTATCCCATAGAACGGGAACCGCGCATTCAGTTCGAACCTCGAAATATGAGTATCCCATGGCGTGAGTATCTCCTCATGCTGCATCTTTCCCGATTCCCGCTCATTATAGTTTTCGATGAAGCGGGATTCTATTTTTCCGTAAAACGCTTTGATCCTTCCCGAGAAAAGAAGCAACACCGCGCAGGTAACAGCGGCACCTGTCAGCGCCGCCACCGGCGAGTACAACTGGTTGAAAAGAAAACCTATAAAAAAAACCGCCAGCACTATCCTCGACACTTCAAGGACGATCAACGGCTTGCGGTGAAAAGATTGCAGCCAAACGCTCGCATAGTAACGGGGTGCCGTCCTGCGAAAGGCAAGCGCCCAGAGAAAAGGCGCCAGTAACGCCAGCGATACTATTACGGCTATGATTTTGTTCCAGCCGTTTGCCGAAAAGAAAGGAACCAGGAATTGTGTGCTGACGATAATCAGGCTTATGATGACCACGGAAAAAATGGCAACATTCACAAGATCTGATTTCAGCACTTTTTTCCAGGCGCTGGTTTCGGTAATATGCTGCGCTTCTGCGTTGTAGGCGGCAAAAATCTTTTTCCACTTCTCCGGCAAAACGGATTCCAGGCCCTTGCTGACAGATTCGGAAAAGCGGATCATGTAAGGGGTGGTGAAAGTGGTAAGCACCGATACAGCCACGGCTACCGGATAAAGGAATTCGCCGGTCACCTTCAGGCTGAGACCCAGGGTAGCGATGATGAACGAAAACTCGCCGATCTGGGAAAGGCTCATTCCCGACCTGACTGCAATATTCAGGGGCTGCCCGGCCAACATGGCTCCCAGTGTTACAAACAGCGGTTTTCCCAACAGCAGCACAAGGGTGGCCGCAACAATCGGCAGAGCATGTTTTATTAACATGTGCGGATCGATCATCATACCGACCGAGACAAAAAAGATTGCCCCGAAAAGCAGTTTAACCGATTTGGTAAGATGTTCTATCTTCTCGGCTTTGGTGGTCTCGGCAAGGATGGAACCCATGACAAATGCGCCGAGCGCCGATGAAAAGCCGGCGTACGTGGCCAGCACCACCATCAGAAAGCAAAAAGCCAGGGAGATGATCAGCAACGTTTCTTCGTTCAGCAACGACCGTGTTTTCCTGAAGAATGTAGGAATGAAGAAGATGCCGGAGACGAACCACAGTACCAGAAAAAAAGCCAGTTCCATCACTGCTTTGATCATTTCGCCCCCGGCAAATGTCTGGCTCACGGCAACGGTTGAAAGCAGTACCATCAGCAAAACAGCGACCAGGTCTTCGATAACCAGCACGCCGGTCACGATACCGGCAAATTTTTGGTTCTTCACGCCCAGTTCATCAAACGCCCTGACGATAATAGTAGTAGATGCTATGGCCAATATCCCGCCCAGGAAAAGACTGTTGACGAAATTCCATCCCAGCAGCCTTCCGGCGGCGTAACCCAGGAGCATGGTCAGCGATACTTCGGTGATCGCCGTTATGACCGCTACCCCGCCTACCTTTAACAGTTTCTTAAAACTAAACTCAAGGCCGAGGCCGAACAGCAGGAAGATAACGCCGATATCGGCCCAGGTCTTGATGCTGTCCATTTCGATGACCGTAGGGAACAGCCTGAAATTGGGCCCGACAAGGAGCCCGGCGATGATATACCCCAGCACCACCGGCTGCTTTAATTTTTTAAAGATCAGCGTAACCAGTGCGGCAACACTCAGAATAAGGGCTAAATCGATTATCAGTTCAGGTAACTCTCCCATGATACAGTCCGGATCAGTATGCAGCAGTCAACGTTGCCATGAACAAGGCAACCGCATCGGAATTATTCTTCCGGCGCCTGATACGCTGCTTGGGTAAAGATAAAGTTTTATTCTTTCATCATGCCCGGCTGTCCTGATTTTTTAAGATCAAGGAAGGCAAGCCGGAAACGGTAAAACGGCGTTATTTATAAAAGGCGAACGACATATGCCAGCACCTGCAGAGCCATGATTTGCTTTACACTGAAAACGGAAGCCGGGTATTCCGGTCGGAACCAGGAATCCGGCGAGTCCGGCAGGGATGATCAGAAAGGTTTGTTTGCCAGGGTCAGGGCAGCCCCGAAGGGGCTGAATATCCACAAAAAGCCTGTACCTTGTAGCCCCGAAGGGGCTAAATCTCAATAAGATACATGTACCTATACAGCCCCGAAGGGGCTGAATCTCAATAATAAGATGCATGTACCTATACAGCCCCGAAGGGGCTAAATCTCAATAATAAGATGCATGTACCTATACAGCCCCGAAGGGGCTAAATCTCAATAAGATACATGTACCTATACAACCCCGAAGGGGCTGAATATCAATAAGATACATGTACCTATACAACCCCGAAGGGGCTGAATCTCAATAATAAGATGCATGTACCTATACAGCCCCGAAG
>DAONEP010000022.1:23710-33698 GCA_035403165.1 Bacteroidales bacterium | reverse complement strand
AAGGGGCTGAATCTCAATAATAAGATGCATGTACCTATACAGCCCCGAAGGGGCTGAATCTCAATTAGAGCGAACTTCTTCCCGCATCAGCTTTTCAATATCAGGTCTGTCTTTCACACTCCGCCGTAAAGAATGCATGATCTTATACATCACCGGAACCACAACCAACGTCAGGAAGGTCGACACAAGCATCCCGCCTATGATCACCCATGCCAGGCCATTCCTCAACTCAGCTCCTGCTCCCCTTGAAAGCGCTACCGGCAGCATTCCGATAATAACGGAAAGCGAAGTCATCAGGATGGGACGGGTACGAATCCTGACCGCCTGCGTCAGGGCATCGTTGATAGATTTCCCCTCACCAATGGCATCGTTGGCAAAGTCGACCAGCAGGATGGCATTCTTCGCCACCAGCCCGATAAGCATCACCAGTCCGAGCATGCCGTAAATACTTAGAGCGGTATTGGTCAGCGCCAGGGCCAGGATTGCCCCGATGACCGAAAGGGGAATGGAAAACATGACCACGAACGGATCGGTCCAGTTGTTATAAAGCACCACCATAGCCAGGTATACCAATAGCAGCGACAGCAGTAACGCGCCGGTAAGCACCCCCATCGATTCGCCCATGTTCTTCATATCTCCTGTAACGACAAGCTTTACCCCCCGGGGCATATCCATTTTACTCAGCCTGTTGGTAAATTCCTTTGATACGGCGCCGGCTGAGACCCCAAGAACCTGCGAACGGATGGTTACGGAGCTGTTGCGATTGTACCTTTCAAGCCTGTTGGGACCGGTACCGAGTTTGATATCGGCAAACTGCGAAAGCCGCACTGTTTCGCCCCTTGAATTGGTAAATGTAAGGTCCTCAACATCTTCAACCTGCCGGCGGTATGCTTTGTCGGCCCTGATGTTGATATCGTATTCGTAGTTACCCTCGGTATATTTCAGCGTATTATTCCCCTGGTAAGTCATCTGCATGGTAAAGCCGACGTTGTCGAGCGTCAGGCCGAGAGCCGACATCTTATCGCGGTCTACCGCCACGTTGATTTCCGGAGTGCCGCTTTCAACCGACAGCTCCTGTTGCATTGTACCCGGGATGGAACGCATCACTTGCAATGCTTTCTCAGCAAAAACCATCACCGAATCGGAATTGGTGCCGGTGATCACGTATTCCACGGCTGCCTTGGCCGCTGTTCCGGTCAGGCTTACGCTGAATATTTTAACCCTGGCATCCACCAGATAATCAGTCAATGGCGCTTTGATTTTTGTTATGTAAAGTTTTGTATCCTCGTTGCGCTGATCGCGGGGCACCAGTTTTACATTCAGTTCGGCAACGTAAGGCAGCCCCTGCGAACTTTGCGTATTGTCGCTGGTAAGGCCGACCATGGTCACAACGCTCTTCACTTCCGGACGGGTGCGGAACCAGTTTTCGGCCTTCCGGACCATTGCATTGGATTCTTCGAGCGAAATATCCTTCGGCATTTCCATCTGTACGATGAATTCGCCCCTGTCGACGTCGGGCAGGAACTCAAATCCTATAAATCCCAACGGGAACAGGGAGAAAACGGCCACTGTAATAGCCAGGATGATCAGTCCCACCCAGCGTTTATGCGAAAGCGACCAGTGCATCAGCTTCATAATCCAGTTGCTGAAAGCAGTAACGCCTGTTTCAAAGCCCATTAATATTTTCTGAAATAAGTTTTTCCCCGTCAGGACGTGGATCGTCCCAAACCGCGATGTCAGCAAGGGTACCAGTGTCAATGCAGCCAGAAGGCTCAGCAGCGTGGATATGACAATCACCAGACAGAATTGCCGCAAAATGTCGGAAACCAGCGTATTGGTGAGTGCAATGGGAAGGAAAACGATTACGATGACTATGGTTATGGAAAGCACTGTAAAGCCGATTTCTTTAATGGCATCCCAGGATGCCCTTACCCGGTTTTTGCCCATTTCCATGTGCCGGTAAACGTTCTCGATGACCACAATGGCATCGTCGACCAGCACGCCAATCACAAGGGAAAGGCCGAGAAGCGACATCAGGTTAAGCGAAAAATTGAGCAGGTTCATCCCGATAAAGGTCGCCACCAGCGATACCGGTACCACGACCATCACCATAAGGGCATTGCGGAAGTTATGCAGGAAGAGAAGCATGACCACAGAGACCAGCAACACCGCCAGCAACAAGTCGTTCAATACCGACGAAATCGACTCCCTCGTAAAAGTGGTGGAATCCTGGGCGATATCGATGGATAATCCCTGAGCACTATATTCATCTTCCAGTTCAACAATTTTCTTCCTAACCTGGTCGCTCACCTGCACAGCGTTGGCATCTCCCTGTTTCAGAATATTCACAAGGATGGCTTCTTCGCCGTTCACCCGGGCCAGGTTTTTCGGATCCTTTACGGCGTCGGTGATCTCGGCAATGTCCTGCAGACGAATTTGTGAACCGGAAGGGGTTGTAAAAACCACCAGGTTGCGGATTTCCTCCACGCTTTTAAATTTCCCCGAGAGCCGGACGGCGGTATTAGTTTCTTCGTTGCGGATACTCCCAGTCGGAAAATCGAGGTTGGCTGCACGGATAACGCCCTGCACCTGGGCCGGTGAAACACCGTATGCCCGCATACGCTGTGCATCCAGATTGACCTGAATCTCACGCTGCTGACCGCCGGCCATGGTAATCTTCGCGGTTCCCCTGATCCCCGACAGTTCGGGGATGATGCGCTTATCCATCAGGTCGTAAAACTGCGTGGCTTCAAGTTTGGAAGTGGCCGATAAGGTGATGATGGCTTTGTCGTCGACCGTTAGTTTATTGATGATAGGCGTTAAAATTTCGCGCGGGAGTTGCGACATTTTCGAACTGATGAGGTTCTGGGCATCCGTAATGGATTTATCGATGTCGGTTCCATAGGTAAATGAAACGATAAGCATCGACATGCCTTCATATGAATAGGATTGAATCCTGTCGATCCCCGGCATGCCCGAAAGCGCATCTTCCACTTTACGCGTCAGCGAATTCTCAACTTCCGATGGAGAAGCGCCCGGATAAATAATCTGAACGTTAATCATCGGGGGCGTGAACTTCGGCATCAGTTCGGCGCTCAGGCTTCTGTATCCCAGATAGCCGAGGATGGTGAGCACCGAGAAGAGTACAATTACATATATTGGACGCTTGATGGATATTTCTGTAATTTTCATTTTTCTTTCTTTTGAGGAAGTCTGAACGCCGGGTTTTAAGGCCTGCGCATTTGATTCTCCGGTTCCTGGTTTGAACTGTTACTTAATATTCCGGACTTTAGCGCCATCCGACACATTGATCAAACCGGCTACTACGATGCTGTCGCCAGCCTGTAAACCTTTCAGGATTTCAACATCTTTATCCATCATCATTCCCACAACAACATCGCGTCCTGTGGCAGTTCCGTTTTCCACAACATAGACCCTGGCGTTTTTCACGCTGCCGGTTATGGCGCTTCTCGGGATCACAATACCCTGCTTTTCCGATTGCATATCGAAACAGGCCGTGACATACATACCGGCTTTCAGCAAACTCTTCCCTTCCCGGTTGAGGGTGATTTCTACCGGATAGCTGAGCGCCCTGTCTGCCTTTTCCCCGATGAATGTAATGGTTCCCGAAAAAGAATCTTCAGGAAAAGTGCTGCACAGGATTCTTACCTTCTGTCCCTTTTTTATCAATAGCACCTGGCGTTCGGTAACGTTGCACCACACATGCAGTTTTGAATCGTCGATAATATCGAACAGGCGAGCGCCGGGATTCAGGAATGTACCCACCTCCACATACCGCTTGTTGATGATTCCCCTGATCGGGGCTTTGATCCTGGCGTCGGAAAGACGACGCTTGCTGCTGATATAACGGCTTTCGGCTGCTATACACTGCGTGCGTATGGTTTCAAGCTGCTGATCGGTGACGCCGCCTTGCTTATTGGCATTGGTAAAACGTTCCAGGTCGGATTTCAAGGCATTGTAACTGGCCTCGCTGGCCATAAAATCGGCCCTGAGCATTTCATCATCAACCTGTACCAGAACCTGTCCGCCCGAGATTACAGTTCCTTCATCGGCATAAACATTCAACACACGCCCTGCCACATCCGAAACAAACGAAAGCTCCCTTTCCGGCTCCAGGGACCCGTTGGATGTGAAACTCTGGTTAAAAGCTTCATCCCTGACAACGTCCGCCTTAACCGGAACAGCCGTGGATACCTGGGAAGCCAGGCTGGTCTTTTCACTGGTGGATTTCTTATTCAGCACCAGGATCATTGCAATACCTGCGATTACTGCAACTACTGAAATGATGGAAATAAACCTTTTCATATTGTTGGGGTATTATTGCTGACAGAATCCTTTTGCTATCGGGGATTCAGTTCCAGCTTGATTAATGAATTATTTTGCTTCTTTTCTATTATCCGGAGCGCCTTCGGTTACTCCACCAACGAACGGATCGTCCCGTTGGATTTTTGCAGTTCAATCCACGATTTCATGAAATTGCCAAGGGCATCGGCATAATTCATCTGCGACTGGATGAGCGAATTGCTGGCGTTGAGCACATCGGTCATTGATGCCAATCCCTGCGAGAAATTACTTTCGGAGATGCGATACACATCTTCGGCCAGCGCCATATTATCGCGCTGAACCTGTATGGTCCTGCGATTATCTTCCAGTTTGAGCAGGGCATTGTTGAAGGCCATGTTAAGCGTCTGACCAAGCGAAACAACATCTTCACCAACTTTTTGTATCTCGATATCGGCCTGTTTTATCTTTGCGCTCCGCGAAAGACCTCCGAAAATGGGCACCCGAAGCGACAAGCCGACCATTGAAGTGGGATACCAGTATGTGGTTTCACCGGTGAAAAATTTATTCGACACACCATTATAATTATAGCTGGCCATGGCCGTCAGAACGGGATATGATTCATAAACGGCAGATTTTCGCTTTAGCTGCGTTAAACCAGCCTGCTTCTCCAGAATTTTATAGGCGGTTTGGCTGTTGAGTGAAAAAGCCTGCTCGTAGGGAGATTTCAACTGGTTCTCAAATATTTCAAGGTTAATTTTCTCAATTTCGACGGGCTTGTTCACATCCAGTCCCATCTGAAGTTTGAGCAGGTTCTTCTGAACCCCGATGGCGCTCTGCATCGCGGTTCTCTGCGTCATCAGGTTGGTTTTGGTTACTTTGAGCCTGTCAAGGTCAACCTTTTTAACAAGCCCGTTCGCATAACTCACCTCCATGGTTGTCAGCATTGAGTCGATAATATTGATACTCCTGCCAAACATCTCCACGGCATAACCGGTTACCTGCACGGCATAGAACAGATTAGCGGTCTGCGCGATTACATCTTCCTCTTTGGCGTCAACAGCCAGTGCAGATAAGCTTTCAGCCGTTTTGGCAATATCCAGGGCATTAAAAAGTGAGAAATTCAGAATTTGCTGGTTCAGGCCGGCGCCTATGGCAGTGGAATAATTTAAGCCCATTTCGATGGTCATGTAATCCGATGCATTGGGGTCCAGCATACTCGGCGGGAGGAATTCCTTCATAAAATTCGGCATGATAAACTTTGCCTTCTGGAAGTTGTCGTTCAGGCTTCCCGATCCGCTGATTTGGGGAAGCAGGGCGCCCGTCACTTCGCGGCGCGCCTGGGCGCTCTTTTCAACATCCAGGTGCGTCTTGCGGATGTTGTTGTTGTTTTCCAGGGCATACCTGATGCAGCTTTGGAGGTTGTATGCCTTTTGTCCCATAAGGTTCGAGCAGGCAAACAACAGGAAGCACAACATTAGTTTCTTTCTGTTTCCCATATACATTTAAAGAATTAAGATCCTATTAACGACTTGTCGAATTCAGAAGTTTCCGCCCCTGTTCGGTTACTATCGCCTGCAGGTGGTAATCAAGGATACTGTTGAAATAATCTCCCGCCAGAAAAGCCGAACTGTTCGCTACCCGGCTTATAAAAAAGCTGACCAGCGAAAAGGTAAAATACTGGCTTATCAATTCAACATTGAGGTCATTCCTGAAGAGTTGTTCTTCAATGCCTTTCAACAGATTCAGTTTAACCCCTTCAAGAAAAAATGCAAAGCCGGTAGTATGCTCAGTGTTGGCGATCTCAGGGTACATCTTTTTTATATCGGAAAGAAATACCGGACTCAGCGTCCTGAAAAAACCGGCTATTTCATCAACCCCGCATTTCAACCCGTCAACGGCATTAACATCAGCAGAGGTCATGATGCTCATTCTCTGCTTTAAATCCAGAACAAAAGTGTGAATGCATTCGCTCAGCAACTCCTCTTTCGAGTCAAAATGGTTGTAAAGCGTTTTTTTGGTAACCCCGATTTTTTCGGAAATTTCGTCCAGCGACAGTCGGAGTCCATCCTGCTTGAATGTTTCCAGTGCCTTTTCGGCATATTTGGCTTTTCTGTTTCCTGTCATTGATGTATTTCGTTTGATTTCATTTTAATAGCTCAGACCAGAGCCCTTTCTCAATCTGATATTATCAGCCATTTCGATATTCATCGGGGAGGCAAAAATACACTTTTTATATTTTAATAGTGTAAATAATGAATTTTTAATCAGAATTTTTTACAACACTATCCTCACTATCCTTTCGGAATCTGTATATACAGAGCTCCGGATTGATAATCAGAAGGATTCAGCACCCGCCAGAACGGTTATTCCCATATTTCCTGAAAACAGAGTTCCTTGAATATTACTGCTTTGTATCAAAAACCATCTCTTCATATGTGTACACCCGGGTCAGCGACTACCCTGAACTCCGGTTTTCATATCATCCTTTACCTCAGCCAACGGTTCGGAATCACGGAGCTGTTTTTACAAATTTCTGCTGCCAGACTGATCCATCTGTCTGTAACAGCAACACATAAGCACCGGTTGCCAGATTACTGACCGGGACAGCAATGCAATGATTCTGGCCTGCCGGATTATTCACCTCCGCAACCAGCCGTCCGAGGGCATCAAAGATTTTCAGATTACTGATATTTATATCCTTTTCTGTTCTAATGTACAGGACATCGTCGGCAGGATTCGGAAAAACGGACAAAAATCCGGACGAGGCAGCTTCTTTTATCCCTCCGCCTGCCGATTTGCTGATGTCAATATCCAATAAATAGGAACCCGTTTCTCCTGCAAAATAGGGAACCACCTGGAAGTAAACGGTTCCTCCGTCTGTCACATTAATGCTCCCCGACATCACATCGTCAAAAGCGTCGGACCATGTGCTCCCTGCCAAATATAACCATACTACGTCACAGGAATAAATATAGCCGTTATTGCTGCTATAGCTATCCTGAGCCCTGGCCGTGACCGAATAATCAAATCCCGAAGGAAGCACGATTTTATAATAATCACGGTCGGATCCTTTGTGGATATTCGACCCCGTCGTAGTTGCCGTTATATGCAACACATGGTATGCATTCAGGGTCAAAGCATAAGCGGCAGCCAGGGAATCGTTATTTTCATAACTATCCGGAATTATACCCGGCTCCTGAACGATGACCGTGATCGGATTAGGGTGATAGGTTGAGCCTGTCAGTTGCCAGTTTCCTCCCTCCTCTTTGTGAGTAAGGGCCAGGAGGTATGTCCCGGGTGAAACGCTCACACCGTCGGTAGAAAATTGCAGGTCATCGTAAAAATAGCCGGGTTCCAGCGAGGCGCCGGTTAAGGTGGCGATATTTTCCGCGAAACTTCCGACGCTGTCAGCGTTGTACAAAGAAACATCAAACATCCCGTTAAAAGTGGCGGTACCGTAATTCGCAACATCAAGCGTCACGGTAAAAGGCTGTTCCTGAATGATATTGTCGCCGCAACTAAGGACCATTTCCTGGTACAATTCGATATCGTTCGAATTATTCACGGCAAATGAGATCATGTTGGAATATGAACCATCGTCAACCATGATCCAGTCTCCGCCGGCAGGCCTGAAAAAGATGCCGATATAATAGGCCCCCGGCAGCAGCGACAATGAACCGGAGCTGGTAAAATCAAGGCCATTGGTATAATGCGAATTCCCCGGCAAACTACATCCTGACAGAATTTCGACAAATGAAACGAAGTCTACATTTTCATCGAAAACGGCAGCACAAAAATCTCCTTCAAATGTACTGGTGCTATAATTAGCAATATCCGTATGTATGGTAAAGCTCTGGTTGTATCCAACCGGATTTGGACTCGCTATAACATTGTCATACAAGGAGATATTGTATGTTGTGCCGCCTGTAAGGGGTTTGATTCCAATAACGGCCTGCTGACCGCTGTTATAGGTTCCCATACCGGCGCCGGGATTCAATGCATCGAGCAGGAAATAACCGTCGGCTATACCGCTCCAGCCCCAGTTTATATGGAAATAACCGTTTACGTCATATCCGTCGCAAACGAAAGTATGTCCCCCGGCTCCGAACCCGGCATATTGAACCGGCCGTCCCTGGTCCAGATCATTCTTTATCAATTGCTTCCATTCATTATCCGAATAATTTGCCCTCTTCAGCCCCTGCAAGGTCGACGGGTCGTATCCGAAATATGTTTTGTAGGCATATTCACAACATTGTTCCGGGGTTGGTGAAGCCGCAATGATGACGTAGGACCCGCTGCCATCAACGCCGTAATCCATCTCAACGGCTACCCCGCAATGATACATGAGCGTGGCTATCGCCAGATTGGGCCCCGTCAGGCTGTTCGGCATGGCGCCCCAATCGTAAGTGGTTGCAGCGAAATTTGCCGATAAAGTGCCGTAAGTAGGATGATTATAGGAATGGAAACCTGTTCCCTGTGCCGGGTAATTCCAATATTTCATGATCTGGCCATGGCCGTAGCCGGGCAACCAGTAACCGTCAGTGCATTATAGGTATCATCATAAGGACAAAGATCATTATAGTAAGGGCTTTGGTCCCACGTTGTCGTCAGCAGGGGAGTGACGGCGGTAATATTCCGGTTCTCATTCAGAGGCTGACCGGTTTTTAGCCGCTGCCACTCGGATCGGATCTCCCCAGTTGCATCCATCTTTTTTGTTATGATTTCCCTGAGCTGGTTTTTGTAACCTTCGAGCCATTTCCTGAAGTTTGGCGGCAGTTTTGATTCATCAAAGCTCCCGGAGGCAGAGTAGCCCAAAACAGGGATTGCATTATCATCACCCGACACGATGACAAAGCCATGATGATTCACTTCATTAAAAACATAAAACAAAGGAACCGAGTCGGGAGTATTCAAATGTGTATTGAATTTATAAACGCTTGTGCCGGCAAGTTCCAGATAAATGCCACCTTGCTCCTTCACAACCTGTTGATAAAGGTTTTTTGCAACAAGCCGGGCCGTTTCAGTGTCAACTTCTTTTGCATCGGAAAGTTTCAGCATTCCGGTACAGACTACTATAAGGAGTAAAAACTTTTTCATGGGGTTCCGGGATTAATGGGTTTATACCCGGTCCATATAAGGATTCCCGAAAGCTGCAAAAGGGAGAATACCAGTTAACAAGCAGTATTGTATTATTTACACAAATGGAAGCCTTATTAACCGGAAACAGAATATTTAAAATTACAACATATCCGAATTAAACACAAATGAATTATTTAAGACACGGATTAAAGCCCAATGTTTCGGATGCATTGTTATACATGGATTGAGGGGCCTTTTTGCAGGAAGATAATTACAGACCGATTATTTACGCTTATGTCATCCACCGGAATACTTCACTGCCCCAACTTTTACAAAATCAAATTGACAGCTAACGGATATGGATTAAAAGGATATGATTTATCAGCCTGAGGGTCCATACTATTATGATGACAAATTACGGGGGGCTGGGTCCCCTAATCTTGTATACAGATTACAAAATATTTGATAGAACCGGCAAGCGAAAGGCCTGCACAAAAAAAGCACCGCAAAACGGTGCTTTTTTTGTGCCCGGAACAGGACTCGAACCTGCACAGCCGTAAGGCCACTGGTCCCTGAAACCAGCGTGTCTACCAATTTCACCATC
>DAONEP010000022.1:0-23610 GCA_035403165.1 Bacteroidales bacterium | reverse complement strand
CACAGCCGTAAGGCCACTGGTCCCTGAAACCAGCGTGTCTACCAATTTCACCATCCGGGCGGATGGATTTTGTTTTTGTGCCCAGGACAAGACTCGAACTTGCACATCCGCCTCAGGCGGACACCAGCCCCTCATGCCGGAACACTATATTTTAAAGAACTCTTTGTGCCCAGGACAAGACTCGAACTTGCACGTCCTTAAGGACACCAGCCCCTCAAGCTGGCGTGTCTACCAATTTCACCACCTGGGCAAAGCGGGTGCAAAGATACTATTTTTTTGAAATGAGCAAACTATTGATTTCATTTTCGGAAAATTTCCTCCGGATTAAGATCCCTGCTGCCAATTGGAAACTTTCATAGCCGATAATCGACTATATTTGTGTTTCAAACCAAGGAAGTGAAAAATATGTTCACCAAAGACGACCTAAAGCAGTTACAGTCGCACGGCATTGATCCTAAAACCGCCGAGTTGCAGATCAATAATTTCGTCAAAGGATTCCCATACATCAACCTCGACCGCCCCGCCATTGTCGGCGACGGCATAAAGGCTTTCAACGCAAAAGAGGCCAAAAAACTCTCCTATTTCTATGATTCCAATTCAAAAAAATACGAAATCCTGAAGTTTGTTCCCGCATCCGGCGCCGCCAGCCGTATGTTCAAACACTTGTTTGAGTTTTCCGAAACATACAACGGGACTGAGAAAGACATCACCGGACTATTAAACGATAACCAATTACTGCCTGTAAAACAATTTTTCGACCACATCAAAGAATTTGCATTTGCCAAAGCCCTGTCAAAAGCGATGCGCAAGGATGACTTTGACCTGGACGACTGCCTTGCCCGGAACGATTACAAACCGATTATCGATTACCTGTTGACTGAAAAAGGTCTTGGTTATGCCAATCTGCCGAAGGGCGTCCTGCTGTTCCATAATTACCCGGATGAACCGCGTATGGCCATTGAAGAACACCTTGTTGAAGGCGCCAATTATTGCAAGGATAAGGAAAAACGCGCCGGTATCCACTTCACCGTTTCGCCGGAACATGCCGACCGGTTCCTGGACGAAATTAACCGGGTAAAGGAAAAATATGAAGAGCTTTACGATGTAACCTATGAACTGACTTTCTCTCTTCAGAAAACTTCGACCGACACCATTGCCGTCGATCTTAACAACAAGCCTTTCCGCGACGCTAACGGAAAACTCGTCTTCAGGCCCGGCGGACACGGGGCTTTGATCGAAAACCTGAACGATCGCGAAAGCGAGATCGTTTTCATCAAAAACATTGATAATGTTGTTCCCAATCATCCAAAAGAGGACACATTCCTTTACAAAAAAGTATTGGGCGGATATCTCTTCAACCTCCAGGATTCTATTTTCGAATTCATCGAAATACTCGAAGACAAGCCCGACGATGAAGACATCCGCACCATCCTGAGGTTCATCAAAACAAAACTAGGTTTCGCCATTGATCCCGATTTTTCAGCATGGCGCAAGGAAGACAAGGTTGAGTATCTGCACCGGAAACTGAACCGCCCGATCCGTATTTGCGGCATGGTGAAAAACGAGGGCGAACCCGGCGGCGGTCCTTTCTGGGTGAAAGAAGCGAATGGCGAAATTTCCCTTCAAATCGTTGAATCTTCGCAAATCGACCTCAATGACGAAAAACAGAAAGCCATACTGAACCAATCCACACATTTTAACCCCGTAGATCTCGTCTGCGGCGTCCGCGACTATAAAGAACGCAATTTTGACCTTCGCAACTACGTGAATCCATCTACCGGCTTTATTTCCATAAAGTCGAAAGACGGCAAATCGCTGAAAGCACAGGAACTGCCGGGTTTATGGAATGGCGCCATGTCGGACTGGATTACCGTATTCGTCGAAGTGCCCGTCAGTACCTTTAACCCGGTAAAAACAATCAACGATTTGCTGAGGCCGGAACATCAGTAAAAGAATGAATTATCCGAAAACCTGCCTGCCCTGATGATTAGTCCGGACAGAACCGGCAGGTCCGGCAATCCGGGGAAAAGCGGGGTCATCCTTGGTTCATATCTGGTTATCAGGAAAATGCCAGAAAAATTCCCCCGATGTATAAATAAACTACCGCTTTGTACAATCTGCCCCTCCTGGTATTGGCTGTTTGTTTATCGCGTTAATTTTGATAAATTCGCAACGTTAATAACGCCGGCTGGCTAAACCCTTTCACTAATTACAGTACTTATGCTGAATGGCTTCCGAAATATCCTCTGCATCCTTGCTGTATCAGCCATTTTTTCTCCTGGTTTATATGCTCAACCAGGAATGAGCCATAGTCAGCGGACTGCTTATATCAAAGAGCTGGACGGGGAAAGGAAGCAAAAGGATGAAGAAATGCGCACGGCAGAGAAATCGCCTTTGCCTGCGGATGCAAAAGCCGGATTCCGGGGGCTGAATTATTTCGGAGGAAGTCCGGAATATCAGGTTAAAGCTATCCTGAAACGTTTCGATGATCCTATAACGTTCAGCATGAAAACGACGACGGATCGCCTGCCTGAATACCGGCTTTTTGGCGAAGCTTCTTTTACACTTAAAGGGGAGCCCTGGGTACTTGAAGTTTATCAGAATGTTGAGCTTTCGAAAAAACCCGGCTATGCCGATTACCTTTTCATCCCGTTTAACGACAGGACCAACGGAAGAGCAACATACGGCGGAGGCCGTTTTATAGATGCCCGCATCCCGGAAGGAGACACGTTGATCATTGATTTTAACCGCGCTTATAACCCGTATTGCGCTTACAATCATAAGTACTCCTGCCCTGTTCCGCCCGATAAGAACAACCTGGAAACAAAAATAAAGGCAGGCGAGAAGAAATTTCACTGATTATAAAGTAACCCATTACCTTTTAAGAACTTGGCATCAAAAAGCAGTTCAGTTGAGTTTGAAACCTACCGGTCGTTAAGGCATTTCAGAAATTTCCTGCGAAGGCCGAAATATCCTCATGCGACGGTTAACCGGATTGTTCCGCACGTAGCCTGGATCATCCTCTTTTGGCTTGCCGCATACCTATACAAAGAAAGAATTTTCGCCGATTCCGGGTTTTATTTCAGCCAGTTTGTCAATAACAAGACTTTCTGGATAGAATGTCAGCGCATTGTACTGGCCTTTTCGCAGATCATCCCGCTGGCAGGCGTATGGGCCGGCATCCCGCTGCAATATGTGCTCCTGCTTTACTCGCTGAGCCATGTGGCGTTCTTTTATTTCCTGTTCATCTTCGTTTACTACGGAATGCGCGACCGCCGGTCGGGGTTGCTCATCATTCTTTCCCAAACCGTCGGAATTATGTACAGCTTCTTCACTCCCATGTTCGAGCTGTACTATGGTGTTCCGTTGCTCATAACCTTTTATGCCTTCTGGCGGCTCGAGCTCGACAGGCCTTTCATCACCTTAATTCTCATCATCCTTGAAATCCTGCTTCTCCTGAGCCATCCTGTAGCTTTCATTCTTTTTGTATTTCTATTGCTCTACGACATCCCTGAAAGAAGGGAAAGCAGGAAGCCGCTTTACCTGTATATCCTGGTAGCCCTGGTTTACGTGGGTGTTGTCATCTACAAGGGATTTACCATGTGTGAATATGAAACCGGCAAACTGGCCTGGCAATTCAATTTTACCGAAAACAAGACTTATCTCCAGTTGCTTGATCCGGCCTATTATAACACCATGGCCCTGTTCTTTTTAAAATATTACTGGGAAGTGATTGCAGCGCTTCTGGTAGTGACCATAACGCTGCTAAAACAGCGGCAATGGTTTCGTTTGCTGTTAACATATGGATTCCTGGCTTCGTACCTGTTCCTGGTAAATTCGGCTTATGCCGTATCCCAGTCACGGTATATGGAACAGGTCATGTTTCCCGTGGTTCCGATTGTTTTCATTCCGCTGATTTACAGTTTCCCGAAAGAGCCGAGGCCTGGCATAAAAAACATCTCTGTTTTCCTGATCGGCGCCCTGATAGCATACAGGCTCTTCATAATCTACGAAGGCAGCCATATTTTTGTTCAACGCACCAGGCAGATGGAAAGCCTTATTTCATCAGCCAGGCAAATGGGCGGCAGTAAATTTTATGTTTACCCGCAAAATATCGACCGCGGCTATACCCAGTTCAATTGGTCATATCCGCTCGAAACACTGATACTCAGCTCTATACGCGGAAACAATTATAGCGTGACTATTGCACCTTTCGATGACCTGGAGTTCCAAGACAATATCCGGAAAATGGGCGCCAACGATTTCCTGTTCCGTCGCTGGGAAATCAAGGACAAGTCCTGGTTAAACAGCCGGTACTTTCACCTGGACCCCGGGCTGTACCGCACCATGAACGATCAGTCGCCCAACGACGACCTGGAGTATATGGCCAGAAACTTCCGTATCGCGATCGAAACAAGGAATTATTACAATTCACTGGATACCGTCTGGATGAAAGTCCACATTACAAACACAGGAACCGATATCCTGCATACCGGTTCGAAAAATAAAATATTCCTCTCCTACTTCTGGAAAAAAGACGGGGATGTACTCAACTGGACCAACATCCAGACACCGGTAGAATCTGATATCGTCCATTCCCTTACCCAGGATATGCTCGTAGCTGTTCCTTCGGTTAAAGGGAAACTGCAACTGCAGGTCGATATCATTTCTGTTGACAAACAATGGTTCGGCCTGAATGCAACAAAAGACATTCTGGTCTATTAATTGATAATGAACAACGTTGCTGAAGATAAACCCATGAATGCTAAGCGAATACTCATCCTCACAATTCTGCTTCTCACTGCCGGCATTATACACGCTGCGCCCAAAGGATACAGGATCATCGTGAAACTGCATAACAGCACCGATACAGTGCTGCTTATGGCCCACTATTTCGGCGACAAGCAATACCTCGACGATACCGCTTTTGTCGGCAAACAGGGCACATATATCTTTGAAGGAGATGAGCCGCTGAAAGAAGGGATGTATATTGTTGCCGGTCAGAATAAAAGCCGTTATTTCGATTTCTTCATTTCAGGCCCGCAGCAGTTTGAGTTGGACTGCGATCCCAACGATGTCACCGGTACAATGAAAGTGAAAGGCTCGGAGGAAAACAAAGTTTTCAATGAGTATATCCGATACCTTGCCGAAAAGCAGAAAGAAATCGAACCGCTGAACAGGCAACTAAAAAGCCTGAAGCCCGGCAGCGATTCGGCAGTTTTAATCAACAAACAGATTGAAGAAACCGATAAAGAGGTCAAGGCTTACATGAGCAACCTGTTCTCGAAATACACCGGCCTCCTTTCTGTAAAATTTGTAAAAGCCAATAACGAACCGGACATAACTCCTTTCCTGAAAGATCAGAATGGCAAAGTTGATTCAACCCGGCTGTACCCGGTGTACAAACAGCACTTCTTCGATAATTTTACGTTCGGCGATCCTCGTTTGATATATACACCCGTTTTCACTGCCCGCATCGACCGCTATCTGCAATCCCTGGTCGTACCGACGGCTGATTCGCTGCAAACAGCAATCGATCATCTTCTGTCATTGGCTTCCGCCGACAAAGAGACACAAAAGTACCTGGCATGGTATCTGGCAGTGAAATACGAAACTTCTGAGATCATGGGGCACGATGCGCTGTTTGTTTACATCGTGAAAAAATATCTTGAACCCGGGAAAATAGAATGGTATTACCCGGAAGTGAAAGACCGGGTAACAAAACGTGCCGGCACGCTCGAACCGCTTCTTCTTGGCAAACAAGCCCCGGATCTGATTCTGCTCGACACCTTAAATCTTCCGCATTCCCTGTATTCGGTAAAAGCGCCCTATACCCTTCTGTTTTTCTGGGAAAGCACCTGCGGGCATTGCAAACAGGAAATGCCGAATGTGCTTAAGTTTTATGAAGAATTTCACAAGGACTACGGTCTTGAAATATATGGCGTGAGCGGCGATACTTCCATGGTAAAGTGGAAAGAATACATCCGCAGCAACAACATGCCATGGATCAGCGTAAACGGATACCTGAGCCTGAAAGGCAATTACCATGACATTTATGACATTCACAGCACGCCAGTCATGTACCTGCTCGACGAAAACAAGAAGATACTGGCCAAGTTTCTCCTTTCGGAACAAATGGGCGACCTGATCAAAAAACGGGAAGGTGCAAGGAAGAAAGATGAATAAACAGAAATAGTCCTTTATATACACCTTTCGAGGCATTATCATAAATTAAAAAAGCCATCCGCTGTCAGCAGATGGCTTTTTTAATTTTAGAACTAACAGGCTATTTCACAAGCTCCACGATAGCTTTGAAGGCTTCGGGGTTGTTCATGGCCAGGTCGGCAAGAACCTTACGGTCGAGCTCAATGTTCTTTTCATGAAGTTTGCCCATGAATACCGAATACGACATGCCGTATTCCCTTACGCCGGCATTGATACGGGTAATCCACAGGGCGCGGAAATTGCGCTTTTTGGTGCGCCTGTCGCGGTATGCATACTGGCCGCCCTTTTCGTATGCATTTTTGGCAACCGTCCAGACATTTTTACGCCTTCCAAACTGGCCCTTAACGGCTTTCAGGACTTTCTTCCTGCGGGCTCTTGAGGCGACTGCATTTACTGATCTTGGCATTTTTTTCGATTTTTTTTACTTCAGCGTCTCTGCTTTCGACAGAGAACTTTCGGGGCTGAAAGTAAGGTTAAACATTTGTTTTGTTTAGCACTGGAGCATGTCCTTTACGGCTTTCACATCGGCCTTGTCAACGATAGCCACATAACCGAGGTTACGTTTGCGTTTTGTCGATTTCTTGGTAAGGATGTGGCTCTTGTAAGCATGTCTCCGTTTCAGCTTGCCCGTGCCGGTTGTGGTGAACCTTTTTTTGGCACTGGCTTTACTCTTCATTTTTGGCATGATACTAGGGTTTATTAATTATTTAAGGGAATTCTCTTTTAGTAGTTATTCGTTGTTCGTGATTCGTTGTTCGTTGTCTGCTTGTCATGACTGTACCCTGGATAATTCCGGGGATGGCAGGAATCATTATTTTCTGGAAAACAAATCACCGTTTCCCGTTCACTATCATCCGATTACTTTTTCGGCGAAATGATCATAATCATCCGCTTTCCTTCCAGCATGGGGAGTTTTTCAAGTTTTCCGTACTCCATCAGTTCCTGGGCAAATTTCAGCATGATGATTTCACCCTGCTCTTTATAAACGATGGACCTTCCCCTGAAAAAAACTTCAACTTTAACCTTACACCCTTCCTGTAAAAATTTCTGGGCGTGTTTCAGCTTGAAGTTAAAATCATGGTCATCGGTCTGCGGACCGAGACGGATTTCTTTAACAACAATTTTAGCGGTCTTGGCCTTAATTTCTTTTTGTTTCTTTTTCAGTTCATAAAGAAACTTCTTGTAGTCAATCACCTTGCATACCGGAGGGTTTGCCGTGGGTGAGATTTCAACAAGGTCCATTTCGAGGCCTTCGGCTATCATCAGGGCTTCCTTGATGTTGTATATGCCCGGTGTTATGTTTTCGCCCACCACCCTTACAACAGGTGCTTTAATGCGTTCGTTGATCTGATGCAGTTCCTCCTTTTGCTTACGAGGAAAGCGCCGATCCATCGGGTTGTTACCAATTGTTGCTATACGGTTACTCCTTTCTGTTGGTTTGTACTCATATTGGTTTATGGTTAATCGTAAATGGAAATTCGGAGTTCAGAATTTTAACTTAGATAAAAATCTGATTTATACAATTTTATATCCATTTACGATTAATCTCTCAGTCAAGCATTTGTTTTATTTCCTGGTTAATTAAAACGATAAATTCATCGATGCTCATCGTACCCAAGTCGCCCTGGCCATGTTTGCGCACCGATACGGTACCGTTTTGTTCTTCTTTTTCGCCAACGATCAGCATATACGGAACCTTCAATAATTCGGCATCCCGTATCTTCTTGCCTGTCTTTTCATTGCGTTCATCAACGAGGGCGCGAATTTCGGATTTTTTTAGGATTCCTGCAACTTTATTTGCATAATCGAGATATTTCTCACTTATCGTAAGAATGGTAACCTGGTCGGGAGTGAGCCAAAGCGGGAAATTTCCGCCGCCATTCTCCAGCAAAACAGCCACGAAACGCTCCATGGAGCCGAAAGGCGCACGGTGGATCATCACCGGACGGTGCTTCTGGTTGTCGCTTCCCGTGTATTCCAGTTCAAAACGCTCCGGCAGATTGTAGTCCACCTGGATGGTGCCGAGTTGCCACTTGCGGCCGAGCGCGTCTTTCACCATAAAATCAAGCTTGGGCCCGTAAAACGCTGCCTCCCCGATCTCCACAATGGTTTTCAGCCCTTTTTCTTTCGCCGCTTCGATGATGGCGCTTTCGGCTTTCTCCCAGTTCTCATCGGTGCCGATATATTTTTCCTTGTTGTTGGGATCGCGGAGCGAAACCTGGGCGATATATTCCTTGAAATCAAGGACCCTGAAGATATGCAATACGATGTCGATCACCCCCTTGAATTCATCCAGCAACTGGTCGGGACGACAGAAGAGGTGGGCATCGTCCTGCGTGAACCCGCGAACCCTTGTCAGGCCGTGCAGTTCACCGCTTTGCTCATAGCGATAAACCGTTCCGAATTCAGCAAAACGAAGGGGCAGATCTTTATACGACCTGGGCTTGCTGTTATATATTTCGCAATGGTGCGGACAGTTCATCGGCTTCAGCATGAACTGTTCGCCTTCGATGGGCGTATTGATGGGCTGGAAGGAGTCCTTCCCGTATTTCTGAAAATGTCCGGAAGTCTTATACAATTCAACGTTCCCGATATGCGGTGTAATTACCGGCTGGTAGCCTGCTTCCTGCTGAACGTTTTTCAGAAAACGTTCGAGGCGTTCACGCAACATGGCGCCTTTGGGAAGCCACAACGGCAACCCCTGCCCTACCTTCTGCGAAAACGTGAAAAGCTCCAGCTCACGCCCCAGTTTACGATGGTCGCGTTTTTTAGCCTCTTCGATCATCACCAGGTACTCGTCAAGTTCTTTCTGCTTGGGGAAAGTGATGCCGTAAACACGTGTCAGCATCTTCCGTTTTTCATCGCCGCGCCAGTAAGCGCCGGCAATATTCAGCAACTTCACCGCCTTGATGGAAGAAGTATCAGGCAAATGAGGGCCGCGGCACAGATCAGTGAAACTCCCGGTTTCATAGAACGTGATATGCCCATCTTCCAGGTCATTGATCAATTCCAGTTTATATTCGTCATTCTTTTTGGTGAAGTAATCCAATGCTTCAGCTTTTGACACCTCGCGACGCCTGAATGTTTGTTTTTCACGCGCCAGTTCCAGCATTTTGGCTTCGATGGCCGGCAGGTCTTCGGGAGTAAGCTGGCGTTCGCCGAAATCCATGTCGTAGTAAAAGCCGTTTTCAATATCGGGCCCAATCCCGAACTTCACACCCGGATAAAGCTGTTCGATGGCTTCGGCCATGAGGTGCGCCGACGAATGCCACAGGGTTGCTTTTCCTTCCGTATCATTCCAGGTAAGCAGTTGCAGCCTTGCATCGGAAGTAAGCGGACGGGTGGCATCCCACACTTCACCGTTTACTTTGGCGGCCAGCACGTTACGGGCAAGCCCCTCGCTGATGCTTAATGCAACTTCCAGCGATGTGGTGCCTTTGGGGTACTGCCTAACGGAATTATCGGGTAATGTGACGTTTATCATGGTATTCACGGCAAAATTTTAAGGGTACAAAGGTAGGAAAATTAACAATTTCCCGAAAAGAAATGTTTACAGAGCGACAGAAAGAAAAGAATTGAGAGACAGCCTGTTTATCTGTATCTACTTAAGTTCAGAAAAAAATGATCACATATTACAAATGCCAATATATATTCATTATATTTGAAAGGGCAATATGGTATATTACCATGAAATAGTAAGATTAAAAGATCACCGTTCCAATTCACATATTATATCACTAAAATAGTTATGAAAATGAAAACAAAATTCACTTTCGAACATTCAGGGCTGCTATTCGCTTTGCTGCCTCTGACAGGTATCCTCTTAACCCTTAATTTGGCATGTAAAAAAAATACATTATCTGAGCTGGCACCAAATAATCCTCTTAATTATACTCTAAAAGATGAAGAACTAATCGATAGCGTTTATGCTTCTGACGGAAGATTAGTTTTTACTTCGCTGGCTGAATACAATTTATTTCTCAATGACATTGGAACCTTAAATGATTCATCATTGAGAGTTATTGAGGGCGAATATAACTATACCTCATTACGTGAATCTGTTAATTATGATGATAGCTTTTTACCAGAGGAAGACAAAGTACTAGGAACCATTTTTAATTCACACAGCATATTTCAGGTTGAACATTGGGTTTTAAAGTTGGATGGTGATACGGTGTATGCTGTTTATGATTATCTATATAATGAAGACTCCGAAGGTTGTTGGACTGATGAATCTGTGATTAAAGTTTCTGAGAACCAAGATGTTTGGTTCGAAACCGGCCTCGACAACGAGGACTGCAATGAAACTAACAGAAGCGATCAGACAGTAAAAGATACTTTTTATCTGATAACAGCAACTGCAAATAATTCAAATTCATACCAATATGGTTTTGAATTAAAACTGAAATATAATACTTCATGTTTTGGACTTTCACATAAGTATATCATCTATGGAACATTTGGTTGTTATTATAATGGAGGATTTCAATCATTGGCATCTGGTGGAACCTATACACTATTGCCTGCATCACCTTTTTCAATGAAACTTAATGAATATTATGCCACATTGGATCCAAGATGTAAGAGTTGCAAAACATATCAAAAAACCAATGAGTTGTTTATTTATAGGTTTGATCAGACTCTCTATTCTTCAATGAGAGGATTACAATACCATAAAGGAAAAGTCAAATGCGATCTAACAATTGGTAGTAATACTAAATCCACGCCATTTTTAACTATGGAATCTTGGCATCCAAGTTCATGTGATTGTCCTACCTGGTAATTTTGGAAGCCCGGTTGAAAATATGACTATTTTTAACGGGGCTTCCTTATATGTTTTGATACATGAAGAACTCATTGATGTTATTTTTCTTGGTCATTACATCAAGGTTATTTGCTCAGGATGTATTGCATAGCTATGTCTCCATATTCTCAGCTAATCCAGCTTCTACAGATATTGATTCTTCTTCCAGACTAAATGTATCATTTTCAAGCATAACTTGCTATAACAAAGGTTTTTATGCTGATTTATGTGGTTCAACACATTTCAAACAGTCAAGATATGGCATGACAGGTTATATACGAATGTTTGATTATGAAACAGGCTGTCATCTGTTCAGGCCATTATCAACCAAAATTGATATAACCAGCACTTATAAAATTAATAGAGGGAGGAATGCAACCTTTATCAAACCTTCAATAGGAGTAGGAGTAACTTTTTTAAGTTTGGTAGCACTTTATTCAACAACTGAGCCAATATATAAAGTCAATGAAGAAGATTGCCGGTTTCGTTATTCCGCATCTATAGCAATATTCAATAATAAAATTAATGCCGGATTAAGTTATATTGGAATAAACAGACCTGACTACAAGGCTTCTGAAGCCACATCATGGCTCCCAGCAGATAGAAAATTCGGTATTTCTTTTTCGAACCTTTTTATTCATATAGCACTGAAAAAGAAATTCTTGAATTCTGAAACAGGGTTATTTATCCAATCGGGGGATAGATTTCCCCGTATTTATTCAATAGAAGAACATTATGTTTCCTACCGACGATTAGGGTGTTCGTATTCAAAAACTAAATTTCTGCTCTCAGCATCGTTTGGATTGCTTAATGATAATTTTCGATTCAAGGAATACAAAGCCGATATTTTGTATAGATTAAGAAAATTTGATTTCGGAATCAAATTCATCTATTGCGATGAACCGGCTAACTACAATGACTTTGTTTTCCATTCCGTAATCCAGCCTTTCCCTTTAACAAATATGACGATGATAAGCTACTCTCTTACTTATCATTTCAATAACAAACGTTCCCATTATTCAAACTGGGCAAACATCCTTGTGTTTTGAGTCGCAACTTATTTGAGTCGCAACTTTAAAGACAGGAATGGCATAAGATGTGAATGACATGGTCACATCGAAACAACGCTGAATTCAGTCCGGCGGTTATTGGCGCGGCCTTCGGGCGTGTCGTTGATATCGATGGGTTTGCTTTTACCATAACCTTTATAGGATAGCCGTTCTTTTGCAATGCCATTAGCCACCAGGTAGTTATATACCGCCAGCGCCCTTTGTTCCGAAAGGTCCAGGTTGTGCTGTTCGGCGCCGGTATTGTCGGTATGCCCGCTGATTTCAATCGTCATGCTGGTATTGTTCAGCATGAATTCCACCAGTTTATCAAGTTCGGCTTTCGATTCCGGCTTTAGTTCGAACTTATCTGTTTCGAAGAAAATATTATGCAGGATCACCGTTTCGCCAATGCTTACCGGCTGCATGGGGATATCGAGTTGCTTAGGGCTTTCTTTTCCTGACTTATCGGAAAGGCTGAAATTTTTAGAGTAGAACAGATATCCCTGGCAGGTAACATTCAGGGCAAAATCGTGATCAACGGGAAGACAAAGCAGGAACTCCCCGGTGGCTGCATCGGAGGTTGATCGAACAATGATCTGGCTGGTAGCAAGGTCTATCAATTCAAAACTTGCGCCAAGCGGATGCCGATCTTTTTTATCGAAAACCCGTCCTTCAACATAGGAAACCGGTTGCGGACGCGCTTCCTTCGGTAACTCAAACCGATAGATATCCACATTGCCGAAGCCGCCTTCCTTGTCGCTTGAAATGTAGGCGGCATCCCCGCCTGCATTGATCACCAGGTTGATCTCGTCGCCTTTCGTATTTACCGGATACCCGATATTCACGGCTTTAGTCCAGTTGCCGTTAATGTCCATGCGCGAAACAAAGAGGTCGGCGCCGCCCATGCCGGGATGGCCTTCGGAAGAAAAATACAGGGTCCGCCCGTCAGCATGAATAAACGGCGCCATTTCATCGGCCGGTGTATTGATGGAATCGCCCAGGTTTACAGGCTGGCTCCAGGTTCCGTCGGCCTGTTTTACGGTGCAGAAAATATCAGAACCTCCTTTTGTACCCTTGCGGCTGCTGACAAAATAAAGGGTCCGCCCGTCCGACGCCAGGCATGGTTGCGAGTCCCAGGCAGTTGAATTCACGGTTTTCCCAAGATTCATTGGTTCTGTCCACTGGTTACCATAACGCTGCGAAGTGTAAAGATCGCAGGAGCCATAGGAATCGAAACGGCTGCAACAGGTCAGGTAAAACGACATCCGGTCAGGTGAAAGGCAGAGCGCACCTTCGTTACCGCTGGTATTGATAGGTTCTCCCAACTCCGTGGCGGGGCACCATTGGCCGTTTTCCTTATGCGATTCAAAGAAGCTTTCGTTATCACGCCGGTCGGCGCCACGCCGGGTAAAATACATCTGTTCCTCGTCAACGCTCACGGAATTGATGTATTCATACCCGAATGAATTCACAGCTTCCCCGAGGTTCACGGGATTGAAAGAAACCGGATTTGCCATCAGTTTCATCCTGAACTCACATAACGGCAGGTTCCGCGATACCTTTTCAAGTTCAACCTGATTTTTGGGGTGAAATGCCAGGTACTTAAAATAATTCTTCCTCGCCTCGGCATATTGCTCCATTCCAAACTGAAGATTGGCAATAATATAATAGGCCGGCGGAAAGACTGCCGTATCAATAGCAAGAGCATTATTATATTCTTTGATGGCTTTTTCGGGTTGTTTCAGGTCGCTGAACAGGTCGCCTTTCAGAAGATAAGCTTCAGCAAATAAGGAATCAGCTTTGAGCACTTCATCCAACTGTTTCATGGTAGGCAGGTACTCGCGTTGTTTATACAGTTGTAAAGCCTTATCATACAAGCGAATAGCCTTTGAATTCGAGGAATGCTGGGCCAATAACCATAATGGCAGAAAACACAGTAAAATGCAGGTAAAATATGGGAGAAAGCGTTTCATCATGAATTAAATATAAGCGAAGATAAATAATAATCCGACATTCACCAACATTACAACGGATTGTCAAGGTGAATATTATAATTCCTGAAAATATTACGGAAATTCCGACTTACGGAATGTGCATGTATTTGTGGGTTTGCAGTGAAACGTTCCACTTTGGGTGTTGCAGGATATAGTCCACAATCGGAGGCATCATAACGGAGATGCGGCTCCATTCGGGCTGCAGGCACAAGAAACACCCCGGTCTGACGAGACGGGCATTTTTTTCGGCCCATTCAAAATCCGTTTCATCAGAGATGATCACTTTCAGTTCGTCGGCCACGGAACAGATTTCCTGCAACGGGGGACTTTTCTTTTTGGGTGACAGGCAGATCCAGTCAAATGACCCGCTCAAAGGGTGCGAACCCGATGTTTCAAGATGAACTTTCTGACCATGTCTGTGCAACATTCCGCAAAGCAGGTCGAGGTTGTATAAAAGCGGTTCGCCGCCGGTAAGCACTACCGTTTTTGAAGGATTGTCCAGCGTGCGTTTCACGATTTCTTCCACCGGAGTGGGAGGATGAATTTTAGGATTCCACGATTCCTTCACATCACACCAGTAACAACCCACATCGCAACCGCCTATCCTTAAAAAATAGGCTGCCTTGCCGGAATGATATCCTTCACCCTGAATGGTATAAAAATCCTCCATCAGGGGAAGCAATTGTCCACCGGAATTGTTGGTATTCACCTCAGTATGTTTTTAATTAATGATTTTCCCCGCGGAAATGGCTATTCTGTTCAGCCCCCGGTCAGGTTCAGATTTCCTTGTTATAAGCTTTCATCGTGTTCATCAGCAGTGAAACGACCGTCATAAGGCCAACACCACCCGGTACGGGAGTTATGTAGCTGCATTTCGGGGCTACCTCATCGTATTTAACATCGCCGGTCATATGGTATCCCTTCTCTTTGGCAGGATCAGGAATACGGTGAATACCCACATCAATTACTACAGCGCCTTCTTTCACCATATCAGCCGTAACATATTCCGGCTTTCCGATTGCCGAGATCAGGATATCGGCGGTGGCCGCTATTTCTTTAATATTGACTGTTTTGGTATGGCAAAGCGTCACAGTGCAGTTTCCCGGCTTTGCTTTTCGCGAAAGCAGGATACTGATCGGCGTACCGACGATATTGCTGCGTCCCAGTACAACGCAATGTTTTCCTTCTGTTTCGATGCCGTAACGGTCGAGCATCGTGATAATCCCCAACGGCGTTGCAGAAATAAAAGCAGGGCTGCCCAGAACCATCCGCCCGATATTTACCGGGTGAAAACCGTCAACATCCTTTTCCGGCTTAATGCGGCTTATCACTTTATCCACAGGAATATGCCCCGGCATTGGAAGTTGAACTATAAACCCGTCTACATCGTCGTCGTTGTTCAGGAAATCGACAATTTCCATCAACTTTTGTACCGTAGTATCGGCTGCCAGCCTGTATACCGAAGAGGTGAACCCAATCTCCCGACATGCCTTCTCTTTGCCTTTAACGTATGAATCGCTGGCCGGATCATCGCCGACAAGGATAGCCGCAAGATGCGGGGCTCTCCTGCCCGAATCAATGATTTTAGCAGTTTGCCTGGCGAGTTCCTGTTTTATCTCGATGGCTAGTTTCTTTCCGTCAATAATTTGCATCTTGATTCCTGAGTTTAAAGTTTGAAGTTTCTGGTTTTCGTTTTCATCTGGCTGATAGCTATCGGTTGTTCACCATTAGCTTTTAGCCGTTGGCGTTTAGCCTGCCAACTCATGCACAATCCTGCCCGGGCAGGTAAACTGTTAGCGTTTTGAGTTCTAAGTTCTGTGTTTTGCGTTTGTGTTCAGCGTTTTGCGTTTTGCCTTTGCAGCAGAAGATGGTAGATGAGGGTTTCAGCGTTTCAGCGTTTCAGACCTGCCTGCCTGCAGAGGATTGTGAGTGAGGCGGCAGGGTTTCAAGGTTTCAGAGTTTCAGACATTCCTGCCTGGGAAGGCTGTGCGTCAGGTGGCAGGCCTGCCTGCCTTGCGCTGGGCTGTGGGAGGCGGCAGGGTTTCAGAGTCTTAGGGTTTGGATTTAAGCCTTTGTCAGAGCAGTTCTCCGTTCTCCGTTCTGCGTTCTCCGTTCTGCGTTCTCCGTTTTGTGTTTTGCGTTTTGTGTTTTGTGTTTTGTGTTTTGTGATTCGTTGTTCGTGGGCTTTCAGTGTTTCAGGCCTGCCTGCCCGGGAAGGCTGTGCGTCAGGTGGCAGGCCTGCCTGCCTTGCGCTGGGCTGTGGGAGGCGGCAGGGTTTCAGAGTCTTAGGGTTTGGATTTAAGCCTTTGTCAGAGCAGTTCTCCGTTCTCCGTTCTCCTCGCTCCTCGCCATTTACCTTTTCCCTTTGGCCTTCATCCTTTGCGCCATCTGTCGCGCCCCTCCTGTTGTAATTGTTTTCATCATTTTCCGGGTATCGTCAAACTGCTTTATCAGCCTGTTTACTTCCTGTATATCGACGCCGGCGCCACGGGCAATACGTTTACGCCGGCTACCGTTGATGATGGCCGGACTCTCACGCTCCTGCGGCGTCATGGAATGGATGACGGCTTCGATACCCTTAAAAGCATTGTCATCAATCTCAACATCCTTCAATGCCTTGCCCATGCCGGGAATCATTCCCATCAGGTCCTTCACATTCCCCATCTTCTTAATCTGCTTGATCTGGGAAAGGAAATCATTGAAATTAAACTGGTCTTTAGCCAGTTTCTTCTGGAGTTTCCTTGCTTCTTCCTCATCATACTGCTCCTGTGCGCGTTCAACCAGCGACACAATGTCACCCATTCCCAGGATGCGGTCGGCCATACGATCGGGGTAAAAGACATCGATGGCATCCATCTTTTCGCCGATACCCACAAACTTGATGGGCTTGTTCACTACGGCGCGGACTGTCAAAGCGGCGCCGCCCCGGGTATCTCCATCGAGTTTGGTAAGGATAACGCCTTCATAATCCAGACGATCGTTGAAAGCTTTTGCCGTGTTCACGGCATCCTGACCTGTCATTGAATCGACAACGAAAAGGGTTTCATGAGGATTCACCGCCGATTTCACCGCTGCTATTTCATTCATCATCTGTTCATCAATAGCCAGACGTCCGGCCGTATCGATGATCATTACATTGAAACCATGATCACGGGCATGGTTCAGGGCATTCTTCGCTATTTTGACCGGATCTTTGGTATCGGGTTCGGAATATACTTCGACGCCTATCTGTTCACCCAGCACCTTTAACTGTTCGATAGCTGCAGGGCGGTATATATCGCAGGCCACGAGCATCGGGCTTTTACCGCGTTTGGTATGCAGGAAGTGAGCCAGTTTTGCCGAGAAGGTAGTCTTACCGGAGCCCTGTAAGCCTGCCATCAGGATCACCGAGGGATTGCCTTTAAGGTTCAGGTCGACTTTCTCGCCGCCCATCAGCGATGCCAGTTCGTCGTGGACAATCTTCACCATCAACTGTCCCGGCGATACCGAAGTCAGCACATTCTGCCCCATGGCTTTGACTTTCACCTGGTCGGTAAACTCCTTGGCTACCTTATAGCTTACGTCGGCATCGAGGAGCGCCTTGCGAACATCCTTCAGCGTTTCGGCAACATTGATTTCGGTAATATATCCCTGTCCCTTGAGGAGTTTAAAGGCCCTGTCGAGCCTGTCGCTTAAACTTTCAAACATCGTAAAAATAATTCGTTCTATGATTCAGGATACAAAAGTACGATTTATCCGCTAACCGGCGAAACAGGCTGTATGGGCCCTATTTAAGTTTTCCGATCCGCACCATCATATCGTCGGCAAGAAAAGGCCCATTTCCCGTATTCCACAGGTAAACCTTCAGCACAGCGTCTTTTGTCTTTAACATCGTTTTATCGATCCGGGCAAAATTATAAACATAGTTCCAGGTCCGACGGCCAATCTGGAAGTTATCAACCGGGACTCCTTTCCACAACAACGGCTTGCCGTCAGCGTCCACCGATATCACAAGGTCGGCTTCGACACGCGCCTGTGTATTCGTCCAGACGGCAGCCCTGATAACCAGCATACTGTCGCTATCATCAACAGAAATGTCCGACGTATTTATCTCAAAGACCGGCGAATAGGACCCCGGCAACACGGTTACAGCCTGTTTCCCTGAATGACACAGCGGAGATTTGTCGTCATTTCCGGATACTTTCCACCCTGCCGGCATTGTTTCCGCATCGAAAAATGATTCAAGTACATATAAGTGCGAAGAATCCGCAATTTTATTTTCCGGCAGCGATTTTAATACAAAAGGGGTATCGCTGAAAGAGACATGTTCCCATTCCACCTTTATTTCCGGTTCAACAAGCCGTTTGTCCGGACATTTAAACATAATACGCTTAACCCCTGAACTCCCGGAAACCATCCCCGGATTCATGATCAACGGGTTAATCCAGATACCGTCGGCGGCATTGGCGGGAACCATCCGGTAGAACCTGACCTCGCCGTTATCGAGCTGATAATATACATAATACGGCTGATCCTTGTAAATATAACTTCGGAAATCACCGGCAAGGCTTCGGTGCATTCCGATCCTGGCAAGCAGCAGATCGCCTTTCATCCCGGGAATATCCAGCCACCTTTCCCAACCGGTCTGTTCCGGTTTATCAATCCGGATGCGGGCTTTGGCAGGTGTTTGCCTCTTTTTAAGAAGCATGACCGGACGTTCGGCCTTCCTGATTCCTGCAAAATCATATCGTTCCATCAGGGCTATCAGCGTATGCGGTTCATCGTTCAGGAGGTACCGTCCATCAATGCTTTCCATATCGCCGTCAAACAGGTCATTGGTAGTCTTATCCAGTTCCCAGATGAGGAATGCCGGCGCCTTCTCCGATCTGAAATGAAGTTCATTCAACCGATCAAGACCGGGAACATACGACGCGTAACTCTGGAGTACAGGCCTCGGCTGCCAGTTCAGTCCGTTGGCCGGGATAAAACTGTAATCCCAGGGATATACGTCCACCGAAGCGCCCCCGATATCTTCCCGCGTCAAAGCATCCAGCCTGTTGTGCCGTATCGCCGTATCGGAAACTACCCTGCAAGAATCAGCCAGCTTATCATAATTAAAAACCGCTTTGTTCAGAAAAGTAATTCCTTTGACCGAAAACGGATAGGATTCATAATAGTAAGCATTCCGGGAATTCAGATAAAAAAGCACCAATCCGGCGGCCAGAATTATGCAGGAAACCAGTTTTTTCCGGTTGACCAGGAATACGAATATAGCAGCTATCATCACAACGAATAAAAACCATGTTCCTACATGGAGGTAATCCTGACGTGCGATGCCGTATCGCCACACGGCAAATACGGCCGGCGCTGCCGAAAACAGGAAATAGCGCATGCGGATATCGCCCAGGTGCAGGCCTGTCAATACGGCCATTAAAACAAGACCGCCGCCCAGGAAAAACCAGTTGTTATAAGGGAACATCGCGGCCGCTGCCGAGTTGTCGCCTGCCAGCAAAATATTGCCGTTAATAAACCGGATAAAACCATCCGGGGTATGGTAGATCGCTATCCAGGGAAGAGGCAGCATCAAAAGAAACAACAGAGGGTAAACCAGCACAACGGGTTCTTCCCGTTTCAGCAGTATTTCGGCAACAAGAATGAAGATCACGGCAAGTGTTACCGACAGGCAGACGATTCCCGCAAAAGCTTTGATATAAACGGCTGTCACCGTTACGGCAAAAGCAAGAAACAGCCACCTGAACTTCCTTTCGAAGAAATACATCTGGCCGGCGATCATTACAATCCCTATCATGACCAGCAATATATCGGACAATCCCAGCAAAATAAAAGATGTTACTGCGGGAATGATGAATCCTTTATGTCCGGTAAAGAAAAAGAGTTTAAAAATGAGCCAGGAGAAGATGAAACGGATAAAAGAATAAAAGACAACAGCCTGAAAAAGATTGCCGGGCAAAGGATACATGAGAAATGCCAGGGGGCCGTGCGGAAAGATGATATCCTTCCCCGCCTGCCAGTTTCCGTCGGCAAAGTAATTAAAGATCCAGGACAAAGGCGGATCGATGCCTGTTCCCGTAATCAATGAAAACGAAGGAAAAGTAATGGCTGTAATCAGCAGCGATAAACCTACCGACAAGCTATCCCTGTATGCGTCACCAAATCCGGAAGAAGGCACAAGGAATTTTCGGGCTTTAATCATCTGAACGCGAATTTCCGCACGAATTTATAAGGTTAGTCGATACGCGCCGATGCTCATACTCATTCCGGCGGCAAAAAGACATAAATATCCTCCGTCCGGGAAATATCAGAAACAATCGGGCAACTCTCCTTCCGGACATAAAAATCTGCCCGTCAGGCTTTACTATCCAAATAATGCTATTTTTGTAATGAAAACAACCATCAATTTTTCCCAAAATTTCACCCGAAAAAATCATCTCCGTCAAATTAATCCTCTGAAAATGAAAAAACTATCTACACTGGCAATCTCATTATTGCTTGTGGTATTTGCAACTGCAAATCCGGTTACTATCGAAAAGGCCCGTCTTGTTGCCGACAATTATTTCAGGCATTATTCAGGCAAATCCGAACTCACGCTCAAAGAAAGTTCCGTCATCGAATATAAAGGCACTATAACGTGTTTCATATTCAATTATGAAGGAGGCGGCTTTGTGGTTGTGTCGGCTGACGACGCTGCTGTTCCCGTGCTGGCACAGTCCAATACCGGAAATTTCCCTGCGGAATTCTCACAGCCAAACCTTAAGTATTGGTTTGATGGATATAATCAGGAAATAAAAGGCGCAGTAGATTCACGCCTTAGCAACGAATATACCATCGGTTCATGGAATAAGTTGTTGAATAATAATTTTGACCGTGGCACCAACGATGTTGATCCTCTTGTTACCACTTCGTGGGATCAGGGCGCTTGGTATAATTATTACTGCCCGGCTGCATCAGGAGGCCAGGGAGGCCATGTTTGGGCAGGTTGCGTTGCAACTGCCATGGGACAAATTATGAAATTTCATAACTTCCCGGAACAGGGTGTCCTCTCTCATTCTTATACTCACCCCACTTATGGACAACAGACAGCAAACTTTGGAGCTACGACCTATAATTGGGCGCAGATGCCAACCCAGGCCACAAGCAGTAACTACCAATCTATAGCCACTTTACTTTACCATAATGGCGTAGCTGTTGATATGAACTATGGTATCGATGGTTCCGGCGCTCAAAGTTCAGACGTCCCATGGGCATTAAACACCTATTTTAATTATGATCCTTCAACCATTTCGCTGGTATACAAAGCCGATTACTCTCTTACAGAATGGAAAAACATTCTGATTGAAGATCTTACAGCCAGCAGGCCTATCTACTATGCCGGCGATGACGGATCATCCGGTCATGCCTGGGTGTGCGACGGTTACAGGTCAAGCGATAGCAAGTTTCACATGAACTGGGGATGGTCAGGTTCCGGCAACGGGTATTTTACTATCGGCGCCCTGAATCCTCCAGGGTATTCTCCTAATCAAAATAATCATGCTGTAATCGGAATTCAACCTTACAATCCCGATCTCATCGTTCGTATTACAAACATGGGACCTCAACAGATAGTACCTTACCGATCGGCTTTTGACATTAACTGCTCAGTTGAAAAAGGAACTGCAACAACCGTTAACCTGTACATTGACGATAATATTGTCTATACCTCAGCACAGGCATCGTTTGTCTATTCATGGCCAACGGCTGCCTATGCACTCGGAAGTCACACCGTTAAAGTAGTCGCATTGAACGAAACGGACACGGTCTATCACCAGGTATCCGTCGGACTAAGCGAGTGGATTCCACAAGCCAGTGGCTTTGAAACACAATCGAGGGGCATCTTTTATCTTCATGCCGTTGACAGCCTGGTTGCATGGGCTGTTGGCTATGACGGTTCAGGAGGAAGCGCTACCACAAACGACTTCACAAAAACGGTGGACGGCGGTACTACCTGGGTTCCCGGTGACATTCTTGGCGGAAGCACTTATGGGATAGGAAATATTTGCGCCCTTAACGGCGATACAGCCTTTGCCGCAGTATATAATGGCGCAGGCAACCAGGATAACAACTGCGGTATTTATAAAACAATGGACGGGGGATCGACCTGGACTCACCTGACCGGCGCTCTCCAGGGGTCCGCATCTTTTGCCGATAATGTTTACTTCTGGAACGAAAATGAAGGCATGTGTCATGGCGATACAAGAGATAATTATTTCGAGATCTACACAACCAGTGACGGGGGAGCCACCTGGACGCGTGTGCCGAAAGCAAATATCGGGGGAGGCGCCAACCCGGCTTCCGGTGAAGGCGGCTGGACTTCCGTGATTGAAGCCACAGGCGACAGCACCATTATGTTCGGATCGAACAAGGCCAAACTGTATATCTCGCATGACCGCGGCTATACCTGGACCATTTCGGCTACCGGTATAACACCCAGCACCAACGGCGGGATCAATGTCATTGCATTCAAGGATAAAATGCACGGGCTCGTGGCCCAAACCGCTACCACGGTTGTCGTGAAGGAGACCTCCGACGGCGGGGCTACCTGGCAGACCGTCACACCAACGGGGCCTTTCTTCACCAATGACATCAGCTTTGTTCCCGGAACCGAAAATACTTATGTTTCGACCGGAGCCGCCGAAGGCGCTTACGGCGCTTCATTCAGCGAAGATGGCGGTCACTCGTGGACACTATTCGAAGGCACTGATCAGTCACAATTCCTTGCCTGCGATTTTGCCAGCAATAGTTGCGGATGGGCAGGAGGATTTAATACCAGCACCACCGAAGGAGGCATGTTCAAATATGTTGGCATACTGACCCCTGCTGGTACCGTTCTTGCTACGGTCACTAATGTAACAGCCCTGGTTTACGGAAACATCGTCAGCCTTTCGTGGACAGCCCCTTCGGGTACCGGCAACCTGTTGAATTATAATATTTACCGGAACGATACCCTGATCGGGACAGCACCTTCAGGCCAGACAGAATATGAAGACCTGAATGTTGCCAATGGCCCGCAGAACTATTGCGTTACAGCCGTTTACGATCTCGGCAAATCGGAACCCGTTTGCACCATTGCATGGATCGTTGTAAGCACGGAAGAACCGGCAGGCAATGCTCTTCGCGTTTATCCCAACCCAGCTACGGGATATATTATGGTAGAGTCGCCGGAGAATATCAGCCAGGTAAAAATCATGAACCTGGTGGGTAAAGAAATCTACCGGAACAAGGTGGCCGGCAACAGCCTTAAAATCGCAACCGGGGATTTCAAACCGGGAATGTACATTTTACAGGTCACCGGCAATGGAAAAATCTCGACAAGGAAGGTTACGATCCGGTAATATGATTTAGGTTCAAAGATAACGCCTGCCTCCGGATAGTTTAAATAACTTATCGTTAGCGACTTAAATCTTTGATCAGGATGAAGGCTGCCAGAAAAGGCAGCCTTTTTCTTTTTTATGGACTGCAGAATCTTTAAGGATATATGGCCCGCCATTTTTTGGGTTCATCC
>DAONEP010000021.1:0-50891 GCA_035403165.1 Bacteroidales bacterium | reverse complement strand
AATCCCGACATTGTCGGGAAATCCTGGTCGGACAACTAAAATGTACCAGGCTTCTGGTGGGACTTGTATGACTGTCTCCGGAAGCTGCCGGAAAGCTTCTTCAGCCCTGGCTGAAGAAGGCTGAAGGAATCAGGAGGGGACGAGTGTCCCCTCTTTTATTGTTTAATTCACCGGAAGATGATCAGGGAAAGTCAAATAAGGAAATTAGCCGAAGCGCACCTCGCCGGTACCGACCGGTTCATCGTGGATGTGATTGTAAAGCCCGGGAACCGCATCCTGGTATTTATCGACAGCGATACCTCGGTGCTCATCGACCATTGCGCTTCCCTGAGCCGTTATATCGAATCGCACCTCGATCGGGACGCCGAGGATTTTGAACTCAATGTATCCTCGTCGGGAATCGATCACCCATATACGCTTGTACGCCAATACATCAAAAATACAGGCCGAGAAGTCATCGTCACCCTGCCCGACGAGCAAAAGATCACCGGAACGCTGGTAGCTGCCGATCAAAAAGGATTCGATATCCTCGAAAAGAAAAAAGAAAAAAAGATCATCACGGAAATAGCTCACCATTTCGCTTACAGCGAAATCAAAGAAACCAAGGAAGTCATCAAATTCTAACCTTCAAACATATACAGCCATGGCAGAAATGGAACACATCAACCTTGTGGAAACCTTCTCCGAGTTCAAGGAATTCAAGAACATCGACCGTGAAACATTGATGCGTATCCTGGAGGACGTTTTCAGGCACATGCTCATCAAAAAATACGGCACCGACGAAAATATCGACATCATTGTAAACGTCGATAAAGGCGACCTTGAAATCTGGCGTAACCGCGGAATTGTTGCCGATGGCGAAATTGAAGACGAAAACACCCAGATTGCCTATTCCGACGCCATCAAAATAGAGCCCGATTTCGAAGTAGGCGAGCAGGTTTCGGAACCCATCCGCATGGACGATTTCGGCCGCCGCGAAATACTGGCCATCCGCCAGAACCTGGTTGCCAAGGTTCAGGAGTATGAAAAGGACAATATTTACAGGAAATACAAGGATAAAATCGGTGAAATTGTTGCCGGCGAAGTGTACCAGGTATGGAAAAACGAGATCCTGATCGTTGACGACGAATACCTGGAACTCACGCTTCCCAAAACCGAACAGATTCCCGGCGACTTTTTCCGCAAAGGCGATTCGATCCGGGCCGTGGTTTCCAGGGTTGAAATGAAGAAAAACTCCCCGCAGATCATCCTTTCCCGCACTTCTCCGGTATTTCTCGAACGCCTGCTCGAGTCGGAAGTTCCCGAAGTGTACGACGGGCTTATCACCATCAAGAACATTGTCCGCGTTCCGGGCGAACGTGCAAAAATCGCCGTGGAATCCTACGACGACCGGATTGACCCTGTGGGCGCCTGCGTTGGGATGAAAGGTTCGCGTATTCACGGGATCGTCCGCGAGTTGAAGAATGAAAACATCGATGTGATCAACTATACCACCAATCCTCAACTGTACATCCAGCGCTCGCTGAGCCCGGCAAAGATCACCTCCATCCAGATAGACGAAGAAAACAAACGCGCCGAAGTGTATATGAAACCCGACCAGGTTTCGCTGGCTATCGGTAAGGGCGGGCACAACATCAAGCTGGCGGGTAAACTCACCGGATACGAAATTGACGTGTACCGCGATACTGAATTTGATTACGAAGATGTTGACCTCCAGGAATTCAATGATGAAATTGACCAGTGGATCATCGACGAGCTGAAATCTATCGGCTGTGATACCGCCAAAAGCGTACTCGAACTTGATGTTGAAGAGCTTGTAAGGCGTTCCCAGCTTGAGGAAGAAACGATCAAAGAAGTGATCAAAATCCTGAAAGCCGAGTTTGAATAAACTCGTTAAGTAAAGAGGCTTTGCCGATTTACTTTCCCGTACCCCTAGATAACAGGCACATTGAATGGTTAAACCGGCTAAACAAATTACTTAATTTCAGATTGAAAATAATATCGTACTTTTGCAAACTAATACCGATCTATAGGAGAAACCTGGTAAACAGCATGTCAGAAGGAAACATAACAATACGGCTGAGCAAAGCCGCAACCGAGTTTAACGTTGGCGTTCAGACTATCGTCGAATTCCTCCACAAAAGGGGGCATAAGATCGACAGCAGTCCGAATACCAAGCTGACTCAGGAAATGTATAACCTTCTGGTGAAGGAGTACCAACCTGACAAGGCTACCAAGGAGAGTTCAAAGAAAATTGAACTTGAATACCTGCACCACCAGGCCCTTTCGATCGACGACCGGAAAGCCCCGCTGCCTGAAGAACCGGAAGACCGTGAAAGCAGCGAGCTGATCATCAAGACTTTTGATGTCCAGAAGCAAGCACAGGCTAAACAGGTAACAGAGCCCGTCAGGAAGCCGGAACCCCAGAAAGCCGTTGAACCTGTTATCACGGAACCCGCCCCTGCCCCAACGCCTAAACCAACGCCCGTCCCGGCAACTCCTTCCGTTCCCGTTCCCGCTCCCGCTCCCACTCCCACTCCCGTTCCTACTCCAGCACCTGCTCCGGCTCCCGCTGTTCCTGCACCTGCTCCGGCTCCCGCTGAGGTACCAACTCCTGAGCCAACTCCCGAACCAACTCCCGTTGTAGCGGCGGTTCCACCTGCGCAACCACCCGTTCCGGCTCCGGCTCCTGCTGTTCCTTTGGCCCCGGTTGCAGAAAAAGAACCTGAAGTTTTACAGCCGGAACAACCGGCTGTTCCGGTTCAGCCTGCTCCAAAGCCCGAAGCGCTTGAGCCCGTCGCTGAAACTGAACCTGAAACCGGGGAACCCAGCGGACCGCAACTGAAAGTGCTGGGAAAAATCGACCTGGGCCAGTTTGATCAGAAAAGCAAAAAGAAAAAAGGAGAAAAAGGCGGGAAGAAAAAGGCCCGGGAAGAGGCTGTAGAAGTTCCGCCCGTTGAAGAAAAGGTTGTTGAAGAGGCCATACAGCCCCCTGTTGAAGAAACTGTGATACCGGTTAAAGAACCGGTTGCAGAGGTCGCCGCCGACGCCTTAAAAGCTGACCAGAAATCCGAAATCGCGGCTCGTCAGGGCATCTATTCCCGTGAAGACCCGAATTTCGTCAAGACAAATATACCGACCCTTGAAGGGCCCAAAGTATTAGGGAAGATCGAATTGCCCAAACCGGCTCAGCGCACCGACGGACGAAAACCCGTTGCATCGTCGAGTGAGGATCACGGCAAAGATAACAAGAAGAAAAAACGCAAACGTATCAAAGGCAAAGGATCGCCCGTTGAAACCGGAACGGCGCAGCCAAAGCCGCATGAAGCCGATAAACAGCGCCCGAAAAAAGAAAGGCGCGGCCGCATCCCTGAACCAAAGGTTGAGCTTTCGGAAGAGGAAATCCAGAAGCAGATTCGCGAAACCTTGCAGCGTTTGAGTGGCACAGGCAAATCAAAAGCCTCGAAATACCGCCGCGAAAAGCGTTTGGCTGTCAGCCATCATCTGGAGGAAGAAGCCGAACGCATTGCCGAGGAAATGAAAATCCTCAAGGTTACGGAGTTTGTTACTCCCAATGACCTGGCAAATATGATGAATGTGCCGGTTACACAGATCATTGCCACTTGTATGTCGGTGGGGCTGTTTGTTTCCATCAACCAGCGCCTCGATGCTGAAACTATCGCGTTGCTGGCCGATGAATTCGGTTACAAGGTTGAATTTGTCAGCGTTGACGTTCAGGAATCTATCGGAAGTCATGAAGAGGAAGACCGGCCTGAAGACCTGTCACCCCGTTCTCCGATTGTCACCGTCATGGGCCATGTTGACCATGGAAAAACATCGCTGCTCGACTACATCCGCGACACCAACGTGATTGCAGGCGAAGCCGGGGGAATCACGCAGCACATCGGGGCTTATGAGGTAAAACTCGAGGACGGACGCCGAATCACATTCCTTGACACTCCCGGCCATGAAGCGTTTACGGCTATGCGCGCCCGCGGAGCCCAGGTAACGGATATTGTTATTATCGTAATTGCCGCCGATGATACGGTGATGCCGCAAACCATCGAAGCCATTAATCATGCCCAGGCTGCCGGCGTTCCTATGGTATTTGCCATCAACAAGATGGATAAGCCGGGCGCTAATGCTGAAAAAATCCGCGAAGAGCTCTCAAAACTCAACATCCTTGTCGAAGACTGGGGTGGCAAATATCAGAGCCAGGAAATATCAGCCAAGAAAGGCACCAACGTAATGCTGCTGCTCGAAAAGGTGCTGCTTGAAGCGGAAATGCTTGATCTGAAAGCAAATCCCAAACGAAAAGCCATCGGAACGGTAATTGAATCAGCTCTTGATAAAGGCCGCGGTTATATTGCCAAAATGCTCGTTCAGAACGGAACCCTTCATATTGGCGACGTTGTGCTGGCCGGATCGGTGTATGGCAAGGTAAAAGCCATGTACAACGAACGGAATCAGGCCATCAAAGAAGCGGGCCCTGCATGTCCCGTGCTGCTTCTTGGTATGACCGGCGCCCCCCAGGCCGGCGATAATTTCAATGTGATGACCGACGAACGCGAAGCCAGGCAACTCGCCACCAAACGGCACCAATTGCAGCGTGAACAAGGCATACGGACCCAAAAACATATTACCCTCGACGAAATTGGCCGACGCATCGCCATTGGCGACTTTAAAGAGCTGAATATCATTGTAAAGGGCGATGTAGACGGCTCCGTGGAAGCCTTGTCCGATTCACTGCTGAAGTTATCTACCGAACAGGTTCAGGTAAATGTTATTCATAAATCAGTGGGCGCCATAACCGAAAGCGACGTATTGCTGGCTTCAGCCTCCAACGCCGTGATTATCGGATTCCAGGTACGTCCCAGCCTGAATGCACGCAAGCTTGCCGAACGCGAAGAAATTGATATCCGCCTGTATTCGATCATATACACTGCCATCAACGAAATTAAAGCCGCTATCGAAGGTATGCTTGCGCCCGAAATCGAAGAAAAGATTACATGCAACGTGGAAGTGCGCGAAGTATTCCGTATTACAAAAGTGGGTTCTGTGGCAGGTTGTATGGTCCTTGACGGAAAAATTAACCGGAATACCCGCGTAAGGGTGATCCGCGACGGTATCGTAATTTATACCGGCGCGCTGGGGTCGCTCAAACGTTTCAAGGACGACGCCAAAGAAGTCGCTTCAGGTTATGAATGCGGATTAAATATAGAGAATTTCAACGACATTAAAGTCGGCGATATCATTGAGGGATACGAAGAGATAGAAATAAAACGCAAACTTTGATGACGCAGGAACAGCGAAAAAAAAACCGGCAGCAGCCGGTTTTTTTTTGCTGATTCATATCAGCTACTTCTTTGCAATGTCCCGTTCAATATTCACCTTGTCACCAATCAGGGCATAGGAAACAACTTCGCCCTTTTCATCCTTCTGAAGCAAAAGCTCCAGGTCATCATGCGTCAGGTTATTATAAGCTTTTATGCTGGCTTCAGCCAGCGTCCAGATTGATAATTCCGGCGCAGGCTCGGTCTTTGTCCTCCTGTCGTCAATCACTTTGTCTTCAATATGGTTGAATACCCCTTTCCATATTGTCCGGACAGGATTTTTATCAGGAGCATTCAATGAAGCGTATTGTATTTGTTCCGAAAGTTTTACACTGTTATAAAGATCGATATACCGGCTACCATAAAACCGGCTCTGACGGATGAATAAGAATTCAGGTTCAATGCAGTTTTTTGAACTGATCCTGCATTCTGCCAGGGGTTCCAACATTGGAACGGCCGTCCTGTCATCATTGTTTTGCACTTTAACCGGTTGGCTTGCTGCTATATACACGGTTGTTCCGGACGAAGCGGATGTGGTTACCGCAGGTATTTCTGCATCCGGAACATTATCCTGATGTTGGGCATCCGAAGGCAGGTCAGGAATAACAGCCGGGGTAACGGCCGTTTTTGCGCTCTTGATTTCAGCAAGCTTATCCGAAGGCCGGTTCCTCTCCCAGGCAAAGTAAACGCCCATCAATAATGCGACTGACGCGGCGGCCGACATGGCATAATAAACAATACGGCGCACCGGGACAATGGTATGTTTCAGTGAGGCCTTTTCCCGGTAAGTAACTGATGTATCCGGCTGCAGCTTTGTTAATCCGAAAAATTTCATCTCTTTACGGAACCGGGGGTTTTGCTCCAGGAAATCATCCAGGTCACCGGCTTCGTCATCGCCAAGCAAGCCTTCCACCTTCCGGATCATGAATTCTTCGCAATTCGCTTCATTCACTGGGTTTTCATGCGGAATTACATGTTTTAACAAGTGTTTATTGCCATATACGATCTCGATGGCGGGGGCCAGCCTCGTATGCGCATAAATCCTGCGATCCTTCCGGAATCCAGGGTTCCGGTTAACAAAATCATTCAGTTGCGATAGAGTTTCATCCGGTAAAAGCCCCTCTGTTTCAGCAACCAGGTATTCCTCAATATTTTCAGTTGTGACAGGTCCGGAATAAATTTCCACATTTTTTTTCAGAAAATCCTTTTCGGAAAAGCTTACGGAATCATCAACAGACAGGGAGACATTTTCAAATTCGTCAAATTCTTCTTTGAGATCAGGGTTCTGCCCGATAAATACAAGCACCGCGGCCATCTCATCAGGGTTCAGGTTCCCTTCATGATAGTCGAGGAAGTATGCTTCGTAATTATCGCGGTTTATCTTCATTGTTTGCTATGGTCAGTAGGTGGTTGCTTCACACTGTCGGTATTGCTTTCTTCCATTCTCGCTTCTTATTGCTTTAAATCACCAGATCCAGTTTTCCGATATACTGTTTCAGAAAGGTTCTTGCCCTGAAGATGTATACCTTGACCTGTGATTCGTTTAATCCGGTTATTTCCCCGATTTCATCATAAGCATAACCTTCATAGTCCCGAAGCAGTATCACGGTACGCTGAATTTCGGGAAGTTTTGCCACAGCCTCGTCAATCACTTCCTTCAGGTCGCTGAATGCGTTGTTGCTCTGCAATTCCGTATCGTAAGTTCCGTCCATTTCACTATACCTTTTATTCCTGCGGATATGATCGATCATGGTATGGTAAGCCGTTGTAAACAGGTAGGCCTTTGCCTTCTCGAAACTGATATCCTTTACCCGTTCCCAGAGCCGCACATAGGATTCCTGCACGATGTCGTTGGCAGTATCGTCATCCTTTATATTTTTCAGGATGAACCGATAAACCCCGTCGGAGTAAAGGTCGGCACACGAATTGTACTCAGCTACCGTCATGTGTGTTCTTCTTGTTAAGCAGGCTTCAGATATAGTACGGTTTTAACAGCTATAAAGTTACAACCTGAATGAAATTATACCAAATTCATCCTCCGATTTAAGCATGCTGATGCATCATCCGGAAGTATCCGAAACCGACCCGGCATGAAATGATCACCGGTCCGTCAATGAACAGTTTTGATTAATCAAGCTTCAGCACTGCCAGGAAAGCGCTTTGCGGCACTTCCACCGTCCCGATCTGGCGCATACGTTTCTTCCCCTTCTTCTGCTTCTCAAGAAGCTTGCGTTTACGGGTGATATCCCCGCCGTAACATTTGGCAGTAACGTCTTTGCGAACGGCTTTCACGGTTTCGCGCGCTATTATTTTGGCCCCGATAGCAGCCTGGATGGCGACATCGAATTGCTGACGGGGGATCAGTTCCCTAAGCTTTTCACAGATGCGCCTGCCAAAATCATAGGCATTATCCCTGTGTATGAGCGTTGAGAGCGCATCTACGGCGTCGCCGTTCAGGAGGATGTCCAGCTTGACCAGTGATGCTTCCTTGTATCCTGAAATATGATAGTCGAACGAAGCATATCCTTTTGAAATGCTCTTGAGTTTATCATAGAAGTCGAAGACGATTTCGCCCAGCGGCAGTTCAAAATTCAGTTCCACCCTGTCCTGCGTCAGGTACACCTGGTTTTTAAGCATTCCACGCTTATCGAGGCAGAGTTTCATGATGGCGCCGGTATATTCCGACTTTGAGATGATCTGGGCCAGGATATAAGGTTCCTCAACATGGTCAATAGTGGTGATATCCGGCATCCCGGAAGGATTATGAACCTCAATTTCGTCTCCTTTGGTGGTAAGCACTTTGTACATAACATTGGGCACCGTGTTGATGATGTCCATGTCGAATTCGCGGTCGAGGCGTTCCTGCACGATTTCCATGTGCAGTAAACCAAGGAACCCGCAACGGAAGCCAAAACCCAGGGCTGCCGACGATTCAGGTTCAAAGGAAAGGGCAGCGTCGTTGAGTTGCAGTTTTTCCAGGGAGGCCCTCAGGTCTTCGTAATCGTCGCTGTCGGTAGGATAAATGCCGGCAAACACCATCGGTTTCACATTTTTGAAACCTTCAATGGCATTATTACATGGAGTTTCGGCATGGGTGATGGTGTCGCCTACCTTGATTTCCTTGGCTGTTTTAATGCCCGAAATAATATAGCCCACGTCCCCGGCACTCAGCAGCGGGCAAGGTTCCGGTCGTAACCGGAGGATTCCGATTTCGTCGGCATGGTATTCCCGCTGCGTGGCAACGAATTTCACGTAATCATCGGTGTGGATAGTGCCGTTCACTACTTTAAAATAGGCGATAACGCCGCGGTAAACGTTGAATAACGAGTCGAAAATAAGCGCCTGCAACGGTGCTGCCGGATCACCCTTTGGAGGAGGGATGCGGTTAATAATGGCTTCAAGTATGGCATCAACGCCATAGCCGGTGCGGGCGCTGGCGCGAATGATCTCTGAAGGTTTACAGCCGATCAGGTCAACAATCTGGTCCTCCACCTCATCGGGCATGGCGCTGTCGCTGTCGATTTTATTGATTACAGGAATGATCTCCAGGTCATGGTCGAGGGCCAGGTACAGGTTTGAAATGGTCTGAGCCTGAATGCCCTGGGTGGCATCCACCACCAGCAAGGCCCCTTCGCAGGCGGCAATGGCGCGCGAAACCTCGTAGGAAAAGTCAACGTGGCCGGGAGTGTCGATCAGGTTGAGCTTGTAATTCTTCCCTTCAAAAGCATAGTCCATCCTGATGGCATGACTTTTAATGGTGATTCCGCGTTCGCGTTCCAAATCCATGTCGTCGAGCACCTGGTCCTGTTTCTCACGGTCGGAGATTGAGCCTGTCATGTCGAGCAGGCGGTCGGCCAGGGTACTTTTACCGTGGTCGATATGGGCTATGATACAGAAGTTTCGGATATTTTCCATCGTGTGCAAAAGTACGAAATCTGCCGTACGGTTCAAATTTCACACATCATACCGGATTGCCTGTTAAAATCAATCCTGTCTGCAGTAAAAAAGTCAGAAGGTTAAAGCGTTCTAAAGGATGGCTGTCGGGCTGAAACCATTGCAGAGATAACAGGTTCAAGGATTTTCAGTCTCCTGACGTTACTTTATCACTATCCGTTTTCTGTGGGCTGTTAGCCTTTGGCGTTTTCCGTTTTGCGTTTTCCGTTTTACGCTCTCCGTTCTCCGTTCTTCGTGTCACGTCCTCCGTTCTCCGCTCTCCTTGCCCCTTGCCCCATGCCCCTTGCCTAATAACTCCCATTATAATCAATCCTTTCTGCAGTAATAAAGTTAGAAAATTACAGGAACCCAATTAAACCTTACAGGCCCTGTAGCTGTTATAATATTTCTGCCTACCTTTGCATCTCACTTAGGATTTATTTCACATACCTAAAAATCAATACATTATGACAAAGATTAAAGTTGGTATCAATGGATTCGGCCGCATCGGCCGCCTTGTCTTCCGCGCATCCACGCTCCGCGATGATATTGATGTTGTTGCCATCAACGACCTTATTGATGTCAATTACATGGCATACATGCTGAAATATGATTCCGTTCACGGACAATTCAAGGGCACTGTAGATGTGAAAGACGGTCATCTGGTTGTAAACGGACGGACTATCCGGGTTACTGCATGTAAAAACCCGGCCGATATAAACTGGTCGGAAGTTGGCGCGGATTACGTTGCCGAATGTACTGGCCTTTTCCTGACGGCTGAAGCCTGTCAGTCGCACCTCAACGGAGGGGCAAAACGGGTCATCATGTCGGCTCCTTCAAAAGATGATACCCCTATGTTTGTTTACGGCGTTAACCATAAGAAATATGCCGGCGAACAGATTATTTCAAACGCAAGCTGCACAACCAACTGCCTTGCCCCTCTGGTAAAAGTCATCAATGATAAATTCGGAATTGTTGAAGGTTTGATGACCACCGTTCATGCAACCACGGCTACACAAAAGACGGTTGACGGGCCTTCGGCCAAGGATTGGCGCGGCGGGCGTGCTGCCGGCGGCAACATCATCCCTTCGAGCACCGGTGCTGCCAAGGCTGCTACCAAGGTTATCCCCGAACTGAAAGGAAAACTTACCGGAATGTCGTTCCGCGTTCCTACCCTTGACGTATCGGTGGTTGATCTCACCTGCCGCCTGGAAAAAGCTGCAACCTACGACGAAATCAAGGCTGCTGTTAAAGCCGCCGCCGATGGCGAACTGAAAGGCATCCTGGGGTATACCGAAGACGCCGTGGTTTCAAGCGATTTTGTCGGCGACAGCCGTACTTCAATTTTCGACGCCTCTGCAGGTATCATGCTGAATCCTAATTTTGTTAAACTCGTTACCTGGTACGATAACGAATGGGGTTACAGCAATAAAATCCTCGATATGATCAAGCATATGAGCACCGTAGCTTAATCTCCCTTTTCGGATTATTGAAAAGCTGCCTTCGGGCGGCTTTTTTATTTTATCAGCTTTCTGATATACTGGTAATCAAGATAATATAAAATCCTTACCGAAAAGCTATTGGTCTGCGGAGTGCTAAAAGTTTTCTCAAGGTTATCAAAGTAATTACGGATCATTGTTTCATCAAAAGTATTAATGGCGTTCTTCCACACAAAACTCAATTCGCTTCCGGGAGCAAAATACCAAACAAATTGCGCATCGGCGGTAAAAGCGTTGAAATTAATATCATGTTCGCCCTGGTAATCTGAACTCTCAAGATCGCCATTGCCGTTTAACAAAAAGAAACTGTCGTAATCAACCTGCGACCAGTAATGGCGCAGCCGTAGCGTAACGGCTGTTTTGGTGCTGAACGTATACTGCCCGCTCAGTACCGAGTTTAATGTTTCTACCGTCCTGCGCCCGAAAAAAATCATCGGTTTTCCGATAGTATCGTACAGGGTATTAACCCAGCCAAAATCATTTTTAAGCATGTTAAAGTCAACATCCAATGTCAGGGTAACCTTGTCGTTGAACCTTATGCGGGGGATAAGTTCAGCTTCCCATCCCTGTGAATGGTTTCCGGGTGTTATTGTAAATTCGGTCACGCTTTTCACATAAAAAGGCTTCCGCGAATCGGTAGTGATAATGGCATTGAAGCTATAATAGGCCGGTTTGTGATACATAAATCCCCAGAGCCGCGGTTCGTAATAATCATGAAACCCCAGCGGGCTGGCGCTCAGCACAAAATGGGTTACCCAGTAATTGGAATAAGTCGTTTTGTTGGCGGCTTCGAAAGTCAGGCACTTTAACTTTGATGCTTCAAAAAGGGTGTTATAGGTGGTTGAGAAACGGGTGATCGTATTTATCATGATACCCCTGGGTCGCATGACCATATGATAGAGATGAAGGATATTTGAAGCGTAATTGTTGTTCAGCAGAAAGCCCATGTCATTGGGATCATATACTTTATCAGCCTGTGCACGGACCAGATAATACTGGAACTTTCCATTCGGCTTTGAAATATCTATTTCCATAGCATGGCCGGTAGCTGTTTTCAGGCCTTTTTGAATCTTGTTGCTGACATTCAGCTTCCCAAAAAAGACGAAGGTGCTCTTTTTATTGCTTAACCTTGATTCTACTCCCGTAACATTGGCGGCATAGCTGTCCTTAGGGCTGTAATAATTGGTATTTATCAGCGAAACATAGGATTTGTTCCTGAGGTTTTGGTCGAGCACCAAAACGTTATAATTGGTAAAAGGCTGCGTCAGCACTTTGCGCGTTGAACCGGTTTCGGTATTTTCCAAGGTTGCCCAGGTATTGGCGGTCATGGCATTAAACAATCCGGCGCCAAGCCCATTGGCGTTTCTGCCCGAAATTTTTGTGGCATTAACAATACGGGCCTGGTCGGGGTTCATTTTAACGGTTTCATCCTGTTCCGCCTGATCATACGCCGAATTAAAATTCCTGGGCGTGCTTCCCACCCGCCTTGAATAAAAAATACCGCATTTTTCAAACATCTCGGTGCTTTCGGTGAAAAACTGCCGTTTTTCATCGTAACGGATCTCAAAGGGAGACAAATTCAGTACCCGGTCATCGCTTTGCACCTGACCGAAATCGGGGATCACCATCATATCGACAGTATAGCTTTCGTTGATCCCGAGCCGGAGATCCATGCCGCCCCTGGCCAGCGAAGACCATTGCTGCCTCGATGGATTTTTTTCAACATAACCGGCAATGTACGGCGTAACCGACAGGCGCAATGGCGGATCGACATTTTGCATACCGGCAACTTCGCCGTAATATTTGAAAAGATCATCCTGAACGGTATTATCCACGTAACACCAGGTGGACCATTCGTTCCTGCGTTTCAGGTTTCTCCACATATTGATACCCCAAACCTGCTTTTCGGCAGTTGAAAATCGCAACGCAGAGAATGGAATTTTCACTTCTACGATCCAGGCCGAATCGGTGATCCTGGCCGCCGATTCCCATACCGCATCCCAGTTAACATCTTGTCCCAGCGCTGAATACTTGGTATCGTTCTGCAACCCTATCGGACTGATTTTGAATTCATACATATTCAGGGCATCATTATAAGGCAGAATGTCAAAGGAGATATAATCGGTATTAAGCAGTTCTATCTGGTCGCGTTTCCCCATTTCGCGGCAAATGCTGTCGGGATGCGGATCGTACATCACGGCGGAAGCATAAAATGCAATATCGTCGAAACCAAAACGGACTTCGGTCCTGAAGGGCGGCTTGATGCCGTTTACCGGGGCGTACTCAGTAAAATCGCGGGCCACCGGAAGGTTTTGCCAGAAAAGTTCATCAAGGTAACCGTCAATTTTCGGGGCTGATTCAATCCTCAGCGCCTCAATTACTTTCCTTGTCCTGATAGTCGTATCACCGGCAACAATTCCGGATTGGGCATGACCGGCATTCATCACCAGAACCGCCGTCAGAAATAAAAATTTTACCAGCTTACCTAAAGACTTTGCCATGCAGGTTCATGTTAAATTACCCGGCAATGATAAAAAATCTGAAATAACCGAAAAAGTCTTTTCGACACTTCGCCGCTATCTTTCGGTGATATGGCACGACCCTTCTGCCAACCGGCTACCGGAGCCCTGAACATCTCCGGAACAAGCCGGGGCCCAAATAATAAAAGATGTTTACCGGATGATAGTCTGGTGCCTGCCGGGGCCGGCGGAAAGGATATCAATATTAAGGTTAACGGATTTCTCGATAAACCGGATATATTCCGACAGTTTTGCCGGCAAAGCCCCGAAATTGGTCAATCCTTCAAGCGAGGTCTTCCAGCCTTCAAAAATCCGGTACACCGGTTTTACATTACCGCTCAGCGTTTCAAAGGTTAGCTCGGGATTTTCCATCCCCTCAATTTTATAGGCAGTGCAAATTTTGACCTTATCGAAATCGTTCATCACATCGGCTTTCATCATCACCAGGTCGGTGACGCCGTTGAGCATGATGGCATAGTTCAATGCCGGCAGGTCGAGCCAGCCGCAGCGGCGCGGGCGGCCGGTCGTTGAACCGAATTCGTTCCCGTTGGTACGCAGCAATTCACCGGTTTCATCCGATAACTCGGTAGGAAACGGACCGCTGCCCACCCGGGTGCAGTATGCCTTAAAGACGCCGTATACTTTTCCGATGGCTGTAGGCGGAACGCCCAGCCCCGAACATACTCCGGCAGTGATGGTGTTGGAAGAGGTGACAAACGGGTAGGAACCGAAATCGACGTCGAGGAGGCTGCCCTGCGCGCCTTCGGCCAGAATGCGTTTGCCTTCCGATAAGGCATGATTGATAAACAACTCACTGTCGATCAGTTCGAACTCTTTAAGCGATTCAACAGCATCGAACCAGTGTTTTTCATATTCGTCGACCGGCATTTTATCTATTTCCTGTTTCGCAAGGTCGAAATTATAGGATTTCAGGATGCGCAGATGCCTGTCTTTAAGCGTTTTATATTTTTTCAGGAAATCGCCGGCAAGGATATCGCCGCAGCGAATCCCGAAACGGGCTGTTTTATCCGTATAACATGGCCCGATCCCTTTAAGGGTTGAACCTATTTTGCCTTTGCCCATGGCTGATTCATAAGCGGCATCCAGCAAACGATGGGTCGGAAGTATGAGATGCGCCCGTTTGCTGATGCGCAGGTTGAGCCGGGGATCGACACCTTTGGCCCGAAGGGCAAGGATTTCGTTATGCAGTATTAACGGATCGACGATGACGCCATTGCCTATCACGTTTATCTTATCGGCATGAAAAATACCCGAGGGAATAGTATGGAGGACGTGCCGGTCGCCGCCAATCTCTAACGTATGGCCGGCATTGGGGCCTCCCTGGAAACGGGCAATTATATCGTAACGCGGAGTAAGGACATCGACAATTTTTCCCTTGCCTTCGTCACCCCATTGAAGGCCAAGCAATACATCTATTTTCATCGTATGGACATGAAATTATGGGACCCGGCGGGCCCTGGTTTCGATGTGTAAAGGTACAGAATTAACCGAGCGGCCGGCTTATTAAAGTCAATCCTTTTTAACCGTCGCAACTTTATCGTCGCTGCCGGCCTTATGGCCGTAAAAGGTCAGCGCATGATGCTCAATCTTCACCCCGAGCGATTTTTCAACCGACAGAAGTATTTCATGAATCCGCGGATCGCAGAATTCAAGTACTTCGCCGGTATCGAGGTTAATAAAGTGGTCGTGCTGCTGGAATTTGAAGGATTTTTCGAATTGGGCGCAGTTGTTCCGGAACTGGTGCTTGGTAACCAGGTTGCAGTTGAGAAGAAGGTCGATAGTATTATAGAGCGTAGCGCGGCTTACCCTGTATTTGTTGTTTTTCATCTGGATGTACAGGGTTTCAATGTCGAAATGGCTGTCGGTGTTATAGATCTCCTTCAGAATCGTAAACCGTTCAGGCGTCTTGCGGTGCCCCAGTTTTTCCAGATAATCGGTAAAAATTTTTTTTACCGTATCAAAATTTACGCGTTCGTTCATGTCCGACATGATCAAATAAATTTTTCATAAAAGTACAAAAAAAATTAATTATCTGGATTTGGTATAAATAAAAATAGACACCATCCGACTGCTGCCATATTTTATTAATAATCAATTATATATAAGCATCCCTCCGGGATTTCAGGAGGGGATTTTTGCCAAGGTTTTATAAAGTCAGGTAAAATAATGGCCGGATTTTTCCAGGATCAGGAGAACTTTTCAAATTTCATGATCCTTGAAACGTTGGTGATGCCGCTGATCTTTTTTATTTCGCCGATCCCCGCTGCCGCGCGAACTTTTCTCTCCGCCGGAGGCTGAAATGCTTTCGCATGGTAATAGAACCCCGCTACCCCGAGAACTTTCCTCAACACAACCGCTTCCGCCCCCCCGCTGCCGCGCGAATCCTTTCGCGTGGCAATAGAACCCCTCCACCGTTGGAACTTTTCTCACCACCGCTACTGCGCGAAAGGATTCGCCTCGCGTGGCAATAGAACCCCTCCACCGTTGGAACTTTTCTCACCACCGCTACTGCGCGAAAGGATTCGCGCGGTATTAGATCTTTGCTAATTTTGTTGAATGAGTCGCAATTATAAATTTCATAATCCTGAAGGAGTCTATTTTGTTAGTTTCGCTGTTGTTGAATGGATTGATGTGTTTATCAGAAATGAATACAAGGAAATACTGCTGGAGAGCCTCGCTTTTTGCCAAAAGAATAAAGGTTTGGAAGTTTTTGCCTGGTGCATCATGACAAATCATGTGCACCTTGTATTCAGAAGTGCCGGGGATAATAAGCCAGAGGATTTATTAGGTGATTTTAAACGGTTTACCAGCAGAGCTATTGTGCAAGCTATAATGGGTAATCCTAAAGAAAGCCGAAGGTACTGGTTACTTGAGCAATTTGCAAGGGCAGCAGCCCAAAGTTCTAATGTAAAACATCATCAATTCTGGAGGCATGATAATCAGCCGGTAGAATTATGGAGCAATAAAGTACTGATTGAAAAGATAAGATATATTCATAATAATCCGGTTGAAGAAGGTTTGGTCTTCAAGCCGGAAGATTATTTATATAGTAGTGCCAGGGACTATAGCGGGAATAAAGGCTTGCTAGATAATGTAATTGTTGTGGATTTATTCTAACCACGCGAAAGGATTCGCGCGGTAGCGGGGTTGTGGATTTATTCTAACCACGCGAAAGGATTCGCGCGGTAGCGGGGTTGTGGATTTATTCTAACCACGCGAAAGGATTCGCGCGGTAGCGGGGTCGTGGATTTATTCTAACCACGCGAAAGGATTCGCGCGGTAGCGGGGTTGTAGATTTATTCTGACCACGCGAAAGGATTCGCGCGGTAGCGGGGATTTCAGGAGGGGATTTTTGCCGGGGTTTTAAAAAGCCAGGTAAAATAATGGCCGGATTTTTCCAGGATCAGGAGAACTTTTCAAATTTCATGATCCTTGAAACGTTGGTGATGCCGCTGATCTTTTTTATTTCGCCGATCAACCGGTTGATATCGATGGTATCATGAACAAAAAGGCTTATGACGGCTTCGAAGATATCGCCCGATGTTTCGATATGGAACAACGTGACATTGAAATGCATCTCTTCGCTGATTACATGAATAAGTTCGAAAATAAGCCCTTTACGGTCGATACCGGTTGCTTTGATTCCGGCCTGGTAGGTGTTGAGATGGCGATTGGGCCACCTGGGTGAAATCATACGTTTGGCATGGCGCGACATGAGTTCTATTGCTTCAGGGCAATGAGTGCGATGCACCTGAATAAACCCGTCGGGCGAAACATAGCAAACAATATCGTCGCCCGGAAGCGGGTAGCAGCATTTGCTGACCGTAAAATCGGTATCGTCAAGGTCTGGAATAGCGGGCAGCATTCTTGATAATGGTATTTCAGGCACAACTTGCGTTTCCCCGGTTTCGGGAGCAGCTTCCCGCAGATCGGCTTTATGATCAAGGAAACAATCCTGTACATCGTTGAGGCTGATATCGTTTTTGGCTACTTTGTAATACAGGTCGATATGGCTCGCCAGTCCATAATAGGCCATAAACCTTGCAATGTTGGCCCTGGTAAAACGCAGTTTGAGTTCCTTGAAATATGATTCGAGTTGGTTACGGCCCTCTTCAACAAACTGTTTGCGTTGCTCTTTAAGCGTTTCTTTAATATAGGTTTTGGCCCTGACAGTATAGGCGTAATTCAGCCATTCCTCCTTTGGCATACCTTTCTTCGAAGCGATAATCTCAACCTGGTCGCCGCTCTTCAGCGTATAATTCAAAGGAACCAGCTTGTGATTGACTTTGGCGGCAATGCAGGAATTGCCTAATTGTGTATGAATATTATATGCGAAATCGAGCACAGTGCTTCCAGCAGGCAATGATTTGATTTCGCCCCTCGGGGTAAACACAAAAACCTCGTCGCTGAAGAGGGTAAGTTTGATGTCATCCAGGAAATTCAGCGCGTTTGAATCGGGCGTCCTGAGAATTTCACGCACCTTGTTCAGCCACTGATCTAGCCCTGTTTCCTGGCTTCGTTCGCGTTCGTTCAACTGTTTGTATTTCCAGTGGGCTGCATAGCCGCGTTCGGCAATTTCATGCATACGCCGGGTGCGTATCTGTACTTCGACCCATTGCCCGGTCTGACTCATGACGGTGGTGTGCAGCGACTCATAACCGTTGGCTTTGGGCGTTGATATCCAGTCGCGCAAGCGGTTTTGCTTGGGGCTGTAATGATCGGTTATGATGCTGTATACCTGCCAGCAGTTTATTTTTTCAGCTTCGGGGGGTGAATCGATAATGATGCGGACGGCAAACAAATCGTATACCTCTTCGAAAGGAATTTCCTTGGTCTGCATCTTTTTCCAGATGGAATAAATCGATTTTTCGCGGCTGTCGATCTCAAACGTGATGCCATTAGCTGCCAGCGATTTCTTGATCGGGAGAATAAACCTCTGAATGAAGCGCGAACGTTCGTATTCCGTGTCGTGAAGTTTCCGGGCCAGCGTGTTGTAAACTTCCGGTTCGGTATATTTCAGGGCCAGATCTTCCAGTTCGCTTTTGATGGCATACAAACCCAGCCGGTGAGCAAGCGGCGCATACAGATACAATGTTTCGGCGGCGATATTCTTTTGTTTCCGGGCAGGCATGGCATCGAGGGTGCGCATGTTATGAAGCCGGTCGGCCAGTTTTATCAGGATAACCCGTACATCGTCGGAAAGCGTCAGGAGCATTTTTTTAAAATTCTCGGCTTGAAGCGACGATTCCATGGTTTCATATCCGTCCTTGATCTTGGTAAGCCCGTCGACAATGTATGCTACCCTGACCCCGAATTTATCCTCGATAAATTTGATGGAATAATCTTCGTTGTCTTCAACCACATCGTGGAGCAGGGAACATATAATGGCTGTTTCACCCAGCCCGATTTCGCCGGCGACAATCCGCGCAACTTCTATCGGATGATAGATATACGGTTCTCCGCTCAGCCGCCGCATGGTGCGATGGGCTTCGCTTGCCACCTGAAAAGCTTCCTTCACCCTGTTTTTATCGCGTACTCCCTTGTTGGAATTCCAGGCCCGGAGTAAACTCCGGTAACGCTTGATTATCTCTTTGTTTTCCTTATCAACGTCAGCTTCATACATAGATCACAAGTATATCTTGACAAATGCAAAGTTACAGAATCTTGCACAGGCAGTGTTAAATGAAAATGATGTTATGAATCCGACCTCCCGGAAAAGCCCGGGACACAAATCCTGCCTTCATCAGGATATTCTTTTCAGCGATAATTTGGAAATACAGTTTCGGCTAGTGCTCATAAACTTTAGTACCTTTGAAATCGGTTTTATCCGTGCTTCACCAAAACCCTGCGCGGTGAATGGATTATGATTAAACGATTTTTTATCCTCATTTCACTTGCCCTGATTGTTGTCCCTGCGTGGGCCACGCATCAGCGTGCCGGTGAAATTACCTATAGACGGATCGGCGATCTTACCTACGAAGTCACCATAATTACTTATACCCAGGCATACAGCCTTGCCGACCGCAACGAACTTCCATTGAAATGGGGCGACGGGATGTCCTCAAGCCTGCCGCGGACCAACGGCCCTGCCGGCACCACTCCGGCCGGATACCCTTCGGACCATATTGGCGAGATTATCGGGCCTTCCTCTGATTCAATCCGGAAAAATATTTACACCGGGCAACATACCTATGCAGGCCCGGCCACCTATCTTATTACGCTGGAAGACCCCAACAGGAATGCAGGAATCATGAACATACCCAACTCTGTGGATGTCCCGTTTTTCCTCGAAACAGAACTTGTCGTGAATCCCTTTGTTGGGATCAATAATTCGCCCCTGCTTACATTGCCGCCCGTCGATAAAGCATGCGTCGGGCATCCTTACCTGCATAATGCGGGAGCTTACGACCCTGACGGAGACAGCCTTTCCTATAAATTTGTCGTATGCCGCGGCGAAGGAGGGGAACCGATACCGGGATTCAAGATGCCGAACGAAGTCGATCAGGCAAATCCGAGTACTTTCACCATTGACCCGGCAACCGGAAATATCCTGTGGGATAAACCAACCATGCTCGGTGAATATAATTTTGCTTTTCAGATTGAAGAATGGCGGAACGGCATCCGGATAGGTTACGTTACCCGTGATATGCAAATCAGGGTGTTGGCCTGCGTGGATGAAGCACCAGTCATAAAACCTCTGATGGATACCTGCGTAATAGCGGGCGATTCGCTAACCTATGCAGTATCAGCGACCGATACTGACCTTGATAAAATTGCATTAACAGCGACAGGACAGCCGTTCATACTGGCAGAAAGCCCTGCCGTATTTGAACAAAGCTCCGACAGCCTTGGACTGGCAACAGGCCTGCTGCAATGGCGCACAGCATGCAGCCATATTAAACGCACTCCTTACCAGATCTATATTAAAGCAATAGATAATGCCCGTCCCGTATCACTATTCGACATCTATACCTTAAATATAAGCGTGATAGGCCCTAAAACACTTAATATCAACGCTGTACCTGTGGGAAATTCCATTAATGTGTCATGGAGCCCCAACGGATGCCCGGATGCCGTGAGTTACAATATATACCGGAGAAACGGCTTTTACGGATTTGTTCCGGGCTATTGCGAAACGGGCGTACCATCCTCAACCGGTTACAGGAAGGTTGCATCCGTCAACGGCTGGGGAAATACGCTGTATATCGACGACGACAAAGGCGCGGGGTTGGTTCACGGAGTGGATTACTGCTACATCGTTACAGCCGTTTATCCAGATGGATCAGAGAGTATTGCATCCGATGAAGCGTGCGCCAAACTCAAAAAAGATGTCGCCATTATTACCAATGTCAGCATCGACAAAACATCGGTAACCGATGGCCAGGTGTACCTTGCCTGGTCGAAACCTACCGAAATTGACCCTGTTCAGGCGCCCGGGCCTTATAAATATTTGATTTACAGATCCGACGGACTGACCGGGAGCAACTTCGCGCTCATCGACTCACTGTCATCTCTGGATGATACCATTTATATCGACCATCCTGTAAATACTTCGGATGATGCCGTAAGTTACCGGGTTGATACTTATAACGACACGCCGGGATTAAGATTCCTGATCGGCGCTTCACAAAAAGCGTCATCCGTTTTCATTCAGACTGCTCCCGGCGATGAAAAGCTCAGGATAACTTTCAATTATCAGACGTCGTGGCTCAACTCGCAGTTTATTGTTTACCGCCTGAATAATGATACGCATTTATTTGATTCGATAGGCACAACGGACCTTTCGTATTATATCGACCGCGATCTGATCAACGGTGAAACCTACTGCTATAAAGTAAAAAGCATCGGGAGTTACGGTACTGAGGGCATCACCGATCCCCTGCTGAACTGGTCGCAGGAAACCTGCGGCATTCCGATTGACAACGAGCCTCCCTGCCCTCCTGTCCCGGTTCTTAAAACAGACTGCAACACCTTTATCAATACGTTATCGTGGTCAAATCCCGATCCGGCCTGTTCGTCCGATATCGCCGGGTATTACATCTGGTACCGGCCGCCTGAAACAGAACAGCTCTCGTTGATAGATTCGGTTGACGGAGCAGGGAATACCACATTCCTGCACGGGCCGCTATCCACTATTGCAGGGTGTTATGCAGTTGCAGCCTTTGATTCGGCAGGCAATGTCAGCGCTATGAGCGACACTCTGTGCATCGACAGCGACACCTGCCGCGGATACAGGCTTCCCAATGTTTTCACCCCGAATGGCGACACCTACAACGATTATCTTGTTCCTTTCCCCTATTCTTCGGTTGAAAAAATTCACCTGGAGATATACAACCGCTGGGGAAGGCTGGTATTTAAAACCGAAGACCCGGCAATAAAATGGGACGGGAAAATCCTGAATACCGGCCAGCCGGCCAGCGACGGAGTATATTACTATGTTTGTGATGTCTATGAAATCAGATTAGCAGGAATCGTCAAACGGACGATCAAAGGGACTGTGACCATTATCAGGTAACAAAATCAATAATTTCCGGTATTTGCGCGCTTTGAGAGTTCAGCTGGCGGGGCTGCAGGAATCCTGATGCCGGTAGCTGCCGATACCCCGTCATTACCGTTTGGTAAAGCGGGCTAGTTTCCGTCAAGGCATTTATGCAGCAGATCAGGGGCCCGGCGCCACAATTATTTGTAACTTTGCATTGGCAACGATCCGATTTGTCGCGTCCGCTTCAGGCGGATGAGGAAAGTCGGGGCAATACAGAGCGCCATACTTCCTAACGGGAAGGTTCTGCGGCTGAACACCGTGGAAACAGATAGTGCCACAGAAAATATACCGTCACGGTGAAAACCGGGATAAGGGTGAAAACGCGAGGTAAGAGCTCACGACGTGTCCTGGCGACAGGCGCGATGGTAAACCTTATGGATTGAAAGGCCAAATATACCGGGCTTCTGCCGGCCTGCCCGGCAGGCTGGCAGAAAAGGGTTGCTCGCCCGACACCCGGGGGGTGGGCCGTTAGAGGTTGCCGGCGACGGCAATCCCAGATAAATGACAAATACCGGCCGTCCGGCAACAGACGAGGCCGGAACAGAATCCCGCTTACAGGATCGTTGCAGTTTTTGTTGTCAATCCCCTGGTAACAGGGGATTTTTATTACTTTTGGATGTTACTTTATTTACACCTTCTATGAAATCATACCGAAAATTATTCAGCACCCTGATTATCTTTATATTCTGCATTTCATTAGCCGCAGCTCAGGACATTCCCAACGCGGGCTTTGAAGAGTGGAACAACAGTGAGCCTGTAGACTGGCATACAACCAATCAGCCTTTTTTTAATACCGTTTTAAAGGAATCTGACAATCCGCAGGAAGGCGCTTATTCCGCATTGCTTCAGGTAGTCACCGTAACCGTTCCTTTTGTCGGAACCTATTCGCTCCCGGGCGTGCTGAGCACGGCAGAAATGAGCGTTGACGTGTACAATCAGACTTATAATTTATCGGGAGGCTACCCCTTTACAGGTATGCCAAACAAATTGTCGGGTTATGTAAAATATCAACCCGTAAACAACGACATGTGTGCCTTCGGTTGGGCCCTCAGCAAATGGCAAAACGGAACACGCGACACTATTGGCTTTGCCTACCAATACATAGCCGAAGAATTATCAGACTGGACATACTTCGAAATACCCATAGAATACGGGATTTGGGAAGCCCCCGATACCATGAACATCCTGTTCTTATGTTCAAATATCCTGGACGGCCAGACTCATACCGGAACCAAAATGTGGGTTGATAATCTTTCGTTTTTGTATGGCCCCGTGGGAATTGAAGGGGTTACTTCCGGCAACGGATACCGGGTGTATGCCAATGGCCAGACAAGGCAACTTATCCTTGAAACATCCTTCAGCGAATCCAGACCTTTGACAATCAGATTATTTTCAATAAACGGCGCGTTGCTCGCTGAAGAAAAGAGAAGCATGTCGCATTCCACCGAATTCATTGATATTTCCTCGCTCAAAACAGGCATCTATGTTCTCCGGATTATTGACGGCAACGGCGTGACAGATACCCGAAAGATCACTATCGTTAATTAACGGCATCCCTGCCCACGCCCTGAATGCAGCGCTGATCCCTGATTATTTGGGAACATCATCCTGTTGCGTCGATACTACCTGCGACAGTTTTACGTTAAAATTGTTAAACACGGCGTGTTGATAAATCGCTCCGGGTGGCATTAGTTGCCCGGAATTAAAGCCGTAATTTTAAATTCTGATCTTAGAACCATTCTATGAATAAGCATTTTCCGGTAATCTTCTTCCTCCTTACACTCCTGACGGTTTTCGGGGCTCAGGCCCAGCAAACGCAGGTATACAGGTGGCCCCAGGCAGAATACAACAATGCCGTCGATTTATATTCCAGGGCAAAATATGGTTCCGCGCTGGCCATATTCGACCGGATCGCCTCCATGGGCAATGATAACCTCAGCGCAGGCGCTCAATATTATGCCGCCTTATGTGCCGGCCAACTTTTTCATCCTGATGCCACAGAACGGCTTGAGACTTTTATTCAAAAATACCCGGAACATGCCCGTGTGAATAATGCGTTTTTTGAACTGGGAAAACAGTTTTTCAACAGCAGGGACTACCGGAACGCCATGCTGAAATTTGCACTGGTCGATATTTATGAACTGGGCCAGGAACAGGCTGATGAATACCATTTTAAAATGGGGTACTCTGCTTTTAAAACCGATAACCTGGCCACGGCAAAAGAAGAACTGGCCAAAGTGAAAGATAAGCCCAACCGTTACCATGCCCCGGCCAATTTCTATTACGCCAGCATCGCCTATCTTGAGAAAAACTATGAAACCGCGCTGAAACATTTTGAGAAGATAGAAAACGACGAAACATTCAAGGACGTCGTCGATTATTATATTGTTCAGATTTACTCCATGCAGGGTAAATATAATGAACTGCTGGCCCGTTCCGTCCCTTTGCTGGAACAACAGGGAAACACCAGGATGAACATTGAGATGGCCCGCCTCACTGCCGATGCCTATTATCATATTGAAAACTACCAGGAAGCCGCCTCCTGTTTCGACCGTTACCTTAATGCGAACCCGGCAAATATTTCGCGAAACGATTATTATGAAATTGCCTTTACGGCTTACTATAACGGCGATTTTAACAAAGCGGTGAAATATTTCCAGCTTGTGGCAACCAACCAGGATTCGTTATCCCAAAATGCATACTACCACCTGGGCAACAGTTACCTGAAAACCGGTCAGAAGCGGTATGCGCACAATTCTTTTCTTTCTGCCTGTAAGATCAAGGCCGATCCGGCCCTTGCCGAGGATGCGCTGTTCAACTATGCGAAATTATCCATCGAATTATCCTATAATCCATACAATGAAGCAGTAAAAGCTTTACAGCAATATATCAATGAGTACCCGGCTTCTTCCCGTCTCGATGAAGCCTATGGCTACCTTGCCGACTTATACACAATCACGAGGAATTACAAGGATGCGCTGACATCCCTTCAGCAGATTAAAAAGCGTAATGCAAGGCTGGATGCCGCTTACCAGAAAATATCCTATTACAGGGCTATCGAGCAGTTCAGCAGCACCGACTATAACGGCGCCATCGGCCTTTTTAAGCAGGCGCAGGAAACCAACAGTGATAAACAGGTTCAGGCGGCTTCCGCTTATTGGATGGCTGAATCGTACTATCGCCTCGGCGAGTGGGACAAAGCCGCCGAAGTTTTCAACAAATTTCTGGTGAGCCCTGGCGCTTCGGCACAGCCCTTTTTCAACACCGCCAATTACAATGTCGGTTACTGTTATTTCAAACAGCAGGAATACGGCAACGCGGCCCTGCATTTTCGAAAATATCTCACGGGTAAGCCCGTTGAGACAAAACTCGTTGCAGATGCCAACCTGAGGCTCGGCGATTGTTATTTCATGCAAAAGGATTATGGTACAGCCATCACATATTATCAAAAGGCGGTTACCCTGAAGGTTCCCGATGCCGATTTTGCCGTTTACCAGATAGCTACGGCTTATGGCGTGCAGGGAGAAATGCAGCAAAAAATCGACTGGTTGCAAAAACTATTAAAGGACTACCCAAGGTCAACCTATTTTGATGATGCCTATTATGAAACCGGCAACACCTATACGATCATCAACCGGAACGAAGAAGCCCTGAGCTATTTCGAAAAAGTTGTCAACGATTACCCGAAAAGCAGTTATGTAAAGAAATCGTTGCTGAAGACAGGACTGATCTATTTCAATCAGAACCGCGACAACGATGCGCTGGCAACTTTAAAACGCGTAGTAAAGGAATATCCGGGAACACCCGAATCGAGAGAGGCGCTGGCCAGCATCCGGAGCATTTATGTAGACCAGAACAAGGTGGAGGAGTACGTTGATTTCACGAAAACTGTCCCGCAGGCCGATGTATCCCGCACCGAGCAGGATTCGCTCACTTTTATAGCAGCCGAGAACCAATACATGAACGGCAACTGTGAAAAAGCCACCGAAAGTCTCGATAAATACCTGGCCCGTTTCCCGGAAGGTTCATTTACCATCAAAGCCAACTTTTATAAAGCGGAATGCGATTACCGCGCTGAAAAGTATGACCAGGCCCTGAAAGGGTATCTGTTTGTCCTGAATAACCAGCGGACTGCATTTTCGACAACGGCAGCATTAAAAGCCGCCCGTATTCAGTATGCACAGAAAGATTACTCCGAAGCGCTTGAGAATTTTATCCGTCTCGAAGAAATTTCCGAACAGCCCATTCATGTTACCGATGCGATTACAGGCCAGATGCAGTGCAATTACCTTCTGGGGAAATATGGCCTGGCCATCCAGGCAGGACAAAAACTATTATTGAAGGAAAACCTGCAACAGAACCTGGCTGTTGAAGCGCACCTGTACATTGGCCGTTCGGCTTATGCGTTGGGAAACAGCGAACTGGCCCGGAAAGAATTTGAAGAAACCCTGAAACTTTCTCAAAACGAAATGGGAGCCGAAGCAAAATTTATGACCGCACAACTTCAATACGACGCTGCTGCTTACGACCAGGCCGAAAAAACACTTTTTGCCCTGGCCGAAGATTTTGCATCATACGATTATTGGGTGGCAAAAGGCTTTATCCTGCTCGCCGACGTGTATGTGAAAAAGAACAACACTTTCCAGGCAAAACAAACGCTCCAGAGTATTATCGATAACTACGAAGGCCAAGACCTTGTTGTTACAGCCCGGGAAAAGCTTAATGCTATCAACGAAACCGAAATAAGTTCCCCGGTGAATCAGTAATCATTCTCAGAAATCAAACACCATGAATATATCACCCCGCTTAGATATGCCGAACAGGCAATACAGCAAAGTAACGAAACTGCGGCTCGCCGTTGCGATCATGGCAATGATACCGGTATTGGTTTCTGCCCAACAACCCAAATACACGGAGGAGATAACCGTTATCGCTACTTATAAGCCAGAAATCCCCGATGCTTTTAAAATAAACCAGAATCCGGTAAACAACGACACCTCCACCACCATTCCGGTTATGACGTATAATATTCAGCCGAGACCGGCAACTATTCAACTGGCGATCGAGCCTTTACCTTCGCCCAAATTGGTAGCCGAGCCGATCAACAAACTGTACCGGAATTATTTGCGGGGCGGGTTCGGAAATTATGCGACATGTTACGGTGAGCTGAATGCCTCTTCTTTGCGTTCGAAAAAGGGCATGGTCGGGGTAAGGATAAAACACCTTTCATCGGCCGGGACTATCAAAGACTTTGGCCCTCCGGCCAACTCGCACCAACTGGCTGATCTCACCGGGGAACGTTATTTTTCAGATCACGTTCTTGGCGCCGAAGCTTATTTCAACCGTGATGCAATACACTTTTACGGTGTGCCGGACTCGACGCTGGAAAAGTTCGATATTGAAAAAGACAGCATCAAACAACGATATATCAGTGCCGGCGGCAATCTTACCTTCCGGAGCGCTTACAAAGGAAACAACAAACTTAACCATGCAGTATCGCTCGGTTACTCTTATCTGGAAGATAATTTCGACGCCAGCGAAAACAATATTCATTTCAATGCCGCAGCCGATAAAGCAGCCGATTTGTTTAACCTCAAAGAAAAGCAAACACTGGGACTCACTGCCGATGTTCAGTTTTACAACCAGAGGAACCGCTTCTTTGAAACAACAAACAGCGTAGTTGTGATGTTGCAGCCTTTTATCGGGGTAAAGTACAACGAATACAGCTTTAAAGCCGGATTCAGTTTTTATGTTCAGGGCGATACGGTCACCAAAGGCCATTTGTATCCATACCTCGAAGCACGGCTCGAAGCAATCCCCAATGCCCTGCAGATTTATGCGGGCATCGACGGATCGATGCACCGCCATACATTAAAAGAAACCGCCTGCGAAAACCCTTTTATCAAGGACAGCCTTGAATTCAGGTATGTCAACGAAAAATTCAGGGCTTACGGCGGATTCAGCAGCAATATCAGCAAGAGTTTCAATTTGAACGGCAGCATTTCAGCCAGTTCGGTCGAAAACAACCCGTTTTTTGTCGGCGAAACCTCCAGCCTCAACAACACCTTCATGTTAAAATATGACGATGTCAGTGTTATGAAACTCAGGGCTGAACTTGAATACGTCAAATCCGAAAAGTTAAATCTCGCCCTCTCAGGAGCATTCAACAGGTATTATAAGCTTCTTTATGAAAAACATCCCTGGTACAAACCCGAATTTGTGATCGGGTTCAACAGCCGGTATAACATTCAGGATAAGATAATACTGAAACTGCAGGCCGATTATAACGGGCCGGTATGGGCATTGCGGCCTGCGACATCTGAGCCGGATGAAACGCCGGGTACATCGGGGAAAATATCCGAAAAACTCGATGGGTGGTTCGATGGCAGCCTGGGTATTGAATACCGATTCAATAAAGCGCTCTCTTTCTGGCTGAATTTCAACAATTTCACCAATACCCGCCATTGGCTTTGGTACAACTATCCTTCCTACCGTTTTAATGTGCTGGGCGGGGTAAGCTTTTCATTCTGACAAACCGGATTTCGGCAAACAATATCGTTAACATCTGTCCCGGTTTAAGGTTTTCACAAACAACAAGCCCTGAATTACTTATGCAAATTCCTGCATATTTTCAGGAATTCCTCTGTAACATAAAGGCCCTGGTTTCCGTCGTACAATCAAAAACGTCAGGGGGTGACTCTATACCCTTCGCTTATGCAACGGATTACAGCCTTTCTATACCTTCCATTAATTTTTCTGGCCATCTGTAATGGCCTCTCAGCTCAGCCGAACCCGTCTGTAAAAATTTACAGGACTTCCCGGATTCAGTTAAAAGCCCCTGTGATTGACGGGGTGATAAACGATGACGAATGGAATGGCGCGGAATGGCAGGGAAATTTTGTACAGCGCGAACCCGATGACGGAGCATCCCCGTCGCAGCAAACAGCTTTCAAATTATTATATGATGACAACAACCTTTACATTGCCGTCCGGGCTTATGACTCCGTTCCGGAAAAAATCGTCCGCCGGCTATCGCGACGGGATAATTCAGACGGCGATTGGGTAGGGATCATCATCGACAGTTACGCCGATAAACTAACAGGCTTCGGGTTCGGAGTGACGGCAGCCGGCGTGAAGTTCGACCTGATGGTGATCAACGACGGGAACAGCGATGAAACCTGGGATGCCATTTTTGATGCCAAAACATCCGTCGATTCACAAGGCTGGATGGCAGAATTCAGGATTCCGCTGTCGCAGATCCGTTTTTCATCCAAAGAAGAACACAACTGGGGGCTTGATGTTTTCCGTTATATATACCGGAAACAGGAAATGTCGTTGTGGCAGCCGGTGGCCAGAAACGCTCCGGGGTTCGTCAGCCTTTTCGGTGAACTGCAGGGAATCAGCGGATTAAAACCTCACCGGGACATCGAAATATTGCCCTATCTGATGGCGTCGGAAGAATTATCAGAAAAAGAGGAGGGAAATCCTTTCGCCACCGGTAAAAAATTCACGCCAAAAGTCGGTGTTGACGGTAAAATAGGAATTACCAATGATCTGACGCTGAATTTCACGGTATACCCCGATTTCGGGCAGGTAGAAGCCGACCCGTCGGAGGTGAACCTCACGGCGTTTGAAACTTATTTTTCCGAAAAACGCCCGTTTTTTATTGAGGGAAAAAACATTTTTGATTTCAGCCTGACCGGCGGCGACGGCGACGATACCCGCAACATGTTGTTTTACTCGCGCCGGATCGGCCGTCAGCCGCAGTATAACAATGATCTTTATGATAACCTGCTGGACGATGAGTACGCCGATGTTCCTGCCTCCACAAACATTCTCGGCTCTTTCAAACTATCGGGCAAGACAAATAAGGGGTTGTCCATCGGTATTCTTGAATCCATTACCCAAAGTGAAAGGGCCTCAATCGATCGGAACGGTGACCGGCGTAAAGTAACCGTGGAGCCTTTTACCAATTACACCGTAGCCCGCCTGCAACGCGATTTCAGCAAAGGCGAAACCATACTGGGAGGCATGTTCACGGCAACCAACCGCGATATCAACGACAGCAACCTGGAGTTCCTTCCCCGGAGCGCCTATACCGGCGGCGTTGATTATACCCGCTACTGGAAAAACAAAACTTACTATCTCATGCTGAAAGGCGTATTCAGTTCGCTGAGCGGCACCCGTGAATGTATCACCCAACTTCAGCAGTCGTCGGCTCACTATTTCCAGCAACCTGACCAGGATTATATGAAGATGGATACTTCGATCACCACGTTGAACGGCTATGGAGGAACCATTATGGGTGGAAAAGCCGGACAGGGCCACTGGCAGTATATGGGCTGGTTAACCTTCCGTTCGCCGGGCCTCGATTTTAACGATGTCGGGTATATGAGACGGGCGGATGAAATTCAGCAGGTCGCCTGGGTAGGTTACCGGATTTACAAGCCGTTCAGCATTTTCAGGTATCTTGGTATCAATTTCAATCAGTGGAATGGCTGGAATTTCGGGGGTGAATGGACTTATGCCGGGGGTAATATCAACGGAAACGCACAGTTTAAGAATTACTGGCAGTTTAACTTTTCGGTAAATGCAGATTCACGCTCCCTGTCGCAGTCCATCCTGCGGGGCGGCCCTGCATTGTTCATGCCGGGCGATATCAACAATTTCATTTATCTGAGTACCGATAACCGGAAAAAGCTGTTTTTTGAATTTGATGCAAGCATGAACAGGGGCTTCTGTGATTATTACAGAACGAATGGCATCGATTTCGGAATCGTTTATAAACCTGTCAATTCTGTTTCCGTAACCCTGATGCCGGGCTATTCTTATGGCCATGATGATTTACAGTATATCGATCTGCTATATAATTATTCCGTTCCTTCGTCCGATGGACAGGAGAGGTATGTATTGGCGCGCCTCGATAAAAAAATCTTCAGCTTGTCGGCCAGGGTAAATATCAGCGTTACGCCCGATTTCTCCATTCAGTTCTGGGGACAGCCGTTCCTGTTCTCAGGCAAATACAGCCGTTACAAATACGTCACCGATCCGCGCGCCAATGATTATTATGCCAGGTTCCGGGAATATGCAGCCAATGAAATTTCACGTTATTACAGTGAAACTGACGAAGATTTCTACTACTCCATCGACGAAAACTCCGATGGTACGGAAGATTACAATTTCCAGGAGCCCGATTTCAGGTTCATGCAGTTCCGTTCGAACCTGGTTGCCCGCTGGGAATATAAGCCAGGCTCAGTATTGTACCTGGTCTGGTCGCAGGGACGGACCGGTTACGAGGAAGATCACCGCTTCAATATCCACGAAAATATGAAGGAATTATTTGATACTCATCCGCAGGATATTTTCCTGATAAAGCTATCCTATATCATTATTTTTTAATATGTTTTGAATCCGGGACGTCATTTTTGCCTTTCTTCCCGTTTCGGTCTATATATTACTGTTTTACTGTCAGTTGCATGTTCAAAAACCGTACAGATTTGTTGATAAAAAACCCGATTTCGGAGACCGGTTTTCTATGTTCTTAACAGGGAAATGCCTACCTTTGCGATATATTAAAACTTGGACTGCAACATATTGATTATGAACGAAATAACTAAGGGGCCGAATGGCTCATCAAATGGAAACGGGAATGGAAATTACACAGCCGAAAACATACAGGTGCTCGAAGGTCTCGAAGCCGTTCGCAAGCGTCCTGCCATGTATATCGGCGACGTAGGGGTCAGGGGGCTTCACCATCTTGTTTATGAAGTTGTTGATAATTCCATTGACGAAGCCCTTGCCGGTTTTTGCGATACAATAGAAGTTGTCATTCATGCCGATAATTCTATTACCGTTACCGATAACGGACGCGGGATTCCTACCGATTTTCATGAGAAAGAACAGAAATCTGCGCTTGAGGTAGTAATGACCGTTCTTCATGCCGGGGGGAAATTTGATAAAGGGTCCTATAAAGTCTCCGGGGGGTTGCATGGCGTAGGGGTTTCATGCGTTAATGCGCTTTCCGATCAGCTTGTTGTCACCGTTTACCGTGACGGCAAGATTTTCGAACAGGATTATTCAAAAGGGAAACCGCTTTGCGACGTAAAAATCGTCGGTACGACGCAGGTAACCGGTACACGGGTCCATTTCAAACCCGATAATTCAATCTTCATCACCGATCATTACGATTTCACCATCCTTTCCTCACGGCTTCGCGAGCTGGCTTATCTGAACAGGGGTATCAAACTTACCCTTATCGACGAAAGGGAAAAAGACGAAAGCGGCAAAGATGTATCCGAATCCTATTTCTCGAACAACGGACTGGTAGATTTCATCAACTACCTCGACGAAACCCGCGAGAAGCTGATCCCCGAGCCCATTTACATGGAAGGTGAGAAAAATGACATTCCGGTCGAACTTGCCATGCAGTACAATACTTCGTTTTCGGAGAATATTCATTCATACGTAAATAATATCAACACCCACGAAGGCGGCACGCACCTGGCCGGTTTCCGCCGGGCGCTCACCCGCACGCTGAAAACGTATGCCGAAAAATCGGGCATGCTCGAAAAAATAAAATTCGATATCTCAGGCGACGATTTCCGCGAAGGACTTACAGCCATTATCTCGGTAAAGGTTATGGAGCCCCAGTTTGAAGGCCAGACTAAAACCAAACTCGGCAACAATGAAGTTATGGGCGCCGTGGATCAACTGGTCGCTGAAATGCTGAACTATTACCTCGAAGAACACCCCCGCGAAGCAAAGATGATCGTCAACAAGGTGATTCTTGCCGCTACGGCTCGTCATGCCGCACGTAAAGCAAGGGAACTCGTTCAGCGTAAAAGCGTGCTCTCAGGCTCCGGCCTGCCCGGCAAATTAGCCGATTGCTCTGAAAAGGACGCTTCCTTATGTGAGTTGTTCCTCGTGGAGGGAGATTCGGCAGGCGGAACCGCCAAACAGGGCCGTGACCGGAAGTTTCAGGCAATCCTGCCGCTCAGGGGAAAAATCCTCAACGTTGAAAAAGCCATGCAACACAAAATTTTCGACAGCGAGGAAATCCGGAATATATACACAGCTTTGGGAGTAACCATAGGCACCGAGGACGATACCAAAGCCCTGAACCTCGATAAACTCCGCTATCATAAAATCGTCATCATGACCGATGCCGATGTTGACGGGAGCCACATCGCAACCCTTATCCTTACTTTCTTTTTCCGGTACATGAAGGAACTCATCGAAAACGGGTATGTGTACATTGCAACTCCTCCCCTGTACCTGGTAAAAAAAGGGAATACCGAAAAATATTGCTGGACCGAAGAACAGCGGATCGCACTGGTGAATGAAATTTCGAAAGACGGAACGGAGAAAGGAATCCATATCCAGCGTTATAAAGGTTTGGGAGAAATGAATTCCGAACAGTTATGGACTACAACCATGAATCCCGATTTCCGCACACTGCGCCAGGTAACGATAGAAAACGGCTCCGAAGCCGACCGCATCTTCAGCATGCTGATGGGCGACGAAGTACCCCCGCGCCGCGAATTCATTGAAAGAAATGCCCGATACGCCAACATCGACGCATAATAACCTGTATTACTCCGAAAATTAAAAGCCCGGCAATTTTATACCGGGTTTAATTATTTCTGTCAGCGCTGCTGAGGCTTACCGGTTATCGATAGCCCGGTTCAGGAATTCATGAAATGGAAGCATGGCTTTGAATATTTCCAGTATATTCTTTTTATAGCCGGGGCTCAGCACTTCCTCATCGGACAAAGGCCTGCCCACAACATAGCTCCGGTATTTCAGCAGGTCAATGTCGGGGAAACCGGACGGAAAATCCTTGGGAGGCAGTTTTAATTTATCGAAATCATCAAGCCGTCCGAAAGTATTCACAAATGCAGCCTCTGTTATAATTTTTTTGAAATCACTGCTGTTGAAATAGATTTCGTTACGTATCAGTTTCAGAATATCCGGCTGGGGCATATAAATGCCCCCTGCAACCAGGCTGTTTCCCGGCTCCACATGTACATAATACCCGGCCCCGGTCGTTTTTCGTCCTCCTTTGCCGATAAAGGCTCCGAAATGCGATTTATACGGCGATTTGTCGGGCGAAAAACGCACATCGCGATATATTCTGAACAGGCAATCCTTTAGATCCGGGAAGCCTATCGACGGATCGAGCACTGCGATGTCGGGAATCAACTCCGCAATAAATTTTTCATATCCGCCCCTTACCTGCTCATAAAGTTTCTTATTCTGCTGGAACCATTCCCTGTTGTTATTTTCCTTCAGCCGGGACAGGAAATCAAGCGTATTTGCTGTGATCATAGTTTCTCTTTCTTATCGAAAATCATCTGGTTTATTCAGTCCTGCCAAATTTACGGCAAGGAGAACACTTTTTCCATTTTTTTCATATATTAGTCAAAATTTTATATATGAAATATTTTTTAGTTTCTGTTTCAGTATTAATGCTATTTGTCACTGCCCGTGCCGGTGACCATTGGAGACCCGCCGGGGCCCGATCCGCCGCCATGGGAATGGTTTCTGTTTCATTTCCCGATAGCTGGAGTATCCATAACAACCAGGCAGGCATGGCCTTTTACAACAGGCCCGTTGCAGCTTTTTATTATGAAAACAGCTTCCTGTTGAAGGAACTTGGTTACCAGGCTGCCGCCTTTACGCTGCCTACCCGTTACGGTGTATTTGGGGGAAATGTAGCCTATACCGGCGACGCCGTTTATAATGAGGCAAACGTGGGAATAGCATATTCTCGGGCTTTCGGCAACCATTTTGCCGCCGGCATTCAGCTTGATTATCTTCATACCGGTCTTTCCAATGAATACGGGTCTTCAGGTCTTGCTACATTCGAAGCCGGTATCCTGGCAAAACTCACCAGCAACCTGACGTTCGGCGCTCACGTTTTTAACCCGCTCAGCAGAAAAGTTTCCGCTCATTGCGATGAACGTATCCCGGCTATCATGAGGGCCGGTTTTACGTATACCTTTTCGGAAGCGCTGCTGCTCTCGGCCGAGGTTAGTAAAAACTCATTACAGCCCATCCAGTTCATGGCCGGAACCGAATACCGCTTCTTTAAAAAAGGCTTTGCCCGTATCGGACTGGCGACCAATCCGTTCAAATACACATTCGGATTCGGCCTCGAAATCAAAAACTTTACTTTCGATATTTCCTCCTCTATACACGAAGTGCTAGGCTACTCGCCTCAGGTTTCTCTGCAATATGCATTCAGGTAATTAAAAAATTCCGATATGCGCTATTCTGCATTTCACATCCGGTTCGCGGGAAATATGCTTCGTATCAAAGCGGCCGGAATAACCGGGTTCATCATGCTGACAGGGATTCCCGGACTCGTTTCTGCCCAGCAACCCGATTCATTGCAACCGCCCGATAATGACCTGCATCAGGACAGGATTGAATACATCTCGGAACAAACCGATTCGGAGACAGACTTCAGCGAATGGACCGATGAACTCCGGTCATTGTCCTTCAGGCCGATAAACCTGAATTCAACTGAAGAAGAGGAACTTCGCCGGCTTCCATTTCTTAACGACCAGCAAATCTGCAACCTTCTGGATTATCACCGGAAATACGGTGCATTTGCCAGCATTTATGAACTGCAGGCTATTGACGGCTTCAACGAAACATTTATACTGCAAATGTTGCCTTATATAACGCTTTCCGACCCGATCAGTGAAAAATTCAATATAAAAAGAGCTTTTAAATATGGACGCCCCGAACTGATGCTCCGTTATCAGCGCGTTTTTGAGAAACAACAAGGCTTTACCAAAGTGGCCGACAGCATTCGTGCCCAAAACCCGGAAAAGTATTTCCTAGGCAGCCCCGACGCCTTTTATGTGCGATTTACCTATACCTATAAAGACAGGATGCATCTGGGACTTGTAGCCGATAAAGATGCCGGTGAAACCTTATTTCCGAAAAGCGATACCCTGCATAAAGGGTTCGATTATTACTCTTTTCATTTTTACCTGAGAGATATCGGCAAGCTAAAGCACCTGGCCATCGGCGACTACCACCTCCAGTTCGGGCAGGGGCTCACACTCTGGACAGGGCTGTCGTTCAGTAAATCGCCCGGGGCTATTGCCATGAGGAAACGTGCACCATTGGTCAGTCCGCATGCCTCTGCCAACGAGTATGCATATTTCAGGGGGGCTGCAGCAACATTTTCAATCAACAGGGTTGATATCACCGGGTTCTATTCCAACCGGAACATTGACGCCAACTACTTTGACGCAGATACAGCCGCAGGGACCGAGGCGTACCTCACCTCAATCATCGAAACCGGTTACCATCGCACACCGGGCGAACTTTCCGACAAAGCTTCGGTAAATCAACAGGTTGCCGGCGGACATCTGAATTATAAAGGTCAGAGGTTGCGTATCGGCGCAACCGGATATTATTCCCTTCTGAACCATTTGTATAATCCGCGTCAATCGCTGTATAACCGGTTCGAAAAGACAGACAGGGAAAGCATATTCCTGGGAATTGATTATTGTTACTCATACAAACGGCTGACAATATTCGGAGAAACGGCGCAGCAGCTTCATGCCGGCACAGCCACGGTAAACGGGTTGTCGTTGTCGCCTGATCCCCGCTTTTCGATGTCGCTGGTATACCGAAATTATAAAAAAGATTACACAAACCCCTATGCTGCAGCCTTTGGCGAAAGCGCCGATAATACCAATGAAAAGGGATTATATTTCGGATTGAATGCCACACCCTTCAGAAATGTCGCCATCGTCGCATATTCCGATTTATTCCGCTATGACTGGCTCCGGTTCAGGGTTGACGCACCCTCGCATGGCGATGAGTATTCGGTGCGGATACAGTACAGCCTTGGACGAAAGGGAGATATTACCCTGAGGTACAGACAGGTTCACACTCCGTTGAATTTCAGCCGTGAAGAGGGCCGGATAAACTCCGTTGAAGATGTTACCCGTAACTATTGTCAGGTATTGCTGAACTTTCAGGTATTGCCATGGCTGACGCTCCGCAACCGGCTGTATTATTTACATCGCGAAACTCCTGAAACAAATCCTGAGAGAGGATTCTTCATCAGTCAGGATCTGATATTCCGACCGGAAGAAAAGCCGTTTTCCGCTGTTTTGCGTTATGCCCTTTTTGATGCAGATTCGTACGACTCCCGAATCTATGCTTACGAAAGCGATATGCCTTATTCGTTTTCGGTGCCATCCTTTTCAGGAAAAGGGAGCCGCTTTTATACCATGCTGAAAATTTCAATCCTCCGGAAAGCAGATATCTGGCTGAGGTATTCTGTCACCACCTATTTTGACCGGCAGCAAATTTCAAGCGGGATTTCTCAGATTGACGGCAATACAAAAAGTGATGTCAGGGTAATGATGAAGGTGCGGTTTTAAACCTCTCTGTTTGACTCCCCAAACTTTAATTTTCTTTTCATCGGGATAACCGGGCATTTTCAAGCTTATTTGGTTAAATTTGCTTCGCAAAGAAGAAAAATAAAATTACTATACACTAAAAATCAGTTACTTATGTTCAAACAGCATCCCAAAGGGTTAATCGTACTCGCTATTGCCAATATGGGTGAGCGTTTTGGTTATTATACCATGCTCGCCATTCTGACCCTGTATATGCAGGCAAAATTCGGGCTTACTTCGTCCACTACCAGTATTATTTATGGTAGTTTTCTTGCACTGGTGTACTTTTTACCATTGTTCGGCGGAATTATTGCCGATAAAGTACTCGGCTACGGAAAGACAATCCTGCTGGGCATAGGAGTGATGTTCACAGGGTATCTGCTTTTAGCTGCGCCTTCGGAACCGAACACTGGCGGTTATATCATGATGTTCAGCGCGCTGGCATTGATCGCCATGGGCACAGGCTTATTCAAAGGGAATCTCCAGGCACTGGTAGGTAATTTATATGAAGCAGACATATACAAAAACAAGCGCGACATTGCTTTTTCAATTTTTTACATGTTCATCAACATAGGGGCGTTTTTTGCACCAAGCGCCGCCAACAGCATCAATAAAGCCATTCTTGCGCAGGAACATTTCACCTATGACGCTTCTGTTCCAAAGAACTATGTAAAACTCAATGATAAGGTTGTCGACAGGACCGTATTCCTCGAAGATATCTTCAAGAATAACACAAAAGCGCTGGCAACCCACAAGGACAGCGTACAGGTTATTGAGAAAGCCAAGAAAAAGCAGGCTGTTATTTTCCAGGAAGATAAAGACAAAGCCCTTTTCAACCTGAAATCCGCAGGTTTATACCAACTGACCAATGCCGGTTTGTTGAAAGATTCCAATAGCCTGTCGCTTCAGGAATACAGGATGCTCGAAAGTAAAAGGCCCGAGGATGCCGCGACAAAAAATGCCATCATTGACAAGATTAACAAGATATCCATCACTGATCCGAAATTGTATGGCGACAGTTCAAATCCCGAACTTTTTGCTTCCAACTTCGGCAAAGCGTATGTGGTAAAATCTCTTACCAAATCGTATAACTGGGCATTTGCCCTCGCTTGTATAAGCCTTATTATTTCCGTATCGGTATTCCTCGGTTTCAGGAAAACCTGGAAATCTGTGGATAAAACCCATAAACAGCAACTCAAGGAAGCCAAACTTTCCGGCAATAATGCCGACGTGGTCGTACTTACTCCGAAACAGGTTAAAGAAAGAGTCATCGCCCTGTTGCTGGTGTTCTTTGTCGTCATTTTCTTCTGGATGTCGTTCCATCAGAATGGCCTCTGCCTGACATTCTTCGCCCGGGATTATACAACCAGTATGATCAGTCCTGTTCAGAACATGATGTTTTCACTGCTGGCCCTCCTGCCTTTCATTTTGTTTACCTATGGTATTTATCAGGCAACCATCGGGTTGTTTGGCGGAGAGAAAAAGCCGCTTACGGGCATTATCCTGTCCGCCGCAGGTTTGGCCGGGCTGTTGCTATATTATTTTATCGTAGTGAAAGACGCCATTGGCCTGGTACCGATTACCCCCCAGATATTCCAGCAGTTCAATCCTTTATTCATTGTATTGCTGACGCCGGTTTCGGTTGCGTTGTTTGCTTTTCTCGGGAAGAAAGGAAAAGAGCCTTCGGCACCCAAGAAAATTGGTTTCGGCATGCTGATCGCCGCATTGGGATTCATCGTCATGATCATTGCGTCGATGGGCCTGCCTGCTCCTTCCGATCTTCAGGGCGTATCAAACGTGCTGGTCAATCCCGGCTGGCTGATAGGAACCTATTTCGTACTAACTATTGCCGAATTATTCCTCAGCCCTATGGGATTATCTTTTGTGGCAAAGGTTGCGCCTCCCCAGTATAAGGGTATGATGCAGGGCGGCTGGCTTGCAGCCACAGCCATCGGGAATTATCTCGTCGGTGTTTTGGGAATGTTCTGGGAAAAACTTCCGCTTTATGCCTTCTGGAGTGTTCTCGTCATCTGCTGCCTGCTTTCGGCTTCTTTCATTTTCTCCATCATGAAACGGCTCGAGAAGGCAACTGAATAATCTAATAATCGTACTTTTGAAAGGCTGTATCCCCGCGATGCAGCCTTTCTTTTTTCCCTATGTCAGCTATCATATACCCCTGGGGTCACCAAAAACGCTTCAACTCCTACAGCGAGTATTTTCGCCGCACCTTCGGGCACAGGGTGCAGAAAGTAGCTATTGACGCCGGATTCACCTGTCCCAACCGCGATGGACATAAAGGATATGGCGGCTGCATTTATTGCAATAACAACGCTTTTAATCCATCGTATTGCCAACCTCAAAAAAGCATCACCCAACAAATTTCAGAGGGCATCGGATTTCATCGGGTCCGGTACCGCAGGGCTGCGAATTACCTGGCATATTTCCAGGCATATTCCAACACATATGCATCGCTTCCTGAACTCAAGCGACGGTATGAAGAGGCTCTCTCCTACCCCGGGGTTATTGGCCTGGTAATAGGAACCCGCCCTGACTGTATTGACGATGAAAAACTGGAATACCTTGCCGGCCTGGCAAGAAAATATTACATCATTGTTGAGTACGGCGTTGAGTCATGCTTCAACCAAACGCTGGAAAAGATAAACCGCAGACATACCTTCAGCGAATCGGTGACCGCCATCCGGAAAACCTCTGAATACGGAATACACACAGGCGCCCATATCATTTTCGGCCTGCCCGGCGAAACCGAAGAAGACATGCTTTCGGAAGCCGAAATACTCTCGCTGCTGCCGCTGAATACCATCAAATTCCATCAACTCCAGATTATCAGGAACACACTTCTGGAGAAAGAATATTTGCAAAATCCCGAACGGTTCAATTTATTCCCGCTTGATGAGTATATCGATTTTATCATAAGGTTTATTGAAAGGCTCAATCCGGCATTTGTCATCGAAAGGTTTTCGGGCGAAGCGCCTCCCCGGTTTCAGTCCGGACAAGTCTGGGGAAACCTTCGCACCGATCAGGTTCAGAAACTTATTGAAAATGAACTGGAAAAGAGAGATACCTGGCAGGGAAAACTCTATAATTGTCAGGCCTAAACAAAAAGGCAGCCATCATTAACCGGATTATAGAAATATCTTCATAATCAGGAACTGATAAAAGGTTAAAACTTTCTGCGATTATGTTCATTAAATTTGTCTGTTACAATAATGATATTATATATATTTGCCATACGTCAAACTTATTTAAACCAAACTTCAAATCAATGAAAAAATTTACTCTGCTTTTAACAGCAATCGTCTTTTCATTGGTCGGGCTTCAGGCACAAACCCTACCATATAATGACGATTTTGAATCTTACACGGTAGGGGGCTTCATAGCCGCCCAGAATTCGACCTGGTGGACCACCTGGAGCAACAATCCGGGCTCATCGGAAGATGGTGAAATTTCCACGGCCTTTGCCAACTCGGGAACAAAATCAGTATTGTGCGATGCTCCTACTTCCTCGACAGCATCCGACCTGATCCTGAAACTTGGCAACAAAACAACCGGCAAGTACGAATTAAAATGGATGATGTATGTTGAAACCGGCAAATGCGGATATTACAACATTCAGAAGACAGAAGCCCCCGGAACGGAATGGGCATTCGAAATCTATTTCCGCACCAGCGGCGCCGGCGAATTATATGCAGGCAGCGAAACTGCTATTGCCTTCACTTATCCCAAGGACACCTGGTTTGAAGTAAAACAGCTTATTGATCTTGACGCCGATAACATCAAGCTTTATGTCAATGGCACACTGGTCAATGAATGGCCATTCAGCTACACTTCAAGCGCTACTACCGGTATGACACAATTGGGCGGGATTGACTTTTTTGCCGGCGCCCTCAACGGGACCAGTGAAACTCCGAAATATTTTATTGATGACCTCACTTTCCAGGTTATGCCTACCGTTCTTCTGCTCGAAGATATGGAAAGCTATGCCGTTGACAGCTACCTGGCCGTCGGCAACCCCGACTGGTTCACTACCTGGTCGAATGCCCCCGGCACCGGTGAAGATGCCATTATTAAAGACACCTATTCACACAGCACAACCAAGTCGGCTTTGATTGATGAAACAGGCGGGGCAACCGACCTTATCCTGAAACTCGGAGACAAAACCACCGGCGCTTATGAACTTACCTGGTGGGATTACATTCCGACAGGAAAATGCGGCTACTATAACATTCAGAAAACCCAGGCTCCCGGAACTGAATGGGCCTTTGAACTTTATTTCCGCACCAACGGCACCGGCGAATTATATGCCGGCAGTGAAACGGCGTTAACCTTCTCCTATCCCAAGGATACCTGGTTCGAGGTAAAACATATTATTGACCTTGATGCCGACAATATCAAATTATACGTCAACGGGACGCTTGTACATGAATGGCCGTTCAGCTATACAAACAGCGCAACAACAGGCATGAAACAGCTTGGCGGCGTTGACTTCTTTGCCGGTGCCTTAAACGGAACAAGCGAGGTTCCGGTATGTTACCTCGATGATGTTTATTTAGCCCAGCTTGGCGCTCCCAGCGACCCCATCATCGAAGTTAATCCAACGAGTATGATGGCATGGCTCGAACCCGGTAACACGCAAACAAAACAACTTACTGTTTCAAATACCGGCGCATCGGCTCTTAATTACAACATCAATATTATCTATCCCGGAGACAAAAAGGATCAGATTGTAAATCTTGCAGCTCCCACCCATACACTTCAGCATACATCAGGCTGCTCGGCTGTTTCCTCTAACGGAGGTTCCCCCGAAACAGATGCCACTTACGTATTGCATTATGATGGCGACAACGGTTCAGCCATCGGCTGGTCGTCAGTTCCTATGACAGCAACTGTAGCTGCCAAGTTCCCCAATATGCTTACCGTACCCCGTGCCGGCATGACTATTGAATCAGTTGATGTATACATCAACGATCTGAACGCATCAGGAAGCAATGAAATGACACTGAAAATCTGGGGAATGGGCGATGCTTACGGCCCCGGAGCATTACTCCACTCGCAGACCTTTACCCCCGGCGGCACTGCATGGGAACACCTGGTGTTAACAACCCCTGTTCTTATCACAGGCGAAGATATTTGGGTTGGTTACACCTTTACACAAAACGAAGCCGACGTCTTTATTCCGGGATGCGATGCAGGCCCCAATGATCCGAATGGCGATTATATCAGCACCGGTGTGGGTTGGAGTCACCTTTCAAACAATGCCGCTTTACCTTACAACTGGAACATCCGCGCCAATCTGACCGGCGATCCGATTGCCCAATGGCTCGTTGTAAGTCCGACTTTCGGCAGCGTTGACCCGCAAGGCACACAGAACCTTAATGTTACGTTCAATGCCACCAACCTGACGGATGGCCTGTACAATGGCATTATCCGTATCCTGAACAACGATCCTGCCAACAACCAGCTTGATGTTCCCTGCACCCTTTCGATTGGTGTCGGAATGAATGAAAACGATAAAGTTGGCGTTATGATCTATCCCAACCCTGCAAAGGATATGCTGAATATCGTTACCAATGATGCAGTTGTAAAAGTAACCATCCTGAACACCAACGGTCAGGTTGTGTACAGCGGCAATCAGAACAATATCAATATCAGCGCTCTGCCCCAGGGAATTTACTCCGTAAGGACTCAGACTGTAAAGACCAATTCCGTTATCAAGTTCGTAAAGAAATAATTACGAATCCATTGATCACAAAAAACGCCCCGTAACCGGGGCGTTTTTTTTATGATCCTGCCGATGTAGATCTACGGTAGTCGGCAGGTTTTGTAGAAAAAACGAAAAGCGCCAACTCCTGCCCGGGCAAGCGTAACCAGGATACGTGTGCCGAAAAAGATGCAGTAATGCCGCAGGTTTACAGCGCACGCGTCAGGAGACGCGCACAAGCAAAGGGAGAATATCAATCACCACGCGAAAGGATTTCCGCCTGTGGCAGAGAGAAAAGTTCGCGTGGCAGCGGGGAATCGTACGGCAGCAGCTTGACGGTATCTGCGTTGATAATCAAAACCTTAACTTACTATCAAAGGCCCTGTTTTTAAGGCATACTATTGACATTAGGGATTGATAAAGAAAACCTGTATGTACTTTTTCTATTTATTGTTAGTAATACAATTGGTGATTTATTTTTTCTTTTAATTACTAAATTTATCTGTTTATCCGGATTTTCCATTTTATATGAGCACTCTAAACAGGTTGAATTTAAGTATTTACATCTTATTATTAAGCCATTTTCAAATAATGATAAAGGTTTATAGCTTTTTGATAGGTGAATATCGTATATACCTCCACTTATATTTGTCAATTTTAACATCAATGGATAATATTCTAAACAAAAACTTATTCGTAACATTGAATCAGGTGGCATTTCAGTCAAATTAAACACCACAAAATTTTTGTTAAGAAACTCAACAATTCCAAAATCAATATAATTGACTACTCCAAATATCATACATTGATTATTAACTGGCTCATTTAAATTGAAGATTCTAACAATGAACTCATTTTTTTTACAAGTATCACATTTTCTATAGATAATTTTTGAAAATGATTCCAAGTGTTGAGAATAGGCTGTTGTATGAAGTACTAGCTCATTATTCTTTTTAAAAATCTTAGCTCCCCCGACCCAGCCACCTAAATTGAGATACGCAGTACTTTCGTACATTATAATTGTATCAAGGTCTGTGTTAGCAAATACCTTTTGATTTTGTGATTTTAAATCTCCATATGATAATAAAATTAACAATAGAGATAAAAAACACTTAGTTTTATTGAATAATTTATTGGATTGTAAAAAAAAGAAAACCATAGCGAATAAATTTGTTATAACCTTCGCCCGCTAGCGCATATTATGCGTGCGTTACTACACTTACTACAAACTTAACGATATTACCTCAAACAAGGAGCGTTTCACGGCATAATTTGTTGCCGGACTAATTGTATATGCAACTGGATTGATATCTACATATTCCTGTTTTCAGGTATGAAACGGTTTCCGGACAGTAATAATTTCGCCTTGTTGCCATAATGCCACAAGTTTTCACCTCATCCGCCTTCGGCACCTTCTTCCCGATGAATCGGGACAGGCGCTCAGGGAGAAGGCCGGCCGGGCAGACCCTGAAGGTTTTGAAAATCTTCAATACCCGTGCTGAAAAAGATGCAGTTTGCCGCAGATTTTCACTTCATCCGCCTTCGGCACCTCCTTCCCGATGAATCGGGACAGGCGCTCAGTGAGAAGGACTGACGGTTGAGCAGGCCTTGAAGGTTTTGAAAATCTTCAATACCCGAGCTGATAAAGATACAGTAATACCGCAGGTTTACAGCGCACGCGTCAGGAGACGCGCGCGAGCAAAGGGAGAATATCAATCACCACGCGAAAGGATTTCCGCCTCCGGCGAAGAGAAAAGTTCGCGCGGTAGCGGGGGGCAAATAGTTTATTTTAAGGCGTAACAATAATCGTTACGGTCTTAATGTCTGTTTTTAAGCCACTTGTTGCATTTAAGTCAATAATATAGTTACCGCTTTTCTGGTATGTATGTTTTGGATTTGATTCATTACTAATGTCCATATCTCCAAAATTCCAGGAAAACTCTTTCGCATCAGTTGATAGATTGGTGAATTGAACCTCCTCGCCTGCTTTAGGATTTTGAGGCGACCAGGAAAAATCTGCTATGGGAGTTTTACCGCAGCCGGAAAGCACTATACACAATATTATTCCTTTTATTAGTTTCATGGGTAAATTATTGTAAAATCTAGCTTCTTTAGGTCTTCAAGCGTTAATTTATAATGTTTTAAGATTTTATTTTTTATTTCTATTGAATCACAGTCATAAAAAACACTGGGTTCATTATATTTATCACTATCTACTATGTATATATCTAATGGCGTATTGCTATTCAAGTTATCTTCAATACAGGAATTATATGGACGGAAATCAAAAGTTTCATTTTTCATTACTTTATTTCCATCAAGCCTACAATTCCCTTTAAAATCTGTAGCACGAAGACCAAAAATGATGTCTTTTTCAGATTGGTTTGTGAAATCAATATAGGAATGGCAATCTTCCTCCTTTTTACATGTCGATGATATTAGCATCAAACATATTATTGAAATAAGCATATGTCTCATATATTAAGTTTTATCTATTATAAATACCTGAATTATCAAATCCCTTCGCTCGCGCGCGCATGTGCTACGCTTACGTTGCTATACTAACTTCCGCACATGACTCCTGACGTGTGCTCCACTTATTCTCGAACACCAGCTATTCGGATAGATAATTTCGTCAACCATGCCATAAAAGTAAACAATTTTTTAAGCATTATAAAACCTCAACGCACGCGTCAGGAGATGCACGCGAGCTAAGGTTTCTCCCGGGAAAGCAAGACGGCTTCTATTCCCGGCTTTCAGTAATGGACATCCGATAACCAATGTTGTGGATATTTTCAATCTTAATCGAAGGATCGCCGCGGAAGAGTTTTCGAAGCCGGGAAATGAACACATCCAGGCTGCGGCTGATCAGGTAATTGTCGTTACCCCACACCGCCATCAGGATTTCTTCCCGTTTTACCACCTTGTTCAGGTTCCGGAATAAATATGTGATGAGCTCCGATTCCCTGTAGGTGAGCGTTTGTTTCAGATCGTCCAGGATGAGCTGCCGTCCCGACGACGAAAACATGAATCTTCCTATTCGGAAAGAATCCGCCTGCATAGTATTACCATGGTCAATGCTTCTTCTTTTCAGGAAAACCTCAATCTTCAGGATCAGTTCTTCAATACTGAAAGGTTTTGTAATGTAATCATCAGCTCCCAGTTGCAAACCGAGTATCTTGTCGTCCTTGGTCGATTTTGCCGAAAGAAAGAGGATGGGAACCGATTCATCCTTTTCCCGGATTTTTTTTGCCAGGGTGTAACCATCCATCTTCGGAAGCATGACATCCAGGATAAGCAGGTCATACTTCCCGGGAACAAATTTTTCGGAAGCCTGCAGGCCATCCTCACAGGAGTCCACCACATATCCCGACCGTTCAAGGTTGTCGCGGGTTACGAACGAGAGAGTCACATCGTCTTCAACATAAAGGATGCGGGCATTTTTCATAAGGCTGACTTTAAAACCGGTATTTCCAGAATGAATTCGGCTCCGTTTCTTTCGTCCGGGTTAAGGCTGATCCTCCACCGATGGGCATCACAGATATTTTTTACATAGAAAAGGCCGAGCCCGAATCCTTTTACATCATGAACATTATCGGTCGGTATACGATAAAACTTCCGGAATATCTTCTTCTGATGCTGCCGGCCAATACCGGGACCATTATCACGTAACCGGACCTGAACCCTCCCGCCCCGAAGGCTTGAGGAGATGGTGACTTCCGGGGACTCTCCCGAATATTTCATTGCATTGTCCAGAAGGTTATGGAATATATTGGCAACGTGAAGCTTGTCGGCATTCACCTCCACGGTTCCCGGCGCCAGGTTAGTATCAATATTGATATTCCTGCCGGAATCCTTCCGGTAGTTCTCAGCCACATTCCGTATGAGGACATGCAGATCGAAAACTTCCTTTCTCAAATGGAAACCCTGCTTTTCGATACGTGCAATCTGAAGGACCTTATCCACCTGATCGTTTAACCGGCTGGTTTCCTGTTTGATAACCGAGGCATATGTTTGCAGGCGCACAGGTTCCATCAGGGATTCAGGGTTGAGAATCACATCGGCCGAAATATTGATGCTGGATATCGGCGTTTTAAACTCATGGGTCATATTGTTGATGAAATCCCGCTGCATTTCTGAAAGCCTCTTCTGTTGCAGGATGACAAAAATGGAATAACCGAAAAAGATGACGGCGACAAAAAGTATCCCCATCAAAAAAAACCACATGGTCATTCCGCCGGCAATGGTGTTTTTCAATAACGGGAAATTCACCCCGAAATAGTAATTGTATTCGTCATACTTGGGGAGGTTCACCGATATAGCGTTATGCTTTATTTTCCCGTTATAGAAAAAATAGTTGCCATACTCCATTACACCCGTATAGCAGTTATAAATGGCATATTCATAATCGGTCCGGATATTCAGTCTCTCAAATTCCAGTTTCAGGTAATGCTCCAGTACGTTGGCATCAATGACGCCATTTACATCCACTACGAAATAGTTGGATGACAGTTGCCTGACCGGATTTGTGGTGGTAGGATTCGTCTGGTTTATCTTGTGAAGCACATCGGCAACGTTGCGCAATCCGATCATGACCGTTTGCGTAAACTGCTTTTCCCTGTTATTCCATTCCTTTTTCAGGAAATACCACTGGATGGCAAAAATTCCGATGATAGCAAAAGAGCCCAGTAAAACAACAAACCGGATATGCTTTATTCTCATACGGGTGATCTGTTTCTTTGTAACAATAAAAGTAGGTAAAAATCAATGCGGATGTGATAATTTGCATTTCGTTTACAATCTTTTACATTTGATTTACCAAGTTTTACATTCTTTTTGATTGATTTACAGATTCCAGCCTCACCTTTGTACCTGCCAATTTTAAAAACAAACCTTATGAAAAAAATCATCCTCCTTTTAGCTGTCATTGCTGCCTGCGGCTGGGCTAATGCCCAACCATCCGTTCATGCTACTGCAAATGAAAAAGCCATTTCAAATCCAAACGGGCCCAAAGCCCGGTTCGATAAGATGATCAACGATTTTGGGGAAATTGACCGGGGAATTCCAAAAACAGCGGAATTTACCATTACCAACGACGGGAAAGAGCCGTTAATAATTCAGAAAGCACAAGCTTCCTGCGGTTGCACCAACCTCAAATACTCCCAGGAACCCATTCTTTCCGGCAAATCGGCTGTCATTTCGGTAACATTTAACGCCGCATCGGTCGGGCCTTTTATGAAAACTATAACCGTGACGACCAACGCTGAAGCTTCGCCTTCAGTTCTGCAGATAAAAGGCACTGTCGTAAAGAAGGAGTAGGCCCAACGGATGATAAATACAGAGCAGACCCTGAAGGTTTTAAAAACCTTCAGGGTCTTTTTTTCAATCCGGAAAGCTACTTGCTGATACCGTCATTTCTGTTTTCCATCCTCCGCCGTTTGTTTTGGCTGACGGCCGGCCTCTTTCAGGGCATTGTGGATAATCCATTCCAGTTGTCCGTTCGTACTACGGAAATCATCGGCTGCCCACCGTTCAACGGCTGCCAGCAACTGCTCGTCAATACGCAATGCAAATACTTTCTTTTTCGACATAGCAGATCCTTTATTATTCCTGAATGTTTTGCATCCGGATAACTTAGAAAATCGTTTTGTGATTATCCCGTTCAGCCATCATTCTGTCAACAGCCCTGCGCATTTCTTCCATTTTCTTTGTACTAAATATGATGCGCCGTCCGGTTTTGAGCGTGATCACCACTACTTTATTGCCTCCCGCCTGATAGATAGTTGTCCTGCGCAACGGCCTTCTCTTTATTCCCCATCCGAAACTACCGGGAAACAAACCATATTTCCTGACTTCTACCGAAGCAATCTGTTCAACCGGTATACATCTCATCCTGTTGATGAAAGGAGGAAACCTGTAATAAAATCCGTCAGAATGCACTTCGGTGATAAGGCTGTTTCGGATAGACAGTACGGTCATTAAACCCATGAAGATGATCACTGTAATTCCGATGACAATCAGCGCTGTATCGCTCATAGGATTATCGCCCCAGGGTTTGCCCAGCACCAGTTGCTCATAAAATCCCCATCCGAACAGGCCTGTCACAAAGAGCCAGACCAAGACCTGCACCAGGGGGATCATTGTTTGCCCAACCGGTTGTTCTTCACGAAATAGTAAGACACCCATCGTTTACTGATAAAGAGTTCCTGCATTCACCACCGGCGTTGCATCCTTATCTGAGCATAGTACCACCATCAGGTTACTTACCATCGTCGCTTTTCGCTCTTCATCAAGTTCAACAATCTGATTTTCGGCAAGCTTATTAAGAGCCAGTTTCACCATACTAACGGCCCCTTCAACGATTTTGGTACGCGCAGCCACGACAGCCGTAGCCTGCTGACGGCGCAGCATAGCGCCGGCAATTTCGGGCGAATAGGCCAGGTGGGCAATACGCGCCTCTATGACTTTTATTCCGGCTATCTGGAGCCGTTCCGACAGTTCTTTTTCCAGCACGTGGTTTACTTCTTCACCTCCCGAGCGCAGGGTAATTTCCGTCTGTTCATCATCGAAATTATCATAGGCATAATGGCCGGCAAGTTTGCGAACGGCTGATTCGCTCTGGATCTGGACAAAATTGGCATAATCATCCACTGCAAAAGCTGCCTTGTAGGTATCTTCTACCTTCCACACCAGCACAATTCCGATCATAATCGGATTGCCTAACTTATCATTCACCTTCAAGGCGTCACTGGTGAGATTCCTCGCCCGGAGCGATACCCTTTTCTTGACAAAGAACGGATTAATCCAATAAAAGCCATTCGACTTGATCGTTCCCTTGTAGGCGCCGAAGAGAATCAATACCGACGCTTCGTTTGGGTTCAGCACCAGGAATCCCGGTACGATAAAACACGACAATACAAGGCAGATGATCCCGCCAAGTATGCCGGCCAGTGTATGGTTAAACATTGTAAGCAATACGATCGCGCCTGCAAATAAAAGCAGGGATACTGCTACTCCGGCATAACCGCCGGATGGGGTCGAAATACGATCTTTTTCCATAGTATTTTGATATTATTTTGATATCACAATATTACGACATTTTAGGAACGTTACGACAAAAGGTGAAAATTATTTTCGGAGCAGGCGGTAAAAGGATAATTTTGCGCTTCATGAATAAACAATACAGGCACATTTTTTTCGATCTCGACCACACTTTATGGGATTTTGAGCGCAATGCCGACGAAACCAAGCGGGAACTTTATCAGGAGTTTAAGCTGGGGGAACGGGGTATCCCTTCTTATGAAGCTTTTCGCGAAAAATACGTAGTCATCAATGCCGGATTATGGGCGCTTTACCGGGAAGACAAAATAGAGAAGGAAGAACTGAATTTCAAGCGGTTTTTTCTTACCCTGTGCGAGTTTGGAATTAACGACATGTCGCTGGGGGCTTCTTTAGCAGCGGAATTTATCAAAGGCATCTCAACCAAAACGTACCTTTTCCCCCATGCAACTGAGCTCCTGGAATACCTTTTCCCGAAATATCCCTTATATATCATCACCAACGGATTTGAAGAAGTCCAGTTCAGCAAGCTGAAGAATTCACGGTTGGAACGTTTTTTTACGAGCGTAATAACCAGTGAAGAAGCCGGTGTAAAAAAACCGGAGCGTGCAATTTTTGAATATGCGCTCAGAAAAACAGGGGCGTCAGCCTCCGAAAGCCTGATGATCGGCGATGACCTTGAAGTTGATATGCGGGGCGCCCGTGAAGCCGGAATCGACCAGTTGCTGGTTAACCACGAAGCATTTCAGCACCAGGAACCGGTGACCTTTGAAGTCTTTTCTCTTAAAGAGATCAAATTGATCCTGTAAATCTGAACCGGGAATTTGCAGTTCAT
>DAONEP010000020.1:0-51561 GCA_035403165.1 Bacteroidales bacterium | reverse complement strand
CTTTAGCTGATTCAATTACTGGTATTTATTCTTATAACAGTGGCTTTGGCGTAAACAGCCTGTGCAACAGCAATGTTATTCCCTGTGATGATACTACTCACGGCGAATTCAGCGGTCTGAAATACGGCATTAAAGCGATTAGCAGCGGGGTATTAAAGTATATCCAAATTGATGACTGCCTGTTTTCAGACAATCTCAGGAGTGTGTATTTAAGTGGTATTACAGCGCCAAGGGTTAATAGAAATTTAATTACCACAAAAGTATCAACGTCTCAGGCTAATACTTCATGCGGCATTTATCTGAATAATTGTACCGGATACTCGGTCCAGGAAAATAAAATATCGGGCCATTATCCTTCCGGCATATCAGGTAACAGCTACGAAACCGGTATCGTTATCAACAACTCCGGCGAAGCCTCCAACGAAATTTATAATAATACTTTTACCAGGTTGCAAAACGGTATTACCGCCCAGGACGATAACCGGGGGCTGGTTTGCAAGTGTAATGATTATGATAGTGTCAAGTTCGACCAAAGTGCATTGGTTAGCGGAACACCCGGTAGTCTTGGAATAGCGCCGATGCAAGGTGCTTCAGACTCTGTAACTTCGCCGGCAGGTAATACATTCTCACCTCAACATACCACCCAACAACTCCCTGAAAGTGATTTGAAAAACCAGGGCGCAGCTTTTCAGTATTTTCATCATAGGCAGGCACAATCAGGTGTACCTCCAAGAGTCGAACCTGTTTATTTTAGTTCTTCCATTAGTCGTCAGAATACTGGATGGGATTACGATAAATTTACAGCCTGCCCATCCAGACTTAACGGGGGTGGTGTAGAAAATCCTATTGAATCTTCAGTCGAAAAATTAGTTCAAGCGCAAGCGCTTATTGATTCACTCGAAACCGGGCTTGACGAATTGGTTGATGGTGGTAATACAGAGGAAACGGCTGCTAATATTGTATTCAGCAATCCGGAGGAAGCTTTGGATATTTATAACGATTTATTAACAAAATCGCCCTACCTGAGCGATACGGTCATGACGGAAGCAGCAACTAAAGAAGAAGTGATTTCAAATACATTACTTCACGATATCCTTGTTGCCAACCCGCAATCAGCCACAAGTGATGAGGTATTGGACCAGTTGGACCAACGGATTGACCCAATGCCTGAAGATATGTACAACGAGATATTGCAAGGTGAAAACATTCTAGCGCCTCTGACAGCCGAAAAGGCCTCTATCGCTGCTTTGAAAACCGACAATACTACTCTGTACTACCATTTAATGAACAGGTACTTAGCCGATACATCACAATATGCCACCGATAGTCTGTTGTACCTGCTTGATGTTCAAAACACGTCAGAAGCAGCTTATTTGGAAGCATTCATACAACTGAATAACGGAGAATTTACAGCAATGAATTCCGCTTTATCCGGTATCTCTTCTGAATTTGATCTTAGCAATGAAGAACAACTATTGCATAGTTATTATCAGCAGTTTTTTGCACTATTACAGAAGATGCAAACCGACACACTTCCTGATTTACAAGCCGATAGCCTTACAACTGAACAGTTAGTAGAACTGGTGGAAAATTCCCCAGAGCCAGTAAAATCATATTCCCGTAACATCCTTGTTGCCAACCATGCAATAGAATATCTCGAACCTTACCTGTATGATGATGGTTTGAAAAGTTCAAGCATTAGAAAGAAGCACCGTATGGGAGCTTCAACCAAACAGGGTTCGCTATTGGTATTCCCTAATCCTGCCAAAGATTACATAATTGTGAGGTACAACCTTGCAAATGAGTTATCTGATGCTCAAGAAAAGGCAGTATTAGAAATAGTTAAAACAACAGGGCAGGTGATCCAAAGCCTGACCTTGCAAGCTGTTACAGGCCAAGTTATGGTTTCAACAAAAACTTTTGTACCAGGTGTGTATTTGATACACATTAAAGGAGTAAGCAAAAAAGTTGAAGCTATAAAATTTAACGTAATTCATTAATTCCTAATACCCATCCTGATTAAAATCAGGAGGGGTGTATTGCAAAAATCCCTGTCATGAAAATTGCTTTTTTCTTCATTTGCATTGTAGTACTTCAGATTAATACTGTAGTTCAGGAATGGGTTCATTATTATGGGCAGGGGCAAAATACTGTTTGCCGTTCTATTACCAATGATTATGATAAAGGGATGGTAATTAGCGGGATGATAGATGGATATACTTACTCATGGATTATAAAAACTGATATAAATGGTGAAATCATCTGGAATAAAAGAATAGGTAATGGTAACTATTACTGTTGGGGAGAAAATATAGAAAAAACATCAGATGGAGGTAAAATTCTATGTGGTACATGGCAAAAGGAAGACCCTGAATTTGATGTTTTTATCCTGAAGTTGAATGCATGTGGAGAAATTGAATGGTGCAAGACACTTTATACCCCAGGTCATTATGAACTATGTGGAAAAGTTAAACAAACGCCTGAAGGGGATTATATTTTAGCTGCGAATTATTTTGAAACCAATCCTTTTTCAAGAACATCACTTTTTAAATTTAATAGTTCAGGAGATTTGCTCTGGCAACAATTCTTTCCGCTTGAATACGCCTATTATAATGATGATGTGTATGATTTATTGGTTGACAATGATGGATATGTTGTATTGACCACTCGTTACTATCCTAATCCCGGTACAACGATGCCTGCTATCGAGAGACATCATTTGTTCAAGACCGATACAGCCGGTAACCTTCAATGGGACTTAGTATATGGCGCGGACAACTATTATTATGGTGGGCCCTGGAGTCTTACAAAAAGTAATACAGGGGCATATTATGAAGCCGGACGGCATCTGCAACAAAATATGTCAGAATCAAGCCCTGCATTTATTAAAGTATCAGCAGCAGGTAATCCGTTATACGATGCTGATGTAATAAGTAATGTTTATTGGGGCGGATTGAGCTCAGTTGATATCCTTCAGGATTCTTTATTGGTCATGGTAGGTGGCTATAGTCCGGATCCAAATACAAGTTATGATGCCTTTTTTAAGAGTGACACCAATGGGAATTTGAGAAAAACAAAAATAATCCAAAGAGCCTCAGGTAGTTACTGGACAGCATGCCAAACAGCAGATTCCAAATTTATTGCAGCAGGCAATGATGTTTACAATAATTCCTGGCGAATAGTTGTCGTCAAAGTCAACTCCAACCTGGAATACGACAGCCTCTACACCCAACCCTTTACCTACGACAGTCTGTGCCCGCACCCTATTGTAAGCGATACCATAGACCCCAACTGCGATAATGTACTGGTAAGCGTGGATGAACCTTTCAAAAAGCCGGAAACCACGCAGCTAAAGGTGTATCCTAACCCAACCGATAAAAACCTTACCATAGAATTGCCCAAATACCTGGTGGTAACCGACAACAGCGGCAAGATACCTGCCACTACCATTTATCACCAGTGGTCGTCGGCCACGCTGCAGGCCATAGACTTACAGGGCAAAACCGTGTTGCAGCAGGAAGTTGCCAATACAGGCGTACCTTTACAATTGGATGTTTCACGCCTGCCGGCGGGCATGTACCAGTTCCGGCTGGTGTACCGGGGCAAACCGGTGGCGGGGAGTAAAGTGGTGGTAAAATAAGAAATGGAACGAATGGAAATATCAAAAAAAGATTCCCGCGCACGCGTCAGGAGACGCGCGCGAGCGGGCGTGGATTTTGGCGCGTGTAAATTTGTAAATAACTGCACATCCGCTTTAGCTGATTCAATTACTGGTATTTATTCTTATAACAGTGGCTTTGGCGTAAATAGCCTGTGCCACAGCAATGTTATTCCCTGTGATGATACTATTCACAGCGAATTTAACGGCCTGAAATATGGTATTAAAGCTATTTGCAGCGGAGTATTAAAATATATCAAAATTGATGACTGCTTATTCTCAAACAATCTCAGAAGTGTGTATTTGAGTGGTATTAATGTCCCGGAAATAACTAGAAATACTATACATACGAAGATAGCGACACAAACAATACCCTCATGTGGTATTTATCTTGATAATTCTACCGGATACTCATTGCAAGAAAACACTATTACAGGTAATTATAATGGATCAAACACATACGAGACGGGAATTATAATTAATAATTCAGGTACAGCGGATAATCTGGTATACAATAATATATTGTCGTTCCTTCAGGAAGGTATTAAAGCCCAGAATATCAATCGAAGTAGCAATGGGATTACAGGACTTGTTTGCAAATGCAATGATTTTACCGGGAATAAATCTGACGAGGTGGTATTCCTTAGCCAACAAAATCAAAATTGGGGAATTGCTCTTTATCAAGGTGATTCTCTTTCTGAAACAGGACCTGCTGGTAATACATTTTCGCAACGAAGTATGATAAAAACGTATGACCTTCAAAACCAAGGTGCAAGGTTTAAGTATTACCATCAACCAAATACATCTAATAAAAGATTGAAACCTGAGACCCAATTTTGTTCAAATGTCTATATAAAGCAGGTTATTTATGCTTATTATGAACCAACTTCTTGCCCTTCAAAACTTAGTAATGGTAATGGCATCCCAATTGAAGAAGCTAATGAATATCTACATACCATAAATGGAACCATAGAACAAAAGGAATCTGAACTTTATACTCTTGTTGATGGAGGCAGCACTGAAGAAATCACTGAAAATATCGTTAATAGTGTCCCTCCTGAAGCGCTTGAACTGAGAGATAATCTCTTGAGCAAATCACCTTATTTGAGCGATACTGCAATGCAAACAGCAGTATCCAACGAGTTTGTCTTACCAAATGTAATGATCAGGGATATATTAGTAGCCAACCCACAATCTGCTGGCAGCGAATCTGTTCTCAATGAATTGGATAAAAGGATTGATCCTATGCCTGAAGATATGTACAACCAAATCTTAGCAGGTGAATCCGTTTATTCTCCTCTCGAAGTTAAGGAAATGGAACTGGCCTCGTTGAAATTAGAAAGGGCTCAATTATTTGATTATTTGCTTGCATCTAAGATGACTGATACTACAGTTAGTTTAATTGATAGCCTGACCACTTTTCTACAAAATGAACAAACGCTTGAAGCTAAATACTTGCTTGCAACTCAGCAAATATATCACGGTGATACGGTTGATGCATTTAATACGCTGGAATCTATTCCGGTTGATTTTGAATTATCGCCACAGCAACAAACTGTTTATACCGAATACAATTCATACGCAGCCATCCTTAAAAACATAGTAAACGACACCCTGTGCGGTATGCAAGCAGATAGTATTCAAACAGTAGCATTGATGGCTTTAGTGGAAGAAGCTCATGAACCTATAAAGTCCTATGCACGGAATATGCTTTTATCTATTGGTAGGGTAAAATACAGCGAACCTTATCTATATTCTGATGAATTGAAATCAGAAAGGATAAAGAAAGAACACAAAATGAATCCATCACAACAGAATGATTATCTTAAGATTTATCCCAATCCCGCAAACAGCTATATAATAGTTGTTTATAATCTTGAAAAGCTTTTAGATGAATTCGTTTCCACTGCATCAATTGAAATATCATCAATCCAAGGCCAGGTCATTAAAAAAATAATTCTTGATCGAAAGATTGATCAGAAAGTGGTTTCAACTCAATTGTTATTTCCAGGTATCTATGTAGTATCATTAAAAGTAAGAGACAAAACAATTGAAACAAAGAAAGTAAATATTATTCACCCTTAAAATTAAAGCTCCCGCATAGATTTTTTTGTGCGGGGGAGCATCGTCTTCTATGAAAAAGGTACTCATACTGGTTATCTTCTTAATATCAGTTATAACGAAAAATGTTTTTTGTCAAACATGGATAAGATATTATGGGCAGGGCCTTAATGCTGTTTGCAGAAGCGTTACGAATGATTACGACCATGGATATGTTATTGGTGGAATGGTCAATAATTATAAATATATCTGGGTACTGAAAACTGATATTAACGGGAATATATTATGGGATAAAAGGATTGGTAATGGCATAAATGATGGCGGCATCAGTAATATTGAAAAGACAACTGATGGCGGCTATATTCTTTGCGGCTCATGGACAAAACTTAATCCTTCCTGGGATGCATTCATTATAAAGTTAAATCCCTGCGCTGAAATAGAGTGGTGTAAAGTGTTGGAGACACCTGATAATTTTGATAGGGGTATGAAAGTGATACAAACCTTCGAAGGAGACTATCTATTAATGGGAGCATATTTTATAACAAACCCCGAATCAAATATATCATTGTTCAAGTTTAATCCTATAGGTGAACTAGTTTGGCATCAGTTTTACCCATACGAATTCTTTTACAACCAGGACCAACCTTGTGATTTACTGGTTGATACAGATGGATATCTGGTAACTGCTTCCCGCTATGCTCCGGATTCAGGCACCATTTCCCCTCAAATCGACCGAAGTTATTTCATAAAGACAGATACCGCCGGTAATAAACTCTGGGATTTAGTGTATGGCATCAACAACCACTATTATAGTGATGTTTGGGGTACAGTCAGAAACAGTATGGACAAGTACTATCATTCCTGTACCCACTCAGGGGTCACTAGTACAAATCCGGGCCTTATCTGGATAAGCCATGACGGGAGTGAAGCAGGTGATAAGGATATTTTTGAAACTAATAGTTACAATTTTTGCGGACTGCCAACCATCACGCTACTGCATGATACCAACCTGATCTTCTTTGGTGGGTTTACCATCAATGGCAGTTTTCAATCACAAGTCATAAAAACTGATACATTAGGCAATATACTTAAATCAAGCGGCATTCCGGAAGTGGTTAATTATAATTCAACCACAAAAACATTTGACGATAAATTTATTACCGTTGCTGACGATGACTACAATTCAAAACTAAGGATTTGTGCCATTAAAGTCAACTCCAACTTAGAATACGACAGCATCTACACTCAACCCTTTACCTACGACAGCCTGTGCCCGCACCCTATTGTCAGCGATACCATAGACCCCAATTGCGATAATGTAATTGTAAGTGTAGATGAGCCTTTTAAAAAACCGGAAACCACGCAGCTAAAGGTGTACCCTAATCCTACCGATAAAAACGTCACCATAGAATTGCCCAAATACCTGGTGGTAAACGACAACAGCGGAAATATACCGGCCACTACCATTTATCACCAGTGGTCGTCGGCCACGCTGCAGGCCATTGATTTGCAGGGCAAAACCGTGTTGCAGCAGGAAGTTGCCAATACAGGCGTTCCTTTACAATTGGATGTTTCATGCCTTCCGGCGGGCATGTACCAGTTCCGGCTGGTGTACCGGGGCAAGCCGGTGGCGGGGAGTAAAGTGGTGGTAAAATAATAAAGATTCCCGCGTACGCGGGCGGGGAATTTTCCCGGAGAAGGAAATGACCTGTTCCCTGGCCTGCCATGAATGATCAATCGCGTATTTTGAAACGATATCCAACGGAAAGGCAGAAAGCATAATACTTCTCCCTTGATCTGTTAAAAACAAGCGGGTAGTCGTATTTTACCGAGACCTGTAAGCCCTGCGTCCCGAAAAGCGGAATGGAAACGCCGAGCGCTGCATATAACCCTTTATTCATCCTGTCACTAAACTTCAGCGAACCCAGATTTTCAATATGTTTGACCGTAGTATCGTTTTTGTCGTTAAAGTCATTAATATCCACAATTTTTGAACGGATGAGATAACTTACATATCCGCCGCCTTCAAAGTACAGTTCTTTATACAGTTTAACCCGCAACAAAACCGGGACCCCAACATACGTTTTCGTTAAAAAGCTTCGCAATTCACCAAGCGGGGTTCCAAATTGATCACTTAATGGCATTACGAAATAATTACCCTTTTGATCCAGCATAAGCCCGGACCTCGCGCATAATGCGTCCGTTAACCGGTAGTCGGCCGTAACGCCTGTCATACCACCGATTTTTATTCCGTCATCGTGAATAATATTATCATTTCTGTATCCGGAAAATACGATTCCGGCTTCAGGAGTAACAGAAACAATCTGGCTGAAGAGGTTTGTGGAGCCGATACAAATTAAAAGGATCACCAAATATTTTTTCATCGTAAATAATTATTAATCGATTGTTTAATTGATTGGTATTACCGCTTGTTGTGCAAGTCTGATCCCGGCGTTCGGATTGAACTCCATGTTTGCTGTTTTACATTCGGAGACACCGCATCGCTAAGCTCACCGGCGTTAGTGTTTATAGCAAATATGTTTGTTTCATAACCAAAACACATCACAAAGCTAATAATTCATAAAATTATGACAAAAACCTGCTTATCAAACACTGTTGTCCGGTATAATCAGGAGTTTTTAAATCATTCACTTTCAGCCAAAAAACATTCCTTTGTAAATATTCCAGGATTTTGTAATTTTGCGCCCCTTATTTAAAGCGTTCATTTCGTGAATCCTTTGAAAGAATTTATCATCCCCTTTGTGGGCCTGGAGCTTGGAAATCACGAGTTTGATTTCGAAGCCGGCGACAAGTTCTTTGAACAATTTGAATACACGCAGATTCATTCGGCAAGGCTGAACGTAACGGTTACGCTGGAAAAACAGGAACGGATGCTCGTTTTTAACACCCGGATAAAGGGCGACATCGGAACGGTATGCGATCGTTGCGGCGGCGACTTCCGTCTGCCGGTCGAAGGCAGTGAACGGCTGATCGTAAAATTCGGCGAACAGTATGCCGAAGAAAACGATGAAGTGGTGATCATCCCGGATTCGGAATATAAATTCGACCTGGCGCCCTATATCTATGAATACGCCCACCTCATGCTGCCGGCCCGCATTGTTCACCCCGATGATGCCGACGGCAACCCGGCATGCGACCCGGAGATGCTAAAACGCCTCAGCGACCTGGCGCCGCACGAATCGGCCGATCCCCGGTGGGAAGCCTTAAAGAATCTGCATCCCGAAAAAGAATAAAACCAGCGATTTTAAATCGTTGTATAAAAGCGAACAATAACTATTAATAAATACAATCATGCCAAACCCAAAACATCGTTTTTCGAAAACGAGAACGGCTAAACGCAGGACTCATTACAAAATTGATGCTCCTACTGTTGCTATTTGTTCCAATTGCGGCGCTTCGGTGTTGTACCACCGTGTATGCCCCGAATGCGGTTATTACAGAGGCCGTCTGGCCATTGAAAAAAGCGCCACGGCATAGTGGTATTCTCCGTTTTCATAGGCGCCTGTACTAACAAACCATATTCGACATGAAGATCGGATTGGATGTGATGGGAGGCGATTTCGCACCCGGCGCCGTCATCGGCGGTGCGATACTTGCCCTGAAGGAACTGCCTTCCAGCGACCGGATAGTACTCATCGGCCCCGGTGAAGTGATCAGCGCCCATTTATCGGACGCCGGCATTTCGCCGGATCTGTTTGATATTGTTCATGCCCCCGACGTGATCGGCATGAGCGAACACCCTACCAAAGCCCTCAGCCGCAAGCCGGCTTCCACCATCGGCGTTGGCTTCAACATGCTGAAACATAAACAACTGGATGCATTCGCAGGCGCCGGGAACAGCGGCGCCATGCTGGTTGGTTCCATCTTCAGCGTCAACTCCATCCAGGGGATTATCCGTCCGGCTACGCCGGCTTTTGTCCCTCAGGAAAACGGCGGCATCAGCGTGCTGATTGATGTAGGGACCAATCCCGATGCCCGTCCCGATGCTATGCAGCAATTCGCCCTCCTGGGTTCCCTGTTTGCCAGCCATGTGCTGAAAATTGAAAATCCCCGGGTCGGCTTGTTAAATATCGGGGAAGAAGAGGAAAAAGGGAACCTTACAGCCCAGGCTGTGTACCACCTGCTGAAAGGATGGGAAGAAATTAATTTTATCGGGAACGTAGAAGGACGTGATCTCCTGCGCAACAAAGCCGATGTTGTTGTATGTGATGGCTTTACCGGTAACATCGTCCTGAAATCCATTGAAAGCATGTACCGCATCATGGCGAAAAGGAAACTTCTCGACGACTACTTCTCCAGGTTTAATTACGAGAACTACGGCGGAACTCCGATCCTGGGCATTAACGGAATCGTGATCATGGGACATGGCATCTCGAATGATATTGCCATTAAAAACATGATCCTGATGGGGCGCGATATTTATGAATCCCGCCTCGTAGCAAAAATAAAACACTCCCTGGTTGATATTGCCGGGAAGACAAATATGGCGTCAGCCTTATAAACTCCTGAAAAACTTGCAATTAAAACACCGTCGGTTGACAAATCCTGTGAATATACATTCGTTGCATAACCAGGTTTTAACGAAACGGTAGCCTGTACTTAAACCAGAACAAATCAGGAATTGATGACAAAAATCAGAGCTGCAATTACCGGTGTCGCCGGATATCTTCCCGAATACATCCTCAACAATGAAGAATTGAGCCGGATGGTTGATACCACCGAGGAGTGGATTATGACCCGCGTCGGCATCAGGGAACGTCATATCCTCAAAGAGCCGGGAAAAGGTTCGAGCGACATGGGAGCCGAAGCCGTTAAAAAGCTCCTGGCCAAAACCAATACTTCGCCCGATGATATTGACCTCCTGATTTGTCCGACGGTGACTCCGGATCATCTTTTCCCGGCAACCGCCAATATCATCAGCCATAAAACGGGGATCAAAAACGCCTTTAGTTTTGATATAAACGCCGCCTGTTGCGGGTTTATGTATGCCCTTCAAACGGCATCCCAATATATCGAAACCGGGTACCGAAAAAAGATCATCGTGGTAGGCGCCGAAAAAATGTCGGCCATTACCGATTATACCGACCGTACTACCTGCCCGCTGTTCGGCGATGCCGCCGCAGCCGTTTTACTAGAACCGACCGAAGATGAAGTGGGGATCATGGATGCCATACTTCACAGCGACGGCGTGGGATTCACCCACCTTCACATGAAAGCCGGCGGATCGGTAAAACCGCCTTCACACGAAACGGTTGATGCCCGCGAACATTACATCTACCAGGAAGGCCAGGCTGTTTTCAAATGGGCTGTTTCGAAAATGGCCGATGTATCGGTTGAAATGATGCACAAGCACAATCTCACTCCCGATAACCTGGCATGGCTCGTCCCTCACCAGGCTAACCTCCGTATCATTGATGCCACCGGTAACCGGATGGGATTGCCTCCCGAAAAGGTGATGGTAAATATCCAGAAATACGGAAACACTACCTCGGCAACCATTCCCTTATGCCTTTGGGAACTGGAAAACAAGCTGCACAAAGGCGATAATCTCATCCTCGCTGCTTTTGGCGGCGGTTTCACCTGGGGATCCATCTGGCTCAAATGGGCTTACGATCCCAAATAATACCTGTTGCTACATATCCGGCTAATTAATCAAAATCATGCCGGACAGGTATTTGCCTGCCGCAACAGGCGCACAAATACAATATTTATACTCACTTGCATTGACTCTGTAAACCCCGGCAACAACCCCGGTTTACAGGTTCCGGAATGACCCGCACATGCACCCTGCCATTTGTAGGAACAAACTTTGCTATTATGAAACTGTTAAGAAACATTTTACTGAAACGCCTTTCCCTTGCGGTTGGCATAATTCTGTTCCTGAGTGTTACAGCCGCTGCCCAGCACCCGAAAAATACCGCATACGTTGAAAAATACAACAGCATGGCAGTTGCCCTCATGCATGAATACCAGATTCCTGCCAGCGTCATACTGGGAGTAGCCATGGTCGAGAGCGGTTCCGGCACCTCGTTATTAAGCCGCAAATTCCATAATCATTTCGGGGTTATGGGCAAAAACACCCATGCCGTGAAAAAACTCGGCAAACATTCAAAATACAGGGAATTTGAATCGGACACTGCTTCCTTCCGTTATTTTTGCGAACTGATGAGCCGGAAACAATTCTATCGCGAACTGGTAAAAACTTATGACCACAAGCAGTGGGTGAAAGCCATCAGAAAATCAGGATATGCCTCAGCAGCGAGCCATTGGCAGGAACATGTTCTCACTGCTATTGAAAAAAACAACCTTACCTGTTACGATACCCCTGAACCTGATCCGCTGAATTATTTGCCACGCGACATAAACGGTGTAAAAACCAACGGTATGCTTGTAAACTCATGCTTCGTACCGGTAAAGAAAACCGTTTCGCCAATTCCTGCCTCCACCAGCAATTTGAAGGCTTCAAAATAAGCGCCGTCAATTTCGCCGGGCAGATGCGCGTCGGAATTCACCATTACCGGTATATTCATTGTTTTCAACTGCTTCAGGATCCCGAGGCCGGGATAGGTAGTATCGGAACGCTTCTTATAAATGCCGCGGGTGTTCACTTCGGCAATTACCCCTTTCTCCCTGACCAGCAGCAACGTTTCGTTCACCAGGTTTTTGTACCAGGTTTCATCTTCGCTGAAATAGCGCCCGCGGTTGTGCATTTTGATCTTATCCAGATGGCCGATGATATCAAACCGCTGTGTTTCCAGCATCTGGTTTACCTGCTGATAATAGGCAGTAACAGCTTTGCGGATATCGCCATGGAAATATTCCTTTAACCCGGCATCGTAAATCTCGGCCGCCGGACCATCGATGAACCACAAATTTCTGCCCGAAGGGCTGTTTACCAGATGGACAGAGCCTATCAGGTAGTCGGGATTGTATTCCTTTTCGATGGCCGAAAAATCTTGCGACATGCCGCGCACAAAATCCACCTCAAAACCGGTATAAACGGCAAGCCTGCCCGAATATTCCCGCTTCAGTGAATCCATCAAAAGCAGGTATTCTTCTTTCCGTTCGGGTTTAAAGGAAAAACCGTTTTCGAATGGAAGCGGTGAATGCTCGGTAAAGCCGAGTATGCCGAAACCTTTTTCAACGGCCAATTCAGCGTATTCGCGGGGATGAGCCTTCCCGTCGGAAAAAAAACTATGCGTATGATGGTTGGTCAGCATTCGTTATCAATATAGAATGAATGTCACACTCACGCCCGATTTGATCGTGATGTTTTTAAAAGCAGGTTCCGGCTGATTTTGGTCAGAACGGACTCTGCTCTCAAATAACACTGAATTGACGGCTGATTGAACAAAAGCGTCGGCGGCAGTATTTTCCGTTATATAGATGGCCTTACCGATTTGCTGCCCGATGCATTCAGCCATAGCTTCAGCTTTCCGCTTTGCCGCTTTTACCGCTTCGAGTCGCAGGTCGAAACGTTTTTGTGCCATCTGGGAATGGTCGATTTTGGTGATGGAAATATTTGAAATTTCCTCCTCACTTAAAGCCTTTATTACTTTCCCCGCTGTAGCGGCATCATGAACCAGCAAACTGAAGTGTTTTGAGCCTGCAACCTTATCTTTCAGGAAATACTGCATATAACTGCTCGACAAATCTTCAACGGTTAAATCCCCTGATACATTGATTCCCAGGGCCGTCAAGCGCCCTTTCATCCTGCTTTCAAGCATTTCAAGCGAAATTCTTCCTTTTGTATCCGACTCGTTTAAAACTATGGCCAGGTAAATCATATCAGGTACAACCTCCAGTTCGGCTGTGCCGGTAACTTCAATATATGGCTGATCAAGGAAGCTCTTTTGAACGGTTTGGGCCGTCACGCCGATACCGGCAATGGCCAGGAGGAGGAGAATCAATGCTTTTTTCATGATAAAAGAGATTGGATTGGTTATCTGGATTTTGAAAATTGGACATTACTTGTTTTCTGCCTCCACAACCCGGTACACCTTATCGTTCCTCCTTACCGTGCGCGAAACCCTGAAAGTAGGATTGTCGCCTTTAACAACCTTTTCAACGGTTTTGTCATCATTGACCATTGTATCGATCACCGCCTCGTAAACGCCGGTTGTGGGCCCGACAATCTGCACCCGGTCGCCGGTATTGAGTTCCTGCGTATCCATGCGAATGTGCGCGATGCCGCTTTTAGCAAAATAGTTGGCGACGATACCGATATATATCTTCTTTTGTGTAGCCAGTGAACCATGAACCGGCGACCATTCTCCGAGTTTCCGTCCCAGGTAGTAACCTTCCCAGAAACCCCTGTTGTAAACGGTTGCCAGCTCTTTGTCCCAGCGAGCTATATTTTCCGGCGTATAGTTACCCGAGTAATAAGTGTCAACAGCTTCACGGTAACAGCGGGTCACCGTTTTCACATATTCGGGCGAACGCCCCCGGCCTTCGATTTTCAGCACTTTCACACCGGCAGCCAGCACCCTGTCGAGTAAATGAATGGTTTTGAGGTCCTTTGGCGACATGATATATTCATTGTCGATCTCAAGCTCGGTTTCACTCTCCCTGTCGTGAACAATATAACGGCGGCGGCAATCCTGCAGGCACGAGCCACGGTTGGCCGACGAATTGTGGTTATGCAGGCTCAGGTAACACTTTCCGCTGACAGCCATACAAAGTGCGCCATGAACGAATATTTCAATTTTAACCCTTTCGCCTTTGGGCCCGCGGATATCCTGTTCTTCAATCTGCCTGGTGATGGCGGCCACCTGGTCCAGCGTCAGCTCCCGGGCGGTGACCATCACATCGGCAAAGCGGGAGTAAAATTTCACCGCTTCTATGTTAGTGATGTTGCATTGTGTGGAAATATGAATTTCAACGCCCTGCTGCCGCGCATATCCGAGTACGGCAAGATCGGAAGCGATGATGGCCGTAATTTTATGCTCTTTCGCTGCATCGACGATCGCTTTCATCTCCTCAATTTCTTCATCATATACAATGGTGTTGAGTGTAAGATAGCTCTTCACCTTGTACTGGCGGCAGATGCGGGTTATTTTTGACACGTCGCCGAGGGTGAAATTCACACTGGAGCGCGCCCGCATATTCAGCTTCCCTACCCCGAAATATACCGAACCGGCCCCGCCCTGTATGGCAGCCATCAGCGATTCGTAGGAACCGACCGGCGACATGATCTCAATATCGTGCAATGGGTTTTTTTTGCAAAAATAGGAAAATCTTCGGCGGGGAACCTTAATCCCGCTGGAGCCGGAGGAGCGGACAAAGAGGTTGCTCTCAGGGATGTCAATTCTTCGGGATACGGCAGGCGTGCTTTCTTAAATTCGTTCAACAAGCTTTAGGACAGTTGCAGGTGATTTATGGTCAGGACTGAAGGCCCAAGATTATACCTGTTTTTGGTTGGCCTGCAGTTTCGGGTGTCCGGCGCCGGTTTACTGGTCACAGAAACCGGAATATTATCATTATCCGTTCCCCCAAATTTCTGTTGCTTTTCTCCCGGTTCATCACGGTCAATCCAAAATTTTAAAAATGCCCGTAACATCAAAGACTTTACCTTTGTCAAGACAATTTCCGGATTATGAAACGCATCACTAAAATATTGCTTGCAGTGCTTACCGGCCTGCTGATGGCTTTCGGCTGGCCTGAACACGGATTCCCGCTATTACTTTTTATCGGATTTGTGCCCATCTTACTGGTTGAGCATGATCAATGGAAAAAGAGGAAAGAGAACAGTTGGTTCGGCATCTTTGGATATGCGTACCTCGCTTTTCTGGTATGGAATGCACTCACAACATACTGGATTTATAATTCAACGCTGGTCGGAGGCATCGCCGCGATAATGCTGAACACGCTGTTCATGACCATTGTGTTTACATTGTTTCACATCACGCGCCGAACCATGATAGGCGGGAATGGCGGTTACCTGGCGCTCATCGGCTACTGGCTATCGTTTGAATATCTTCACCTTCGCTGGGACCTTAACTGGCCCTGGCTTAACCTTGGACATGGTTTTGCAGCCTATAACAAATGGATTCAGTGGTACGAATATACCGGTGTTTTCGGAGGTTCGCTCTGGATTCTGCTGGTAAATATCCTGCTTCTTATGATTATCCGTGATGTTCTCGATAAAAAATCATCCATCAGGAAACAGGCGCTTCCGCTTCTCGGCGCCTTATTATTGATAGCATTGCCCGTTTTGTTATCCCTCATTATGTATAACCGGTACCGGGAAAAACAGGCGCCGGTAGATGTGGTGGTTGTTCAACCCAATCTTGATCCCTATAGTGAGCAATACGAAATGGCTCCTTCGGATGTGCTCGACCGTATGCTCAGGCTGGCCATGACCAAAGCCGACAATAATACCCAATTTGTCGTTTGTCCCGAAAGCGCCCTCCAGGAATATGTTTTTGAAGACCGTTTTGAAGAATCAGCCAGTTTGAAAGCCCTGAGGCAGTTCAATCAATCATACAGGAAAATAGCGTTCGTCTCCGGCATATCAACCCGGAAAGTTTTCGAAACGGGTGAACCGCTCAGCATGACCGCCAGAAAATTCAAGGATGTCGACCGTTATTATGACGCTTACAATACGGCCCTCTATGTAAAGCACGACGGCACATTTCAGAAATATCACAAATCGAAGCTCACCCCCGGCGTTGAGAAAATGCCTTATCCAAGGTTATTCAAGTTCCTCGAAAATTATGCCATCGACCTCGGCGGAACAGTCGGCAGCCTTGGCATTGATGCTGATCAGATACCTTTCAGCGTAAACGACTCTTTAAAGATTGCACCCTGTATTTGTTACGAATCGGCTTACGGCGAATTCATGAGCAACTTTGTCCGCAACGGTGCCAACCTGATTTTCGTCATCACAAACGACGGCTGGTGGGGCAACACCCCCGGCCACCGGCAACATTTACTATTTTCATCCGTCATGGCTATTGAAACTCGCCGCAGCGTGGCCCGTTCAGCCAATACGGGAATATCCTGCTTCATCAACCAGCGCGGCGATATAATGCAACGTACCGCCTATTGGACACCCACGGCCATCCGCCAGCAAATCAATGCAAACACGGGACTTACATTTTATGTTAAATACGGCGATTATATCGGAAGGCTCGGAATACTCGTTGCAGCGCTGATGGCCTTACTAACTTTGACATTCAGCCTCCGTAGCCGCGCCAGATCACTTCACGCCCGATAATCTCCCGGATACAAAAAAGCAGTATCCAAAAACGAAATTCATTATCCGGTACAAAGGCTTCCCCTTATCCAGGGAAGCTTTTGTTTTTTACATTAATAAAAGTTGATATATTCAGGCGAATTTTTTTTAATTTCGCTATTCCTATTGTAACACCGGGGTTCCCCCTTTGAACACACAAGAATTTCTACTCACACAAAAATCCGGAAGCATCCCTGTACTAATGAAGTATTCACTTGAAAAACCTCTTTCTACTCCCGAAATTGAGAATCCCGATACCTTATACGGATTTATAACTTTTGCTTCCCGTTATTTCATGTCGGCAAACCAATGGGATGAAAATCTCGGGTTTGTCCTTGACCGGTTGCAGGCAGTGACAACGGCCGGCAGGATTTGCCTTTTTTCAGCCGACAGCCTTGAGAAATACGATAGTAAAGAGGATATCCGTGTATGGAGTTGTTCAAAAAGAAAGCAACAAAGCCGGTTTTCGGCTGCCCCCGCCCTCCTTACCGAATCGCTCATAAAATGGATTCCTGCATTACGTCAGAACAGGGTCATCCGTTCAGACGGAAATTCCATCAATCCGGCAGCAGGGAAACTAACGGAATGCCCATCGCTGATCATCATTCCGGTATTTTCAGGCAATGATTGGTGGGGCGCCCTTACCCTTGAATTCAGTGCAGACGCATACCGCCAAAAACGGATGGAACACAGGATCATCAGGTTTTTTTGCCAGATGATGGGTTCAGCCATCCACCGTCAACGATTGATTGATGCCATAAAAGTTGATAAGAGCTATTTCGAAGAACTATTCGAAAGCTCGCCGTTTGGAATTGCAGTTCTGAATTTAGATGGCGAACTCCAGCATATCAACCGGGGGTTTACGAACATTTTCGGGTATGATGAAAAGGATCTAGCCGGGAAAAAACTCGATGATATACTTCCTGCCCCGGAGGAGCGGGAAAATGCCCGGGAACTGACAGAACGCTCGCTGGCAGGCGAAGAGGTATCGTTCGAAACCATCAGGTACCGGAAAGACGGCGCCCCCCTGTTTGTATCGGTTCTCGTGCGGCAACTGCACCCCACGCCTTTTGAATCTTCTGTCTATAGCATTTATATTGATATCACAGAACGTGTTAAAACCCAGCAGCAACTTACCGAAAATAAAACAAAATATCAGAGCCTGTTTGAAACATCAAGCGATGGCATCTGCATATTCAGGAAAGGACTCCTGATCGAAGCGAACCACCGTTTCTATGAAATGCTGGGATGCAGACCGGATCAGGTGATTGGTTCTTCCATTTTCAACTTTTCACCTGAATTTCAGCCCGACGGATCTCCTTCCATTATGAAAGGCAGGAGTTATTATCGCAAGGCATTATCCGGGGAAACAGCCTTTTTTGAATGGCTTCACCAGCGTCCCGATGGCAGCCGGTTTTTTGGCGAAGTAATCCTGACACGCTTTGAGCTTTTCGGACAGTTATATGCCCAGGGAATTTTACGTGATATTTCGAGGCGCAAAGCAACCGAAGAACACCTGCAAAAACGGTACGAATTCATCAATTTCCTGAGTAAAGCCTCGGCCGACCTGATCAACCTGGACCCGGCCCACATCGATAAAGCCATCACCGAAGCGCTGATGTATTCGGCAAAATTTGCAAACTGCGGACGGGGCTATGTGTATCTCATCGACCCGGTTAAAAATACTTCCGACCTGGCATTCGAATGGGAAGATAGTAATATAGTCAATACAAATAGTTTGATCCGGCGCCTTGCGATGGACCAGTATGCTCCGTTACAGGAGTTATTAAATACCAGGCAAGTATTACAGGTTCAGAAATCGCAATTGAACGGACAAGATGATGCGTTGCATATCGGTGAACTTTTCGATTCTCTCGGCATCAAAGCGTTAATCATAATCCCTATGCTGGTTGATAACCACTACACCGGGTTTTTAGGCTTTCACAGCAGCGCTGAAATGAGCTGGCCCGAGGAAACCCTGAATACTCTCCGCCTCAGCGGGCAGATTATCGCCAATGCCATCGACCGGAAAAGGGTGAACCGGGAGTTGAGTGAGGCCAAACAGAAGGCTGAAGAATCCGACCGGCTGAAAACAGCTTTCCTCGCCAGCATGTCGCATGAAATCAGAACACCGATGAACCACATTATCGGCTTCATTGAGTTACTGAAAGACCCTTCACTATCCGAAACCGAAAGAAATGAGTTTCTTTCCATCATCCGGAACAGTGGGAATCACCTGTTAAGCCTGATCGATGATATCATCGACATTGCCAAAATAGAATCGGGGCAAATGGAATTGCACCCTGTCGAACTATCGCTCAACGATTTCCTGAATGATCTGTACCTCGCATTCAGGGAACAATTCCATAAATCGCCGAAAAGCAATATCCATTTCAGGCTTGACCTGCCGGCAACTCCCGAAAACTGTTATATCCAGACAGATACCATGAGATTGCGGCAGGTAATCACCAACCTGCTGTCGAATGCCATAAAGTTTACGCACAACGGCCATATCCGTTTTGGATTTGAAAAGCAGGACGAACACACCCTGCGGTTTTTTGTGGAAGATACCGGCATCGGCATTCCGAAGGAAAAAACAACAGACAATTTTTGAAAGATTCAGGCAGCTCGATTACAGTTATTCGCGCGAGTACGGCGGTACCGGTTTAGGGCTTGCCATTTCCAAAGGGCTGGTGGAATTACTGGGCGGTGAAATCGGGGTAAAATCAGAGCCCTCTGTTGGATCAACATTTTATTTTACCATTCCGTACATTCCTCTGTCGGCCGTTCAGCAACAGGCGGCTGTATCTGCCAAAACTTCAGGGAAGTATAATTTTGAAGGTAAAACCATTCTCATTGTTGAAGATGATGAAATCAATTACCACTTCCTCAACATTATACTGGAACGGACCGGAGCGCAGATACTGCATGCCGCCGACGGACAAAAAGCAATTGATATGGTTAAAGCAAACCATGTTGACCTTATCCTGATGGACATCCGCATTCCCGTGATTGACGGCTATACGGCGACGCGGATGGTGAAAAACCTCAGGCCGGACCTGCCCGTAATTGCCCAGACAGCCCATGCGCTCGACGATGAAAAAAATTTATGTATCGAAGCCGGCGCCAACGATTATATGGCCAAACCCATAAACCGCAAACAGTTGCTCCTGAAAATTTCCCGTTATCTCATCAACGAAGAATGACTGAATTTGTAATAGTTACGCAAAGTTGCAGATTAAGCGTTAATTGATTGATTGCAAAATTTTTACTACTTTTGCAATACTTTTTAGAGTCAGGCAACCTATGGAGAAAACCAAGGTATTATTTGTTTCGCAGGACATCACCCCTTATCTTAAAGATAGCCCTATGGGGCATATTTCCAGGCACTTACCCCAGGGAATACAGGAACGTGGCCGCGAAATACGCACATTCATGCCCAAATTCGGCAATATCAATGAACGGCGCAATCAGTTACATGAAGTTATCCGGTTATCGGGAATGAACCTCATCATTGACGACACAGACAATCCGCTTATTATTAAAGTTGCTTCTATCCAGTCGGCAAGAATGCAGATTTATTTTATAGATAATGAAGACTATTTCCAGCGAAAGTACGTTTTCCGGGACAAGAACAACGTATTTTTTGAAGACAACGATGAACGGGCAATCTTTTTTTCGCGCGGAGTGCTGGAAACCGTAAAAAAACTCGGTTGGGCTCCCGATCTTGTTCATTGCCACGGATGGATGACTTCGTTTATGCCGTTGTATATCAAAAAAGCATACCACGATAATCCGTTGCTCAGCAATTCAAAGGTTGTTCTTTCGGTGTATGATGACCAGTTCGATGAAACGCTCAACAACAACATCGGTAATAAAATAAAACATGAAGGCATTACCGCCAAAGACCTTAAACATTTTAAAAAGCCGACTTTTGCCAACATTATGAAAGCCGGTATCGACTTTGCCGATGGCATTATTGTCGCCAGCCCGGAAATAAATGCCGAAGTTCATGAATATGCATTGAATTCAGGGAAACCTGTGCTGGATTACCAGCCCGAAGAAACATACATTGATGCATACAACGAATTTTATGATCGGATTCTGTCGGCCTGAGAAAACGGGAATAATTAAAAAAATCTAATTACCTCAAACATCATATCCTTGAAACTGTTTCGTAACGCTTTCCTGTACCTGATCCTTGCCTCACCGGCAGTGCTTTTTACTACCTGCACCAAGGATCCCGACTTAGTAGGCCTTAACCTCGTCTCACCATCTGAACTTCTCAAACTCGGATATACCGACACGGCTCAGATTGTCGCTTATACGGTAAAAGTTGATACGGTTAGCACCCAAAAGTTAACCTATGCCCTTATCGGCAGCATGAACGATCCGGTTTTTGGTCAGACTGATGCAACTTTCTATTCCCAGATCCTGCTCGTTGATGAAGGTTCCGATTACGGTACTTCCCCTGTATTCGATTCAGCGTATCTCGTGCTGCCTTATCATGGCGTATACGGCGACACCATGTCAAACATGACTTTCCGTATTTATGAACTCACGCAGCCATTGGATGCTACCGATACAATGTATTCCTTCAATACGGTTCCTTATGACGAATCTCATTTGTTAGGTTCCCTGACATTTGTCCCCCGGCCACACGACAGCGTATATATCGACGGAACAAAAACTGCGCCTTCATTGAGGATACCGCTAACCGAATATTTCGGCCAACGGATGCTTTCAATTTCTGCCGATTCGCTGGATGATAATGATAGCTTCCTGAATTGCTTTTATGGTATCTGTATCGTCGCCGAAAAGCAGGAAACCCCCGGAAAGGGATCAATCCTTTATTTCACGGTTCCGTCGAGTAAAAGTATGATTACCCTGAATTATCACAATACAGAAGATACTACAAAAGCCTATTATATAATCAACACGAACTGTATGCGTTTCGGGAATTATTCCCACAATGGTTATTCCTCGGCTTCCCCCCTGTTGCAGCAACAATTTTCGGGCGATACCACCGTCGGAAATCAATACCTCTTCCTCCAGAGTATGGGAGGCTGCAGGGTACGGCTTCGTTTTCCTTCGGTACCGGACTGGCAAAGCAAGCACCACCTCATAGTCAACGATGCTCAACTGATTTTCACCAATGCATCACCGGGGTCACAGTATACCGAACCGGCTTCCCTGGCTCTCATGCAGATTGACGACGACAACGTAAGCATTGGAGATTATCTGGACGACCAACTGGAAAGCTCAACCTATTTCGATGGAAATTACAATGAAACAGATCATACATATCGTTTCAGGGTTACCCGGTATATACAACAATTGATGACCGGCAAAGTTGAAAACAACGGATTGTACCTCATTATATCAGGCGCTGCCATCAATTCCGACCGCCTGATTCTTAACGGCCCTCAGAACCCTTACGGAAAGCTGAAACTTTTTGTTAAGTATACGGTGCTAGATTAATAATCCCTGCCGTCAGGCCGCCTTTTATCCTTTAGGAAAAAAAGAGCATCCGTTCCGGAACCGGAAGTCCTGGACCAGGAAACCGGAGTGGAATCCTTCAGCCTTCCGTACAAGCTGGGAAACCACTAAAAGCCTGGCAAACAACCTGTACACCTGATACCCGTTTACCAAAATCCGCCATCAGCAGGAAGCACAAATGCTCACCTCCGGTATTCTTTAAGCACATTCCCTTATTTTTCAGCACCTGATTAAAAGTTTTTCTAATTTTACTGCCGGCTCCATCACTTTGTGACGGTAAGTTAATTAATCATTGATTAAAGTCTAGTTTATATCATGTGTGGAATTGTCGGGTATACAGGCTACCGGAAAGCCAGTGAAGTTCTTATTCCAGGTCTGAAACGACTTGAATACCGGGGTTATGACAGTGCCGGAATAGCCTTGCTGAACGGGGAATTATCAGTTTTTAAAACTGCCGGAAAAGTGGCAGATCTTGAATCATTGATCAGTTCCTGCGACCTCGAAGGTTCGATTGGCATTGCCCATACCAGGTGGGCTACCCACGGGGAACCTACCGATGCCAATGCGCATCCCCATTTGTCAAAATCAGGCAAAATAGCCATCATTCACAACGGCATCATCGAAAACTATGCCGTACTGAAGGAAGAGTTGATGAACCGGGGCTATACTTTCAACAGTGAAACCGATACCGAGGTCCTGGCACACCTTATTGAAGATGTCCAGTTAAATGAAAAATGCGGGCTGGTTGAAGCCGTCCGTCTGGCGCTGGGGCAGGTAACCGGGGCTTATGCGATTGCCGTGCTTGCCGAAGAGGAGCCTGATACCCTGATTGCTGCCCGAAAAGGGAGCCCACTGGTGTTGGGTATCGGCGAAGGCGAATATTTCCTGGCTTCCGATGCAGCCGCCATTGTAGAATATACACGACAGGTAATCTATCTGAACGATTACGAAATAGCCATCATAAGCCGGGAAAACGGCTACCGGATCATCACGGTATCCAATACCGAAAAGACTCCTTACATACAAACCCTTGAAGTAAGTCTCAGCGCACTTGAAAAAGGCGGTTTTGAGCACTTCATGCTGAAAGAAATCTTTGAACAGCCGCGAACTGTCCGCGACAGTATGCGGGGAAGGCTGAATATGGAACAAGGATCGGTGATCCTTGGCGGAATTGAAGAATACACCCGTAAACTGTTAAATGCCAGGCGTATCATCATGCTGGGCTGCGGGACTTCCTGGCACGCCGCCCTTGTAGGAGAATACCTGATCGAAGAACTGGCCCGCATTCCCGTTGAAGTGGAATATGCTTCGGAATTCCGTTACCGCAACCCGCTGATCAGTGAAGATGATCTGGTCATTGCCATTTCGCAATCGGGCGAAACCGCCGATACCCTGGCTGCCATCGAACTTGCCAAATCGAAAGGAGCCACCATATTGGGCATTTGCAACGTCGTTGGTTCCTCCATTGCCCGGGCAACCCATGCAGGTTCCTATACCCATGCCGGTCCTGAAATCGGGGTGGCTTCAACCAAAGCGTTCACCTCACAGGTTACCATATTGACCCTCATGGCGCTGATGCTGGCCGAACGTAAAGGCACCATCGCAGCATCGCGTTACTATCGCCTTTTACATGAATTGAACTCGGTTCCCGAAAAAATTGAGAAAGTGCTGCAGTCCAATTCCAGGATCAGGGAAATTGCGGTAAAGTTCAGTAAAAAGCGAAACGCCCTTTACCTCGGACGAGGCATTAATTTTCCTGTAGCCCTCGAAGGCGCGTTAAAACTGAAAGAGATCTCCTATATACACGCCGAAGGATATCCGGCAGCCGAAATGAAACACGGCCCCATCGCCCTGATCGACGACGAAATGCCGGTGGTAGTCATAGCTACCAGGAAAGGTAATTATGATAAAGTGATCAGCAACATACAGGAAGTGAAAGCAAGAAAAGGAAAGGTGCTGGCTATTGTTTCCGAGGGCGATGAAACCGTTTGCTCAATGGCCGATCATTGCATCGCAGTTCCCGAAACCGATGAGATGCTCGTTCCCCTTATTGCGACTGTTCCGTTGCAGTTGCTGGCTTATCATGTTGCCGTGTTGCGTGGCTGTAATATTGACCAGCCAAGGAATTTAGCCAAGTCGGTAACAGTGGAGTAAGGCACCATGCAGAAGGATGCTTCAGGTCAGCAGCATTGACCCTGAAAGGATCCTGTTTCCTGTTGGTATCGGCTTTATTATCTTTTGCTTTCAGACTCTATCAGGCATTAGCCCTCATGTTATGCCTGTTCTGTTAAAAAGGGCCTCATCCAGGGCATTTATCCATTTGGTATATGTAAAATATTTTGAATATATCATACCGGTATTTTCAAAGGTCAAAAAGTCCTGTTTTTCAAGATAATTTATTCCGTTTCTGTTTATTGAATAACAAAAACAAATATTTTTGCACCAAAATTAGGGGCTATGAATATTTCGCACATCGAGCACATCGGAATTGCTGTTAAAAATCTGGAAGAAAGTATTTTATACTGGGAAAAAGTATTTGGGTTAAAATGCTATTCCATCGAAGAGGTAAAGGATCAAAAGGTGAAGACCGCCTTCTTCATGGTTGGGCAGACCAAGATAGAGTTGCTCGAAAGCACCGATCCGGAAGGCCCGATCGGAAAATTCATCGAGAAGAAAGGGGAAGGCATCCACCACATGGCCTTTGCCGTCAAAGACATTGAAAATGCTCTAACGGAAACCGAAGCTAAAGGGATTCAACTCATTGATAAAACGCCGCGCCAAGGCGCCGAAGGCCTTCAGATAGGTTTCCTTCATCCAAAATCAACCTTTGGCGTTCTCACCGAATTGTGCGAGGATAAAAACAAATAATCCTTTCTTACTGAATTCTTCATTCCGGAGCACAAGATCAATCCTTAAAGGATCATAAATCATTTATAATAATACACTACATCATCATGGCAATAGAAAATAAAATTCAACATCTCCTCGATAAACGCGATGAAGCTGCATTGGGTGGAGGGAAAAAGCGCATTGATGCCCAGCATAAAAAGGGCAAATTAACGGCCCGCGAACGCATTGATTTACTGCTGGACGAAGGCAGTTTTGAAGAGTTTGACATGTTCGTAACACACCGGTGCAAAGATTTCGGTATTGAAAATGAAAAGTATCTTACCGATGGCGTGATAACCGGTTACGGAACCATCGACGGCAGGATAGTTTATGTATTCTCGCAGGACTTTACCGTTTTCGGAGGTTCGCTGAGCGAGATGTTTGCCAGGAAGATTTGCAAGGTTATGGATCAGGCCATGAAAATGGGAGCCCCGCTGATCGGAATTAACGACTCAGGTGGCGCCCGTATCCAGGAAGGCGTTCAAAGTCTGGCAGGGTATGCCGAAATTTTCGAACGCAACATCCTTGCTTCCGGCGTTATTCCGCAGTTATCAGCCATCTTCGGGCCATGCGCCGGCGGAGCTGTTTACAGCCCGGCCCTCACCGACTTTATCGTTATGTCGAAAACAAACAGCTATATGTTTGTTACCGGGCCCAAAGTGGTGAAAACGGTTATCGGCGAAGTGGTAAATGAAGATGAACTCGGCGGCGCCATGGTGCACGGAGCAAAATCGGGAGTATCCCATTTTGTTGCCGAAGACGAGCAGGAAGGCATCATGCTGATCCGGAAACTTTTAAGCTATTTACCCCAGAACAACCTCGAAGAACCGCCGTTGCTTCCGTGTGATGACCCGATTGACCGGCTTGATGATTCGTTGAATTACATTATCCCCGACAATCCCAACAAGCCTTACGATGTAAAGGATATCATCCATTCCATCGTTGATAATGGCGAATTTCTTGAAATAGCAAGGCATTTTGCACCCAATATCGTCATCGGCTATGCCCGCATGAACGGCATGTCGGTAGGAATTGTGGCCAACCAGCCAAACTTCCTGGCAGGCGTTCTCGATATTAACGCTTCACGCAAAGCCGCCCGCTTTGTTCGCTTCTGCGATGCTTTCAATATCCCTATCCTTACGCTGGTCGATGTTCCGGGATTCCTTCCGGGAACCGCACAGGAATACGGCGGTATCATTATCCACGGGGCAAAACTGCTCTATGCTTACGGCGAAGCAACCGTGCCGAAAGTAACCGTTACCCTGAGAAAATCTTATGGCGGCGCTCATGATGTGATGAGTTCAAAACAACTGCGCGGCGATATCAACTATGCCTGGCCCTCGGCCGAAATAGCAGTGATGGGACCTTCAGGAGCTATCGAAGTCCTTTATAACAAGAAAATATCCGCCGTTGAAAATCAGGCAGACCGTGAAGCAATGATCAGCAAATACGAAAACGAATACAAGGACAAATTTGCCAATCCTTATGATGCTGCTTCATATGGTTTTATCGACGATGTAATTGTTCCGCGCACTACCCGTTTCAGGGTTATCAGGGCATTCCAGGCGCTGGCTACAAAAAAAGACGTAAATCCTGCCAAAAAGCACGGCAATCTTCCTTTATAAACAGTACCACCATGAGCATATTCAAGAAAAAGGATCAAAACAACGGAGCCGAACAACCCGTAAAACCGGAAGCTGTTCAGTTGCCGGAGAAAAAAGAGGTGGAGCCTGAAATAGCTGCTGTTATCGCATTGGCTATGCATCTTTACGACATGCAAATGCGGGAGGATGAAAATGCGATCATTACCATTCAGAGAATAATGAAACCTTATTCTCCCTGGAATTCAAAAATCTACGGCTTGCGTCAGCAACCCCTCCGCATCCCGGGATTAAGAACAAGGATCAAATAATTTTTAAACAGAATTTGAACAATGAAAAATCTGAAATTCAAGATAAAGGACACTGAATATAATGTTGATATTTTGAGTACCGACTTAAACCAGGCCAAAGTCAGTGTCAATGGCGAGGTATATGATGTTGAGATGGAAGCGCCTATTAAAGCCACCAAAACGCCTACCCTGGTCCGTACACTGGCTGTTCCCGATACAAACACCACCCCTTCAACTGCCCGCACTGCCAAACCTTCGGCACCTAAAGGCACCGGCGCTATGAAATCGCCGTTGCCCGGTAAAATTCTCGACATCTTTGTCAAAATAGGTGATTCCGTTAAAGTAGGCCAGAAAGTGCTCTGCCTCGAAGCCATGAAAATGGAAAACAACATCAACTCTACCCGCGATGGTTCAGTCACTGCTATACTTGTACAAAAGGGTGATTCCGTCCTGGAAGGTGATGTTTTAGTCGAAATCAATTAATACACCCTACTAACTTACTAAAATGAACTCTTTAACCATTTTTTGGGTAGCCTTCATTGTACTCTTTTTCCTCGTTTTCGGTATTGATTTGTACGTAACAGACCACAGAAAAGGGGAATTAAGCGTAAAAACATCGCTACGCTGGACGGCCGTCTGGATTTCAATTGCTTTATTGTTCGGAGTGGCCATTTATTTCTTCTTCCCTCAAAATCCGGAAAGCACCGTCAGGACATCCTCAACCATGATGTTTAAATTCATCTCGGGATACCTGACAGAATACTCCCTGTCGGTCGATAACCTTTTTGTGTTTATCATGATTTTCTCGCTGATGGCCGTCCATCCGAAAAATCAGCCCAAGTTGCTCAAACTCGGCATCCTGCTCTCGATTGTGTTACGCATCCTGTTCATTGTTGCCGGAATGGAACTCGTACAGAGGTTTCATTGGATCATTTACATTTTCGGAGTCATCCTGTTATGGACGGCTTACAAAATGGCCTTCACATCCGGCGATGACCAGGTTGATCCGAAAGGAAACATCCTGTACCGTACTGCCTCCAAAATTTTTCCCCTGGATCCGGATCCGGATGCAAACCATTTCATGCGCAAGATGAACGGAAAGTGGCATATCACCATGATGTTCCTTGTTTTCCTGGTAATCGGTTCAACGGATGTGCTTTTTGCCGTTGACTCAATCCCTGCCATCATCGGAGTAATTAAAGAAGGCGCTTCTCAAATCCTCACCCCTCAGGAAGAAGATTTTATCGCCATCACTTCGAATGTGTTTGCCGTGATGGGCCTCATTTCACTGTTCTTTGCCTTAAAGGGCATCATGGGCATGTTCCGTTTCCTGAAACATGGCGTAAGTTTTATCCTGTTTTTCATCGGCGCTAAGATGTTGCTGACCTCGGTACCTGCTGTGGAACATTTCTTTGCTGCACACTCCTGGGTATCGCTGGTCGTCATCATTTCCACCCTGGCAATTTCAATCCTGTTATCGATGGTAATTGCTGAAAAAGAGGAAATAGAAGACCTTCATGAAGATCTTGATGAAATACAACACGCACTGGAAGATAAAGATAAAAACGTTTAACTATGGATATTAAAGAACTGCTGCCCGTACTATACAGTATCACGTGGCAAAATCTGGTGATGATCGCGGTAGGTTTGACCCTGATTTACCTGGCCATTGCCAAGGAATATGAACCTACCTTATTGCTCCCCATGGGATTTGGAGCTATCCTGGTAAATATACCGCTGACATCCGCTATTACGCAGATTGATCCGGTGACCGGTCAGGCCATCGAAGGCGCATTGTCGGTATTCTACCAGGCGGGTATTGCCACTGAGGTCTTCCCGCTGCTCATCTTTATAGCGATCGGGGCTATGATCGATTTTTCGCCTTTGTTTAAAAATCCGTTCCTGCTCCTTTTTGGAGCTGCAGCCCAGTTTGGTATTTTCTTCACCATGATCGCCGCTACTCTGTTAGGCTTCGATCTGAAAGAAGCTGCTTCCATTGGTATTATCGGCGCCGCCGACGGTCCCACCTCCATCTTTGTTTCTTCCCGCTTTGCACCGAACCTTCTCGGTCCTATTTCGGTAGCCGCCTATTCTTATATGGCATTGGTGCCTATCATCCAGCCTCCGGTAATCAGGGCGCTTACCTCGCGTAAAGAAAGAATGATCCACATGGAAGGACATGCTAAAAGTGTTTCAAAGAGCGCTTTAATAGCTTTCCCGATCATAGTCACCATTTTTGCGGGGGTTGTAGCTCCTTCCTCGCTGGCGCTGATTGGTTTCCTCATGTTCGGCAACCTGATCCGCGAATGCGGCGTTTTGAACAAACTCTCACTGTCGGCACAGAATGAGCTGGCAAGCCTCGTAACCATCCTCCTCGGCATCAGTATCGCCAGCACCATGACGGCCGATCGTTTTGTAAGGCTCGACACCCTCATGATCATAGGCCTCGGTCTTATCGCCTTCATCTTTGATACTTTTGGCGGTGTAATGTTTGCCAAACTCCTGAATATCTTTTTACCGGAAGGCAAAAAGATCAATCCTATGGTCGGCGCATGCGGAATTTCTGCATTCCCTATGTCGGCACGTGTAATTCACGGAATGGGCCAAAAGGAAGATCCTACCAATTATCTGCTCATGCACGCCGTTAGTTCTAACGTCGGCGGACAGATAGGCTCTGTTGTTGCCGGAGGCCTTATTTTAACGCTGGTTCCTTTATTCTTTTAATTAAAAGGAGGTATAAGATGAATGCTTTAAGTGCTGCACTTGAAATAACGGTTTTCGGAATGCTGGGTATTTTTGCCTTTATGATTATTTTCTACTTTTCAATCAAGGCAATTGACAAAATCTGGCCCTATAAAAAGGAATCCGATAATTAATACGTAATCAACAAAATTAAGATTGCATCAGATTTATAATCTGGTGCAATCTTTTATTTTTGCCTTATAAATATATCTGTATGCTCATTATCGGAATTGCCGGAGGATCCGGATGCGGAAAAACTACTGTCGTTAAAGAAATTATCAGGCGTTTGCCCAAAAACTCCGTGACTGTTATTCCACAGGACGCCTACTACTGGGACAACGGCCACCTCTCGCCGGAAGAAAAAAAGGAAATCAACTTCGATCATCCCAACTCCATCGAATGGAGTCTGCTTGTTAAACACCTGGATATGCTCAGGAAAGGCGAAACTGTCGAAATGCCCCGATATTCCTATGTCACCTGCGCCCGCAGCCCCGAAACAACCAGGGTTGAGCCAAAACAGGTCATCATTGTGGAAGGCATCCTCATATTCACCGATAAAGAATTGCTTAAAAGACTGGATATTAAAGTTTTTGTCGACGCTGAAAGCGATGAACGCCTTACGCGCATCATACGCCGCGATATCGTGGAGCGCGGACGTGACTGCATGCAGGTCCTCGATCATTACGCACGTTGGGTAAAACCCATGCACCTCCAGTTTATTGAACCTACCAAGCGCTATGCCGATATCATCGTCCCGCAGGGGGGCGAAAACAAGGTTGCAGTCCAGATACTGGCTTCCCGCATACAAATGAAACTCGGATCAGGGGAATAAAACACGCCTGCTTTCTCCTGGTCCTTTCCCATGCCTCTCCCCGATTGACAAGCGCTGACAATCGGACAGACAAAGATGGAAAATAAGACAATTTTTCTTAATAATATTTGTATAACTGCCATTTTTACAGCGTATTGGGTATTTATTCCGGTTGGTACGGAGATTGTTCGACAACAGTCAAAACCTTAGTACTAACAATTAAAAAATGGAGGATTAAGCCATGTTACCAGTTATCAGACGTAAATCAATTTTCCCGTCGATCGTGGATGAATTTTTTGGGAAAGATCTGGTTCCGGGCTGGTTCGACAGCGATACCGGAATCACCGAACCCTCGGTAAACATTGTTGAAGGAAAGACCGATTTTCGTATAGAAGTAGCGGCACCAGGCCTTGAAAAGGATGATTTCCGCATCACGCTTCAGAACAATGTGCTCACCATCTCATCGGAGAAAGAGACTTCCAAAGAGGAAAAGGATGAGAAATTTATGCGTCGTGAATTCAGCTATGCACAATTCAGACGTTCGTTCAGCCTGCCCGATACTGCCGACTCGGCCAATATCTCGGCAAACCACAAAAACGGGGTGCTCTATATCGCTATTCCCAAAAAGGATGAAGCCAAAGAAAAACCTGCCCGTGAAATATCGGTTTCATAAAAACCGCCTTCGTGACAAATAAAGGGTTGCCAGCAATGACAACCCTTTCTATTTTATTGTAATTATTCTTCATTATCCTCCGCAAACCATTCGGCATAAGAGGTAACGGTTTCGCGAAGTCGCATACTATGGAGCGAAATACCTGCAGGCAGCAGGGGTTTAATTCTTCCGGCAAAGTCAATCAGAAAGTTTTCGCTTGTCGGTTGATAATCCACCAGGATGGCATTTCCGAATATCTCTGAATTTAAAAGTTGCAACTCTCCTGCCGATGCCCTGTTAATGACGAGTGCATGATCAAATTCGTCGATGATGCTTGACCGTACAATTTTTTTCAGTTCACCGAAATCCATTACCATGCCCAGTTTCGGGGACGATTCATCCGTGACCGGACTCCCCTTTACCGTAATAATGAGTTCGTATGAATGCCCGTGAATATTACGGCATGGGCCGTCATAGCCCTTGAGGGCGTGCGCCATTTCGAATTTGAATTCTTTTGTCAGCCTGACTGTTGTCACTATCTATTGTATTAGGTATGATTTAATGAACCAGAATTTTCCCAATGTAATGCCTGCCGGTTTGATTGTTGATCAGTACAAGCACATACATCCCTGCGGCCATATTATCCAGGTTAACCGTAACTGTTGTATTATTGATGGCAAAAGCCGGCGTAACAGACGTACCGCTTGCCGAATGCACACACAGGGCGATATCCTTGCTTTCGGACCCTTCCGGTAAATCAAAGTAACACCTGCCCGATGACGGCGTCGGAAAAATCGTGATTAAGTGCTGCGCTTTGACGCCTTCTTCAGCCAAAGCATTCGGCGACCAAATGTTCGCTGCATATTCGGGATGATCGATAAAAGGGTTCCGGTTGTGCTGGATGGCGTAAATGGCATTATTACGGTCAATTTCTTTCTGCGAGACAGGGTCTGCCTGATGCCACTCCAGCAGCATGGCGATAGCCCAGGGCTTGGGTTGGGAACCGCTGACCATGTCGCTTCCCGGCCAACCGGTATCTTCCTTGTAATACCGCGTTGCCATATAGAACAAATTCCTGGCAAAATCGCCTTTGTAAGCATCAATGGGTTCAAATACGGTTCCCGAATAACCGGTAGAAACACAGTTGCCTAATTTACTACCATTGGTCGATGTCCACGAGGCTGTACCGACTTCACCGAAAGGATAATTTGAACGTTTATTGTTCACATATCCATCCGTAGGAACCAGGTGAAACATATCGGAATACATCGGGTAACCGTCATTAAACCAGCTTGCCGGGAATGAATGCTCCTTGTTGTAACAATCGCCTTCGCTGTTATAGTTTCCGCACTGATCGGTTATAAATGTGTACTCATAGGCGGGAGTTCCGCCGGGAACATCGGAATACATGTCCCAGACTTTTCCGTCAGGCTTTTTGTCGGTATCCTGGAAATAAGTCCAGAGCGAACTGTAAGTTACCGAAGTATGGTTGTCGATAATATCGTGAAGCGCCTGCTGTAAATTTGTTCCGTATAATCCTGATGCCGTGTTATAATAGCCTTCAGGAATTTGAGAAAACAACTGATTTCCGGTAAAAACAAGCAAAATGAATACGAACAATCTTTCCTTCATGTTTTTTTAAGTTTAATAACTAATCATGCTGATGATCATCTGCAGTGAGGCGGCAATCAGGAATAACCCGCCTATTGGCCCGGTCCTGAGTTTAAACGACGCTGTTCCCATTTGCCCGCCAGTAAATAATCCGCCTACAATGGCTATTCCTTGCATGGCAATGAACGACAGCCAGGGAGTTAAAAAGGTTTCCGTCATCAGTCCGACAGCTATAGCTACAGCCATCGGAACAATGGACTCCGCGAGTGAAAGCAGCATCAGCACCTTTAAATCGCTTGTATCGAAAGCTTTTTCCTGCGGGCGTACACGCAACGAGTCGAGCAGCACTTTCAGACCGAAAATCATCAGGATAGAAAGCGCCATCAGCTTGTTGGAGGCTTCCGAAATACGCCCGACGTTCATTCCAAGCACGATTCCCAATCCGAGCATCAGGGCCTGGACAGAAACCATTATTGCGATGAAACGCAGTTTACTTCCTGACTTTTCATGGATGAGTATCACACCGCTGGTGATGTAAGTCGGAAATGTCACCAGGGCAACGGCTATCGCCAGGATCATGATGGTCAGCAAATTCATGGTGTACAGATAATATGGTTATATCAGGCCTTTCGTTAACCGGCCTGATAAATTAACAAGACAATCTTTCCGAGATATTTTGCATCAGTATCATCAAAGGCATTAAAGTCTTTGCTGTCAACATCCAGCACGGCCAGGGTATCTCCCCCGGTTCCCGTTACGGGTACTACTATTTCGGAATTCGATCTTGAATCGCAGGCTATATGCCCCGGGAATTCATGCACATTCGGAACAATGACTGTACTTTTTCTCTTAACGGCTTCGAGGCACACGCCCCTGTCTTCCAGTACCTGGCAGGCGACAGGTCCCTGGTATGGCCCGACAATCAACTTTTCTCCGCTTACCCTGTAAAAACCGCACCAGAAAAAGTATTCAAACTTGTGGCTCAGCACGGCGGCCACAGTCGCCATCCGGGCAACCGGTTTGTCGGTTTTCGTCAGCAAGCCCCGGAGCTGATCAAAAATCCTTTCATATCTCGCCGCCTTTTTAAGGGTATCCATGTGCAAATATTTGCTGCAAAGGTAATTAATACCGTCCAGCAGTCCTTTCGTTCATTTCACAAATATAAGGCGGGTTTGCCGAATGGAACGTTTCTGTTGCATCCGGCAGCAGAAAAAAAGCCTCCGGAAGCATGATTCCCGGAGGCTTTTAACAATGTCAGGATTCGTTTATTGAGCCCTTTTGAGCCTGACTGTAAAGTGCCTGAGAATCGGCGCTTCATAGTCAATAACCAAACCTTTCTTTATTTCATTTCTGCGGTCGTAAACGTTGGCCAGCGAAGCAGCAATGTAATCCATGTGATTAAAGGTATATACCCTCCGGGGTATTGCAAGCCTGAGCAGTTCCAGGGCAGGATACCGGTTTTCACGGGTAATGGGGTCCCGGTCGGCCAGTAAGGCTCCGATCTCAACGCCACGCACACCGCTTTCGGTGTAAAGTTCCACGGCCAGCGTCTGAGCCCTGAATTCTTCCTTCGGGATGTGAGGCAGGAACTTATTGGCATCGACAAAAATAGCATGCCCGCCATACGGCATCTGAACGTGAATCCCGTAATCGGTAAGCTTTTTCCCAAGATGTTCTATTTGTTTTATCCTGGAGTCAAGGTATTCAAAATCGGTTGCTTCGTATAACCCGCATGCAAGTGCGCTTAAATCACGACCGGCCAATCCGCCGTAGGTGATAAACCCTTCGTACATAATATTATACACCGAAGCCTGCCCGAACAATTCCTGGCTGCGCAATCCGATCAGTCCGCCGATATTCACAATGCCATCCTTTTTGCTGCTCATTGTCATTCCATCGGCATAGGAAAACATTTCAGAGACGATTTCACGGATGCTGCGATTTTCCTGGCCTTTTTCGCGCACTTTGATAAAGTATGCATTTTCGGCAAAGCGTGCGGAATCATAAATTACGGGGATCCCGTATTTTTTGGCCATGTCGTGAACGCCTTTCAGGTTTTCCATCGATACCGGCTGCCCTCCTGATGAATTGCAGGTGACAGTAACAATGATAAACGGAATACGTTCCCTGGGATTCTTTTTGAGAACGGCTTCCAGTTTCTCAAGATCCACGTTTCCCTTGAAAGGGTGATTGACGGCGGTGTCAAAAGCTTCATCTATCGTGCAGTCGATAGCTGTAGCATGACGGAATTCGATATGCCCTTTGGTGGTATCAAAATGTGAATTCCCGGGGACTATGTCGCCGGGTTTCACCAGAACGCTGAAAAGTACGTTTTCGGCGCCTCTTCCCTGATGCGTAGGGAGGAAGTAATCGAATCCGAAGATATCCTTAACGGCAGCTTTCAGTTTGTAATACGACGACGATCCGGCATAGCTTTCATCGCCGATCATCATTTCGCTCCATTGCCGGTCGCTCATGGCGCCGGTTCCCGAATCGGTGAGCAGATCGATGTACACCTGTTCGCTGCGTAAATTGAACAGGTTGTAGCCGCCATCTTTAATCCATTGTTCGCGCTCTTCGCGGCTGCTTCTGCGAATAGGCTCAACCATCTTTATTCTGTAAGGTTCTGCAAAAGGTAGTTCCATTATTTTATTTTCAATGTTAACATTAATAATTGATTACTTTAGATTGGATAGTAAAAGATATGACCGGAAATTATCCCGGTCCTTGAGGTTTAAAAATATTTTTTTCTTTGAAACGGTTGTGCTCATTTTCAACCTCCATCAAACGAGAAATGGAACGCGCCAAATATACATCATTTTGAACGAAAATAAAAAATACAGACTTTTGCATACTTCAGGGAACGGAAATGCTATTTGTTATAAAATCCTCAGCATGAAAAATATACAAAATCTGCTTTATACCGGAATGATCTTAACAACAGTCCTTACGGCATGCCATTCAGCGGGAAAGGGAAATCTGCAAAACCTTCAAAAAGGATGCGTTACCGCTAAAGTATGCTGCGCGGCTGATACCTCGGTAAATTACTCCCTTTATATTCCTTCCGGATATGATCCAGGCAGGGAATGGCCCCTGATCATCGCATTCGATCCGCATGCTGCCGGGTTGATTCCTGTCAGCCTTTTCAAAGATGAAGCAGAGAAAAGAGGTTTCCTGGTTGCCGCTTCCAACAATTCAAAAAACGGGATGGATTTCGGGGAATCGACAGCTATCTATCACACGATGCTCGATGATATCAAATCCCGATTTTCAACAGATACCGGCCGGATTTACACTGTTGGCTTTTCAGGCGGGGCCAGGGTCGCCGGGATGCTGGCAATGACCGAAGGCAATATTGCAGGGGTAGTAAGCTGCGGTGCAGGACTTCCCTCGTCAGGCAGGCCGCCGCAAAAGCCCTTTAGTTTCCTGGGCGTTGCAGGTACTGAGGATTTCAACTATCCCGAATTACTGAGCCTCGATCCGCAACTGGAACAGGCCGGTTTCACCCATTATTTGCTAACATTTGAAGGCAAACATGAATGGCCGCCCAAAGAGCTTGTACCGGATATTATGACCTGGCTGGAATTTGATGCCATGCGCACAAGCCACCTGCCTGTCGACAGGAACGCCATCAACCGTTTTATCGACAGGAACGACAGCCTGGACAACACTTTCGCAACAGCAGGAAAATCATATGAACGATGGCAGGCGTATGAGAAAATGCAGCATTACCTCCGTGGATTGACGGATGTATCGTCTCTGGAAAATATTCTGGCAACACTGGCCCAGGATACGAAAGTGATTGAACGGAAAAAACAGATGGAAGATCAACTGATGCTGGAGGATAATCTCAGAAAGTTGTATTCCGAAAAGCTTCAGAATCCTGATCTGAACTATTGGCAGGCTGAATCGGCAAAGCTCAGGAGATTATCCGCCAGGCAACCGCCTGACGATGTGACGGTTGTTTATAAAAGGATACTGGGATTCCTCAGTTTGTCGTCGTACATGTATTCAAACAATGCACTGAAACAAAACCTCCCCGATGCCGCCGGTATCTACATCGAAATTTACCGTCTGGTCGATCCCGAAAATCCGGAGCACCGGTATATGGCGGCTGTTGCGGCCGCCAGGAAAGGCGACAAAGAGGCTGCATTTGGGTATTTGAATAAAGCGGTTGAATCAGGCTTCAAAGAGAAATCAAGGTTGCTGTCCGATCAGGATTTTACCGAATATCATTCCGACCCTAGGTTTAGGGCCCTCCTGAAAAGGTTTTAGGGTTGCCCCCGCCCCTAAGAAAGATCGTCCGCGGTGTTGCCTGACCAGGCGCCAGTATCGTCCCGGGGTTCAAATCCGTTTTGCCGGCACCTGCCTTCTGAGATTTCATTTATTTGTAATTTCGTGGGCATCAATCAGAATTCTTTACCATGAAAAAACTCCTTCTCATCATCGGATTACTTGCCGGCATGTCGGCACAGGCAGCTTTCACCGACTGGTTCATGGATAAAACCCTGCGTATCGATTATTACCATTCGGGCGATTATTCGAACGAGTTTTACTCCATCGACCAGCTAAGAATGGAACCTTATTGGGGCGGATCGAAAACGTTCCTTATCGACACGACCAACTATGGCTCATATTATGTAAAAGTATATGACAGGAAATCAGGAACACTGATATACAGCCATGGTTACTGCACGCTTTTCGACGAGTGGAAGTTTACATCCGAAGCCCGCCAGACTCAGCGCACTTTCAGCGAAACCGTTACCATGCCTTTTCCGAAAGATGATATCATCGTTGATTTTTACAGCAGGTCGGGTCACGGGGTGTATGAGAAAAAGTTCAGCTATCCGGTGAACCCGAAAAGCCCTTACATTGCCAGTGAACGCCAGCAGGAATACCCGATTTACGAAGCGCTGAACAGCGGAGACCCGGCTATGAAAGTGGATATCATCATCATTCCCGAAGGCTATACCGCTGGAGAAATGGACCGTTTTAAAGCCGATTGCGATAAATTCACGGAAGAGTTGTTCACTTTTATGCCTTATACCCTCAACCGCGATAAATTCAATATCCGCGGCGTGCTGGCGCCATCAGCCGAAAGCGGCACCGATATTCCCGCCGACAATGTGTGGAAGAAAACCATTGTCAATTCAAGTTTTTATACTTTCGAATCGGAACGTTACCTGATGACCATGGACAATCACAGCGTCCGCAACCTTGCAGCCAATGCTCCGTACGACCAGATATACATTCTGGTTAACAGCAAGAAATACGGGGGCGGCGCCATCTACAATTTTTATAATGTTTCGGTCAACAGCAACGCCTCATCGGCCAAGATTTTTGTTCATGAGTTCGGTCACGGGTTTGCCGCTCTTGCCGACGAATACGACGACGGCTCCACCGCTTTTAACGACATGTACCCGTTGGGTGTGGAACCCTGGGAGCCCAACATCACTACGCTGGTTAATTTCGGAGCAAAATGGCAGAATATGTTGCCCGAAAATACTGCTGTACCCACGCCGGTTGAAGGAGCGGCCCCTTTGCAGCCCGGCGTTTACGAAGGAGCCGGTTATGTAGCCAAAGGCATTTACCGTCCTGTTCCCGATTGCCTCATGCGGACCTTCAGAGGGAAAGATTTTTGCCCGGTTTGCACCAAAGCTATCCAGGATATGATTGACAGGTATACACATTAAATTATATGTCTTCTAAATAAGACTAATGACCGAGAAAACCCTTCAGAAATGAAGGGTTTTTTATAATTTTGCCATCGAAATGGCCGGGAACGGATTCATTATCAGATCATATAAGATTATTAACTTCAAAACAATATCATCATGGCAATCACAAAGTTGGATCAGCTCTTCGATTTGTTAAAAAATAAATCCCGTAAACGCCTCGTGGCAGCTTATGCCAACGACGCCCACACCATCGAAGCAGTGTACTCCGCTGTTGAAAAAGGAATCATCAATGCCACCCTTACCGGCGACGAAACGAACATTAAAAAAATATGCCAGGAGCACGGGCTGGATGTTTCTAAGTTGGAGATTGTGCATGAGCCCAACGAACTAAAGGCTGCAGCTCTCGCCGTACAACTCATCAACGAGGGCAAAGGGAATATTTTAATGAAAGGTTCGCTGAGTACCGATAAATACATGCGCGCTATCCTGAACAAGGAAAAAGGATTGTGTAACGAAGGAGCCGTGCTCAGTCATGTTACCATCATGGAATACCCGTCCTTTGACAGGCTGCTCACGATTGGCGATGTCGCAGTTATTCCCCTTCCCGATTTTAAACAAAAGATTAAAATGGTGGGCTATCTTGTAAAAACTGCCAAGGCCATTGGCGTTGAAATGCCTAAAGTTGCAGCCATCGCAGCTACCGAGCAGATGCTGGCCGGCATGCCTGCATGCGTTGAAGGAGCCATGCTCGCCAAAATGAACGACCGCGGCCAGATTGCAGGTTGTATCCTGGATGGCCCGCTCAGTGTAGATTGCGCTATTGATAAGGAATCTGTCGAGATAAAGAAATTGGCCGGTCCGGTCGCCGGAAACGCCGATTGCCTTTTGTTCCCGAATATTGAATCCGGCAACACATTTTACAAGGGAGGCACCAAATTAGCCGGAGCTGAACTTGCCGCCTATGTAGCCGGCGCCAGGGTTCCCTGTGTGCTCTCGTCACGCGGCGACAGCGCCCGCACAAAAGCTTATTCCATCGCCCTTGCCGCTCTTATGGCCTAAAAGCTGCCGACCATCATGGACGATTTCCGAATCCTTGCCATCAATCCCGGCTCCACTTCCACAAAAATAGCGGTGTTCCACAATGCTAACCCGTTATTTGTCAAGAACATCACTCATTCTGCCGAAGAACTGGCCCCTTTTGAACATATCGCCGACCAGTTTTCGTTCCGCAAAGAAATTATTTACAGGGAATTGCAGAATGCAGATATTCAACTTGACCTGATTCGCGCCATCGTGGGCCGCGGAGGCATGCTCAAACCCATTGCCTCGGGCGTTTACGAAGTGAACGATGCCATGAAGAACGATCTTCATTTCCATCCCATAAAGGAACACGCCAGCAACCTGGGCGGACTGATCGCAGATGAGATTGCCCGTTCACTCCCGGATGCCAAAGCCTACATCGCTGATCCGGTCGTGGTGGACGAACTCGACGACATTGCCAGGGTATCAGGACACCCGGCATTCAAAAGAATTTCCATTTTTCATGCCCTGAACCAGAAGTCTATTGCCCGTCAGCATGCCAAAAGCATCATGAAACGGTATGAAGATATGAACCTTATCGTTGTTCACATGGGCGGAGGCGTTACGGTAGGAGCGCATGAAAAAGGAAAAGTCATAGACGTCAACCAGGGGCTCGACGGAGAAGGACCATTTTCGCCGGAGCGCAGCGGAACCCTGCCTTCAGGCGATCTTGCAAGGCTCTGCTTCAGCGGAAAATATACCGAAAAAGAAGTGCTGAAGATGATCGTCGGCAATGGCGGCATCGTTGCCCACCTTGGGACAAACAGCGTTTACGAAGCAGAACAACGGGCGATGAACGGCGATGAAAAAGCGCGTTTTATCCTCGAAGCTTTTGCATACCAGGTTTCAAAAGCCGTCGGTTCAATGGTGCCTGTCCTCAAAGGTCATGTTGATGCAATTCTGCTTACAGGCGGCGTTGCCCACAGCAAATGGATCACGAACCTTATCCTCGAAAGAGTTTATTCCTTCGCACCTGTTTACATCTACCCCGGCGAGGACGAAATGCGCGCCCTGGCCCTTAACGGACTCATGGTGCTCAAAGGTGAAATTGAACCTAAAGTATATGCCTGACAATTAAATATATACCAGGCTTCATACTAACAAAACAGCAGGCAATGGCCTGCTTTTTTGTTAATCCCGGCTATGTTCCTTTCATTCCTGATGCTGAAACGGGATTATTAAAGGCCGGGGAGGAAAAGAAAAAACATTCCGTCACCGGCTGACAATCAAGAAATTTGCGTCAGCAAGGATGTTATCAGCAAGCAGGAGGAAACCAATCGCAAGGATAAATACCGGAAAACGCTATGCCTCTGATACTTCCTTTTGCCTGAGCATATAACTTTTACCTCCGGCATAGGCGGCTCCGAGCAACATCAGCAACCCGACCCCATTGCCAACAGGAGCTTCGGAAGGGCCTTTGTTCCCTCCGGCGCCATGTCCGCCGCCCGTGGTTGATGTTCCGGGAGGGGGCGGTGGCGGAGTGCCGGCCATAGCATGATTACCCAATATTGTCGCAGAAGTCAACACCAATACAAGGAGTATCTTTTCTGCCGCCCGTCGGAAGTAAATATTTTGCATAGGATATGTTAAAGAAAACCTTTTCAATGATATCTCAAGGAAGAAATACCGATAAATGAGGAATGATACGCTTGCAGGTGTCCGGAAACCGGCACATGACAATATGCAGACCCATACATAAATCTTATAAATCCAAACTCCCCCAGTCCTTTTCTGATGTTGGCGTCTGTAAAAGCTACACCTTCCCCTTTCCCCATTAAGGCAATTCTTCCTTTATTAATGGACAGGCCGGTAAAAAGTGATACTGATTTCTGATGTTTTTTATGATAATCCTGCAAAATTTGCATGAGCGGCCTGCTATCCCCGGAATATGATGATACCTGACCTGATTTGTACCCGGTTTGTGGAACCTTTTACGGGATCCGGGCTACCCACAAAATACAGCGCTTACAAAGGAACCTATCTCCCCGAAGGCCAGTCAGGCGGCAGGCACCAAAGGCTGACAAAGAAGGCTTATCTCAGAATAGTTGCGCCGGTTTTGGGATGCGCGTTTTTTTACCAGGGTCCGGCAACCAGGATCAGGAAGCCCGAAATTCCCCGGAAACCGGCATTCGTGTCCGCTCAGAGATATGGCGTGCCGGCAGCAGGAACGGCCGCCATCCGGCTTATTCGGCAAGTTACAGAAAGAAGGCCCGGATTTCACCAAAAAAGCAGCATCCATCGCTGAATGCTGCCTGTATCAGGGGTAAAAGTCTGCTGTCAAAACATTAACTGAAAATCCAGGCAAAACATTCGCCTGCACACGTTAGCCTCTTCATTCTCTTTCCTTTTCCCGTTTCGACTTATACATTTTATTACCGGCATAGGCGGCGCCAAGCAGCATCAATACTTCCAGCCCGCCGCCAACAGGCGCTCCCGTTGGCCCGTTGTTTCCGCCTGTTCCATGGCCGCCCCCCATACCGGGAGTGCCCGGAGGCGGCGGAGGCGTGGTGGCATAAGTCAAGTCGAAAACCGATGTTGAAAACACAAATAATAAAATGAGAAGAATCTGTTTCATTGCCCGGATCCTGTTGTTTAGGTGTTGAGTATCCATATCAATTTGGTTGATAATCTGTTAGGGTATGACAATTTTTGCAGTAACGATTCCGCTCCCGGAAACCACCTTCACGATATAGGCGCCAGGGGTCGAAAGCGTGGTAAACCTTTGATTGCCTGTAACCGGATCATAGCTGCCGCGGTAAATCACCCGGCCCAGGGCGTCGTAAATATATACGGCGCAATTTCCGGTCTCAGGACGGCTGGCGTTGATGTAAACCTCGTTCTCGTAACTGTAGATATATACCGGTTTATCGGCGCCAGGTTCACCGGCGCCGGCAATTTCTGCAAAGGTTACCCTGAAACGTTCCTTGTTGTCGTTGGGGCTGCCTGCAAAGGAGTATGAACCCACAGCCTTCAGGTCTACCTTCGTTCCGGTTTTCAGGTCTTCGAGATAAACGATATCAGATAGGCTGAAATCGCTTATATTGGTGGCCGTAAGGGTATAGGTACCGTCAACGCCGCATTTGGCGCTGATATTCACGGCAAGGCCGGGGGTGATCTCCTTGTACCGGTTGATGGTGTAATTGTTGCCGTTTTTCACCGACCACAGTTCCGGAGCGTCATAATACAGGCTGCCGAATTTATAGGAACCACCTTCTCCGGAATACTGATCGTTGAAATCGATCATTACTTCATCCCTGTAACTATTCTTGTTGGTGGTTAACTCCAGCCTCAGCACATTGTTTTGAACGGCCGCCGATTTTACCCACGATTGTGAACTATGCACGCGGACAGAATTCGTAATTTCGAATAATCCGCCCCCTTGTTTTGTGAGTACGAAGAACCCCTGCATGGGGGCAATATCCTTGCTCAGCCCTGAACTATAGGTGCCCCCGGAATTACCCGCCAGGTAATTCCCGCCCGATGCGCCATCGCGGAACACCCAAAAATCGTATGTGCCGTCGGAACATTCCAGGCCGTTCCGGTGGTTAACCGCCGGATTAGCTGATGTTTCCCACTTGCTGTGTTCCCAGTCAATAGAGGATGAATAAGGATTCCCGACCAGGTAAAAACTGCTGGCGGTCACAGTGCCGGGATAAACATCCCCGGAATTCAGGACGCCTGTAAAATAATGCGTTGAAGGTGAATAACCTGAATTATAGGCTGCCAGGTAACCCCGTCCGACTGTAAACACCGGCTTTGCTGGTCCGAAACCTGCATCGGCGCCTGTCCCGTTCGGGCTGGCATCATCAACCGTTCCGGAATTATAGGGAAAACTGCCTGATTCTTCAGCCTTCCTGATATTGACCCAGGGCACATTGGGATATACGTTCTCGACTTTCGGGTTATAGTAATAAAAATCCCAGTTGATGCCGGAAACCGGCCAGTTCCAGTTTGAATAACTGTTGCCGTTGGGAACGGGTGTAAACTGGCTCCAGATATCCTGCGACTCCACGGGAGATGAAAGGAAGTGCCAGTACCAGCCGGCTTCACTGATGGTTTTTTCAACCGTAGCAACGCCTTTTATCGTCAGGTATTCATTCCCGATCAGCGAAGCGCCATCTTTGATGGTAAGGTTGTTGCATACAGCGCCTGAACCGGAAACGATGGTCGGGTAATTTGTGCTTCCCGATCCAAGCCTGGGCACGATGACATCTGTACATTCGCAGGGAGGCGCAGGAGGAGCTTCGGTATTTGAGGAGGATACCTGCCAGTTTCCTGCCAGGTTCCAGTTGTCCGGATCGCTGCTGTCGCCGCCTTTCCAAAGGAGGGAACTGTAATTGCTGATAACTGTACTGGAGGCGGCGCTGGCTCCCTGACACCCGTTACTGGTTGAGTAATTAACCGTTACCGTCTTGACTCCCGGCGTTAACCATCTCAGGGTAACCGTATTATCGGCCAGCCCAATTCCTCCTGAAACAATGGCGTAATCAATACCGGAAGTCCCGGGTATATTCCATGAATAATTCGATTGACCCGGTTCGGTAGTGTAGGTTTCATTCTCCCCCATACAACAATTGGCAACAGGTTGTGCAATAAATGCCGGCGCCGGTGAAGGTCCTATGGTAATAGCCTGATCAGTGGGAGACGCCGCGCTGCATCCGTTTGCATTTGTGTAATTTACCTTGATATGACCGGTCCCTGCCGCGCCCCAGGTAACTGTCGCAGTATTTGATGTGCTGGTGCCTCCCGCCGTAATAGTGCCGCCGGTCACCGTCCAGGAATAGTTCGACATCAAAGGCTGCGTTGTGTAAACATTCCCTGCCGAGTTTTCGCAAGCCATGGTAACCGGATTGATCGAAGGCGCCGGCAAAGCATTGATGGTGATACTCTGGTCAACAGGGCTTGCGGCGCTGCAACCACTTGCATTGGAGTAATTTACCTTTACATGACCGGTTCCCGCCGCGCCCCAGGTAACGGTAACAGTGTTGGAATTGCTGGTGCCACCAGCAGTGATTGTTCCTCCGGTCACCGTCCAGGAATAGTTCGACATCGAAGCCTGTGTAGTATAAACGTTACCAGCCGAATTTGCACATACAGCACCAGCCGGACTTATGGTTGGCGTCGGGAGCGCATTCGCGGTGATGTAGCCGTTTTTGGTTTCTGTATTGCTGTTGCTTCCGCTCCAGTGTACCGTTAACGCAACATTCTTAGACCCCGAAGAAGTGTATGAAACATTATGCGGCCCCTTGCCGGTGGCCGTTGCGGGAGACGCCCCCGAACCAAAACTCCAGTTCCAGGAAGTAATCGTATAGGTTCCGGGGTCTGAATTGTCGGTAAATGTTACGGATTGGCCGACACAGGGAGTCGTGGTGTTTGCAGAGAAATCCGCATCCGGATCTTCAGCCCAGCACCCGTACATATTTTTCGCTGTAGGTATAAACAACAAAAAGAATATGAGCGCTGTCAGCCCTGAACCCTTCAGGATTGATTTGTCAGGTTTTTTACTTTTCACCATTCCTGATCTGGTGATGGTCGAGTGACGAATCATGGTAAACCTCCATTATTTTTGAAATTGTCTGTGACTGATTTTGGTAATTATCTCTTTTAAAAGCATAAGGATCATTGAAACAAGGGCTATCGCGCCTAAATAGTCACCCAGGGAGGAAGCGACGGTACACCTTTTATTCAGCCTGATTTCATGTTTTAAAAACCCGGGCTGTTTGCTTTCGTTCCTGGCGACCACTTCACCCCGCTGATTTACAAACGCCGATATGCCGAGATTGGAAGCATGGGCGATGTAACGCCGGTTCTCAATGGCCCTGATGACTGAAAGTTGTAAAAACTGACGTTTAACAGCGGGCGATTCAACATACCACCCTTCGTTGAGGAGTACAAAGAATGCCTGCGCGCCCCGCCGCGCCATCCTGCAGAATTTATTGCCGTAAACCAGCTCGTAGCAGATCATGGCGGCGGTCTTTCTCCTGTTTTCAGCCGTAAAGACCGTATTATTCACTTTCCGCACCGAAAACTGAAAATCTACGCCGACTGGCACAATCCGGGGCAGAAGCATCGGATAGGGAGCATATTCCTGATAAGGGACCAATCCTTCTTTTGTCCGCATCTGCACCGGTTTGTCCTTCTCTATCTGAAGCGCGGCATTATAGGTGTAGTACCATGCGTTATATTTCCGTGAATACCGGATACCCGGCAGCTTCCCCAGGTTGTTTGTTTTTTCTGCCTCAGGAACAGCATCGTAGATTATCGCCCCGGTGACCAGCTTTAATCCGGGGAAATCGCTGGTCCTTTGCAGGAAATGGTCAAATACAAGGTTATTATTGAGGTTCGCTACCCAACCGGAATTGGTGATGGCCGTCTCGGGAAGCACAACATATTCAGTATTACCGGTGAACTGAGGCTCCATGATCTCCAGGTATCTGTCCATCAGCTCATAAATATTGAGACGGTACTTTATCCCGCGGCAATCGGTGCTCGGATGCACGATAAGCACTTCGGAAGAAGGGCCTTTTTCTTTGTAACCGTGATAAATCAAAAGCGAAACGGCCATCGGAAGGATCAATATCCCCAGCGCTCCAACACTTTTTCTGAACAGACGTTTTCTATTGTAAATCAGATCCTTTCCTACAGAAAAAAGTGCAACGTTGGAGGCCAGAATCCAGAGTGTGCCGCCTGCAGATCCTGTATATTCGTACCATTGGATCAGGCGGGGACATGCACCCAGGTTATGTCCCAGGTTATAAAATGGGGATCCGAGCTGGAAATGAGATTGAAATAACTCTGAGGCAAGCCATGCCGAAATAAAATATACCGGAGCCACCTTTTGCCCCTCTTTCCTGAACAGGATAAAGGGTGAAACTGTAATAACAAACGGCAGGACAATCATTAATCCCAGCAGAAAACCCAGGTTGGCTGTTTGTAATACCCAACGGCCGACATAAAGGTAAAACACGATCAAGGCCATCAGAAGCTGAAGGCCAAAAACCAATAACGGCTTTTTACAGGTCAGCGCCCTTTCGGAAGCCGCCAGAAGCGGAACAAAGGCTACAAAGCTGACATACCAGAGCCTGGAAGGCAAGGCTGAAATGCCCAGCAGCATTCCGGTTATCAACGGAAATACCAGCAAAAGGAGGATATTGATTTTTTTACCTGCCATCATGCAAGGGGATGAATTGCAGAATTGTTGAATAGTTTTCCCGCAGATGAGCCAGATACAGGCTCCATGATGAAATTCCGGTACAGTATGTGTTTTACGGCAATATCGGTATGCATAGAAGTGATTTCGTATTGACGGGATAAAATTTCCCGGTACTTATTCAATTTTTGGGTGGTTTCACACCGGCATCCGGTCATTCTGTCAATCGGATTTTCCGGCGTCGCTATTTCAGGTTGCCCGGATCATTCAATTGAGTATGAACTTCATTCCTCTTCCGGACGAGCCCCGGTTCGTTTCAGGAATTCCGGGATACTGCACAGGTATTCCGCGAGGCATTGTCTGCATCCGGATATTCTCAATCCACGGTTCCGGGATGATAGCCGGATATGACAGTTCCTGATTATCTGCATCTCCTGATGCCGGCCTTTTGAAACAAACCACTTTCAGGGCCCGGGATGAGAAGCCTGTTTTTGGTTTACGCGGAAAAGGTCAAACTGACATGCCTTGGGCAAGGCTTAAACTGCCTGCGACAGGAGAGCAGTAAAAGTAAAGGAATGCTTCAGGTATACCTGCCAGGTGGAAACGATTGGCAGGTTTGACAGCCTGCCTGGCTTTGACAGCCAGAGAGGGCGGAAGGTTCAATTACAAATTCTTTTGAGCGATCGGAGCGGTTTTCGAGTTTAAGAGCCAGCCTGTCTGATCATTTCAGTCAGGTTTTGAGCGATTTTTTGAATTTAAGTTTGTTCGAGCGATTGAGTGATTTATTTTAGTTGAGCGATTTTAATTTTGCGTAGTATGGTCAGGTTGAGCGATCCTGACGGTTTGAAAATGAAAGGAAATTAAAGAGCGGCAAAGTGTTGGGTTTATCCGGCCGGCGCTATTTCAACCGGTCAGGGATAAGGCGTTTCCATTCTGCTGTTATTTTCCGTATCAAAATGTCTTTCTGAATTAAGCCGGTAAAAATACAAAATTTTCTTTTCTTTCAGTATAGCGTTTCCCGGCTTTACGTTGGCTGTTCAATGTATTGTCCCCCGGCTTGTATGCAACAAGGTTTACAATCCTGCAGAACGGAGCTGGCCGGTAAACAAACCGTATAAGCCTGATATGCAGGAAGCGGGGCAAATATAATACAGCCGTCATCCTGTGACGGATGCCATTCCGGCCAAGTTATGAACAATCGGTTGTTATTTAACTGAATTTCATCTCCCTGCAACTGATTTACTTTCCGTTACTGCATTCTACAGCATGCATTCTTTGGACAGGGCTGATCGAAGAGTTATTCTGATCGTGATTGCAGGGGTATGGAGGTTCTGACCTGTCGGCGTCAGAACCGCGGGAATGCTTATTTTATGATTCACGGTCTCACGTTTTTCCCTGCTTTTCCCCATGCTTCAAGGAAAAACCTGTTTACGGATTTTCAAACGCTGATGGGTCTGCCGACGCTGCCAGGTTTAAAAATCCCGAAAAAAAATGGCCCCCATCCCCGGGAGCCATCGTTCATGGATGATACTTTTAACCCTATTGAAGTTGTTCTGTCGCCGGTTTCCGGCAACCTTCAGCCATGCCGGCTTCATAAAGGCCCTGCCGGCTATTCCTCTTCCTCCTGCCCTGACTTGTACAGCTTCCGTCCGGCATAGGCAGCGCCCAGCAATAGCAATATCTCCAGCCCGCCGCCAATTGGGGCTGAAGGCCCATTGTTTCCGCCGGTGCCATGGCCGCCCCCCATTCCCGGGGTTCCCGGAGGCGGCGGAGGCGTGGTGGCAAAAGCCTGGTTATAAACCGTTGTTGAAAACACAAAAATTATAATGAGAAGTATCTTTTTCATCGCCTGGATCCTGTTGTTTGGGTGAAAATAAACCATAATAAATTGGCCGGTAAGCGGCTAAGGTATGATAATTTTTGCGGTGACAATACCGCTGTCCGATATTACCTTCACGATGTAAGCGCCCGGCGTTGCCAGCGTGGTAAACCTGTGATTGCCGGCAACCGGCGTGTAGTTTCCGCGACTGACCACACGGCCCAGGGCGTCGTAAATATACACGGAGCAATTGCCTGCCTCAGGACGGCTGGCGTTGATATAAACCTCGTTGCCGTAACTGTAAACATATACCGGTTTATCGGCGGCCGGCTCTTCGGCGCCGGCAATCTCGGCAAAGGTCACCCTGAAACGGTCCTTGTTGTCGTTGGGACTGCCGGTAAAAGAGTAAGACCCCACAGCCTTCAGGTCCACCTTCGTCCCCGTCTTCAGGTCTTCGAGGTATACGATGTTGGAAAGGCTGAAATCGCCGATATTGGTGGCCGTGAGGGTATAAGCGCCGGTCACTCCGCATTTGGCGCTGATATGCACGGCAAGGCCGGATGTGATCTCCTTGTACCGGTCGATGGTGTAACTGATGCCGTTTTTCACCGACCACAACTCGGGCGCTTCGGCATACAGGCTGCCGAATTTATAGGAACCCCCTTCTCCGGAATACTGATCGTTGAAATCGATCATTACTTCATCCCTGTAACTATTCTTGTTGGTGGTTAACTCCAGCCTCAGCACATTGTTTTGAACGGCCGCCGATTTAAGCCAAGCCTGACTACTGTGAACCCTTGCGGCATTATTGACCGTCAGGTTCCCGTTTGCAGCCGCAACCACAAAGAAAGCCTGTTCCGGGGCTATATAACGTGAAGCGCCGTTTGTTCCGGCCGCGGTTGAAGAATTATAAGCGCCGTATTCGCCATAATCGTCATTCCAGATGTAATAATCGTAACCATCATTAGTGGTTAATACAGATCTTCCCCAGCCCGATGCGGCAGTCCAATCTATGGAAGATGGATAGGGATTCCCGACCAGGTTCCAACCGCCGCCATCGGTTACAACGGGAATATTTATGTTTCCGGTATTCAATTTACCCGAAAAACTTTTTACAGACGCTTCATCATAGGCAGCGAGATAACCACGGCCAACCGCAAATGCAGGGGCATTCGGGCCAAAACCAGCCTCGGCTCCTGTAGCGGGATCATGATCATCGATATCGCCGGAATTATAAGGAAAATTACTTCCCGAAAGGGCATCCCTCATGTTGACCCAGGGAAAATTTCCCACGGCATTCTCTATGTAAGGATTGAAATAATAAAAGTCCCAATCCACCGGCGACGCCCAGTACCAGGCGCTTATATTACCTGTATAATTTGTCGGTTCAGGGGCAAAAGACGGGATTATTGGTTGAGATGAAACCGGTGACGACAGGAAATGCCAGTCCCAGCCGGTACCATTATTATCGAAATAACGGTCCACTTTGGCAGTGCCGCTCCCGGAAATTGTTCCGTTATCAATAAAAGAACCGGAAGGAGTCGTTCCGTCGGAGGCGCAATCAAGCACTAGGCATTCCGTTCCGTCAAAATTTGTTATACCCTTAACAGTAAGTTGCTGATCTGCAGGAATAGTTAGTTTATTACCACCGACGATGGTAAGTGCATTCCTAACTGTCGTTAGTTTATCTGGTAAGACAGCTGGTTGACAATTGAGAATTACATCTCCTCCCGAAATCGTAAGGTTATAGAAAGCGCTGGTTTTCTCACCTCCCAGGTATTGTGTTTTTACGGCGCCATTGAAGACAACGGTTGAGGTCCCACAATCAAAAGTACCATTATTTATCCAGTCCAGTCCAATATTGTGGGTATGAGAACCGGCAGAAAATGTTGTTCCGGCGCTAATAGTTACACTTCCAGTAATATTCAGCCCCACAACAGCTGAAGCAGATGCAGTTCCGCTGAACGTTAAATCTCCACTAATGGAAGTAGTGCCGCTTTGCAGAGTTTTAGAACCTGAGCCAGATAGCACAACGTTGTAATAATTTACATTGGCTGTCGATTGCGGCGAAGTAGTTCCATTATAGTTTACAGTGCCTGTACCTGGAGTAAAACTACCCCCGTTAGTTAATACATTTCCCCCAATATTCAAGGTACTTGATCCTCCGTCCAGTGTTCCTGCCGATCTTGTCCAGTTTCCGGAAAAAGTATGTATCAATCCCGTTCCAAGATTAAGAGTACCTCCGGAACCATTTATAGTAAGCGCTCCTCCGTTCACATTGCCCGTAAAAGTCGCAGTTCCGCTGGTTTTAGTCATAGATACCGTACCTGTTGTTGTGAAACCGGCTATACTTTGTGCGCTTGTTCCTGCAATATTGATGGATGATGCATTGGCTGTAAACGTACCACTCGTCGAGAGGTTGCCTTTCAATGTCAAGTCGTAACCATTGGTGTTGAATGAGCCGGAAGTAATTGTAAGATTGCCATTAATAGTCAAAGCTTGGCTCATCGTAGTATTACCTCCGTTAATAATAAGATTATTAAAGATTGAAAAATTTGTTGATAAAGGGAGGGTATTGGAGGCTATTAATTCAACGGTGCCGTTACCAGATATAAAATTCACCTTTGTTCCGGAAAATTCATGACAAATTAATGTGCCTCCGGAACTCATATCCAAGACATGAACGCCATTTTTAGAATAGATAAAATTTCACTGTTGTCCGGTAAAAAAATATAACCGGGTCAGCCATTTTGCAGACTAATC
>DAONEP010000019.1:0-52120 GCA_035403165.1 Bacteroidales bacterium | reverse complement strand
AGGCCAATGGCGATACGTTCAGCCGCAAGTTTGTCGTGGTTAAGTAACTATCCTTGATTGGAATCAATAAAAGAGGCCCGGCAACGGGCCTCTTTTCATTTTGTTCGCCCGGCAATTGAGCCTGACGATTCTTTTAATACCAACCAGTTTTAGCAACATCAAAAATTATTCTGGTATAAACTTCTACCTTTGCACCATGATATCCGTCAGCAACCTTTCTGTCCATTTTACCGGTGATTATTTATTTGAAGATGTATCTTTCCTGATAGGCGATCGTGACCGTATCGGCCTTGTCGGGAAGAATGGCGCCGGTAAAACGACACTGATGCGCATTATAGCCGGTGAGCTGTCGCCCGAAAACGGCGTTGTTGCAAGCCCTTCGGGAAGCACCCTTGGCTATTTGCCCCAGCAGATTGATTCGAAAAGCGAATTATGTGTGTTGGATGAAGCCTTGACCGCTTTTACAGAGGCCAGGTCGCTTCATGAGAAAATTGAAAAATTAACAACTGCCCTCGGCGAAAGAACTGACTATGAAAGCGAGTCATATATTAACCTGATAAACCGCCTTCACGACGCTACAGACCGTTTTCACCTCATTGGCGGCAATCTGGTAAGGGAAGAGGCGGAAAAAGTGCTGAAAGGCCTGGGTTTCGATCCGGAAGAATTTAACCGGCCGATGAATACGTTGAGCGGGGGATGGAAAATGCGTGTTGAACTGGCAAAAATCCTCCTTCGCAATCCCGATGTCGTGCTGCTCGACGAACCTACCAATCACCTTGATATCGAGTCGATACAATGGCTCGAGGAATTCCTGATCTCATACAGGGGAGCAGTGATGATTGTTTCGCACGACAGGGCTTTTCTTGACAACGTAACCACCCGGACCATTGAGATCATGTCGGGCCGGATTTACGATTTTAAAGCCGGTTATTCTGAATATGTGCTGTTGCGTTCCGAACAGATGGAACTTCAGAAAGCGGCTTATGACAATCAGCAGCAGCAGATAGCCCAGATTGAGAAATTTGTTGAGAGGTTCAGGTATAAATCCACAAAAGCCCGGCAGGTGCAGTCGCGCATTAAAATGCTGGATAAAATGGATAAAATTGAACTTGACGAAGTGGATACTTCGGCTATCCATTTTAAATTTCCGCCTGCGCCCCGGTCGGGAAGGGTAGTGGTTGAAGCTGCTTCCCTTACAAAACGTTTCGGCGATAAACTGGTTCTCAATAACCTTGAATTTGCCATAGAACAAGGAGATTTCGTCGCTTTTGTGGGTCGTAACGGCGAAGGGAAGACTACGCTGGCAAAAATTATTACAGGCAACCTGACGCATCAGGGAGTTTGTAAACTGGGCCATAACGTTGTAATAGGTTACTATGCCCAAAACCAGGCCGATCTTCTCGACCAGGAAAAAACGGTTTTCCAGACCATCGACGATATCGCCGTCGGCGATATGAGGCCGAAGGTAAGGAACATACTAGGCAGCTTTCTATTCGGGGGCGAAGCCGTTGATAAAAAGGTAAAAGTATTGTCGGGAGGTGAAAAAGCCAGGCTGGCCATAGCACAGCTTCTGCTGAAGCCTGTTAACCTGCTGGTGCTCGACGAACCTACCAACCACCTGGATATGGTGAGCAAGGACATCCTGAAAAACGCCCTTTTAAGGTTCGACGGTACGCTGATCATCGTTTCTCATGACCGCGATTTCCTGCAAGGCTTAACTGATAAAGTTTTTGAATTCAGGAACCATACCATCAAACCCTACCTCGGCGACGTTTATGATTTCCTGAATGCCCGCAAACTACAATCGCTCAAAGAGCTGGAGAAGATGAATGCCGAAAGGCAGAAAGAAGAAGATACAATCACCGGTAACAAGGTAAATTACGAGCGCAAAAAACAGCAGGATCGTGAATTGAGAAAAGCTGCCACGACGGTAAAGAAACTAGAAGATGAAATAGGGCAGATGGAAAAGGAAATTAGGGATTGGGACCAGATACTCAATGACCCTGCCAACCATACCGATTCGGCTGCGAGCGCTAAATTATTTAAAGAATATAACCGGCTTAAGGAATTACTCGACGAAAAGGTGGAGAAATGGTCGTCGGCCCAGGATGAATACGAAAAGTTACAGAAAGAAAATGCCTGACGGGAACACTGTCAGGGTTTCAGGACGATCAGGGCTATTTTTGCCTTAGGGAAAGTTTCCGGATCAATTCCAAAAGGACGGATTTGCGCACAGAATCAACACTCAAAGCGTCAATGCTGAGAAGGGCTGATTTATAAAAGGAGTCAATTTCACGCTCAACATCTTCACTTATTCCCCATTCGCCGAACTTTATGGTGAAGAATCTGATCTTTTCAGCCGCCGCCAATGCTGAAGCCGGAGAGTATAGTCGGTTAAAGGTTTTTGCTTCCGTGCCTGCCTTTTCAATCAGCTTCAGAAAAAGGAATGTCTTCTTCCCCTCCAGAATATCCCCGCCGGGAGTCTTTCCAAAAACCTTTTCATCACCGTAAGTGTCGAGGAAATCGTCCTTTAACTGAAAAGCCATTCCAAGGCTTATACCTGCATCATATATTAATTGACAGTCCCCGGGGGATGCCCCGGCGATTATTGCCCCTGTTTTAAGGCTGCAAGCCAGCAGCACTGCCGTTTTCAACCTGATCATCTCAAGGTATTCCGGGAGTGTGACATCGTCGCGCGATTCGAAATCCATATCATATTGCTGGCCTTCACAAACCTGGATGGCTGTTAAATTGAACAGATCCCCGATCTCCCGTACAGCGGAAAGGCTGGTTTTGAGTATTTCCCGGTTTGCCATGGCGAACATGGTATCGCCCGAAAGTATGGCGATGTTTGAATTCCACTTTTTATAAACGGTTTCCTTTCCCCGGCGCAAAGGCGCCTGATCCATGATATCGTCGTGCAGCAGCGTGAAATTGTGAAACAGTTCGATGCCGACCGCCGGGTGGACCGCTTCATCCAGGCTGCCGCCAAACATGTCGCAGGCCGTCATTACCAGCGCAGGGCGAAGCCTTTTTCCCCCAAGGGATAATGTATAGGAAACCGGCTCGTACAGATTGGCCGGCTTACCGGGAATATCAAGCTTTTCAATAGCCAGGCTTATCTGCTGATGTATGGTTTCTAACGTATGCATATCGGATTAACGTTCGGGAACCGGAAGGTTGAGCAGGTAATTTCCATAGCCGCTCTTTAACAACGGTTGGGCCAGGATTTCAAGTTGACGACGATCGATGAATCCCATCCGGTACGCCATCTCTTCGATACAGCCGATTTTAAGCCCCTGACGCTCCTCTATAACCTGAACGAACTGGGATGCCTGCAGAAGGGAAGTAAACGTTCCTGTATCAAGCCAGGCCGTTCCACGGCTTAATGTTGCAACCTTTAGATTCCCCTGTTCGAGGTAATACCTGTTAACATCGGTAATTTCATACTCGCCGCGCGCACTTGGCCTGATATTTCTGGCTACCTCGATTACCGAGTTATCGTAAAGGTACAAGCCGGGAACTGCAAAATTCGATTTAGGAAATTTCGGCTTTTCTTCGATGGAGATGGCCCTGTTGTTTTGGTCAAATTCAACAACTCCATAGCGTTCAGGATCGGATACATGATAGGCAAAAACCACGCCGCCTTCAGGATCGTTGTTTGCCTGGAGCAATTTTGCGAGGCCGGTGCCGTAAAAAATATTATCACCAAGCACGAGCGAGGCTTTATCGTTACCGATAAAATCAGCGCCAATAACGAAAGCCTGTGCCAGTCCGTTAGGAACCTTTTGTTCGGCATATGAAAAATTACATCCCAGTGAGCTGCCGTCACCCAGAAGCCTCTTAAAGCCGGGCAGGTCGAAAGGAGTACTGATGATGAGCACATCACGGACCCCGGCCATCATGAGCACACTCAACGGGTAATAAATCATCGGCTTGTCATAAATGGGCATCAACTGCTTGCTGATTGCCAGGGTTATGGGATGTAACCGGGTGCCGGCTCCTCCGGCGAGTATAATTCCTTTCATTGCTTGTGTTCTTTAATAAGATGATGTATGAACTATAAACACGGGTAAAATGCATATCTTATTCCGGTCCGGTTATTTTTCCGGAACCGGCAAATCGCCGTTGTTGACATCGTCGCCGTCGTAAATCTCAATGATGGGTTTGGCTTCAAAGGCTTTGGTCACGATGAACTTATCAAGTGAAAGCAGTAAGGTGGGCAGTACAATGATATTGAAAAACATGGCAATGAAAAGCGTGGTAGAAATCAGGATGCCAAGGGCCTGGGTGCCGCCGAATTCAGAAACTATAAATACGCTGAAGCCAAGAACCAGGACAATGGAGGTGTAAAGCATACTGAAACCCGCTTCTCTCAGTGCATTAATGGTAGAGAGCTTAATATTGCCGCCCGTTACTTTCAGTTCGTGCCGGTATCGGGAGAGATACTGGATGGCATTATCTACCGAAATACCCAGCGCAATGCTGAACACAATGATGGTGCTTGGTTTGATGGGGATTCCGGCGAAACCCATGATGGCTGCAGTGATTAGCAGAGGAATGATATTCGGGAGCATCGAAACGACAATCATCCTGACGCTGGAAAACATTAGCGCCATCAGCAGCGAGATCAGTGCAATGGCAATACCGACGCTCAAAAACAAATGCTTGATGAGGAATTCGGTGCTGCGTGCGTTTACAATACTGTTGCCGGTGATGCTCACGGTGTAATCTTCCTTGTTAAAAATAGATTCAACCTGCGGTTTGATGCTGTCGAGCAGACGGTTAATTTCTTTCGTGCCTACATCGGCCATCTGGAAGCTGACACGCGTAATTTGCTGGGTGCTGTCGAGAAAGGATTTCAGGACGTTGGTTTTCCCTTCACTTTTTTTCGGGAAGTAGGACAGGACAAAATTTCGCTCCTGTGAGTTTGGCAGGGTGTAATACTCGGGTTTCCCGTTGAAATAGGCTTGTTTGGCAAATTTAACCGCTTCGGCCAGCGAAAGGGGTTTAGAGAACTCCTTATGTTTAAGCACCTCCTGCTGCAGCTCATCAATTTTATTAATGGTTTGCATACGCATAGCGCCTTTTTTCTTTTTCGTATCGATGGAAATTTCAAAAGGCATCACGCCGCCGAAGTTTTTCTCGAAAAATTTCAGATCGGCTGAAATAGGATCAGACTTTTTCAAATCATCAACGACTTTGCCTGAAGTCCGGATCCTTGTTATACCAACGATTCCGACAAGCACCAGCAACCCGGCAAAGCCATATATCCATTTTCGCCTGAACTGGATCAGATATATGATTTTATCGAGAATTCTGCCGAAAAATTTATTGTCAAGATGTTTTACATTTTTCTCATCCGGCGTTTTCAGAAAACTGAAGATAATCGGCAGCAGGGTGATGGTCAGCACATATTCCATGATTACACAAATGGAAGTAATGATGCCGAATTGCCGCAGCATCTGGTTCGAAACAATGATGAACGCCGCGAATCCGATGGCTGTCGCCGTATTAACCATAAGCGAGGCATACCCGATGCGTTGTACAACCCGGGAAAGAGCTTTCATTTTATTACGGTGCAGGCGGTATTCCCAATGGTATTTGTTTACGATATAAATGCAGTTTTCGATGGCGATAACGACGATCAGCGAGGGAACGGCCCCGAGCAGGATCGTGATCTTGAAATTAAAAAGGCCTATCAGCCCAAGCGCCCAAACAATGCTGATGCCGACAACAACCAGCGAACTGAGCACAATTTTAAACGACCTGAAAAAGAGGAAGAGAATGAAGGCGGCGACAACAACTGATAAAACGATGAAAAGATAAAGCTCATTCTTTATTTTTTCCATCTGGATGGTACGGATGTATGGCAGCCCTGAATAATGAATTTCGTGTTTTGTACTATTATGGTATCTCTCGGCAGCTTCGTGGATTTTAGTCACAACAGCGGTCCGGCTCTTGTCATTAAGCTTCTTTTTATCGAGGGTAACCGCCATCAGGTAAGCATTTGTACTTTTATTGTACATAAGCCCTTCATAAAATTTCAGGCCGTGAATCATCTCCTTCAGGCTGTCGACTTCGGCCTGCGATGACGCTCTCCGGGCAACTACCGGCAGAAACTCAAATTTATGGATGCTGTCGTTCTTCTTAAGGCTTATAGCGCGGGTGATGGAAGCAACTTCCTGGATTCCGTCAATTTTTTTGATTTCGTTGCCGAGATCATACCAGGCGTTGAATTCATCCAGCTTAAACATATCGGGATTGACAATCCCGATCACGAGCACATTGCCGTCTTCGCCAAAGCGACTTTTAAATTCTTTGTAATCAACATAGCTGGAATCGTTTTCGGGCAACATGCGAAGCATATCGTACGACAGCTTAACGTCGGAAGCCTGCCAGGCCATCAGGGCAGTGATAATAAATATTCCGGCCAGAATTGCCGGGCGGTTTCGGAAAATTATTCTAACAAGGTGATTCCACATAACAGGAGGACGGGACTCAAATCCGCAGTTGTGATAAGTTCAGATTAATTGAACGCGAAAGTACTCATTTTATCTGATTCAGGATTATCTGATACCTTACATAGGTTCTGCATGCGGAGCCGCAAGCCGGGATGCGGAAGCCGGCAGCAGGGATTCCGGAATCTGAGCCGGAGAATTTTATTCTTTTGATATCAGGTTATGATTTACCGCGTAACGGATTAAACCCGGAACCGTTTTGGGAACCATTTTCCCTGGGTTATTCCCATTTCAGTATTTTCCTGAAGTCGTATTCTTCGGGATTTTTCAGGTACTTCGACGCAGCCGGGTAGTCTTCCTCGGTGATGTACTGGATGCTGTCCTCAAAAACCATACGGGCTTTCTGGCTTTCCATATTTACCATACGGGTTTTGACCTTACCCAGTTTATCTTCAACATCCTTCAGGAATAACGGGGCAATGTCGCCTGTCGGGTCGCTGGTTACCATACATCCGGTAAGGCCTTCGTCGAAGAGCTTTTTAACGCCGATGCCCAGCAGGCTGCAGTACAGCAGGTCGAAAGCGGTAGGCTGAATGCAGCGCAGTTCATAACCCATTTCAACGGGGCGGCTTTTTACGTCAATTCCGAGCTGTTTCAGTTTGATCTGAAGGAGCATGTTATAGATATGCGCCTTACTCACGGTTCCCAGTTCGGGATGGCCATGTTCATCGTAGGTAAACTGGATTCCTGAAGCTTCCACTTCGTCATCGCTCATCGAGTGGAATACCCCTTCGCTGACGATAGCGACGCCGTAAGGAATGCCAAGGATCTTCCTTTTAATGATAGATGAAACGATAAGGCGTGTAATTTTATCGAGGGTAACATTGGTATGATTGAACAATTCAGGGATGACAATCATGGGGTAATGGCAAGCTGCCCCGATACCGAATGCCAGGTGCCCGGCTTCGCGGCCCATGGCCGAAACAACAAACCAGTTTCCTGAGGAACGGGCGTCTTCATAAATGGTACGTCCAATACGCACTCCTTCCTGTTTTGCGCTCTGGTAGCCGAAAGTAGGCTGGCCCTCAGGCAGGGGAAGGTCATTATCAATGGTTTTGGGCACGTGGATGTTCTGGATCGGGAAATGTTTCTCGGCCAAAAACTTTGAAATGCGGTTAGCCGTGGAAGCGGTGTCATCGCCACCTACGGTAACCAGCAGTTTGACATCATTCTTTTTAAAGAAATCGGTCTTAAATTCCAGATCGGCAGGCTTATAACGGCTCATCCGCAATATCGAACCACCGACATTATAAACGCGGTCGGCTGTTTCGAAATCTATGTCGATGGTGGAAGGGTTATCGGTAAATAGGTTTTTATATCCGTCGTGCAGGCCAATGATGCGGAATCCGTCGCGCAGGAAGACCTTGGCTACCGAACTGATCACCGTGTTAATACCCGGCGCCGGCCCGCCGCCGGCAAGTATGAGAACCGATCCTTTCATGGAGTGATGTTTTTTTTCAGTTTGCTGTTTGTTACTTATCCCGAATTCCGGGTTAACGTGCTGATCTTTAGCCTGGCGTCGGTTACAGCAGCCGGCGAAATTAATCATAAATTGAAAAGCCGCCGGCGATAAACGATTGTTTTTGAAAATAATGTAAGCAACAGCCAAACATGTGCTGATACAGTAAGGCGTTCAGGCCTTCCTGAATATCAATCCTGCGTCTTTACCACATATTGCGCTGTTTGACGGCTTCGCTGTTCCACCAGCAATTGCCGTCCGGCCAGAACACGGTTTATCGTAGCCTGGTCATAATGCCGGATGGTTATTAACTGTAAGCCATTGTTATAGCGATAGGCAAATTTTTCGCCAAGCAATGCGGTGAGTTTTTCCATCTTCCGTTCGTTTTCGTCCATGCAAATGGTGAAACTTATAGCTGAATTCTGCATCATATTGACACGGATGCTGCTTGAAGCCAGGGCTGAGAATATTTCGCTGAGATTTTCCTCGGCAATGAATGAAAAATCGCGGGGAGAGAAACTCAAAATGACCTGGTTTGATTTCAGGATGATGCTGGGCTGGTCATCGTCGCCCGAAGAAGCCGGGCCTATAATAGTGCCGGGGGATGCCGGCGAAACGAATGAACGCACCCTTAATGGAATGCCTTTGTTTTGAAGGGGCTTAATTGTTTTCGGGTGGATAACGGTGGCGCCGTAATAGGTCAGTTCGATGGCTTCCCGGTACGAAATGCGGTTGATCAGCGAGGTGTTATCGAAAAATTTGGGATCGGCATTCAGGATTCCGGGAACATCTTTCCAAACGGTCATTTCATCTGCTTCCAGCAGATGTGTAAGTATAGCGGCCGTGTAATCGCTGCCTTCGCGGCCGAGGGTGGTGGTGTCGCCGTCAGCGGTTGAACCGATGAACCCCTGGGTAAGGGCAATGCGCGGTTCAGGGCTATCGTTTATAAGGAATTGACGGATTTGCTGTTTGACTTTTTCCCCGGTTTTCGCCCAGTCAACGTTGGCTTCGCGCCAGTTTTCGTCGGTGAAGAGAATTTCCCGAATGTCGAACCATTTGCAGTTAAAGCCTTCATTTACAAGAAATTCACTCACAATAGTGGTGCTGATAAGTTCACCCAGACTGACAACCTGGTCATACTCAAAATCAAAGTTGAGGGAAGGCGGGGTGCACAGATGTCCTTCCAGTTGACCGAAGAGCAAGCCGGTCTTGAAATGCACCGGGTGGCGGCTGTCGGAAAAAAGGTCGCCGATAATCTGCTGATGATATGCGATCACCTCATCCACATATTGTTGCAGGTTTTCACTGCCCGAGTACCAGGCCTGGAGCACTTTTTCAAGCGCATTGGTGGTTTTCCCCATGGCGGAAATTACAACCACGAGCTGAGGCGTAGCATAATTGCGGATAATTGAAGCTATGTTTCTGACAGCGGCTGCATCTTTCACCGAGGCCCCGCCAAATTTGAAAACTTTCATGTGCTGCTGTATGGCGAAAAACGCCGTAAAAGTAATACATTTGTTCAAGCTACTGTTTTGCGCCTGCTATTCTGCCTGGTATTTACTATCAGTGACATACAAAAACCTTTCAACCGATTTTAGGACATTTCCCATTATTCATAAAACCTCATCATTCATGAAAACTTTAGTTGAGTTTATCAATGACAAGCAAATCGAATATCCCGGTGCAACCGGAGAATTTACACGTTTATTAAATGATATTACCATTGCAGCCAAGATCGTGAACCGTGAAATAAGGATTGCGGGACTTGCAGATATCAATGGTATGTTCGGCACTACCAATATTCAGGGTGAACAACAGAAGAAGCTGGATGTGTATGCCAACAACCAGTTTATCAATGCGCTGAAACACGGAGGGCAATGTGCCGCCATTGCCTCTGAAGAAAACGAAGATCTTGTCATTTTCGGCAATTCCTATTCACAAAAGGCGAGATATGTTGTAGCGATGGACCCGATCGATGGATCGAGCAATATTGAGGTAAATGTTCCGATCGGTACGATATTCTCGATATACAGGAGGATTTCGCCCGAAGGCACTTCGGCTACCGTGGATGATTTGTTGCAGCCCGGCCGGAAAATGGTGGCTGCCGGTTACATTATTTACGGAAGCTCCACGATCCTGGTATATACAACGGGAAATGGCGTGAACGGGTTTACCTATGACGCCGCCGTGGGTTTGTTCTTTTTGTCTCACCCCAACATGCGTATTCCTGATTCAGGGACGATTTATTCAATCAATGAAGCAAACTATATCAACTTCCCCGATGGGGTGAAAAAGTATATCAAATATTGCCAGGAATATGACCAGGCAACAAACCGGCCTTACAGTACGAGATATATCGGCTCACTGGTATCGGATGTTCACCGGAATATGCTCCGTGGCGGTATCTTCATTTATCCCGGCAACCTGAAGAACCCTCATGGGAAATTGCGGCTGCTGTATGAATGCGCCCCTATGGCTTTCATCATCGAACAGGCTGGCGGGAAAGCATCCGACGGTTTTACGCCGATCATGGATATCGAGCCGTATGATATTCATCAGCGGACGCCCATCTTTATCGGTTCCAAATCAATGGTTGAAAAAGCAGAATCCTATATGCGCGAATATTCAGGGGATTTCAGCAGGGCGCGTTAAAAGCGCCTTGACGGCTGCATGCAGAAGGCTGGTCCGCCGGTTTTATACAGGAGGTTGAAACAGCATTGAGCATACATTGAGGAGCGGAGGATTCAATGAAAATCATCCATAGGTACCGGCGAGGAATCAACAATTTAAGCCGGAAACTTAACTGGAAGAAGATGCAGGACGCTCTCCCTGAGGAGAAGCCACTCTCCTTTAGGAAAAGCCCCTCTCCCTGAGGAGAAGCCCCTCTCCTTTAGGAGAGGGGTTGGGGTGAGGTTTCTGTTTCGATCAATTATCCCGATTTGTCGGTTTGTGATGAAAAATTGCCGGCGCAGGCTGAAACTTTTAATAAAATTCGTAAGATTGCTTTACTTTTACGCAATCTGAAATCCGATCAAACATACTCAACCATACTAACATAAAGAATATAATCAATGAAAGCTCTAATTCGACTGATGCTGCTGATTGCACTCGTATTGCCGGTTTATGTGGCTAATGCCCAGTTTAATATTGGTGAAAGGGTTCAGGACAAGGTAAATGACCGGATCAATAACAAAATCGACGAAGGGATCGATAAAGGCCTCGACGAGGTTGAGGGCGGCCTGAAAGGTGAGAATAAAAACAGTAAAAAAGTGGAAGAAGATCAGGATAGTGAAAACGCAGATGAAAACTCTTCCTCCGAAGCGGATGAAAACACCCAAAAACCGAAATCAGGGAAACAGGATCAGCCTTCGTTGCAGTCATATTCAAAATATGACTTTGTTCCGGGCGATAAAGTGCTCTATTTTGAAGATTTTTCCCAGGATGCCATCGGTGATTTTCCGGCGTTGTGGACATCAAACGGCAGCGGCGAAGTAAAAACCGTAAATATCGCTCCCGGAAAATGGTTTCACCTTAATGGTGAAGATGCTGCATATTGCTATACGAAAAACATAAAATTCCCTGAAAACTTCATCGTGGAATTCGATATTATTCCCGATGATGAATACAGAGACGGGATAACGTTCACTTTATACGAAGAAAATCCGGATGACTCAAAGGAAATGAACGATGACCTTTTCCCTGGCAACGAAGGGCTACACATCAATCTGAAATCGGACGGGTGGGAGACGAAAGGTTACCGTAACGAAGACAACGCAGATATGACTGGTCAGTCAGTTAAAAACCCTGTTTTAAAAGAGCAGGTAAACCATGTGATTATATGGATACAAAAGCGGCGGGTTAGGATTTATCACCAGGGGGCCAAAACGCTGGATGTGCCGACCAATATTTTTGAGGGCACCGTTTTCAACCGGATGCGTTTTGGCGGCTGGGATGCCAAAAGTTGGCCCATGGTTTCCAATATTAAAATTACCACCGCCTCGCCCGATACCCGGAGCAAATTAATCACGGAAGGGAAACTGGTTACTTACGGAATAACCTTCGACGTAAACAAAGCCGAAATTAAATCCGAATCATACGGAACCTTAAACAGCATTGCTGAGGTACTCAAAGCAAATCCGGATGTCAGGATCAAAATTGTTGGCCATACCGACAGCGACGGGGCCGATGCCGCCAATCTTGATCTTTCCAAACGCCGCGCCGCTTCCGTTAAAAACGAACTGGTGAAAGCCTTCGGTATCGCGGCCTCGCGCCTCGAATCGGATGGCAAGGGCGAATCACTGCCCGTAGCCCCTAACGATACCCCGCTCAACAAAGCCATGAACCGCAGGGTCGAATTCCTGAAACTATAAAAATCTAAAACGCCTTATCTGAATTAAAAGCTAATAACTCTCCTCGTTCTTCTCCATACTTGTACTGCTTCTGTAAGTCATCATGCATTAATCATTTAATCCTGAAACCAATGAAAAGCATCTTCAGACTATTGCTCCTGGCAGTGTTCATGTTCAGCGTTACGTTTGCTTCCGGGCAATTCAACGTTGGCAAAAAAATCGAGAACAAAGTAAACAACCGCATCAACAACAAAATCGACCGGGGGATCGACAAGGGGCTTGATGGGATAGAAAAAAGTATCAAAGGGGATAAAAAGCAGGAGAACAAAACCAATAATGAGGCGGAGGAAGGCAAAGACAATACCGGTCAGGACACAAAAGGAGATAACAAGGAAGGTAAAGCCGGTTTGGAAGCATACTCCAAATACGACTTCGTTCCCGGTGAAAAGGTGATCTTTTTCGAGGATTTCAGCCAGGATGCTGTCGGTGATTTTCCGGCATTATGGAACACCAACGGTTCGGCCGAAGTAGTCACCACAAACCTATACCCCGGCAACTGGATGAAGTTTGTTATGAATGAATGCGTGTGGACCGATGCTTTGCTCAAGTTGCCTGAAAATTATACTGTCGAATTTGATGTAATTCCCATAGGTGGCCTGGAGAATGCTAATATGTCGGGATGGAATATGCGGCTTATGCAAGCAAGAAATGCAAAAGCCTGGGATGCAGGTTCGGCTCCGGGGAACGGCGGGATTGAGTTCTCCATTGAGTATTTCGGGAGGCCGAGTTATCATACCTGGCTATATGGTCAGGAATGTGAAATGGCAAAGTTGAACGGGTATAAAGAAGGTGACGCGTTCAAAGAAAAGATAAACCAAAAATACCATATAGCTATCTGGGTTCAGAAATCCAGGGTCCGTATCTATCAAAACCAGGACAAACTATTCGATGCTCCTAAGGCCTTCCCTACAGGTTGCGTGAAACCCGACAGGCTCAGGTTCGAGTATGGCGCTGCTATGATCAGCAATGTCCGGGTAGCAGTCGGCGCTCCCGATATGCGCAACAAACTCATGACCGAAGGTAAATTGGTAACTTACGGCATCTATTTCGATGTGAACAAGGATGTGGTAAAGCCGGAATCATACGGAACACTTAAGGAAATTGCGGCTATCCTGAACGAAGTTCCCGATGTAAAGGTGAAAATCGTCGGTCATACCGACAGCGATGGCGCCGATGCCTCGAACCTCGACCTTTCGAAACGTCGTGCCGCCTCTGTTAAAAATGAACTGGTAAAATCGTTCAATGTAAACGGCGACCGTTTGGTAACCGACGGCATGGGCGAAAGCCAGCCGGTTGCCCCCAACGATACACCGGCCAACAAAGCCCTTAACCGCAGGGTAGAATTCATAAAGATGTAATCGGCTTCTAAACCTAAGATACTATGAAAACAATAAGAACAATCATCCGGCTTTGTTCTGCAGTAGTTATTGTGTCAGCATTAAACACTGCAAACGCACAGACTGCCTTGGAATACCTGAATAAAATGCCCAAATTTCCTGATTCGGTTTGCTCTTGTTCGAAAGAAGCCATGCAGCAATATGCCGAACTGGTTGATGACCTTAAGGTAAAAGTTACTGACGATGCAGAGAACAGAAAAAATCAATTGGAAAGCTATATCGAGGGGAATAAAGGCAGCATGGAAAATGGAATGATGCAACGTGTTTCGGAAACATCGGGTTTAAGCATGGAAGAGATACAGAAGCTGAAAGATAAACAAGGTGATATGACCCAAGCCGAAAAAGATGCTTTGGCAGACAGAGTACTGCAAAACCAAAACCTGTCGCTCGACGAAGTGAAAAATATGCAGAATATGACTAAAGAAGGGCAGGAAGCGTGGGCGCAGGCATACGCGGCTGAACAAATGGCAAATGCTCAGGCAAACCCGGGACAAAATGCAAAGATGGCACAACAAAATAATCAGGCCGCTTCAATGCTGAGTCTGATGGAGGAGCAACAATCGGTGCAAGGAAAAATCAGGAATTATGAGATGGATGTGATCAACCGAAAGCAGGCGCTTCTGGATGAAGCAGTGAGAGAAAAAGCGGCTCTTGATTCGGAGTTGAAAAAGTTGGTAAATGAACTGCATAGCATTCGCTCAATATATGATTGTAATGAGTGTGGCACACCTCCTCAGGCAGATGTAAACCATTGGAATGCAGTTGTTAAGAAAATCCGTGAAATGCAAAAGTCTTATCGGGCGTATTGCGAAAAATTCACACCTAAACTGGAGAAATACCTAAACTGGTATAAGGAAAGTTTAGTCGGCAACCTGCCTCTGTACGACAAAGCCGAAGAATTACAGATTCAGACTACCGCAGCAACCACCAATACAAATCTTTCCCTTCCGGCTAATGCAAAAGGGAGTTTCTCGCTTCAGGCAGTTGAAAATTATATGTCTGCATACGATTTGTTCATTTTCAGGTCCCAGATCGATTTGCCTGATTTCCAGATTGATTACTATAAATAGCTAGTTAAACACCTGTTTCGGAATGAATCGTTTTATTTACCTCGTATTACTGTTTGCTATAGCATTTCCTGCTCTTTCGCAAAACAGCAGTCCGGATGCGATCCGAAAGCAGATGGCTAAGATCCGTCAGACCACCAACTGGAATGATCCGGCAGCTGCCAAAAAAGCCAACGAGGAGATCCAGAAACTGGCCAGACAGATGACCGGGCAACCGGTGAAACCGGCGGGAAACGCTTCGCAGCCAACAAAAACGCCAGGAGAGTTACTTATAAAATCTCCTGCTACCGAAGCCAATGTGCTGGCCATCGCCTCCCGGTTCTATGCCCGCTCTTACAAAGCCCTGGATGCCATTTCGAAGCAGCAGTTCGACCTGGACTACAAGCAGGCGGGGTACGACAAGTTCAGCTTCAACGCAGTCAGGAAGCTGACATCGGCGGGAGCCACCCTCACTGCATTGGGCAATGATCACAACCTGGCCTGTGTGTATTTGACGGCAGCATTGAAAGCCAGGCCGACCGACACGCTTAGCGCAAATAATTTCGGGGGCTACCTCCGCGTGATCGATTCGATTGAAGCTTCTGTACCCGTATTGCTCTATGCAAATTCACTTTTTGGTCAGAGCCCTGTCATCCTGACACAACTCGGATGCAGCTACATAGAACTGAATGATGAAAAAACCGGTGAGAATTATCTGAAGCAGGCAATCGAATACAATCCTGACTTCGGACAAGCCCACTCCGCCCTCTGCGATCTGTACATCAAACAGAACAGGTTGAAGGAAGCGATCGGGCAGCTCTTCGCCGGAGTGAAGGGAATTGGGGTGTCGTATGCCAAAGCCTCGAACAATTACGCTTACATGCAGAAGCAGGCGGAGGATGCGGGCGAGGCAGGCAACCAGAGTGCGAAAGAAGATTTCTGGGATGAGACCCGCAACCAGCTTGAACCACCGGACCCACTTGCTTCGCTGGTGCCTGAAGATGACCGTATCAAAATGCCGTCATTTCCCAATTGTGATAAGGTGGCCGACTGGACGGAAGGAGGGGGTTATTCTTCTGCCGTTGATGCATATGGCAGGTTCCACGCGAAGCTGATGGCCTTTTCCAATGAATTCCTTCAGGTCCATACCGAACTCCCGTCACTTCCTCCCAATGCCATCCTGCGCGATTACCCGAACGAACGGTTTGCCCTCGACTGCATCACCGAATACTTCTTCCAGGAATCGGATAAAGTGGATAAACGCTACCAGGAAAAGATCGATGAGATCATGAAGAAGGATTATGATGAGATAAACGCTTACCTGGAAAAGCATGAACGGCTGGTGAAGACATACGTGGGCTGTGTGGAAGGCTGCGGGGCGGAAGAACATTGTATTGAAGAGTGTCACAGGAAGTACTGTTCGGAAGAGTGCCCGGCTGCCAATATTACCAACGGGAAGCATCAGGGGTATTTCGAGGATTCGCGCAAGCAATTCCGGGATATGGTGAAAGAGCAGGAGAAACTGCTCGACGATCTGTATGCCTTTTCCGGGCAATGGTTGTCGAAAATTGAAAGCCCGTACTGGAATAAGATCTATGCTTATGAAGTGCAGCGTGTGGCCTTGTCGATCGTGGGCAATGCATACGGTTCTTATCCTCAGGCCTTCATGGCGCCGATGCAGAACGATTGCGGCACCGATTGCTCGGTGTATGCCAATCCTTATCCCATTCCTGCCGAAGAGGTAGAGACCAAAAAGCCCCGGGAGAATCCTTGTCCTGAAGATTCAAAGCTTTCGCTCGGTTTCCTGGCGTGCAGTGCCGATTTCGATTGCGAGAGCATTGAGTTTGGTTGTTCGGCGGGGGCTGCCGTATCTGTAAAAAGGAATTTTAAGAATAAGAGCACTACGCTGTTTGTAGGCGCCGGTGGCGAGGCGCACCTGGGAGTTGCCGGAGGCGAGTTAAAGGCCGGCGTAACGCTGACGCGGACCGATGGCGGCGACACGGATATTGGCGGCAAGGTAGAGATGAGTGCCACCGTAGGCGGCCCGGTGAAAGTGGGGAAGAACATGGAAATGTCGGCCACCGTGATGGAAGGCGGAAAGATGGAAACGAAAAATGTGATAGGAGTCGGATTATAATGGAAAGCCGGCAGTTTTTCAAAATAATAAAGCGTTGATTTATGCATTGTTGAATTCCTGAATCCACGGGCCTACATCTGATTAGTAAATATAGTTGTTCACGGTAGAATCCTTTGAATGAGTAAAATTATTTGTATTGTTATAAATTGACACAGACCTCACAGAATATCCATCCAATCTTTCGGTAAAAATGAAAACGTATTTGACGATTAACAATTATAGTACGATTTTACCGGTAGCGGTTTTACTTGCAATGTTCTTCTTGGTTGGCCGGGTATCAGGTCAATCCGCCACGATGTACAAGTACGTTAAGGTTGATACAACGAAGGTGATTTCGGAAGCTCAGATGGTTAAAATAGCTACCCGTTTCTACGACCGGCATTATAAAGCCGTTTACGCCGGAAGCGAAAAGAAGTTTGTAGATGATAACTTCAAAAAGCTGGAAACGGAAGGCGCCGATCGCTATAAAATTGCTCAGGGGCTAAGTTCCACGGCAGTCTGCCTCACCGGTACGGGGCAGGCCTTTAACATTTCACTCGCCTTTTCGGCAAAAGCTGTTATCCTGTTTCCGAAGGATACCCTCATTGTGAACAATTTCGGGGCCATACTGAGAATGATGGATTCGTTAAAAACTTCTCTTCCGGTATTGCTCTACGCCAAATCGCTCTATCCCTCGGCGCCGGTTATCCTCACCAATCTGGGAAATACGCTTTTTGAACTGTATGATGACCGTTCGGCCGAGGCATTCTACAAAAGAGCGTTGAAAATCAACCCCGACTTTGCGCTTGCCCGACAGGGGCTGCTTAATGTTTACCTGAAAAGGAAGGATTTTAAGAATGCATTGGAAGAATTATACAAAGGGGCAAAAGGGATCTATTGCCAGTCGATGAAAACCGTGCATGAAAATTTGAAGTCCCGGGATGACTATAAGGCCCCCGGGGAACCTGGCGGCAACAAGCCCGGCACTGATCCTTCCGCGGGTGAAGGTTCCGGTACGCCGAATCCGGATGTCCCGGTCGAAAATCTGCATCTTCCCTCATTCCCTCAATGGCCGGATGTATCTGCACTGATCCATGATAATTCGATCAAGGATCTGATAAAAGTGCTTCAGGAAGGCCGGGATGAATCCCAGGAAAAGTCGCTGGGAGATTTCGCCGGTTTAGCGGATATGACACCCGAACAGCAAGCTGCATGGGCCAGATCTTTCACAAAGAAAGAAACCACCCCGGGCTTGATTAGGTTTGATAATACCGCTTTCGGGATGGAACTGCTCAAGGCTTATTTTGAAGATCAGATAGCCAAAGAAAACAAGCGCTATATTAAAAGTGACAGCCTAGCGAATGCTAAGTTCATGAAGTCGCTCGAACAGATAGAATTCGCCAATGATGCCAAAATGAAAACGCTGGACGGTGATGTTGAAAAGATACAGGCTTTCCTGATAGAAAGGTGCAAAGAGATAACCAACCTGGTGGATGATAATTACAAAGAATGGCGCGACAATGCAGCCCGGCGGCAAAACCGCTATAACGATCTGCTCACTACTTACTGGGTTTACTGCGAGCAGTATCTGAACAGGACCTATGATCTGAATGAGTTTGGGAAATTAAACAATGCCAGGAAAGCCTTCGTCTATTCCAGCTACTACACATTGTACTATGAATATCAGGTGCGACAATTGCTTTTTGCCTCGCTGAATATGACGGCTTTCGCTTCGGTTGGCGGTGACTGCCCGAGTGTGCCCCCGCCTCCGCCTGCGTCACAAGCAGAGGATAACGAGGTAAATGTTCCCGATAAAAAAGTCCCCGATTGTCCTTTTGAGGGCAAGAAACTTAAAGTGGGATTGATTGTATGCAGTTTCGGGCTTGACTGCGAAAGCATCGAAGGCGAGTGCGGCGAAGGCCTTTTGGCCGGGGCAAAATGGAATTATAAGAAAAAAGAAATTACCGGGTTCTTCGGGGCCGGCGTGAAAGCCGATTTGGGCGTCGAAGGCGGAGTGAATGTCAAAGCGGAAGGTAAGACCGGGTTCGAAATTACTTACAACACCAAGAGCCAGGTTAGCGACTTAGGTTTCAAATCGGAGGCTACGCTCACCGCCGGAGTGGGGAAAATGGAGGTTGGACAGGCATTCGAGGCCAAAGTCACAGCAGCAACGGGTATTGATGTTGGCCGTACCACCGAGCTGACTTACAATCCGTTGGGTTTTGACAAATGAAATTAAATGCCTTTTTCTTTGGTAACTATATGATGCGAAACACCATGAAATACAATTTTTTTTATTTGGTTCTGCTGGTAATCACCGCCTTATGGTCAAAGCCGTTGAGGGCCCAGGACGATATGTTGCTGCCGGACAAACCGGGAACTTTCAGGATAACTAAGAACAAACTGAATGGCCAGGATTCCGACGCTTACGGAAAGACGTTCAATTTTACGGATGCAGAAGCTGCTGCGGCTTCCGAAAACCTCGGATCGCTGATCGGTATCTTTCGCAAAACGCCTGTGCTTTCCAACATCAAAGGTTTCGACGGGGTAGGCCTTCTCAATGCCAGTTCCTGCTTCGTTAAATTCGGGTACGGAATCCCCTGCGAAGTAGTTTTCTGTTTTCAAACCTGGAAGCTGATGGATGGGAAAGAGGTGAAATTTACCGGCGAACCACCTTACTGGCAGTTTGATGTAAACCGCTTTGATATGTTTTGCAGCCATGGCTTTAATGAAACGAATTACCGCGATACCTATGATGCCACCAATCCGGGTTTTACTCCGAAAAAGATGGATGATGCGGCCTTGGCCCTGCACGAACTGTTTTTTCTGCCCGACATTAGGGAAGAATTAAGTCCCGGCATCGACCGTTACGGCAACACCGTGGTGATCTATAACCCTGATCGGCCGCCGTACTGGGAACAGGTCACCATCCGCGAAGTCTTCGGGCTGATCCTGGACTACTGGAAAGTGATGCCCGATAAAATAACTTCGGAAATCATGATACCGGTTATCACAAAAGAATTTGACCATTTCAGTGAGAACGAAAAGGACGGGTTTGCCTATCTCAGTGACAAGGAATCAATAACTGGAATTGGTTCTGTGAAGAATGAAACACCGGTGATGCGTCCAAATCCGGCATACTGGAATAAAAGCCTTCCGCGTTCCGCTATTCAGATTATGGTTTTGGACATTCCGCCTAAAGACATTGTGAAAAGCGGGATGGAGGAAGAATTACACCGGCAGAGCGGTTATTATTATGTCAAAAAACTGCTGTATCAACTGGACCCTAATTCGCTGTTGCCGGCTATTGCACGTTAATTTCTTCCTCCTTCTGAATAGGAATGCCATAATAGCGGGATAGTGGCCTTTATTGTACATCTGGTTTATCCGGGTATCGGGGAGCGCAACCGAATCTTACATGAAAAACACCGCGTTGATTGTGCCTTTCGTCTGCATTTGTGACGGTCAATCACATTCCTGTTTTCACAAAGATGCAATGTTTCGTGCAGATTAGTAATCGTAAACGGCAACCGGTAATTTTAACAACGCCATGTAGTGCAATGTTCATATCCATTTATCCGGATAGATTGTATTACAATCTGCAAAACGGTCACTCCGACAGGCTCTGTCTGAATGAATTATAAACATGTGCGGAATTTGCATATTAAGTTACAATACAAAAAAATATTTGTGATCAAATGTTGAAAAGTATCATTATCTGAAAAAATAATTATTACATTTAGCGCCTTTATTCAACATAATCAAATAATTAACCAATTAAAACTTAACGTATGAATACCAAACTAATCGCAGCTTCATTTGTGGCGCTGATGCTTTTCGGATGCAACAGCAACAAAACTGAAAACTCTACTGCAGCATCTTCCGAAGGACTTTTCGGGAAAGCCGCTGCCATAAAGGTAAAATACGATGCTGATTACGATGCATTGAAAGAGAAAGCGAAAACAGAGGTAAAATCGGCTGATGACCTGGTGAAAATCAACGCGGAAATGAACAAAATGCAGGAAACGGCTAAAAAGGAATTTTCGGACGCTGTAGCTTCGATGAAATTCCCCATCGATATTCCGTTTGTTGATTCCACGAATGGGAAGAGCTTTAAGGTTCAGTCGGTACAGGTCACTGAAATGCAATGGGATATGGCAAAGGTATCAGCCAAAGTACAGGTGCTCATTCCGGTTGAAAAGACGATGGGCGGACAGGTCATGCCGAAGATCATCAATGCCCTTATGGTTGATAAGGACGGCAAGCCTCTGGACGCAGGTCAGCAGGGCTGGTTCACATTGTCGAGCATCAAGGATTATGCTGTAAACGACACCGTTGAATTTACCAACGCCTTTACTGATTATGTGAAGGTTGAAAAACTGGCTAAACTGATAATCAAGGATAAATAGGAATAGTTTTTCATTTGCCTGAAAGAGACCAGCCGCTAAAATGTTGTGGCTGGTCTCTTTATAAAAATCATGCCGGGCCTGCCATGCTGATGAATCCCGGCTTATACCATCCGTATCAGCTTTTAAAACAGAATTCCAAAACAACAGAATCACTAAACCAATCAGAAGCAGAAAACATGAAGATCAGAACGTTCTTGAATTCAAAGCTCCTTCTCGTCCCGGTCATTGCAGTATCCATGACGGCGATGGCCCAGGAGCCCAACTCAGTCGCAATTTATTATAATCCGTTATTCGGGAACCCGTCAGGGAACGTAAAATGCACCACTTGCGGGCTTCTGGAGAAAGACCTTACGGCGGTTCCCGGGCTTAAGGTGTTTGAAAGACAACGGATCGACGTTATCTTACAGGAAACGACATTGGGCGGTTCGGGATTGGTAACGCCCGAAACAAAAGCTGAGGGCGGAAAAATCATGAAAGCCGCGACCATTATTCAGTTAAGCGGCGCTAATATCTCCGATGGCGATGTCTCAGCCGATGCTTCCCTGAATGCTCTCATGATCGACAGCAAATCGGGTAGAATACTCTCTGTTCTGACTGCCGCTTTTGATGAAACAGGCTCTTTTTCAAAACAAATCGCCAGCCTGTCGAATAGTGGTTTCGCTTCCCCGGTGGCGGTTCAAAAAGCTGTGGCGCCCCGCCGGCTTACCAGCGTGGAGGTTGATATCCCGGTTGAATACGATTTCAGGTATCACGGTGTTTTTACGGATGAAGAAGGGAAACAGGAAGTGCGCCAGTCCGATCAGTATGTTTTGTATGCTGATGGCTCAAAAAAGCAGGATAAGGAAAACAAACTGTACATCTCTTCTCTCAGGCTCCTGAGCGGAAATTTTTCAAACGAAAATTTCTTTGCGACTTTTGAGTCGGGTATATTTACGGATGAATACATCTCGATAGAGGGAAAATTCAACAAGGACAAGAGCAGGATCGAAAATATCAAATTCAGCAGGTTGTCGTGCGATTCCTATGATTACGGTGATAACAACCTGGGCTATACAAAGCATGACGACATGGTTTGGGCCGAAAACCTTGTTTACAATTCTGTTCTGAAAGGATATGAATATAAAAACGGCGTTTCAAATATTTCGAAAATAAAATCAACGATTGATCAGTATGAATCGGGTTCGGTTCCTGAACGAACGATCAATATTTCGCACCGGTACAAAAATATAGACGGCTCCCGGCTGGATTACGATAAAAAACCTCTGGGGCCGAGGGTCTGGTTATACAGCTCGGAAGCCGTGGCCAGGAAACCGGTGAAAAAGATATATCTCCGCGGAAACTGGAAGGCTTATGGTTTCGTAGCCGGATTGCTCGCCCGGCAATATCCTGATGCCGTACTTTACGACCAGACCGATATCTTCAAAGCAATTACCGGCAACGAAAGCAAAATTTCCGAAACACCGCCTTTGGTTAGCAACTGGAACAGCCCTGCAAAACCGGCGGTTGATGAAGCAATCGTGACTTTTACAACCTCCGGCGGCAACGATATAAGCGCCGAAGTGGTAACAGCCAGGCAAACGGGCATGGTAACGACGAAAAATCCGGAGCTTGATTTTTCGGGATATGCAAAGCCGCCATCAGGCGAAGAGCAAGTTGTTGATCCGCGTGTTGACCTGGTCAGGTTTTATCAGTTGCGCTGGAACATCCTTGGAAGCAGCATTATCAAAGAGATCGAAAAATAACCTAAGACGATTTCCGGTATTTTGATTTTTACTGCTTCGCGTGCACGCGGAGATCGGCATTCACCACCTTCATGACAAATACTGAGTAAGGGTTCTCAAACGAGGCCCTGATCTCTTTTTGGAGAATTTCCATCACCTTGTCGTATTCGCCGAAAACCTGGGTGCTCATCCCATTGGTATGGACTTCCATTTCGGGGTGCGAATTCAGCCGGTCGATAAAGGCTTTGATCGGTTCGATAAAATCGTCTCCGTGGAGCGGATAATAACTTATTTCAATGGAGATGATCATGGCATGAAAGATAAAATCAGGATTGACAAGACAACTGTATCTGATGATCGGAATACAGGGATTATTACCGGTCATGATGAAAACGCTCATCAACCTGCCCGGGCAGGAGCCTGAACAAGCATTCTATATCTTTAAAAAGGTAACAGATACAGGTTAAAGCGTATTATGTGTGCCGTCGCAATAGGGCTTGTTCTTCGAATGTTTGCAACCGCACAGGTATGCTTTACCGCCTTTTTCGGGAGTGAAGACTACCGGTGTAAAGCCGGTTCCCTCGTGGGATCCGTCGCAGAACGGCTGGTTTTGACTTCGGCCGCAGGCGCACCAATGATAGGTCTGGCCTTCTTCCAGGTCAACGGCAAAAGGACCTTTTTGAGCAATTTTGGGTTCCATGGTATTACGGTTAGGGGGTTAATGATCAGGTTCGGGAAGGAATAAAGCTACAAAGATTTGGCCAATATTAACCAGGTGACCTCTGTTTTTATGCTGGAAAAATGCTGCCCGTGACATGCTAAAAATAGGATGGCCATAATGCTGCAGCGTTTGGATTTAATCCTGTATTTTTGCAACTTCAATCAAGCCGCCGGAAATCCATAAATTCATCCGGGCGGCCAACGTTGTTTTGTATGGACCAGGACTTTGAAACGAATGATCTCATAGTAAATAGTCAGGATACGGATTCAGTAACCCGGTTGCTTTCCTGTTATCGTAGCGATGAACGTCTGGTTTCGCTTTCAGCTCTTTTCAACGAAGCTGGTATTGCCAGGCAGCGAATTCACCTGAACGGGTTGGCAGGGTCTTCGGTTTCGCTGGTTACCGCTGCATTGTTTGAATCTAACCCGGTTGTTCACCTTGTCATTCTCAGCGAGAAGGAATCAGCCGTATATTTCTGCAATGATCTTGAGAACCTGTTGGGTGAAGCCGAAACGGCCTTTCATAAAAAGCGGGTATTGCTTTTCCCTACTTCGTACAAAAGGCCTTATGAAATAGAAAAAACCGACAACAGCAACGTGCTGATGCGCACCGAGGTGCTGAAGCGTTTGAGCACCCGTGCAAAAAATACAGTGGTGGTCACCTGGCCTGAAGCGTTGAGCGAGAAAGTCGTTACCAAAAACTACCTCGAAAAGTCAACGCTTCATCTGAAGTGCAATGAGCCGGTTGACCTGGATTTTGTGTACGATATGCTGGATGAATATGGGTTCGGACGGGTGGATTTCGTAGCTGAACCGGGACAAATGGCCATCCGCGGAGGTATTATCGACGTTTTTTCCTTCACAAACGACTACCCCTTTCGTATTGAATTTTCCGATGAGATAGTGGCTTCTATCCGTTCCTTCGACCCGGCTACACAGCTTTCGATTGATAAACTCGACCACATCACCATTGTTCCCAACGTCCAGGACCGTGTGTTACACGAAAAAAGGGAATCTTTCCTGGAATTCATTCCCGGCAAGAGTATACTGTGGTTTCAGGATATGGCATTTGCCGTTGACCTGATCGAAAAGGAATACCAGAAAGCGAAAACGGCATTTGAACAACTGGACGGGCTTGTGGAACATCTTGGCCCTGAAGAACTTTTTACGGGGAAAGAGTCCGTAATTCATGGCATTGGTGAATTTCCCGTCATTGAGTTTGGCCGGCATCATGCCCTCACCGCGGATGCTTCCTTCGGTTTTGACATTGTCCCTCAACCTTCCTTTAATAAAAATTTTGACCTTCTGCTCGATAATCTTCGGGAGAATGCGGAAAACGGCATCAGGAACCTTCTTCTGGCCGACAGCCCACAACAGGTCGAACGCATCTATTCCATCATCGATGACCTGCTGAAAAACCGTGGCCTGAATCCCGAAGACATCAATTATGCGTCTATCAATCTTTCGCTGCACGAAGGCTTCATCGACCGGGGAACCAAACTGGCTTGCTATACCGACCACCAGATTTTTGAACGTTATCATAAATTCAGGCTTCGCGAAAGTTTCAGCGGGAAGCAGGCCATTACGCTCAAGGAATTGTATGACCTGAAACCCGGCGATTATGTAACCCACATCGACCACGGTGTCGGACGGTACGACGGCCTGGAGAAAATAGAAAACAATGGCAAGATACAGGAAGCCATTCGTATTATCTATGCCAACGACGATCTGCTTTATGTAAGCATTCATTCACTGCACCGCATCTGCAAATATTCGGGTAAGGAAGGCCATATTCCATCCCTCGACAGGTTAGGTTCCAATTCCTGGAACAAGCTGAAGGCAAAGACCAAAGCGAAAGTCAAGGACATCGCCAAGGATCTCATAAAACTATACGCCGAGCGGCGGGCCGGGAAAGGATTTGGTTTCGCGCCGGATACTTACCTGCAGCACGAGCTGGAAGCATCGTTCATTTACGAGGATACGCCCGACCAGGTGAAATCGACCTCCGATGTTAAACAGGACATGGAACAGGACTTCCCGATGGACCGCCTCATTTGCGGGGATGTGGGTTTCGGAAAGACCGAAATCGCCATTCGCGCTGCCTTCAAGGCCGTGAACGACAGCAAACAGGTTGCTGTACTGGTTCCTACCACAATCCTTGCTTTGCAGCATTATAAGACCTTCAGTGAACGACTCCGCGAGATGCCGTGCAGGGTTGATTACATCAACCGTTTTAAAAGCCCGCAGCAGCAAAAGAAAACACTGGCCGAACTGCAGGAAGGCAAAATCGATGTCCTGATCGGGACGCATCGGTTGCTCAGCGCCGATGTAAAATTCAAGGATCTCGGGCTTATGATCGTAGATGAAGAGCAGAAATTCGGCGTTGCGGCCAAGGAAAAGCTGAAACAAATGAAGGTAAACGTGGATACGCTCACGCTGACGGCCACGCCTATCCCGCGAACGCTGCAATTTTCGCTCATGGGCGCCCGCGACCTGAGCATCATCAATACGCCGCCGCCCAACCGTTACCCGATACAGACCGAGTTGCATGCTTTCAATGAGGAGGTAATCCGCGATGCAGTCTCTTATGAACTTTCGCGCGGAGGGCAGGTGTTCTTTGTAAACAACAGGATACAGAATATCCAGGAGATTGCCGGCGTCGTTCAAAAGCTGGTTCCCGATGCCAGGATCGCCGTCGGCCACGGCCAGATGGACGGCATGAAACTTGAAAAGATCATGGCCGATTTCGTGGAAGGGGAATACGATGTATTGGTTTCGACCACGATTGTAGAGTCCGGCCTTGATATTCCCAATGCCAATACCATCATCATCAATGATGCGCATCATTACGGGCTTAGTGACCTGCACCAGTTGCGCGGACGGGTGGGAAGGGCTAACCGCAAGGCATTCTGTTATCTGCTGGCGCCTCCAATGAGCGTGCTGACCGACGAAGCCCGCAAACGGCTGAAAGCCATCGAGGAATTTTCGGAAATCGGCAGCGGGTTCAACATCGCCATGCGCGACCTCGATATCCGGGGCGCTGGAAATATCCTGGGCGCCGAACAAAGCGGTTTTATTACCGAAATTGGCTTCGAGATGTATCAGAAAATCCTGGATGAGGCAATGCAGGAACTCAAGCATACGGAGTTCCACGACCTGTATGCGCATGAGGAAGAAAAGGAATTTGTGAAAGAATGCCAGGTGGAGACCGATCTTGAAATCCTGATCCCCGACGATTATGTCACCAGCAATGTGGAGCGTATGAGCCTTTACAAAGAGCTCGACGGCATCGAAGATGAAGATTTGCTGCTCACTTTCCAGGAGAAAATGATTGACCGTTTCGGGCCTGTACCGGCTGAAACCCAGGAATTATTCAATGCTATCCGTATGCGCCGGCTGGCCAGGGAATTGGGTATGGAAAAGATGATTCTCAGGAACGGGAATATGACCTGTTACTTCGTCAGCAACCAGGAATCGCCCTATTACCAGTCGGATATATTCACGCAGGTGCTGAAATATGTCCAGGCAAACGCTGCAACATGCAGGATGAGAGAAGCAGTGGGCAAACTAACCCTGACTTTCAGGAATATCAATACGGTGATGGATGCACTGGGTGTATTGAGGAAGATCGACGGGCGGGATAAAATTCTGCCGGCTCAGTAATTCAGCAACGATTGGTACAAAAAAAAAGACCGGTTGTTCACCGGCCTTTCATTTTATATTCGCTTTTATTTGGAGGAGGTCACAACTACCTGGCCAATTTCCCAGGTGGCGCCTGCTGAAGCGCTGCTCACATATTTAAAGCCAATGTGAATATTTTGTCCTTCATAAGCGGAGAGGCTCGCCTGGCCTGCGTCAACAAAAGTCCAGTTGTTGCCGGCAGCGCGTGTAAAGCCTGTAACTTCATTCCATGTTGCCGCGTTGGGATCCCCTGATCCGCTGTAATTGGTCGAAACGAGAACTTTCAGGTCATTAATGGACGTAATATAATTGATGGCTTCACGGAAGCTCATTTTTACGCCTGTTTTACCGGCAAGTGAAATCTGCGGTGAGATAAGCCAATCCTCATTGGCATGATTGCTGCCGCTTGCATAACCGCTCATCTTGGCCGATCCTTCGTCGTAATCGGCCCAGCCCCAGGCCTGCGATCCGGTGACGCTGACGGCAGAAAATGACCCCAGCGCAGTCGTGAAACCTTCATCCAGCAATGTTCCGCCACCGCTGCCACCGCCGGTTCCCACCAGTATGTTATCGATGCAGTAGGTCGTTGTATTTGTTGAATTGCCTGTGTATTCGAATCCGATATAAACATTGCCCGTATAATTGGCCGGCACATAATCCGACAAATTGATATCGCCCGAGGGAACCCATTCGTAATCAGCATTGGCAGAACCAGCCACCGTTGCATTAATTTTAGTCCATGTTGCGGTATTCGGGTCACCGGTATAATTGGTGAGAATCCACACACTTAAGCCGTCGTGTTTATAATAGGCTTTTTCGGAGCTGAACGAAAGCTTCAGGGAGGAAGAATAGACAACCGGTGGTGTTATCAGCCACGCTTTATTTTCAGCGTCGGTTGTATTATAAGAGGTGGCCTGGGCATATTTTTCAGCCTGGAAAGTTTTACCCTGCCAGTTGCGTGAACCGGCTGCCGCCTTGTTGGTCCATCCGTTGATAGCCACGTCAGTGCTTGCAACAATATTGTCGAATTTTTCATCAATACTGGTTACCGGGGATAGTCCCGTGGCAGGGAATACAAAGTCGGCGGATATTGGTGTTTCACCCGAGAAGCCCTGCAAGTCGGCTGCATCACGTAAGGTTAACTGATAATCAGTATTATAGATACTTAAGATTCCAATTACTTTGCCATAACCGGCCGGAATGGTATCCAGGGCGAAGTTGGCGTAATTGCTGGTACGGACAATCAGTTCCTTTCCGGAAACAAATAGCGAGTGGCTGGTTGATGCATCTCCAGGAGCCCAGACGGTTGTTCCACCTTCGGGGAAATTGGCATTGTCGACGGATACCAGCATGCTCAGATATTTGGCATTATTATCATTATCACCCGGAGTGATCTGGACCGGTTCGGGCACACTTCCCGGCAGGCTGTCGCGGTACAGGTGCTCATTGATCATTACCTCCGGCAACTGGCCTATTCCGCCGTTATAATCATAGCCAAGCTGAATGAGTCCTTTATAGGAACCGAGGTACATACCCTTGCACTTAATGTAAACTTCCTGCCCGGGTTTGTACTCATTATACAGGTTTACTGCATTAAGCAATACTTCAATACCTGCTGTTTCGTCCTGGATCACGATTTTCTTGTAGAGGTTGCCCGATTCATCATTGGCAACCACTTTTCCCTTGATAATGATATCATCGGTAATGGTTGTCAGCGTACCATTGAGCATTGTTTTCAGTGTTTCAATGCTGGTATTTGACTCAAAATCAACATGCGGGATATAAATGGGCGGCTCGTCGAAATCGCCTTTAACACAGGCTGTAATTGTCAGTATTCCGGCCAGGAAGCCGAAGAGTAAAGTGCGGCTGATATATTTTTTCATGATCATTTGGGTGTTTTATGCGTAATGAATGTTATGAGGTGTTTATTATCCGGCATATCAGAACCTGAACCCTACGTTCAGGAAGAAGGTACGGCCGTATGAATAATAGTACTTGCCGGGAAACTTATCAATGCCGTTCTGCAGATATTCATGGGTGTAATCAAAACGGTTCTGCTCATATCCTCCCGAGATCAGGCTGGTATTATCCAGGATGTTGTTGACTGAGAAGTTGATGTTGACGAAGTACTTATAATTAATGCGGATGGATTTCCCGATGGATGCATCCACGGTAAAACCTCCGTCAAGTTGCTCCTGTTCCGTGATAAGTTCGATGAGAGGATCGCCTTCTCCCAGGTTGGCGATGGCGGCCTGGGTGCGGCGCATGGGGTTAAAATCAAGCCATATCCGGTCGTAATAGTTAACGTCCAGGTCAAAGAACCAGTAATTTTTATTGTATTTCAGGCCCACGCTTCCGGCAAACTGGGGCGTGCCGCCAAGATAGAAGTATTTGGCGTAAACGGTTTCGGTAGTGTCAGGTTCCGAACCATTATCGTAATTGATGGTAGCCTTAGGCCGGTTGGTGTACCTGTAGTTGCCGAAGGAAGCAACGGTGACCAGTTTCAGGTTGTCGATGATTTTGGTTTCGGCCCCGAATTCAATACCTTGGTGAATGCGGTCAACACCGGTCAGGGCCATGTTTACGTAAGTTTCGAAATCGTCGGCGTAGAAACGGAGTATTTTGGAGTAATCTTTAAAGAAGGTCTCATAAAGGGTGACCCGTGCGTTGAAGTTTGGAAAGCGGGCTACATAGGAAATATCGCCCGAAAGTATTTTTTCGTCGGTAATGCCGGGGGTCAGGTCGGCGCCGGTACGAGGCGAAATATACGCGTCGCGCAGCAACGGCGGACGCATGATATACGCTGCATTGGCCGTTACAAAATGACGGCCGGTAACCTTCCAGGTCGAGCCTGCCTTAATGTCGTACGTCAGCGTTGATTGTTTCTCCGAAACGCCGTATGAGTTATCGGGATTCCTTCCGTTGCGCATAAAGCCCTCACGCCAGTATTGGGTACCACCGAAAGCCGCGCCGATATAGTAATCGAAATGAGGATAATTGAGTTCCAGGAGTCCCCACAGGTTTGCAGTATTGCTCAGGAGGTCGTAGTTGTAACCGAAACGGTCGCCTTCCCGGATCACCCTGTTCGGATTGTTCAGGTCGTTCTGCAATTTTTCCTTGTCGGTTTTGAAATCCCGTTCCGAAAACTGGTCGATATCCACCCAGTATTTTCCGCCCAGCAGGTCCTCCAGAATTTTATAGTGAGAACCTTTGTAATGGTTGAGTTCAATGCCGCCGCTGAAGTTGCTGTGCTCTCCGGTTTGCCTGTTGATGCGCGAAGTGAGATACCACTGGTTCTGGGCGGTTATGTTGTTTTCAAGGATATAGCGCGCCTGTTTTCCTTCGAGGTTGGCCAGGTAATTGGTTTGGTAAAGCCGGTTCCAGTCAATCTGGCTTACGGAAGGGTCGTTCTTCCAGGCGTCAATAATGGCAGCCTGCACAACAGAATTAAGCGTATCGGTCGGATCTTGCATATAATTCGGGAGGTTGCGGTAGTAATCGGGCCGCGGGTCTCTCGAATTGTACCAGTTCAGGCCGGTAGTCCCTGTTTTCCCGAAACTGTACGACAGGGAAGTGGTTAAGGTAGTTTTTTCGTCAATGGTCCAGTATTCGCTCAGGATGAGCTTCGGTTCATTGACGGTCCGTATCCGGGCATTCCGCTTATCTCCGTTCTGGTAACCCCAGTTGGCATTGTAATAGTTTGACCCGACAAGGTCGTAAACTTCCTGCACCGAGGCGGAGTTCATCCCGCGGCGGGTAGGGGAAGCAAAGCCGGAAAATGAAAGGCTGTGCCTGGAATTGATTTTTTTCTCCACGCCCAGGAAGCATGCGTAAGCGTCATAAAAGGTGCCTTCAACATAGCCTTCTTCGCTCCAGCGCCGTGAACCGCTCACCGTAACGGCCCAGTCGTTCTTCATCATGCCGGTTGAATAGGTAAACATGATGCGGTTGGTGTAGGAACGGTTTGAGAGTGAATAGGAAAGCTTGGTTTGCTTGCGCTGTTTCGAAGCCCGTGTGGTGATATAGGAGGAACCGCCCAGATTGCCCAGCGAAAAGTTGCCCGGCTGCAATCCGTTGATGTATTCACGGTTGCGCATCACGTCGTTGAGCCCTCCCCATTCGCCCCATACGGCGCGTCCGGTTTCGGCATCGTTGAACGGAATGCCGTCGATAAGCACGGTTTCATATTCCGAATCATAGCCGCGGGGCCTGAAAAACATGGAACTGAAAGTGTACGAAGATGTGTTTACAAATATATCGTCGGATGAATGCAGCAGGCCCGAAACAGCCTCGTTATTCTCATCACCATCGTCGCCGATAGTGATCTCGGCAACGCCCGATTCTCCCTGAGCCCGCGATGGCTGCATTTGTAATTTGCCTACATCGGCAGGCCCATCGGCCACTGTTACCGGTACCGAAAGCGTTTCATAACCCGCCATGGTAACGATGAGCGTATATTTTCCTCCGGCGATTCCGTGCAGCCTGAAGGAACCGTCGTCATTGGTATAACCGGTCACAGATCCGGCCCCGACTGTGGCATGGATGATCGGCTTGTCCGTAAGTCCTTCCTTAACAACGCCGGAAATGCTATACGATTGGGCAAATGCCGTTGCAGAAAGAAGGAAAAATACGACTAGTGCGTTGAAGAACTTCATGTGTAGATTTTAGCTGTAAATACTGAATGACTTTAATTTTGAGCGGCTAATTTACGGGAGTACAAATGAACAAAAAAAAAGTAAATTATTGGTTAATGTGGTCTCAATTCCAGCAATTTCCCCTGATGTTCATCGTGATGAATAAAACGGTAATTTTGCCAGTGAATTCCAAATCCATGATGACTAATAAAAAACTCCTGTTCCTGTTCGCGGCCGGGGCTTTCATGCTCCTGGCGCACATTCCGTCATTAGCGCAACAACAGAAAGCAAAAGTTGCCACCATTGCTTTTTACAATCTCGAAAACCTCTTTGATACCGTTAATGACACCCTCATCAACGACGAAGAATTCCTGCCGGAAGGCGTAAATAAGTGGACGGACGAACGTTACCAGAAAAAACTCGCCAACATGTCGAAGGTGATTTCTCAGATTGGGGAAGAGTATATCAAAGGCGGTCCTACATTGATCGGCGTGTCCGAAATTGAAAATCGCAAAGTGCTGGAAGATCTTATTAATATGCCGGCCCTGGCTAATTCCGGGTATGGAATTGTTCATTATGATTCACCCGATTACCGTGGCGTTGACGTAGGCCTGCTGTACCGGAAACATGATTTCACCGTTATCAACACGGTGTCGGCAAGGTTGCTGATGCCCGGTCATGAGCACTGGAGGTCGCGCGACCAGCTTGTAGTTACAGGGTTGCTTGAAGGCGATACCATCAGCGTGATTGTGAACCACTGGCCTTCGCGCGGGAATCTGCCGCCATTCAGGGCTGAAGCTGCCCGGCTGACGCGAAGCCTCGCCGATTCATTATTCAGGGTGAGCAGAAATGCAAAAATAGTGATCATGGGCGACCTGAACGACGATCCGGTAGATGAAAGCGTAAATGTGATCCTGGGCGCCGAAGGCCGTGAACAGAAAGTGAAGCAGAAAATGCTTTTTAATCCCATGTGGAAGATGTATAAAGAGGGGATTGGTTCCCTGGCTTACCGCGATTCCTGGAACCTGTTCGACCAAACCATCCTTTCAGCCCCGTTGCTTGATAAAAAATCCGGGTCCTGGTACTGGCTGAAAACAAAAGTATTCAACAAACCATACCTGATATCTCAGCAAGGACAGTATGCAGGTTATCCTTTCCGCACCTATGCCGGTGGCGCCTACGAAGGAGGATACAGCGATCACCTGCCGGTTTACACAGTGATTGTCAAAGAAGTCCATTGATTCGTCTCATTTTTACGGCATACTTGCCTGAAAATAAAATTAACATCTCAAGAATGATCCTGCAAGGGATTCCGAACAATGAAACGACTCGCGTCTATAGTTCTGATGTTTTTTTCACTGGCTGTTTACGGACAAACGACCATTGCTGAAGCCCGCCTGCTCTCGTCCGGAACAACAGTGACCGTCAGCGGTATTGTAATCAACGGGGATGAACTGGGCGCCATTCGTTATATCCAGGATTCCACGGCGGGCATTGCAGTTTACGGAAATTCGCTGGGGAGTGTTCAGGCCGGTCAGCAAATTACGGTGACCGGTACCCTGAAAAATTATTATAACCTGCTGGAGATAAGCCCTGTCAGTTCTTTCACCATCAACTCATCCGGAAACCCGCTTCCCGTTCCCCTGCAAATCACCCCGTCACAACTTTCAGAAAGCAATGAGTCTCAACTCGTGCAGATCAGCAACGTTGCCTTCGATGCCGGACAGGGAAGCTCCTTCGACGCGGGGACATATACTTTCACATCGGGAGGGCAGCAAGGCGCGGTCTATGTTCGTCCGGGCCACCCGCTTATCGGCACCTCCATTCCATACAATGAGATCAGCCTGACGGGCATCTGTTCCCAGTACCAAAGCGATTACCAGTTGCTGTTGCGCGGGCAATCCGACATCACCGGCGGAATTATCAGCGTAAACATTACGGATTTGCCCCGTGCCGAAAACATTTCTACATCAGGCTTAACGGTTTCATGGATTACCGATGTGGCTGCAAGTTCCGGAATTTTTTATGGCAATACCCCTCAGCTTGAACTCGGCCAATTGTCCTCCGCCGGAAATACGACTTACCATTCGGTTGATATCACCGGAGCGCAGGCATCCGAACTGTTTTATGTGAAGGCTTTCAGCGCAAGCGGTACCGATACCGCCTTTGCACCGGTCAGGGTGTTTATTACCCAATCTTTATCGCCGGGCTGGATGAAAGCCTATTTTACCAGCAACGTGGATGTTTCGTTTGCTTCGGGCCCGTCAGCCATCTCGCTGGGGACAAAAGTGGAGGATACACTCATTGCATACATCAACCGGGCCGGCTATACCATTGATATGGCCATGTACAATTTCACCCTCGACCGTATTCCGTATGCCCTGAATCAGGCTGTACAGCGAGGCGTCAAAGTAAGGATTGTTTACAACAGCAATACTTCCAATACCTCGATGCAGTGGGTGCCTTCCATTCCCAAACTGGCCAGTCCCGACGGGAGTGATTACGGAATCATGCACAACAAATTTTTTGTTTTTGATTCCGGTTCTCCAAATCCAGCGGATGCCATTGTTTGGACCGGTTCCACCAACATGACCGGCCAGCAGCTTAGCAGCGACGCCAACAATGTTATCATCATCAACGACCAGAGTCTGGCAAAAGCGTACACCCTTGAATTTGAAGAAATGTGGGGTTCGCAGGATATGACGCCTTCAGCAGCCAATGCCCGTTTCGGGCCTTATAAAAAAGACAACACTCCTCACCAGTTTATTATCGGGGGAAAAGACGTTGAGAGCTATTTCAGCCCTTCGGATGGCGTTAACGACCGTATTATCGAAAGCATCGGTTCTGCTTCCTCCAATGTTGATGCCGCCGTTTTTATCATAACCCGCACCGATATCGCCAATGCAATACAGGATCGGGTGAACGCCGGGGTTGAAGTGAATATGATTATTGACAGCGAGAGCGATCTGACAAACTATCCCGCTGTTGCAAATGTTTTACACGGATTGGGAACGCACTTCACTTCCGATAAATATACTTCCGGGCTTGAACATAACAAATATGTTCTTATCGACCGGAAAGACGCATCATCGGACCCGCAGGTGCTTACCGGCTCACACAACTGGAGCACAAGCGCCGATACCCGCAACGATGAAAACACGCTGGTAATCCATGATGCCGGCCTGGTGAACCTCTATTTCCAGGAGTTTGCTTCACGGTTCATGAGAAATGGCGGAATTCTGGCTGTGCAAGAAATCGCCGCCGGCGCTTCATCTCTCGTTTGTTATCCAAATCCGGCTTCCGATTATGTCAACATCGATATGAAAGATGCTTCAGCCTATATTGAAAGCATCAGCGTTTATGACATGTCAGGGGTGTGCAGGTTCTCCGCCGGGGGTATGGTGAGGCAATCCTCGGCCGTGCTTCCGGTAAGTGAACTTCCGGCAGGCGTTTACCTCGTGAGGGTAAATACCACCAAAGGCTTATGTATGCTGAAGATGATAAGAAACAATTGATGCCGGCTTCAAATAATTGACTAATAACGATTCTCTTTTTGAAATAAATCCATACTTTCGTTACCAAAAATAACCGATCGTGTCCGACAGTCTCGTAATCATTCCTACTTACAACGAAAAAGAAAACATCGCCAAGATGATCCGTAAGGTTTTTTCGTTGTCTAAACCGTTTGATCTGCTCATAGTTGAGGATAATTCACCCGATGGTACCGGTAAGATTGTTCACAGCCTGATGCCTGAATATGAAGGCCGGCTTTTCATTCTTGAAAGAAAAGGCAAAATGGGACTTGGAACAGCCTATATCGCCGGTTTTAAATGGGCGCTCGAACGCGATTACAATTACATTTTTGAGATGGACTGCGACTTTTCGCATAACCCCGACGACCTCCTCCGTCTTTATGACGCCTGCGCTTCGTATGGCGCTGATATGTCGATCGGTTCGCGGTACGTGAAAGGCGTCAACGTGGTCAATTGGCCAATGGGAAGGGTTCTGATGTCGTATTTCGCTTCAAAATATGTCCGGCTGGTAACCAGGATGCCCATTTACGATACTACCGCCGGTTTCAAATGCTATACCCGCAAAGTACTGGAAACCATTGATCTGGATGCTGTCAAATTCATGGGTTATGCTTTTCAGATTGAAATGAAATATACCGCATGGAGTCTTGGGTTCAACCTGGTGGAGGTACCGATCATATTCACCGATCGTACCGAAGGAACCTCCAAGATGAGTTCAAAAATCTTTAAAGAAGCCTTTTTCGGGGTGATAAGCCTGCGGTTTAAAAAGATAGGGCCCAGGGCTGCCTAAACAGGCAGAAAGAATTGCCGGGAAAGTTCCGGCGGGTTCTTCCCTGCTTTCATGTAAGCATCAGAGACGCAAACATTTTACTCCTTGTCCTGTACAGGGAGTTTTTTTTATAATTCCTGATGAATCCTTGTATTCACTCGGGCCGCCGGATAAATGCCTGGCGGCCGGGAGTAGCAAATAAACCGGAAAGTCCGTGGCTTTCAGGGCTTATCAGCGGCATTATGATCAGGATGAGTAAAAGGATATCTGGCAGTGTAAAATCATGACCGGCTCATAAGATCGGGATGAGCGCGGGTTGCGATGTTTATAATCCGGTATTTACAGTTTAATCCAGGGTTAAGGTAAACGAAACATCCGTAATTTGCTGTTTATCGGTATTCCTGCCTGCCAGGTCAAAAGAGTGGATAAGGGTTATACAGAAATTCTTACCCGTGTTGATGGCAATACCGGGGTACAGGGTAAAGGAATACTGTTTCAGGTTATCAGAGAAGTATTTTTGGTACCCGAGTCCGGCTGCAACCAGCAGGTTGCCGTTAAACAGGTAATACCCGGCATCGGCCGACAACGAAAAATATCCTTCGGATGAGTATTCAGGTTCCGGTATGTATTTTGCGGCTTGCAGCGTAACATCGGCTGAGAAAGTTTCCGTCGGCGACCAGGTGAAAACGGCGCCCAAGCCGCCCTGTATAGCGTTTTCAGCGTCTTTTTTATTGATGGCGCCTTTTCCGAAAGGATAATTCACCCCGCCAATAGCAGCAAACCCGTATTTTTCATCCTGGAATAAAAGATATTTAACGCCCCAGCTACTCGTAGACATGTCGGCGGGGACCGTAACACCGATTTCAAGATTATCGGAAACGCCGTAAGTGAAGCGAAAACGGAGCCCGGCTTCAGCATTCAGGCTGTCGTTGGTGGAGTATATCCGTAAAAGATCACTGTTGTTATTCCAGTGTTTTTTGCTGGTAGTATACGAAAAACCGGGTTCAACAATAAGTTGGTGACGGTCAACGGCATCCGCACAAAAGGAGTTTAACTTCGATACGGAAAGTCCGCCTATTTGAGCGTTGACCTGAAAAGCAATGAGAAAGGAGATTGAGAGTAAGAACAGTTTACGAGAGTACATGCGCCGGATATCATTCATTCAACACTCGTGCAAAGATACGCCACTCTTTTGAATATCTTTGTAATCAAGACCTGAAACAAGTCTATGGAAAATGTATTCACTATACGCAATGCGTTCATTGTCAATGAGGGACGTAAATACAACGGATGGATAACCATTCGGGACGGGGTAATTGCGCAAATTGGCGAAAGCGGTTTAAAGGAACCTGTAACCGGCAAAATTTTTGATGCCGGGGGAAAGTTGCTGATTCCCGGCGTTATCGACTGTCATGTTCATTTTCGTGAACCGGGCGCAACCCGGAAAGGTGACATCTTTACCGAAAGCCGCGCTGCGGCTGCCGGCGGCGTTACTTCCTTCATGGAAATGCCCAATACAGTGCCTCAGACAACCACACTTGATTTGCTGGAAGAAAAGTGTTCGCTGGCTTCGGCAAAATCGCTTGTCAATTATTCATTTTTCCTGGGTGCGACCAATGACAACATCCGCGAAATTGAAAATGCCAATCCCGGGATTGTCGGCGGAGTCAAGCTGTTTTTTGGCTCTTCGACCGGCAATATGCTGGTTGATAACGCGCATGTGCTGGAGGAAATTTTTGAACGTTCGCCGGTGCCCGTTGTTGCCCATTGCGAAGATGAAGCGATGATCCGGTATAACAGCGCCCTGATGAAAGAAAAATTCGGGGAAGAGGTGCCGGTAAGTATGCATCCCCTGATCAGGAGTTCGGAAGCATGTTACAAGTCGTCGGAACAGGCCGTGAAGCTGGCACAAAAGTTCAATACGCGGTTACATATTGCCCATGTATCCACTGCCGCGGAGATGCGGTTGCTGGAAAATGGGCTCCCTCTTTCGCAGAAACGCATAACAGCCGAGGCATGTGTGCATTACCTGTGGTTTTGCGACGAAGATTATCAGAGGCTCGGAACGAAGATCAAGGTAAATCCCGCCATAAAAACGGCTTCCGACCGGGAAGAATTACTCAGGGGGTTGCTCAATAACAAGCTGGATATTGTGACCACCGATCATGCGCCCCATTTACCGGACGAAAAAAAACAGTCTTATTTTAAAGCCCCGTCGGGAACGCCGCTGGTGCAGCACTCCCTTCCGGCTATGCTCGAAATGTGCAGGTTGGGGAAGATTACACTGGAAAAAGTAGTGGAAAAAATGTGCCATGCCCCTGCCGACTGCTACAACATAGAAAGACGCGGATATCTGCGCCCCGGTTATTTTGCCGACCTTGTTATTGTTGATCCTCAGTCCCCGTGGACCGTGGATCCCGGTAATATACTTTACAAATGCGGCTGGTCGGTTTTCGAAGGAATTACGTTTAATTCGCAGGTAACCCATACCTTTGTAAACGGAAATTTAATTTATGAAAACGGTAAATTCGATCATTCGTTTACCGGTAAACGATTAACATTTAACAGGAAATGAGACTTTACAAAACATTGGTGCTGATCCTTTTAGCAAGCCTGGCCTTTGCCTGCGGCCCTAAAAAAGTGATTGAAGAAAAATACGAAGACGGTTCGCCGAAAGTGGTGAAATATTACGAAAAAGTGAATGGAGAAAGACAGGTTGTGCGTGAACAGCAATTTTACGCCAACAAAAACAAAAAAATGGAAGGCGAGTTTACCAAGATGAAGCGCAGCGGCGTGTGGAAAGCATGGTACGAAAACGGTAACCTGTGGAGTGAAGGGGATTTCAAGGATGGCAAACGCGACGGAATGGGAAAAGTATATTATGAGAACGGAAAACTGTATTTCGAAGGCAATTATAGCGCCGACAATAAAGTTGGAATCTGGCGCTTTTATGATGCCAACGGCAAAGTGATCAGGGAAGTTGATTACAACAAAGAAAAGGTGTTAATCGAATAAAGCCCGAAGGATCCATTCATTGACCGGTACTTAAGATACCTCGCTTTTCTTTAAATTTGGGATATCGGTCAGTGATTTATACCAGATAAGAAATCCACTGAAATAAAAAAAACCGGCCAGATGAGCCGGTTTTTTATTATATCAGGAGGATGTTACTTGGCGCTGATGACCAGGTATTTCGAAATGCTCCAGAAAGCCTTCGGGTCGGTGATGACCAGCTTTTCAACAGGTTTTTCCCCTTCCAGTTTGTACGAATTTGACGGATGGGTTGTGATGAGGGTAACCTTCGATTTCATGATGGGAATTTCATGAACCTTGGTGATGTCGATCTTCGTAAAGTTGTCCATGTTTACGAGGTTCTTCAGGTTACTGGTACGGCCAATGCCGATAAATCCGCCTTCCCGGGTGATGATATTCTTGGCCTTCAGTTCGGAACTTGTCCCGATCACATAATATGCCGTGTTCAGTTCAGTGGTCTTTTCGTCGATGGCCTGCTGCTTGGCCTTGTTATCGGAACTCAGGTTATCAACGGTTGCATTCAGGTTGTCTACCTGTGAACTCAGATCTTTAACCTTGATATCAAGTTTGCTGAGCGATTCTTTCAGGTCGGCAATTTCCAGGTCTTTCGATTCAATCTGTTTGTTCAGGTTATCAATCATGGTTTCGAGCTCAACAATGCGCTTGTCCGATTTGCTCAGTTTGGCGCGCAATGCGGCAACCATCTCCTTGTTCTTTTTCAGCAACAGATAGATTGAATTGATGTCGCTGCTGATCTGGTCCTTGGCATTCTGTTTCAACTCAGTAGTGCCTTCGGTGCTTTTCGTTATGATCATTTCTTTCTGTTTGATCGAATCAAGGTTAGCCTGAATGTCGTTGAAGGCTTTCACAAATTCAATCACAGTGGTATCACTCGTGAATTTGAGCGTGAGAAGGCTGTCGTTTTTTGCTTTGAGCCGGGCAATTTCCTCTTTTTGCTTGTTGCAACTGGTGGTTAGTAATAGCGCCGGAATAATAAGAAGGAAAAGGGTTCTCTTCATTGGGTGAATTGATTTAGGATGAATGAATAACGAGCAAATATACGATTAATTGCAGGTTTTTGTTTGTTTATTGCCTAACATGTTGAATTTCAAAATGCGGACAATGAATTTAATCGCTTTTAATGCAAATATAAGGCCAATAATTAATTTTGTGACAAATTTTGTTGCGATGGATTATCCCAGAGTTATCCTGAAACCCGGCAAAGAGGTGCCGGTATTGCGTTTTCATCCCTGGATCTTTTCGGGAGCCATAGCGTCTGTTAGTGAAAACCTGCAAGATGGCGCCATCGTCGAAGTGTTTGGTTCCAATGGGAAATACCTTGCTTCAGGCCATTTTCAGGATAGTTCCATTGCCGTAAAAATCCTGACTTTCGAAAGGCAGCCGATTGACCGGCAATTCTGGTACAAACAGGTCAGAAAAGCTTATTCCCTTCGTGAAGGGCTGAACCTGGTTTCAAATCCTGATACGAATTGTTATCGGCTGGTTCATAACGAAGGCGACGGTATGCCGGGTTTAATCGTTGATGTTTATGATTCGGTTGCGGTTCTTCAGGCGCATTCTGCCGGAATGTACCAGGCGCGGCAGGATCTTGCGGAAGCCGTCATGCAGATTTATGGCGGGAAACTCTCCGGCATCTATGATAAAAGTTCGGAATCACTCTTTAAAAATACCGGTCTGAGGGTGCAAAATGGCTGGCTCACCGGCGGTAGCAGCGATGTTATCGCCGCGGAACACGGTTGTAAGTTTGTTGTTGATATTGAAGGAGGCCAGAAGACCGGTTTCTTCCTCGACCAGCGTGAAAACAGGAAGAAAGCCGGCTTATATGCCAGGGGCCGAAAGGTGCTGAATATGTTCAGCTATACCGGGGGCTTTTCGGTATATGCCCTCAAATCGGGCGCGGAACTTGTTCATTCAGTCGATAGTTCGGCGCCGGCATGTAAATTGGCCGAAAAAAATGCTGCCATCAATGGTTTTGGCGGCGACCGCCACTTAGTCTTTGCCACGGATGCCAGGCAGTACCTTGAAACCATGAAACAGGGGGAGTATGATATGATCATTCTTGACCCGCCGGCATTCGCCAAAAATACTTCGTCGCGCCACAACGCCATCAGGGGATACACCTCGCTGAATGCGTCAGCTATGAAGAAAATCGCAGCCGGCGGTATCTTATTTACCTTTTCATGTTCACAGGTTGTGAGCCGGGAACAATTCAACGCGGCAGTAGCCGCTGCTGCCATAGAGTCGGGGCGGAGCGTCCGGGTGCTGGAACAGTTAGGGCAGTCGGGCGATCATCCGATAAATATTTTTCAACCTGAAGGAGAATATCTGAAGGGGTTGGTGCTCAGGGTTGATTAAGGGAGCGGCCATGCAACGGGGAATGGAACGGTGGCGTCTTTCGGCTCTTTGGGTGAAAAAAACCGTCCGGCTGTAAATATTCCGTGCGATGGGAGCGGTTATTATTCTGCCGAGAACCGTATATCTTTAATATTGAGCTGGATGGATTTGTTGCCGTTCCACTCGTTTTCTTCAATATGGTAACAGATGTCCATCGGCAATCCTTTCTGTATCCTGTTATATTTATCCCCCTGTTGAAAGGCTATGGAGGAGAATGGATCGCTGCGGACCGATTCCTGGAAAACCGTCATTTTTACATGGTTTTTGCCTACGATGCGCGCATAGCCTGTATCACGCGTACGCGGGGTCATAAATACCGGCGACATATTTCCGGGGCCGAAAGGGGCAAATTGTTTTAATATGCGCAGAAATTTCGGGGTGATCTGGTGGAGGTCGAGGATCAGGTCGATTTCAACTTCGGGCACAAGCATCCGGTCTTCGATGGAGGAGGCTACAATTTGTTCGAATCTTTCCTTGAAAGGTTTAAGATTTTCGGGTTTCAGTGAAAGGCCGGCGGCATAGGTGTGTCCGCCGAAATGTTCCAGCAGGTCGCTGCACGCATCGATGGCATCGTAGATGTCGAAATCCTTGACCGATCGGGCCGAACCGGTGATCAAACCGTTTGACTGGGTGAGCACCACAGTCGGGCGGTAGTATAATTCCGTGAGACGCGAGGCTACGATTCCGATTACCCCTTTGTGCCAGCTTTCGTTGAAGACGACCGTTGAACGTAATCCCTGTAAATTTTTATCGGCAGCTATCATATCGAGCGCTTCCTGGGTGATCTGGGAGTCAAGGTCGCGGCGGGTGATGTTGAAATCGTTGATCTGCCGGGCGATGCTTTCGGCGTCGGCAAGGCTTTGGCTTATGAGCAGTTGCACGGAATTCCGCCCGCTTTCAATCCTGCCGGCAGCGTTGATCCGGGGGCCGATGACGAATACCACGTCGTTGATCGTCAATTCCCTGGTGAAAATGCCCGTTTCGGTTACCGGCCCGTTTTCGGTCTCTTCCCGGCGAATGATATTGGCAACGTTCAGGATGGCTTCAATCCCGGGGCGGGGCTTCGAGTTGATAAGTTTTAATCCGAAGTAAGCCAGGATGCGGTTTTCACCGGTGATAGGAACAATATCGGAGGCGATGCTGACGGCTACCAGGTCAAGGTATTCGTACAGGTTATCGAAAGCGATGCCTGTTTTTTTGGCGTATGCCTGGATGAGTTTAAAGCCAACCCCGCAGCCCGAAAGTTCATTGAAAGGATAAACCGAATCCTCGCGTTTGGCGTCGAGGACAGCCACAGCAGGGGGCAGTTCATCGCCGGGCCGGTGGTGGTCGCAGATGATGAAATCAATGCCTTTGTCACGGGCGTATTTTACTTTTTCAACAGCTTTAATTCCGCAATCAAGGGCTATCACGAGAGCGAAACCATTGTCAGCGGCAAAATCGATGCTCTGGAAAGAGATGCCGTATCCTTCGCTGTAACGGTTTGGGATATAGAAATCAAGATTTTCGAATCCCTGCTTCCTGAAAAAAGTATATACCAATGCTACGGCCGATGTGCCGTCCACATCATAATCCCCGTAAACCAGGATTTTTTCGCCGGCATCGCGGGCTTTTTCAATCCGGCTGATGGCAACGTCCATATCTTTAAGAAGAAAAGGATCGTACAGGTTCTGCAAATCAGGGCGGAAGAAATTACGGGCTTCTTCAAAGGATGTGACGCCCCTTTGAACCAGCAGCCCGGCTAACGGTTCGTCAATGCATAAACTTGCAGCCAGGTCCCTGACCAACTCTGTATTTCCGTTCTCTTTAAAAACCCAGCGTTTTTCCATAAGGTATTGTAATCTCACAAAGTTATAAAAAAGGAAATATGGACACCGCTCTTATAAAAACATTGAAATTTCAATGATGATGAGCAAATCAAAATACCGGTCAGCCGGACCGGCAGCATGTGAAAAACCAGGATGAAGGATCCTGCCTTTAGAACGTTGACCGCATGGCTTCAACCGGGTCGAGACGCGAGGCCGCCCAAGCCGGAAACAAACCTGAAACCAGCCCGATAAATGCCGAAACCGACAGTCCGAGGATAATGTTGCCTGATGTGAGTACCAGCGTCATGTTGGCTGCATTCGAAACAATAACGGTTCCAAGGTAAATAATCAGCAAACCTAAAATCCCGCCCATCAGAGCAAGGAAAACGGCTTCGAAAAGAAATTGCAGCAGGATGAAATAGTTCTTTGCCCCGAGGGATTTCTGGATGCCGATCTGGGCGGTTCTCTCTTTCACCGAAACAAACATGATGTTGGCAATCCCGAAACCGCCCACCAGCAACGAAAAACCGCCTACAATCCATCCGACAAGCGCTATGACCCTGAAAATTTTGTCGAATCCCTGGGTGATGATGCTCATTTCGTTGATGGCGAAATTATCTTCAGCCGATGGCTTTAGCTTCCTTACGGAACGCATAATGCCCGTCAGTTCATCATGTAATGCATCGTTAGGGATGCCGGGTTTGCTTCTGACCAGGATGGCCGATTCGATATTATCACTGTTCAGGTCCAGGAAATTCCTCCCGAAATTGACAGGTAACATAACCCATTCATCGTTTGATTGCCCGAAAGTATCGTTGCCTTCTTTTTTAAAAGTCCCGATAATTTCAACTTTTTGCCCGAAAATCAGGATACGTTTCCCGATTGGATCGGCATCCTTTATGATTTCAGCGGTAATCTTATTTCCGACAATGGCAACAGGCCGGCCCAGTTGCGATTCGAGGGGGGTAAAATACCGTCCTTCGTCAATGTTAAAGGCCTGCACTTTGTCGTAATCATGCGATACGGCTACAATCGTGGCGTTTTCAAAAGTATTTCCTTCGTATTTTACGTTTTTATTTGTAGCAACATAATAGCCGGCTGCGTCGGTAAGCGAGCTGCGCCGCAGAATCTCATCCATTTCCTGGACGCGGGCTTCCGGGCGGTTCATGTATTTCCACCAGGGATATTCGTCGCCGCCCATGCTCCAGGGCCATTTCTGGATGAACAGCACATTGCTGCCAAGCGATTCAATGTTTTTGCGGATCGTGATTTCGATGCTGTCGAAGACGGTAAGCACGGAAATTACGGAGAATATGCCGATAGTGATTCCCATGAGCGACAGGAAAGTGCGGAATTTATTCGCGCTGATGGCCTGTAGCGCCAGGTGATAGCTTTCGCGGAATAAACGGAGAAACAGCATCAATAATGGGTTGAGAAGTGGAATAAAAATCCGGTTCAGGGCCAATCCTGCTCCTGGCCCCATAGCGTAAAATTACATCTTTTCGTAATTACTGCCCCGGGATGTATTCATTATTTTGCGAAACGGACCTTACCAGCCACATTTTTTAATATACTTGCATCCTTTATATGGTAGCCATTATGGAAGAGCTAAAACCCATCAGGTCAGCGTTGATTTCGGTTTATCACAAGGAAGGCATCGATGCCATTGCCCGCTTATTGAACAGCCTTGGCGTGGTGATGTATTCAACAGGCGGTACGTATGATTTTATCCGTTCGCTGGGATTGCCCTGCACCACGGTTGAAAGCCTTACCACGTATCCTTCGATTTTCGGCGGAAGGGTAAAAACACTTCACCCGGCGGTGTTTGGCGGAATTCTTTTTCGCCGTGAGAATCCCGGTGACGTTGCCGAACGAGAGAATTACGGGATTCCGCCCATTGACCTTGTAATCGTTGACCTGTATCCTTTCGAATCCACGGTTGCCTCGGGGGCAAGCCATAACGACATTGTTGAAAAGATCGATATCGGAGGCATTTCGCTGATACGGGCTGCAGCCAAGAATTATAACGATGTGGTTATCGTGTCCTCAACGGATCAGTATAACGAATTAATAAGCCTGCTGAACGAAAAGAAAGGCCTTACATCGCTGGCCGACCGTTACAGGTTTGCCGCCCGGGCTTTTGATATCAGTTCGCATTACGACAGCGCTATCTTCAACTACTTCAACCGGGATGCCGGAATTCAGGCCTTTAAGGTGAGCAGTCAGACGGCCAGGACGCTGCGTTACGGTGAAAACCCGCATCAGAAGGGAATCTTTTTCGGCAACCTTGATGATGTCTTTGAGCAGCTCCACGGCAAGGAGATTTCGTATAACAACCTCGTGGACCTTGAATCAGCCATCTCACTGATTGATGAATTTGCCGGGCCTGCCTTTGCCGTCATCAAGCATACCAACGCCTGCGGGCTTGCTACCCGGCCAGTGTTGTTACAGGCCTGGACTGACGCGCTCGCCGCCGACCCTGTTTCGGCTTACGGGGGCGTTGTGGCAACCAACCGGGTGATTGACGAAACAACCGCCGGAGAGATGAACAAACTGTTCATGGAAATAGTCATTGCCCCGGGGTATGAAAAAAATGCACTGGAAATCCTGAAATCAAAGAAAAATAGAATACTTTTGCAGCGCAAAAATGCTGATTTTCAGGCAACACAGTTCCGGTCGGCCCTGAACGGGGTTCTGGTACAGGATAAAGACCGTTTTACCGAAACGCCTGAAATGCTGAAAGTAGTCACCCGTAACGCCCCTTCGGCTTCACAGGTCGACGATTTGTTATTTGCCAATATTGCCGTAAAACACCTGAAATCGAACGCCATTGTGCTTGTACGGAACAGGCAACTGTTAGGCTCTGGTTGCGGGATGACTTCACGGGTAGACGCATTGAAACATGCCATCAGCAAAGCGCACGAATTCGGGTTCAGCCTGGAAGGCGCTGTAATGGCTTCGGATGCATATTTCCCGTTTGCCGATTCGGTTGAATGCGCCTTTAACGCAGGCGTCAAGGCCGTGATCGAACCCGGCGGGTCGGTTCGTGATGTGGACAGCATCAGGTTTTGCGACGAGCATGATATGGCCATGGTATTTACCGGCGTACGGCATTTTAAACACTAAAATCCGACAACTTAAAGCCAGGTGTAAGCTGGCAATACTTTACTGAAACTGAAATCACATAATCTCAATGGGCTTATTTTCCTTCCTCACGAAAGAAATTGCAATGGACCTTGGCACGGCCAATTCCATTATTATCTATAATGACAAAGTAGTTGTTGACGAACCGAGTATCATCGCCATCGAACGCACTACCGGCAAAGTGATTGCCGTGGGTAAAAAGGCCCAGATGATGCACGGCAAGACGCATGAAAATATCAAAACCATCCGGCCGCTGCGGGATGGCGTTATCGCCGATTTTCAATCGGCTGAATTCATGATCCGCGAATTCATCAAAATGATCGGCACCAACCGCAGCCTCTTTCCCCCGGCTTTAAGAATGGTTATTTGCATTCCTTCGGGTATAACCGAGGTGGAAGAACGGGCTGTGAAGGATTCGGCCGAACAGGCCGGCGCCAAAGAAGTACGCCTTATCCATGAACCTATGGCCGCCGCCATCGGTATCGGCATCGACGTGCTGGAACCCACCGGCAACATGATCATCGACATAGGCGGCGGTACCAGCGAAATTGCCGTTATCGCCCTGGGCGGTATCGTCAACAACAAATCGATCCGCATCGCCGGCGACGATTTCAATGCCGACATTGAGGAATATATGCGGAAACAGCACAACATCAACATCGGCGAACGCTCTTCGGAAATGATTAAGATAGAAGTCGGCGCCGCCCTTACCGAGATTGATAACCCGCCGCCCGATTATCCCGTTCACGGTCGCGATATGCTCACCGGGATACCTAAGGAGATTTATGTGAATTATGCCGAAATCGCCCATGCCCTCGACAAATCAATCTCCAAAATCGAAGCGGCTGTCCTCAACGCCCTTGAAATGACGCCTCCCGAACTGGCCGCCGATATCTTCAAAACCGGTATCTACCTTGCCGGCGGAGGATCACTGCTGCGCGGACTCGATAAAAGGATTCATCTCAAAACGAAACTCCCGGTCCATGTTGCCGATGACCCGTTGCATGCCGTCGCCCGCGGAACCGGAATCGCCCTTAAAAACTTTGATAAATTTACTTTTCTTATTAAATAAACATCAGGAAAGGTAACCGCCGCAGCCATCCATGCGAAACATCTTGGCCTTCATAGTCCGGTACCATTTTTTACTGCTTTTCGTTGTACTGGAAGCAGTGGCTATTACCATGTTCGTCAATTCAACCTATTACCAGCAATCGGCAGTGCTGAATGCAGGCAACAACATCACGGGCAGGTTTTATACTTCGGCAAGCAATGTTACGGGCTATTTCAGGCTCCGCCGCACCAACGAACTTCTCTCCATCGAGAATTCCATCCTACGGCAGGGCTCCGGAATGTCGTTCCTGAAAAACGATACCAATACCTTCTGGAAAAACGATACGCTGTACAGGCAGCAATACAAATATATTGTCGCCCGGGTCATCCATAATTCAACCAACAAGCGCAACAACTACATCATGCTTGACAAAGGACGGCGCTTCGGCATCGAAAAAGATATGGCGGTGATTACCCCGGATGGCATTGCCGGAACCGTCGTGAGCGTATCGGAAAACTTTGCCTGGGTGATGAGCGTACTCAATAAGTACACCCGCATCAGCGCCCGCATTCAGAAAAACAACCAGATGGGCACCGTGGTTTGGAACGGAGTTGATTATTCCATCGGCACGCTGACCGATATACCGGCCCATGTAAAGCTTTCGCGGGGCGATACCATTGTCACCAGCGGTTTCTCGAACATATTCCCTGCAGGGCTTATGCTCGGCACCATCAAGGATTACAGGGTTGAACAGGGGGAACATTTTTATGTGATACCTTTTGCTTTCAGCGTCGATTTTAACAGCCTCGATTACGTCTATGTCGTGAAAAGCCTGATGAAGGAGGAACAGGATAAGCTTAAAGAAACAACCGAAGAACAAGGCAATGAATAGAGTCGTATTTCAGAATGTGATCCGGTTTGTCCTGCTCCTGTTGTTGCAGGTGCTGCTGTTTAATAAAATCAACCTTTACGGGTATCTCAACCCCTTTGTCTACATCCTCTTTATTCTCCTTCTGCCTTTTGAAACTCCCGGCTGGCTGCTGCTGGCACTGAGTTTTATCACAGGACTGACGGTTGACCTTTTTTCCGGCACTCCGGGCCTGCATACCGCAGCCACGGTTTTTGCCGGATTTGCGCGTCCCGCCATCATCAGACTGGTTGGCAAACACGACGAATCGGATTCATCAAAATTTCCGACGATCCGCGATATGGGGCTCAAATGGTTTGTATCGTATGCTTCTATCGTGGTTTTTCTGCATCATGCCGCCTTGAATTACCTCGATGTCTTTTCTTTTACCGAATTTTTCAGGACGCTGCTGCGGGTTATCGTTAGTTCGTTGTTCACGGTCCTTTTTGTTATCCTGATCGAATATATCTTCGTTTCGCACAGGGAAAAGCGCTGACCCCCGGCCGGGCCGCCCCGGTTATCCCGGTTTCCTTCTTTGAATCAGGCTCAGTTGGCGGGCTGAAAAGTCCTCGTTCCGTAAAGGGGTGTAGTTCCTGAATCACCTTGTGAATCATGCGGAGTTTGTCCCGAACACAGCCGGGTTAGTAAGGTTGAAAGTGAAAAGGAAAAGGGTGAGAGTCGGCGCGCGGGGAGTTGAACAAATATTCCGATAAGGCGGGGAGACCGTTTCGTCGTTTTAAGCCCGCATGGCTTAAAACTCCTCGCGGAATAGTAAGGCTAAGGTAGTCTCAGGATATGAGGCGAGGCCAACGGTCCATGGCTAAAAGCTAAGAGCTAATGGCTAACGGCCAAAAGCCCATAGCCAAAACTCAAAACGCAGAACACAGAACGCAAAACGCAGAACGCAGAACGCAGAATACAGAACACAAAACGCTAAACGCTAAAAGTTTACCTGCCTGGGCAAGGTTGTGGGTAAGACGGCAGGCTAATGGCTAAAAGCCAACAGCCAAAAGGATATTTTGGGGTTAGGGTATAATTCCTAATTTTACAGGGTCCACTATTTCCATAACCACCAAAATGATCAAAATGAAAAAAATTCTTTTTCTCGGCATGCTGTCCGCCTTAGTCATGTGGGGCTGCAAACACGAAAAACAGCCCGGATATACCATCAACGGGACCGTTACCGGAGCCGATACCGGCTGGGTACTTCTAAAAACGCGCGATGGTTACGACATGAAAACCATAGACTCGGCAGCCGTTACCGAAGGGAAATTTGTCCTTACCGGCACATTGGAAATGCCGGAAATGTACTACCTCATGCTGAAAGGGAAAGAAGGATTTGTGAATTTCTTCCTCGAAAATTCAACGATGACGGCTACCCTTTATGCCGACAGCATCCCGAAATCTAAGGTCGCCGGTTCGCCGTCGCAGGAATTGTTTCTGAGTTACAAGGCCAAGGAGAAAGAGTTTGAAACGCTGATGGAGAATGAATACACGCGTTACCAGGAAGCAGAGGCTGCCAATGACACCGCTGCGCAGAGGAGAGCCGAAAACCGCTACGATTCGGTTCAGGGACTCCAGACGGCTTTTCAGAAGAACTTTATCCTTAAGAACGGTAAAAGCGTCGTTGCGCCCTACCTGGCCATGAGCAATGCCTATCTGTACAGTCTTCAGGAATTTGAAGAAATAGACAAAGCCCTTGATACGTCGCTGGCTAAATCGAAATATGTTGTGAACCTGAAGGAGCGCATCAGCACATTGACGGCCGTGCAGCCCGGCAAAATTGCCCCTGATTTCAGCCTGAACGATACCGCCGGGAAGCCGGTTTCGCTCGCCTCGTTCAGAGGAAAAGTACTGCTGGTCGATTTCTGGGCCTCCTGGTGCAGCCCGTGCCGGCATGAAAATCCGAATGTGGTGGCGGCGTATAAGAAGTTTAACAGCAAAGGCTTTGATGTCCTCGGCGTTTCGCTTGACGGTGAAAAAGGCCCCTGGCTTGAGGCCATCCGGAAGGACGGGCTTACCTGGACGCAAGTCAGCGATTTGCAGCGATGGAATAATAAGGCTTCTAACCTTTATGGCGTAATGTCGATACCCGCGAATTTCCTTCTGGATAAAGAAGGGAAAATCGTAGCGTCGAACCTGCGCGGTGAAGCATTGCAGTTAAAAATCGCCGAATTGCTTGCGCCTCCGGCAAAATAGTATTGCCCCGGATAAGAAAAAGCCCGGAAGAGTAACCAACCGGGCTTTTTTATTCAGGATGTTACTCCTGTTCCTCTTCTGACCTCTTTTCGATGATAATAACCTGTTTGTCTTTTTGGGCGGGTTTGCTTTTCTTGACCTTCATTTCCATCTGTTCCCTGTGGCCGGGTCTGGTTTTTATATATCGGTGGTGTTGTTCCATGCTGGGGCAACGAAAATTGCCGGGGATGGCCATGGCGTCATCCATGTAACTTTCCATGTCGTCGTTGAAGGTGATCACCACTTTTTTTCCGTGCCTCTTTTTATGGACTATTATTTTCTCAGGATGGCCGTATCCGATAAAAGGCGCCAGATCCATTCCCGGTAATTGCGGAAACATCATGCCCTGAGGATTGTCATGGTATAAAGGGCAGCAACCCGGCATTTCGTTGTTTTTACGGTCTGCGTCCGAACGGCGCGGACACTGACCCTGACCGGGCGCTTCGATCCTGAAATCCCCCTCCATATCCGGGCATTTTGGGAAGCTTTCAGAAAGGTCTTCCCACCTGCGCTGCAAACGGAACATCAGCGAATCATTCAGCAGACTGTCCGGGAACTGTGTAAATGGTTCGCCCATTTCCGGGAAATCAAAATTGAACATTTCAAAATCGCGGTCTGCATCCGGATGGGGCTGTTTCATGCCGATGCCTTTTTCGTCCAGAAAAGCGTCGACGTCAAAATCGCTGCCAGCCTCAAAAGTTGTATCAAATTTTATCATTTTCCCGTTATCATCTTTCGAGATATGGATGGATATTGACGATTTACCGTCAGGTACGGAGCCTTCCTTTTCCTGCGCCGAAGCATAATTTCCGGCCGAAAAAGCAGCAATGAACATAATCAGGGTAATGAGGATGCCCGGATTATCGATAAGGCGTTTCATTTTTTGGTTGTTTTAATGTTTACTTTCGGTTATCAAAGTTATCACCAAATCAGGCCGATGGATGATCAAAAACGTTAAGAAGTGTTAATAAACGTTAACAAAACCGGGTTGAAACAGGAACGGTTTTAGCTCTTTTAATCCGGCCATTTCTCAAACGAATTTCTAATTTTGAGTTTTATTATCTTATTAACTGGTTAAAACCCTGCAATTTATTGCAGGCACTTTAGTT